>CAJUMG010000005.1:12573-56556 GCA_910587335.1 uncultured Oscillospiraceae bacterium
GGCGGAATACTGCGATGTTTTCTGCGAAACGGGAGTTTTCACCGCGGAAGAATCCAGAGAGATCTTGGAAGCGGGCAAAAAATATGGTTTGATCCCGCGTATTCACGCGGATGAAATCGACCCCATCGGCGGTTCTCAGTTAGCAGGGGAAATAGGCGCCGTTTCGGCAGAGCATTTAATTGTCTGTCCGTCGGAGGGAATAGCATCTTTGGCGAAGGGCGGGGTTATCGCCTGCCTGCTGCCTGCTACCTCCTTCTATCTGGGCGCAGCCTTTGCCCCCGCCCGGCAGATGGTGGAAGCAGGGGTAACGGTGGCGGTTGCCACCGATTTTAACCCTGGTTCTAGCCCGAATTTATCCTTACAGCTTGCCATGAATATTGCCTGTTTAAAATACCGGTTAACCCCAGAGGAGGTGCTTACCGCAGTGACCTTAAATGCTGCGGCAGCCTGCGGACGGGCGGATAAAATAGGGACGGTAGAAGTAGGTAAGCAAGCCGACCTGGTGGTTTGGGACGCGCCAAATCTGGATTATATCTTCTACCGCTATGGTAATAACTTGGTAAATACCGTTGTCAAAAAGGGCGTTGTTGTCGTAAAGTAGTAATTAAAGGGGATTAGAGACAATGCAACTGACTGAGATGAAAGTAAAGGATTTTAACGAGCTGCTAGCTTCCAATGCTCCCGCGCCGGGGGGCGGTTCTGCCTCCGCCTTGGCAGGGGCTGTGGGCGCAGGGCTTTGCTCGATGGTAGCGGCTTTGACTATAGGACGGGAAAAGTACGCTGCTGATGAAGAACTGGCGAAGGAGTTAAACGAAAAGGCAAGGAAACTTTCCGCCATTTTGACCGAGTGTATAGATAAGGACACGATGTCCTTTGAGGGGGTTTCGGCGGTATTCTCTATGCCTAAATCCACCGATGAGGAAAAAGCTGCCCGCAAAAAGGCGATGCAAAAAGCGTTAAAGGAGGCGACCTTGGTTCCATTTTCCGTAATGGAGCATTGTCTAGAAGCTTTGGAACTTGCCAACCGGGCGGTAGGCCATACCAACACCAATGCAGCCAGCGACCTGGGGGTCTGTGCGCTTAATTTGAAATCGGCGGTGCAGGGTGCATGGTTGAACGTCCTCATTAACATTGGCGGGATTAAAGATGAAGAGTTTGTACAGGAGTATTCCTCCCGCGGTAAAAAGCTGGTAGAAAAAGCGTCTCAAATTGCCGACGACATTTATGGAAAAATTCTGGAGAGTTTGACAAAATTGTAGTAGAACAAATTCAGCGGGAAGGATGCATCATCTCCCAATGAACGTTCGGCATAACCCTGATCCTGCTTTCTAACATAAAAGGCTGCTCACACATGATCCTGAGCTGGTTTTCGGCGGATAATGCAATTTTGTTGGCAAAAACCTTTACCTGATTATATTTGCAATCCAGTGTGATTATAAGAGTATATAAATGAAGGTTTATATACTCTTGCTTAAATTGATCATTTCGGCGAGGCGTTGCGCTTAATCCAAGAGGATCTGGACTGCAAGAATTTTTACGCGATCAATCCGTCGTTTGATCGGAGAACAGAAAGATAAACGTTCAACGAAAAAGCCCGCAGGCGAAAGCTTGCGGGCTTTTTGCTGAAACGGACAAGGTATTTAACGAAGAACCTCGGCGGCGGCTTCCTCCTCGAACTGTTTGGTATACAGGGAAAAATACTGGCCTTTTTTGCGCAGCAATTCCTCATGGGTACCGCTTTCGATAATCTTTCCGTCATGGACGACCAAAATCATATCCGCATGGCGGATGGTGGAGAGGCGGTGGGCAATCAGGAAAGAGGTGCGGCCCTGTAGCAGATGGGCAATAGCGCTTTGGATCAACTGTTCCGTTTGAGTATCGATAGAAGAAGTGGCTTCATCCAGCACGAAGATTGCCGGATCGGCCAACACCGCTCTGGCAAAGGAGATCAGCTGCTTTTCGCCGGTGGAAAGGCGGTCGCCACCTTCGCCAACATCGGAATCATACCCGTTTTCCAGCTTTTGCACGACGGTATCGGCCGAAACCGCCTGAGCCGCCGCCTCGATCTCTTCATCGGTGGCGTCTAACCGCCCATAGCGGATATTTTCTTTGATGCTGCCGGAAAACAGGTGTGGATTTTGCAGCACATAGCCGATATTGCTGTGCAGCCACAGCTGAGAACGCTCCCGGTAGTCCCGGCCGTCGATGAGGATAGAGCCCTCGGTCGGTTCAAAAAACCGGCAGGCCAGATTAACCAGGGTGGATTTGCCGGCCCCGGTTTCGCCCACGATGGCTACGGTGGAACCGGCGGGGATCTTCAGGTTAAAGTGTTCCAGGATATTTTCGTTTCCGTCCGGATAACGAAAGGTCACGTCCCGAAACTCGATATCCCCTTTTATCGGTTCCCAGTTTTCGGTTTTTCCCACAAAGCTGTCCCCATATTTTTCCACCACCTCGGGAGAATCCTGGATGGCGGGCACCTCCTCCAGCAGTCCGGTGACCCGCTCGATATTGGCCTGAGCGGAGATAATATCCGCCAAAATGCGGGCGATTTGCTGGATCGGTTCGAAGATACCCACCGCATAGGAGGTAAACGCCGACAGGGTACCGATTTCCATCAGACCTTGCATGGACAGGTATCCGCCGCGGGTAAGCACCAAAGCGGTAGCGACCGAGCTTAAAAACATAATGGACGGGATGTAGACAGCGCTGAGCAGCTGGGTTTTGACCGAAGCTCTTTGCATATCGCCGGTCAAACCTTGAAAATCCTTCATGTTATGCTGTTCGATGACCAATGTTTTAGAGGTACGGGCGCCGGAAATCCCTTCGTTAAAGGCGCCGGTGATCTGGGAATTGATCCGGCGGGTCTTTCGGTTCCAATGGAGGATTTTATTCTGAAAGTAGACGGTCAGCAGTGCGATGATGGGGACGATGAGCATAACCAAAAGCGCCAGCTTCCAGTTTAAAAGCAGCATAGCGACGAAAACGCCCAACACATAAACCGCGCTCCACATCACGTCCATCAGCCCCCAAGCCAGCATACCGGAGATACGGCTGGTATCGCTCATGACCCGGGCGATCAGGTATCCGACAGGGGTGACATTATAAAAGGAAAAGGAGAGGGTTTGCAGGTGGACAAACGCTTTATGCTTCATGTCCCGGTTGGTCTTCATCTCAATGAACATAGATTGACGGGTAGAGACGATGACAATGATCGTTTGAAACACGATAGCGACGGCATAAAGCACCGTGAACCAACCGATTCCCTGCACCGTTCCGCTGGCGATATAATGGTCAATCGTATATCGCTGAAAAAGCGGCATAGAAATATCTACCAATGCCATGACGACATTGAGTATAATGACAATGAACAGATTGAATGTATAGGGACGAAGGAAAGGAAAAATCTTTTTCCAGACCTTTAGGTCAAAGGGCCGGTTATATTCCTGTTCCTGGAAAACAGCCATAGGTTACACCTCCTGCGCCAGCAGCTCCTGGTCCTTTTGGGCTGTCTGGATCTGATAAATATCCCGGTAAATGCCGGGCTGGGATACAAGCTCCTGATGGGTGCCCATCTGGGCAATTTGGCCGCCGGAAAGGACCAGAATACAATCGGCCTTCATCAGGGTTGTGATACGATGAGAGATTAAAATGACGGTAGAGCCACCCAGGTTCTGGTCCAGGGCTTGGCGGATTTTAGCATCAGTCTGGGAATCCACCGCCGAAAGAGAGTCGTCAAAAATCATTACAGGCGCCTGCTGCATGAGCATACGGGCGATGGCGACACGCTGTTTCTGTCCGCCGGACAGGGTGACGCCCCGTTCGCCGACGATGGTGTCGTATCCACCGGAAAAGCCCATAATCGCGTCGTCCACGCTGGCGATACGGCAAGCGCGGCGCACCTCCTCCATATCCGCTTTGGGGCGGGCGGCACTGATATTTTCCCGGATGGTGCGGGAGAACAAAAACGGCTCTTGCAGCACCATGCCGATATTCTCTCGAAGGTGGCTAAGGCGAATAGAGCGAATATTCGTACCGCCGACCGTGATAGAGCCGCAACCCTCCGGCAGCTCGTACAGACGATCTAGAAGATGCATAAGGGTTGATTTGCCCGAACCGGTGCCGCCTAAAATCGCGAAGGTGGAGCCGGCTTTGATGGTAAAGCTCAGGTCTTTCAAAATCGGTGCGGCGCCTTCATAGGCGAAGCTGACATGGTCGAAGACGATATCGCCGCGGAGGTCGGGAGTCAGCCCGGCAGGGTCATCCTGCTCCTCCTCTTCCTCCAGAATGTAATTGATACGGTCGATGGACACGCCGGCCTTGCTCATTTCGGAAAGGACGCGTCCCAGGCTACGGATTGGCCAGACCAGGGTGGCGTTATAAGAGATAAACGCCATAAAGGTGCCGACCGAGATGTTTCCGCTTACCGTTTCAATGGTGCCAAGCACCAGAATGGTCATGATCTGAAGGCCGGTAAACAGATCGCCGAAGCCCCAATACATGCCCATAACATAGCTGAGATTGATCCACATATCAGCCCATTTGTTGTTCTTTTGGTCAAACCGGTCGATTTCATAGGATTCCCGGCCAAAGGCGCGAACAACCCGCACACCGGTCAGGTTCTCCTGCACGGCGGCGGACAGGGTACCCTCTGCCTCATCCGCTTTGCGGAACCGTTCGGAGATTTTACCGTAAAAAATAAAAGAATAGGTGACGACAATGGGGATAAAAGCCAGCGCCACCCAGGTGAGTTTGGCGTTCATAGAAAACATCAGGCACATGGCAAAAATAATCAGGAACACAATGCGGACAATCTCCAGCATCTGACCGGAAACAAAGTTGCGCATGACCTCAACATCCGAGGTGCAGCGCTGAATGACATCACCGGTCTGGTTTTTCACATGCCAGTTATACGGGAGCTTTTGAATGTGGGAGAAAAGCTGTTCCCGGATCCGCTTGGTAAACCCTTCGGCGCCCTTTGCGGTAAAGGTACGGCTGAAAAAGGTACAGACTCCGGCGCAAAGAGCGATGAGCAGAATGGCCGCGATCACCAGCCAAAGATGCTCGCGGATATACTCTCTGCCGCCGGCCTGCTCAATCAGCGCCAAAACCGGTTTGGGAAGCTCAAAGGGCTCTTCTCCGATGACCGAGTCCACCATTGCGCGGATCACCTGTGGCGTGAGCGAATTAAACACTGTATACAGCATGGAAGTAACAATCGCCAGAACAAAATATAGATAGGAACCTTTTAGAAAACGGAGAATCATCCGTTTTCGATCGGTCTTTTTTGGTTTCATGAAAAATCCCTCCTTTAAAAGATGGAAAAAGCAAAACCGGACAGGGTATCCTCTGATGCACAGGATACCCTGTCCCCGAAATCGGTGGGGGAGCACCGAAAAAAAGCCCACCTGCACCGGGCTGCGGGGCAGATGGGCTGGCCGCCAAACCAATACCTAGTATAAAGTATGGAGTGGTTCCAAAGTCAATAGGATTTTGAAAAATTTGTAAGGTACACCAGGAAAAGAGGTCATTTATTTAGCGTGAATATTGATATATTCAGCCCGCAGCTTGGAATAGACGATCTTTTGACTGCTGTAAAGTCCATAGTAGCCAGAAAGCATAAAGCTGACACCGCAGGCGATGGTAAACAGCACAAGTCCCTGGGAGCCGAACAGCTCGATGCTTAAAAGCATCGAGGCGATGGGACTGTTGACGACGCCGCAGAATAGGGCGATTAGTCCCACAGCGGCGCCAAAGCCCGGGTCAAGGCCCAAAAGAGATCCGGCCACGCAGCCGAAGGTGGAGCCGATAAAAAAGGTTGGGACGATCTCACCGCCTTTAAAGCCGGCGCCGATGGTGATAGCGGTAAAAAGAATCTTTAAGGCGAAAGCCTCCGGCTGGGCAAAGCCGGCGATCGCCTGGGTGATGACATCCATACCCGCGCCATTATAGGCGGTACTGCCGGTTAGGACGGTTAAAAGAAGGACCGCACCGCCGCCGAGAAAGGCTCGTAAAAAGCCGTTGGGGATCCACTTTTGCAGAAGATGACCGGTTTTATGCATGGAAAGGCAAAACAAAATCGATAGGACGGCGCACAGAGCGGATAGAGCGATGACCTGAAAAATGGTGAGAATGGAGGCATCCGGTACATGAGACAAGGAAAAGCGCACCGGTTCGGCGCCGAAAAGAAGGGATATGCCATAGGCGGTCAGGGAGGAGATGATGCAGGGGACCAGTCCCGCGTAATACATGACGCCAATGCTGATGACCTCCATAGCAAAAAAGGTGGCGGTGAGCGGGGTGCCGAACAGGGCGGCGAACACCGCGCTCATCCCGCACATGATGAGGATATGGCGATCCTTTTCATCCAAGCGAAAGAGGCTGCCCAGCTGGGAGCCGATGGAGCCGCCCAGCTGAAGCGCCGCGCCCTCACGTCCGGCGGAGCCGCCGCACAGGTGGGTGATGACGGTACTTAAAAAAATGAGCGGCGCCAGCGCTAGAGGGACTTTGTTTTCGCTGCGGATGGCATCTAAAATCTGGTTGGTGCCAAAGCTTTCGGGGGTCCCGAAAAGGTGGTACAGACAGACGATGACAAGGCCGCCCAAGGGCAGCAGATACAAAATCCAGCTATGGGACAGGCGCACCCCGGTGGCATATTCTACCGCTTTGTGGAACAAGGTGCCAACCCCGCCGCCCACCAATCCGGTCAGAGCGGCTAACAGTCCCCAACGGACAAAGGCTAGAATATACTGCCCGGCAGAACGCAGTTTTTGCTGAAAAACACTTTTTTCCATAACACATGCTTCCTTGACGATGATTTTTCCGCAGTAAGCGGTCTGATATTGATTGGAGTTATCTTTGCAAGGATAGTATAGCACCGGACGAAGGCAAGATCAAACTGGCGTTTTGCATAAGCTTTTTCCGGAAAAAGGTGAAAGTTCCGGCAAAAGAAAGAAGGACCTCTGTTTTCAGAGGTCCTTTTGGCAGTTTACATATGCTCCACCGGTTCAATGCCCAGCAGGTCCAGGTGTTGGCAGAGCACCCGGCGCACCAAAGCGATCAGCGCCAGCCAGCTTTGCTTCTTTTCCGGATCCGGTTCGTCGATAATCCGATTATCATGGTAAAATTTGGAGAAGGAAATGGCCAGCTGATAGGCGTTTTCGCACAGATAATTCGGCGCTTTTTCGGTCAAGGCTTTTTGGAAAACATCGCCGCCCATGAGGATTTTGAGCAGCAGGTCCCGTTCAGAATCGGTGTAGACATGGGTGATGGGCGCGATTTGCTCCAGCGCCACCCCGGCCTTTTTCAAAATGGAGTTGATCCGGGTAATGGTGTACAAAAGATAGGTGCCGGTTTTCCCTTCGAAAGAGAAGAATTTATTCAGGTCAAAGATATAATCTTTGGCGCGCTGGTTGATCAGGTCGCCGAATTTAATGGCGGCGACTCCCACCTTCCGGGCGATATCCTCATAATCGGCCGCGTCCACAAAGCTGGAAGCCTCCAGCTTTTCCTGGGCGCCGGCGGTGACGGTAGCGATCATATCCTCCAGCTTCATAATACCGCCGTCACGGGTTTTATAGGGCTTTCCGTCGGCCCCGTTCATGGTACCGAAGCCCAAAAAGGCAAATTCGGTTTGCGGTGGGACCAGGTTTGCTTTTTTGGCACAGCGGAACACCTGAATGAAGTGGAGCTCCTGACGATTATCCACCACATACCAAATTTTATCGGGATGAAAATCCTTTTCCCGCTGGATGATGGTAGCAAGGTCGGTGGTGGCATAGATGCTGGAGTGATCTGATTTACGGACGATGACCGGCGGCATGGGAGCTTTATCCTCCGGTTCGGCCACGTCGACGATCAGGGCGCCTTCACTTTCGATCAGCAGATTTTTCTCCCCGAGGATTTCCATCAGCTGAGGGACATACCGGTCGGCATTGCTTTCGCCGTACCACAGGTCAAAGGTCACACCCAGCTTTTCGTAGTTGCTTTTCATATCTGTAACAGAGGCGCGCAGAATCTCCTGCCACAGGGCGATATAGCCGGGACGACCATTTTGCAGATCATAGGTAGCCTGATGTGCCTTTTTAGCGTAGTTTGCATCGGTTTTGCTTTTTGCGCTGGCGAAGGGATACACCTCGTTGAGCATAGAGGTTTCCAGCGGCTCAACGGTATCGGCAGCCGGGTCGAAATCCGGCGAGAAGCAGCGCCAGTTCGGATAACGCTCCTGCAATTCGGTAATAACCAAGCCGATTTGCAGGCCCCAATCGCCCAAATGGATATCGCTGGTGACCGTATGCCCGGCGGCCCGGAGAATCCGCTTGATGGACTCGCCGATAATGGCGGAGCGCAGATGACCGATATGCAGAGGCTTTGCGATATTCGGCCCGCCGTAATCCAGCACGATCATCGCGGGTTCTTCCACCTGGGGAATGCCAAGATGTGGGTCTTGGGCGATGGTATTTGTCTGTTTTAACAGGTAGCTGTCATCTAAGGTCAAATTTAAAAAGCCGGGCTTTGCCACCTCGACCCGTGAGAAGACGTGGTCGTTCTGCAAAATTTCCGCCACCTGCTGCGCTACGACAAACGGCGCTTTATGGTAGAGCTTGGCGGCGGCGAAAGCGCCGTTGCACTGGAACTGGCACAGATCCAGCCGGTCGGAGGCGGTAACGGTTCCAAGACTTGGGTCATAGCCCGCGATTTCAAAAGCCTGCGAAACAATTTCGCTCAGCGTTTGAGTAATGGCTTTCATAAAAAACGTCCTTTCCTTTTATAAAGATGCCAAGCATATAAAGAGAAAAAAGCCTTTAGGCATCTGTTTTTTTCTGGTGCTTTTCTTTCACAAACTGCGCAAAATCCAAAACTTCCTGGAGCATATCTTCAGTGATTTGATCTTCGCCGTCGAACAAGGCGAATTTTAACTCATCCCGGCTGATAGACTGGGAGGCGACAGAAGAAGCCGCGCCAAACAAGTCGTTCGCTGTGATAGAAAGGGTATCACAAAGCTTACAGATTGTCTGGGTGTCTGGCTCGTTTTGTCCAGTTTCCCAATTGCTGACAGAGTTGTGCTTTGCTCCGATCAGTTCTGCCAACTGGCGCTGGGTCAGGCCACATCGTTTTCGGGCCTTTTTCAGGTTGGCACCAAAAAATGACATAGAAATCACCTCCCAAAAAGAATAGCAGAAAAAGAAATGAATGTAAAGAAGAATTTCAAAAAAATTGAAAAAAGTATTGATTTTTCTGAATTTACGGAATATAATAGTACCTACAAAAAGAACATTTGTTCTTAAATGAGGACGGGTTGCTGTAAAAATCTGTAAGTAGCTAAGGCTGCGGATAGGTTAGAACAGTTGTAGAAGATTCTATTCAGCAAAGGAGGAGGAGAAATGAAACGCTGCAAAAGCTGCCAATATCGGCGGGAGCTATTTGGCTTTCCAGGTTTTCCGGCCTGTCATTTTGCCATTGACGAAGGCCGGCTGCGGGAGTGCAGTCCAGATGGATGCGTCCATTACCGCCCAAAGAGGAGGAGGCAGGGACAAAAGGCCGATGGCTGGCTGCTAGAGGAATTTTTAAAGGAATAGGAGGATTTGAATTGTATTGTGGATCAGGTGAAGAAAATAAGAGACAGGAGAAGCGGGCAGGTACCGGCAAGAAGGAGGAAGAAAAGAGCTATCAGCTCCGTCAGCGGTTGCAGGTTCTGCTGGAACTGCCGCTGAGCGATCCGGAGCAAAAGGAGATTCTGAAAAACGCGGGTTTGCCTATGCGCTACCGGGATCGATTACAGTTGGTAGCGTGGAATTTGTATCAAAAGGCTTTAGCTGGGGATTTGGCTGCCATCCGAGAGCTTAGAAGTATTATGGGAGAAGGGAAAATGGCCAAAGAAAAAGGCCGCAGGGAAGGTCCAGACCGGGAAGGGAGAGTGCCGGTGATTATTGTTGACGATGTGCGGTGAGAAAAAAGCGATGGGTTCTCAAAAGAATTTATGTCAAGAGGTACTTCAAAACGGAATATCTCTGCGCCGGCTGATTGGTCCATCCTTTTTTTCACTGCACCAAAGGGTACTGAGCCAGGGCGGCGAATATGTGCTCAAGGGAGGCAGGGGATCGG
Source organism: uncultured Oscillospiraceae bacterium (assembly GCA_910587335.1). Lineage (GTDB taxonomy): Bacteria > Bacillota > Clostridia > Oscillospirales > Ruminococcaceae > UBA3818. The sequence goes on from CAJUMG010000005.1 coordinate 22,678, forward strand.
GAAAATCCAGCTTTATATCGCTTGAGCTATGGCTGGTACTGCTGCGAAACCCTGATATGCATGCGGTGGTCCTTCGAAGGGTGGGGAATACCCTTCGCTCTTCGGTATTTTCCCAGCTGCAGTGGGCAGCTGGAGCATTGGGGATTGAAGAAATGTGCCGGTTTGCTCCATCGGCACTAGAAGCGGTATACGAACCGACTGGACAGAAGATCCTGTTTTTTGGGATGGATGATCCAGGAAAGCTAAAATCCTTAAAATTTTCTTTTGGCTATCCAGGGGCGCTGTGGTTTGAGGAGCTGGACCAGTTTGAGGAAGATCAGATACGCAGTATAGAACAATCTGTTTTACGGGGAAACGGCCCATTTTACTGTTTTAAGAGCTTTAATCCTCCGCCGCTGGAGGGGCATTGGGTCAACCGCTGGTTAAGAAAGCCGCGTCAGGGACAGTGGGTACATCACTCAGATTACACCCAGATGCCGCCAGAATGGCTGGGAGAAAAGTTTTTGGATGACGCGAGATTTTTGGAGCAGGAGAATCCCCGGGTATATCGACAGGAGTATCTTGGGATTCCGTCAGGTCTGGGAGACAATGTGTTCGACAACATTGTACCTAAGCAAATAGAAGACGGGGTTATTCGGCGTTTTGATCGGATTTTATCCGGTGTAGACTGGGGATTTTACCCTGATCCGTGGGCTTTTAACCGGGTGCATTATGACGCGGCCAGACAGTCTCTTTACATCTTTTGTGAACTGACCTGTTATAAATCGGTCAACCGGGAGACGGCGAATCGGATAAAAGAGTTGGGGGTGGGACCCAAGGAACAGATTACTGCTGACAGCGCGGAGCCGAAGAGTGTAGAGGATTACCGGGAATACGGCCTTTTTTGCCGTGGAGCGGCAAAGGGTCCGGGAAGTGTGGGATATTCCTTTCACTGGCTACAGGGGCTGCGGAAAATTTTTATTGATCCTGTGCGGTGCCCAGATACGCTAAAGGAATTTTTAGAGTACCGATACGACCGGGGAAAGGACGGCAAAATCCTGCCGGGGTATCCGGACAGAAATAACCACCATATCGATGCGGTGCGTTATGCGACCGAACCGATCTGGGGGAGAAGGGGGAATGGATAAAGAACGATGGAGAGTGAATGGGTAAAACGAATACAGAAAATCGCAAATGAGCAAAAAATGCCGGAGGCGGGAAGGATTTTAGGAGAGAGGATCCGCTGGACCGAAAAGATGCGGGAGGCGGCGCGCTTGTGGAAACGCGTTTATGAAAACGACGCGCCATGGTTGGAAGGCGGCCGCGTGAAGGGAATGAACCTTTTACCGGTGATTTCCGGCGAGGTGGCGCGCTTGGCGGTACTGGAAATGGGCTGGAGGGTGGAAGGATCTGACCGGGCGGCATTTTTAAACCGGCAGATTGGACCGGTCAGGCATCGGCTGCGCCGCTATTTGGAATACGCAGTAGGAAAGGGAGGGCTTGTACTTAAGCCTTATTTGGTGCAAGAGGAAATTCAGGTAGAAATGGTACAGCCAGACGGATTTATCCCATTGGAGACCGGGCCGGATGGTCAGATCATCGGTGCGGTATTTACCGAGAGCCTTTGGCGGGACAAGCGCTTTTTTACCCGACTAGAGGAACACAGAATGACCGATAAAGGGGTACTGGTATTAAATCGGGCTTTTGTTTCGAATACAGCTGGCTTGTTGGGAGAAGAAATCTCGCTAGGAGATATCGGGGAATGGGCGCAGCTGGAGCCGGCGGTTTTACTGCCTGGACGAAAAAGACCGCTGTTCATCTATCTGAAGATGCCGTTTGGCAATACGATAGAGCCTGAATGTCCGCTGGGTGTATCCATTGGAGCTGGGGCGATGGAGCTTTTAGAGGAGGCAGACCGGCAGTATAGCCGTCTATTGTGGGAATTTGAAGGCGGAGAGCTGGCGATAGATGCCGATTCCACCTATCTAAACGGCGGACGGATGCCCCAGACCACCCGACGGCTGTTTCGAAGCCTGAATACAGGGGCGGATTTTTACCATGTGTACAATCCGGCTTTTCGAGACGAAAGCCTTCGGGCCGGACTGAACGAATTGCTGCGGAGAATTGAATTTGCCTGTGGTCTATCCTATGGTATTATCAGCGATCCGGGACAGCGGGAGATGACCGCCACCGAGATTATCAGCGCCAAGCAGCGGCTGTTTTCCACTGTGCGGGAGGTACAGGAGGCGCTTGGACAAGCGTTAGATCAGCTGCTTGAGGTAATGGATTACTGGGTAGGATTTCTGCCGGGGACGCCGGCGGGCGGTTATCAGGCTTATTACCAATGGGACGACAGCATTGTGACAGACACGGCGGCGGAAAAAAGCCAATTTTTGCAGGAAATATCCGCCGGGGTGCGAAAGCCATGGGAATTTCGCGTTCGTTTTCTAGGCGAAACAGAGGAGCGGGCCAAGGCGATTTGCGGGGCTGTCCCCAACCTGGAAGAAGGCGGTCAGTCGGTTCAATAGCGCAAGGTCCCGTGCCCGGGGACAAAATAACACGGGCAGGTAGGTGATGGCGACCACCTAAAACGCCTAGCCGGAAAGGAAGAATATGAAAACAGAAAAGCTAAAAGAATGGGGATTGAACGAGGAGCAGATCGCGCTGGTTATGAGGGCGAACGGCCAGGATATCAACAAAATAAGAGAAAAATTTGCAGGGTTTGGCGCCATGAAGGAAAAGCTTGCCAGGCTGGAGGCGGAAGCCTCTTCCCAAAAGGAGGAGGAAATACACCAGCAGGCGGATTGGTGGCGGCAGAAAGCGGAAGAAACGGAAAACGAATGGAAGCAAAAATGGGAGCGGCGGGATTTCGAGGAGGCGCTGCGGCGATCCTTGCGGCAGGCCGGCGCGCGCAATGAAAAGGCGGTACGTGCGCTGCTTGATGAGGAAAGCATACATCTGGAAAAGGATGGCGTTTTGGAGGGGATACAGCAACAGCTAGCACAATTAAAGACAGAGCACGGCTATCTGTTTTGCCCGGATCAGGCGCCGCCAATTATCCTGAGGCCGGGGAATCGAGAGGTAGAAGGCTCGGAGGAAAGCCGAATCCGAGAAATTATGGGGCTGCCCAGCTTTGCAGCAGGAAAGGATGATTTTTAATGGCAAACACACTGGCAAAATTCAAAAAATACACGGACAAATTGGATGAGGTTTATCAGAACGCGGCGATTACTTCGGTACTGGATGGCGACGGTTCATTGGTACAGATGGGCGCCAATGCCGGGGAGATGATTATTCCCAAGATCAGCATGGATGGGCTGGCCGATTATTCCCGGAATGGTGGATATGTGGCGGGCGACGTGACGCTATCCAGTGAGACGGTAAATTTTAATTATGATCGGGGCCGTGTTTTTACAGTAGACGCCATGGATAACGAGGAGACGGCAGGGGCCGCGTTCGGCAGGTTGGCGGGAGAATTTGTCCGCACAAAGGTGGCGCCGGAAATGGACGCATTCCGGTTCGCGGCATATGCTACGCACGATGGAATCGGTAAAAAGACCGGAGAACTGACCGGAGGGTCTGACGTATTGGCGGCGCTGCTGGAGGGACAAAATGTCATGGACGATGCAGAGGTGCCGGAGGACCAGCGGTATTTGTTCATCAGCTCTGGCTTGTACAATCTCATTTTAAATGTTGATACAATCACATCCAAAGCGGTACTGGACAGCTTTGAGAAGGTTGTGAAGGTTCCCAAATCCCGTTTTTACACCGAAATTCTTTTACAGGATGGTTCCACAGAGGGGCAGACGGAAGGGGGATTTATCAAAGGGGATGCGGCAAAGCAGATCAACTTTATGATTATCCATAAACCGGCGCTATTACAATACCCGAAGCATACGGTCAACAAGATTATCGCGCCGCAGGACAATCAAACCTCTGACGGATGGAAATTTTTCTATCGAGCCTACGGTCTGGCGGAGATTTATGAAAATAAAACGGCGGGTATCTATCTACATAGCAAGGCCTAAGAGGGGCTGAGGATGGGAGGAGCAAAATGGTAAATGAATGTGATTTTGCCTTTTACCAAGAAAAGTATGGAGGAAGTTTGTCCGAAGCGGAATTTATGCATTTCATCCGGCGGGCTAAGGCATTTTTATCCTTTGCGACCAAAGGGAAAAGCGAAAAGGAATTCGCGCAAGAAAGGATTAAGCTGGCTTTATGCGCGATAGCTGATGGGCTGGCAAAAGAGGAACGGACAGACAAAATCCAATCAGAGAAGGCGGGTCAATATTCGGTGACCTATCGGGAAAACGCGAAGCAAACGGATTTATATAGTGCAGCGGCAGTATATCTGACAGACGGAATACTTTTTCGGGGGTGGGGCGGATGCTGACCAACGGCTGTGCCACCCTATATAACCGATGGGAAGAAAATGACACAGAGCGGTGCATCCGAACCGTTTTGCCTGCTGTTTTTTGGGAAAACGCTGTAGAGGGTGGATTTGCCGGGCGGCGGTATAGTAAGCAGGGGCAGGAATTTCTCACAACTGTCCGGGTTTTAGTCCCTGGCATGGCGATTTTGGAGGGTAGAAAATACCTGCCGCCAAAGAGTTGGCAGACATTAGATTTACAGGAAAAGGAAAAGTATTTTACCTTTCAAATTGGTGACGCACTGGTTTTTGGGGAGTGCCCATACCGCTGGAGCCCGCAGAGTCCGCTGCGGGAGCTGGCGCGGCAGTATGACGAGACGGCCAGTATCCGGCTGATCCGCAGGGTGATTACGCCTTCGGGTTTTTCTCACTGGGAATTGGAGGGGGTTTAAAAACGATGGAGGCAGATTCTATTTTGCAAGGACTAAAGGCGGCGATTGCCGCCTCTCCCTGCATAAGCGAAAGCGGCGTACCGGTATTTGTGGATTATACCAGGGAATCCGAGCCCTGCTGTGGTATTTTTCCGGCGGGAGAAAAAAAGCTTTTTACCGATTTGGCTGGAGGAGAGCGCTGTCAGTATGATTTTACCATCCAAATGACCGGATATGGATTTCAGGAGAAAGAGCGGATAGAAAACGAAAGGTTTGCCGAGCGATTCAGCCGGTGGTCCACCAGTTTAAAAGAAGGCGAAATAGACCTGGGGGAACAAAGGTGGTTTAAGAGCCTTTGGACAGGACGAGGACATCTTCTTTATCCGGCACAGGATGGACAAACCTTTATTTATGCGCTGGAGGGGAGTCTGGTCTATCAAAGAAAACCGGCGGATATCCAGGTTAGAGAGCGCTGGCTTTTCGGTTTTGGTTCGGCGAGAGAGCGGATTTGGGCAGAATGTGCGGCGGGAATTGGCCAAACGCAGGAAGAAAAGGCGCAAAGCAGGTGGTTTTACGATTTTAACGGTCAGAAGAAAAAGGAAGAACACGGGCTGGGAATGATCCATTTTACGGGATGCTTTTGTCCGGAGGATCTGTTCCAACAAAAGGTGATCGGTCAAAATCCAGAGGAAGAGGTTTTATGGGTGCGCTGCTTCTGTGGTACGACGGCTCAGGAATCTTTGGCAAAGGGCGGTGTGTGTACGCTGCATGCCCAAAGGCGTTTTGCATCGGACCCGCAGACCATGGACACGATTCAAATTCAGATGCAGCTTTTGACCGAGCAAAAGGGATCTTTTTGGTGGAACGGAGAAGGAAAAGGGACTTTTTTGCCGGACCGATTCGATTATCAGGGAGGTTTTTGATTGGAACAATGGCACAGCAGATGGGAAGAAGAGAAGGAAAAGGCATATAAAGAGAGCGAAGAAGACAAAAAAACCGCGGTACAAAGGCAAAAGGAAAATGTTCGGCTACTGTATCGGGCGGGATATGCGGAAAGGTGATATAGCATGGCAGAACATACAGAAACGGTCTATGCCAGCGACAGCTGGGCCCGGAATTATACATATACTACGCTTGTTGAAACAGTGCGGGGAGCGAGTCTGACCTCACAGGAAAAATACAATTTTACCTATCAAAGAGGCGAATTTTTTGCAACAAACAGCTCCGATGTGTATATGAGGTTTTCTAAACCTGCCAAATATAAGAAAAAGCGCATAAGAAAGCTGAGTTTGTACGCCTATATAACTGCGACCTCTGCATCGAGTTCCGGAACATTCCAAAATGGAGGTTTTGTACATCACTATGGGCTTACGGCAACGGGATATCTATTTTGGTCACCCACCCCAGAGGCAAGCACTCTGCCAAGCCTTGCAAAAAATCAGTATCAGCACATGGGAAACAAGACAAACTTTCCAGATATAAACCAAGAGTATGTAGATGTGACCCCCAATGTGATTACAGGTTATTTCGGGAGCCCATACACCGGGAACAAATACACTGCCAATGCCAGTATGACGATGCATTCCCACACGGGTACGAACCGACCGTATGCGATTTTTACCTATGAGGATGTTGTACCGGAGGTAAGAGACTGCGCGCCAAAATCGGGGTTTGTCAATGAGAAGGCAAGTACGGTATTTCGCTGGAAGTTTTATGCGAATCAGAATTATGTCCAACAGCCGGTAAAGCAGCAGGGATATCAATTTCGCTGGCGGGTGACGGGGCAAAGCAGCTACAAAGAAAGTACAGTGACCAGCACGAGCGAAAGTCATACTGTTCCGGCGGGAACCTTTCCAGAAAAGGGGAGTATTGACTGGTGCGTACGGGTGCAGTCGGACGACGGAATCTGGAGCGAATGGTCCAGCTGGTTTACCTTAACCACCACCGACAGTCTGTCAGTCCCAGCGCAGCTGCGACCGAATCTCGGCTATGTAGATGGGAACCAGCCACAAATTTTTTCCTGGAAGCATGTCATTGAGACTGGAACGGCGCAGAGCAAATTTGAGATACAATACCGGACTGCCGGAGAAGATTGGGAGACGCTTTGGACAGGAGAGGGTACAGTACAGGAGACCCTTCTTTTACAAAATACCCTCCCTTCTGGCAAGGGCTTCTGGCGGGTCCGTACCGGAAACAGTGATGGAGTGTTGGGCGGCTGGAGCGAAGAAGCATCCATTATTGTACGAGCTTCTCCCCCGGAACCGGTAATCGGGCAACTGAATGCCGCGCCGCGTCCACTCATTCGCTGGCAAGCGCAGGACCAGCAGGGATATCAGGTGCGAATTGGGGAGATTGATTCTCTGGAGCAGTATGGGACGGAAAAGGAATGGTACTGTCCGGTTTATCTGGCGGATGGAAGCTATCAGGTTAGTGTACGTGTTCAAAACGAATTTGGCTTATGGTCGCCATGGGCTTCGGCCCAGTTTACGGTACAAAACCGCGGAACCGGAAGAATTGTTCTATCTGGTCGGACAGTGGGGAAAGAGATCATGCTTTCCTGGAATACTTCTGGAACCTTTTTGGGTTTTTTGGTCAAGAGAGACGGGCGAGTCATTGCGTCGACTAAAGATACCACCTATTTTGACCGAATGTGCGGGGGACTGCATCAATACGAATTGATCGGTCAGATAGAAGGCGGCCACTATGTCAGCAGCGGTGTGTTGACAAAAGTCTTTTCCATGCGTGACGCGGCGCTTTCCGGATGGGATGGAAGAGAATGGATTCTGTTTTCTGTTCGGCGAGACGGCGCACCGGTTCACAAGTTAGTGAGTGAGGCACAGATAGGATATCAGCAGTATTATGGGTATGACCTACCGGTAGCTGAGATATCAAAAAGCCAGATTCGACGACATCAGCTGGCATTTTCTTTGCAGGACAGCCGGACCCTCACATCCTTACAGGCTTTGGTTGGGCATAAGGTGATTTACAAGGATCAATGGGGCAGCTGTTTTGCCGGCATTCTGGAAAGTCTGACGGTGGATTATAAAAATAATGCGGATATTTCCTTTATCATCATGGAAGCGGAGCAGGAGAAAGAAAATGAAGAGTAACGCAGCCAGAGAATTTTCCCTTCGATACGATATTTTGCGTGGAGGCGTGAAGTATGCAGAAGCAAAGGCGGTGGGGTCCGGCGCAGTTTCGCTGGATCTGCGCAGAAAAATCAAGCGGATTTACAGCGGAGATCTGGTCCTGCCGCAGGAAATACAGCGATTGACCGACCGGCTACGTCCGGTGCTGATATTGGATGGAGAGGAATACCCATTGGGACATTTTATCCTTACCTCTGTCAGGCAGATACGGGAGAAGGGCAACTTTTTTTGCCGTTGCGAAGGATACGGCCTTTGCTTTTTGGCACAACGGACCAGAATTGAGGAAAAGCTGTTTATTCCAGCAGGGGAGCGTTATATTGACTGGATTCAGGCGCTGCTGCGGCAATGCGGGGTATCATCGGCCATTGTTGAGGATTCCCCGGAGGTTTTTTCCACTGATCGGGAGGACTGGGAGATTGGCACCTCTGTTTTGGATATTATCAATGGGCTTTTGGACGAGATCAGCTATCAATCGCTATGGTTTGACGAAGATGGCGCCGCGCATATTGGTGCGATTTTGGAGCCGAGTGTAAAAAACATCCGGCACCGGTATGGACCAGGGAGAAAAGACGGATATTCCTTGATTAAAGAAGCGTATATTCGTGAAGACGACCTGTTTGATGTGTGCAACGTATTTATTGCCCAATGTGAAAATCCGGAGCTTAAAACTATGATGCGGGCGGTTTCGGTCAACGACGACCCAGATTCGCTTTTATCTATTTTTCGACAGGGCAGAATTATGGCTCCGCCGGTACGGCTGGACAACATCAGCAGTCAGGATGCCCTACAGCGTTACGCGGACCGGATGTGCTGGCAGTCGATGGCGGCGTCTGAGACCACTGTGATTCGAACAGCGCTGAATCCCCGGCATCGGTGCGGGGATATTCTGGCGCTGGAAGGGGATTTGGCGCCGGGAGTCTATGAGGAAATTGGCTGGGCGATGGAGCTGGCTCCCGGGGGACTAATGGAACATACACTAAGGAGAATACTATACATATGATTTATCAGGATGAACAGGAAATACAGGAACGACAGCCAGAAAATTCCAGCTTTGCAACCATTGCGCAAATTTATGAAGACGGTGTAACGTTGCTATTCAGCGGACAGGACACACCAAGTCAGAAAAGATACCGTGTAAATAGTTTTGCCGTTTTTCATCAGGGAGACAAAGTATTTTTGGCAAAGGACAGCGGCACCTATGTAGTGCTATTCCCCGTCGGCATGCCAAAAGCGAATTTTCGGGCGGATTGGTCAGATTGGTCAGACTGGTCGAAAAATGCGGAAAAAGCCACAAATGCAAACAAGGCCAATAGTGCCACCAATGCCAATCATGCAGCGAATGCGGACAACGCGAGCAAAGCGGAAACGGCGGAAAAAGCAGATAAGTTGACCACCGGCCGGACGATCAAGCTGACAGGGGATGTGACAGCGTCGGGAACCTTTGATGGGTCGGCGAATCTATCCATGGCAGCAACAGGCGTAAAGGCGAACGCGGTAAAAGACCAAAACAGTGTCAGCAATCGAACGATACAATTTCGGGTAGCGGATTTTGGCAAGCTACAATTTAAGTCTAGTTATTATAACAGTACCATATGGTACAACATGGACGGTACACGAGCATAAGGGGAAATGAAATGGAATTAAAAGCAAATGAGCGGAAAATCATCAATACGCAGCCGCTGGACTATTTGTTTACCCAGGGAGAATCGGGAGTGGATCGGATACCAATTATCCTACCGCTTCAGTATGGACAGGTTGATCTGTCGGCCCTTCGATGGTCTATACAACTGGTCAGCGAGCAGGACACATTTGTAAGCAAACCTCTTTTTTCCGAAGTGGGTCCGGATACGCTGACCGTCTACTGGGAAGTTGATGGAGACTGTACTGCAGTGGCGGGGAAAATCGGTTTAACAGTAGTTGGTATCAGCGACAGCGGCAACGAGGTGATTAAGTTTGACGGGCGGGAAATCATGGTCAAGGCAGCGCTTTATGGCAGCTTTGTTCCCTCACCGGATACGCTGACCGCCTCTTTAGCACAGGTACAAAAATATGCAGAGGAGACGATTTTGGCGGCAAGGAAAACAGACTCCTGGGCCGCTGCGGCGGAAAAATCCGCCCAAGATGCCAAGGCTGCGGCGGAAAATGGTCCGCTCATCGGAGAAAATGGCCACTGGTTTTTGTATGATGCGGCATCGGGCTCTCATTTGGACAGCGGTGTTTCTGTTTACGGAGAAGAAGGAAAAAGCCCATACATTGGGACAGATGGATATTGGTATCAGTGGAACCGAGAAGAAAGCGTTTATCAAAAAACGGATATCTTTGCCCAAGGTCCTCCAGGAGTCGCAGGAGGCATACAATCGGTCAACGGAAATTTACCGGACGAGAGCGGGAATGTGGAAGTAGCGGCAGGAATAGGCAGAAACCTACTGCTGAACTGGCATTTTGTGCATCCGGTAAACCAGCGGGAAGCGACTGCATACCATAACCCGGATACCGGGGCGATCGGGTATCACGGAGAAAACATCTACAGTATAGACCGGTGGAGAATACACGGCATATGGCTTACACTGACAGACGAGGGCATAGAGCTGGACCGGATATCAGCCGAGACGGCGGGGTGTGCGGTCCAACAGTTGGAAGAAAGTGTGGCAAAGCAGCTGTCCGGCAGGGAAATGACCATCTCTGCGCTCATTGACGGGGAGCTGTATACATCCTCATTCCTAGTGCCAAACGCCGAGGGGAGCTTGGGAGAAACGGTGGTGCCCACCGGAAAAATGCGGCTATACTATCATCCGTCGGGAACAACACAGTTCACCTTTGATGTGGAGCCTGGGTCTCAGGGTCACATACTCCAAGCGGCAAAGCTGGAGTTTGGAAGCTGGCAGACCTTAGCGCACCGGGACGAAGGCGGGGAGTGGGTGTTAAACGAAATCCCGGATTACGGTGAGGAGCTGGCGCGGTGCCAGCGGTATGCGATGATGTACGAGGCAAACGGGAATACGCTGCTGTTCATGGGCTATGGACTTGTGGATGGTCAGTTTCGGTTTACCGCACAGACACCGGTTGTAATGCGGATAAAGCCCACAGTGTTAAAATCGGGACTGAACGCCGCTTCGATTATAGACAGCGAAGGGCTTAAGGCTATTGATACACTGGCTGCAAAAGCGACGTCCGGCAATACGCTGCTGATGGATGGAATGGCGGAGAACGTAAAGGCCGGCAAAATCTATTATGTACATGGCCGGAGCGGGTCCAGGCTGCTATTGGACGCGGAGATTTACTAGGGAGAGGTAAGAATGATAGGAAAATACCATTTGTTTTATCATGATGTATAGCCAGAAGGGAAAAATCCTCAATTCACTGACAATAAGGAGAAAGACGGTAAATGAAACACAATCTAAATCAGGTTTATCAGGATTTGGAAAAGGAGAATATTACCGTTTTGCCATACCAATTCCGGCATATAAAAAGCGTTTCTCTAAAGGAAGAGAAGGTCGTTGGGATTGACCAAAGCAAAATAGAGGACTGTGCTGAAGAGTATACGATTTTGATTCATGAAAAAGGTCATTTTGATTCGGGAGCCTTTTACACAGCAGAGTGTCCCTACCTGTTGAGAGAGCAGGCCGAATACAGAGCGGACCGTGCGGCTATTTTACAGTATATTCCTTTAGAGGAACTGCGAGAGTATATTTCCCGGGGAATCGTAGAGCTCTGGGAATTGGCGGAACAGTTTGGTGTTACAGAAGTGTTTATGAAAAAGGCAGTGTCCTATTATCGGGATACGTTGGGGATTTCGCTGTACCCGCAACGATAAAAAAGCTGGGTGATTGCTAAGCGATCACAGCAATCATAAGCGCCTGTCTACTGGGACAGATATGCAATAAAAAATAGCCGCTTAGCGGCTATTTTTTATACTCCAAACAGATTTCGTTAAATTTTTGGAACAGAGGGGTAGTGTCCGGGCCGTCGAAGGGATCAGGAAGATCTCCGCGCATTCGCTCCGGATGCCATTGCACGGCGTAAATAGGCATTGACTCATGCTCAACTGCCTCGATGACGCCATCGTGAGATCGGGCGGTGACTTTTAAACTGTCTGCTAACTGGTCGATTCGGTTATTATGCCGACTGTTGGTGATAAATGTTTCTCCAAACAGCTGACAGATCAGAGAACCTGGTTCGGCAAGGATCTCATGCTTATGCATCAGATGCTCCACACCATCGGTTAATTTGAATTTCTTTGCCAGAGTACCGCCTAAAAATACGTTGATATTCTGTTGTCCGCGGCAGATACCAAATACGGGTTTACCGGCTTTCTGAAAGGCATGGAACAGCTTTTCGTCCAACGGATCACGCTTTTGTTTTTCAATGGCTTTTGCCTGTTCGGCATACTCCGGAGAGGGGACATACATGGCGCTTCCGGTGAGAATCAATCCGTCACACAGGCGGGCATATTCGTCTGCCAGTTCAATGTCGGTGGCCATAACCGGAACGCCGCCGCCTGCGGTAACGCCCAGAAAATATTTTTTATTGACCATCCATCCATCGTTAAAAAAATGCGGTTCAACAGCCGGTGCAGGCGCAATGCAGATAATAGGCTTCATGAGCGGTTACCTCCTTCACAAAGGGCAATCAGTCTTTCGAATAGCTTCTGATCAGCTGGGGACTGGGACTGCTCTGGGTGCCACTGTACAGCAAATATCGGAAGAGAAGTATGTTCAATTGCTTCAATCAGACCGTCTGGGGATTTGGCACATACCGTTAAATCCCGACCAAGATCCTTTATACCCTGATGATGCCGGCTTACCACCTCTTGCTGCTGGCCATAACAGCAGACAAAAGAATCAGGCTGAGCCAGAATGGTATGATTTTTTCCGTCGTGCTCCTGGTCAAGGTCTTGCAAAAGATCCATGTAAAGAGAGCCTCCCAAGGCGACATTTATAATCTGGATTCCACGGCCAATGCCAAATATCGGTTTGCCCTGCTCCATGAAAGCCTTTAATAGAGCAAAGTCCAGATCGTCCCGCAGCTCGTTCAGCGGATGGCCAGGCCCACCCATTCTGTCTTTATAAATTTCGCCGTAATTGCCTGCGTGGATATCGCTGGTTCCGCCGGTAAGCAAAAGCCCATCTGCCATAGCGGCATATTCAGCGGCGCAATTCAGGTCAAAGGCGGTGACAGGAATGCCGCCGGCATTTCTGACGCATTGGGTGTAATTGCTGCTAATGATTATATGCGGCGCTTGAAACATGGGGTTAAATCCATCATCCGGTCCGATTAGGATTACAGGTTTCATATTCTTCCTCCCATCAAAAAAGAAATCGTCTGCCAAACAGATGAAACTGGTGGCAGCTTTTATCAGGTACCTATTTAAATATACTGTTTTTTATAGATTATGTCAAATCTTTTTTAGGAAAAGTGTTGGGCCTTTGCAGGAAGAAAAAAGGATTTTATTGGATTGTTCTTGACTTTACCCTGTGTTTATGTTAAAATGAATCCCGTCACACGGATGGAGAGGTGTCCGAGCGGTTTAAGGAGCTGGTCTTGAAAACCAGTGACTCGTCAGAGCCAAGGGTTCGAATCCCTTCCTCTCCGCCAAATTCCATCCAAGGGACAAATTGAATATATTGTGCTGTTACCGATTCGGAGATGTACTCAAGTTGGTGACGAGGCGCCCCTGCTAAGGGCGTAGGCTGGGAAACTGGCGCGAGAGTTCGAGTCTCTCCATCTCCGCCAAGGCTTATAAATCGTTTGTTTAAGCGGTTTGTAAGCCTTTTATTTTGCTTTTAAAAGACGATAAAAATTGCCTTAAAACTTCTGCTCCAAGCCGCGGGCAAAAAAATCCGCCGGGGGGAACCCACAGCGGATTTTTTCTATTTTTAGCAGTACATCCCACCTGCGTTGACTTAAAAAGCCCAGATGTTTTATAAGCTCTATACAGGTGCTGATTCGGCTCTTTCTTTTACCAGACGGTCGATAACGCATTGGAGAGGATCAATGACTGTTTTTTGGCTTTGGTATCCCCGATTCACGCACATGGAATGCAGAACGGGGATTTCGGTACAGCCCAAAATAACCGTTTCACATCGTCCACCGTCAAGAAATTGTACAAATTTACGAAGAACCGCGTCATCTATTTGATCTTGCTTAACAGCCTCGATAAAGTCCCGAATTTGAACCTGATCATCCTCGGTTGGGTTTTCGATTGGAATGCCGTATTCATCAAAAATATTTTGGTAAATCCCGGCAGCAATGGTCCCTTCGCTTGCGATTAAAAAAACATTTTTGCTATCTCCCCTCGGGGGGGGGGTACTTATAACGCATTCATGGATCAAATCAATCATCAGGCCCCGGCTTTCGGGGACATTCTTTTGCACATCCGCCAGAAAGGCGTGAGAGGTGTTACAGGCCAAAACGATTCTGTCGGCGCCGGCGCGGATGAGATTTTGCACAGAGGCAGACAAATCCGCGATCAGCTCTTTCTTTTTCTCATCGTACAAAATAGCCCGGACGCGGCTTGGCATGGTACAGTAATTATCAATCAAAACTCTGGGCCGTTCCCATTCCTTTTGGGCGGGAAACGCGGCTATGATCCGCCGGAAAAAGTCGACGGTGGCCCAGCTGCCCATCCCTCCAACAATTCCAATAGTCATCTTTTTTCCATCCTCTCTGCTATGGACTAAAAATCTTTATAGCCGCCTTTTACCCAGCGGACAGCTTCTTCATAGTCATGAGGTGTATCAATTTCCTTCGTGCGGATTTGAATAACGTCTACCGGCATTAAGGGTTCCACCATCATATAGATATGGCCGGTTCCTTCGCGCAGCCGATCGGTTTTTAGCTTTGCAAGTCCTGTCCACTCCAGGTCACCCTGTTCGGTGGAAAATGCCACGACCTGGTTTTGGTCGTTTAGGCGCATCAGAACCGGATTGTCGGTGGTTGGTTCGCACCCGCCAACGCATTCTCCCTCATGCTCCAAAATCAAAGAGAGGTCCTCTGGATGCACCAGCAGATCACCGTCGAAAGCAACGACATATTCGCGGGCGCCTGTCAAACCTTTGCAAAAGCTTGCCGCTGTTCCGGTGGTGGCGTAATCATAGTTAAACGCGAACAGGATATCCTTTCGGTATTCCTTGACTGTCTGCATAACGCGGTCAGCCTGATAGCCCACAACGATCCGTACATCGTCATAATCCTTTAAAAGCTCCAGCTGCCGAAGGATCAGCGGTTGGCCGCAGACATCTGCCAGCGCTTTTGTGCTGCCGATTCCTAGGCGAGTTCCCATACCGGCGCAGGAAATAATGATGGTAACATTGTTTTTCATCTTTTTCACCATGCTTTTCATTTTATAATAAAGTTTTTAAAAAGTCGGCACACCGTCGGTCATCGTAAAAAGCAAAGTTGACGCACCGCAGCAGCGAGGGTGCAATATCCCGCACACCGCCAAAGCCGATGGCGATATCCGCCAGCCTTGCCATTCCGGAATCATTGTCGCCATCTCCGACCACGACAAAGGGGCGGATAAACTGCTTTACAATCAATTCCTTTTCTGCAACACTTACAACCTGTGCAATTTTGTCATCCTTCACGTCCGCTTTGGAACAGTACACGTGGTGCTCCATTCCAAGCTTTTTCATCAAGTCACAGATCCAAATGTCCAGATTGCCTGTTACAATGTAGCACCGTTCCGCATTTTCCCGGATAAAACCGGCGATATGGGGATTGAGCTCAACCTGACTGACGATCTGCCGCACGGTTGAAACATTGACAGAGCTTAAAATCGAAACCCGATTTAAAAAGCTTACCTTAAAGGGAATTTCGCCCCGCATGGTAGCTTCTGTCAAAGTGCGTATTTCATCTAGCTTTCCGATTCCCTTGGCAATGGTCGGCAGGATTTCCTGCTTGGTGACCGTTGAGTCGAGATCAAAAAGAAAAACGTAATCTGTCATGCTTTCTATCCTTTTTCATCTAGTTTTAGCTGGCATCGCCAGCATTTGTCCTTTTTTAACGAAATTCATTATTATTTTATCATGAAGTGGCTGATATTGCAAACAAAAATCGTTTTTTGGCAGCTTTTATTACATTCCAAGATTTAAAGAAAAATAAAGATGTCCCTTGCAGAAGCGATTATTTTTTATTATAATACTTGGTTGGAACGACTAGAATAGGAAAGGAAGGAATATAAATGTCTGATATGCATATTTCTGCCGTGATTCGTTATATCGGTGTCAATGACACGGATATAGACCTTTTTGAAAGTCAATATGTGGTTCCTCACGGCGTATCCTATAATTCTTATCTGATTTTGGATGAGAAGGTAGCTGTGATGGATACGGTGGACCTGCGCAAGACAGATGAGTGGCTCCAAAATTTGGAGCGGGAGCTGGCCGGACGTCAGCCCGATTATCTGGTCGTGCAGCACCTGGAGCCGGACCATGCAGGCAGTATCAGCGTTTTAACCGGGCGCTATCCCCAGATGACGTTAGTAGCCAGCGCGAAAGCTTTACAGATGCTGCCCTCCTATTTTCCGGGATGCACCAACCCCACCTGTGCTGTCAAAGAAGGGGACATGCTGGAGCTGGGTGAACACCGCCTGACCTTTGTTATGGCTCCCATGGTCCATTGGCCGGAGGTAATGGTCAGCTATGAGTCGGCTGAAAAGGTCCTGTTTTCGGCGGATGGATTTGGCAAATTTGGGGCGATCGGCGCCGAGGAGGACTGGCTGTGCGAAGCCCGGCGCTACTACTTTAATATAGTGGGAAAATACGGCGCTCAGGTCCAAAGCCTTTTGAAAAAAGCCGCGGGGTTGGATATTCAGACCATCGCGCCGCTTCACGGCCCGGTGCTGAAGGAAAATTTGGGCTATTACATCGGTAAGTACGATCTTTGGAGCCGGTATGAGCCGGAGGATGAGGGTGTGCTGATCGCCTATGCCTCTATCCACGGCAATACTGCCCAGGCTGCTGCCTGCATGAAGGAGCTTTTGGAGCAGAAGGGCTGCCCAAAGGTGGCAATGGCTGATCTGTGCCGGGACGATCAGGCCGAGGCTGTCGAGGATGCGTTCCGCTATGGAAAATTGGTGGCCATGGCCTCGACCTACGATGGAGGGATATTCCCGCCTATGGAGCATTTCTTAGCTCATCTGCGGGATAAAACCTGGAGAAAGAGAACAGTGGCTTTAGTCGAGAATGGATCCTGGGCGCCTGCTGCATGTAAAGTCATGCGGGGATATCTGGAAGGGATGAAGGAGATCACCATCTGCCCTGCCACCCATACGATCCAAGGAGCAGTGAAGGAAAGCGATAAAAAAGCATTGGAGCAGATTGCCGATGCGCTTTTGGCCAAGTAAAATCTCTACCGGTGCGTTGTTAAAAACCCAAAAGACGAAAATTTTATAAAAAAGCCTTAAAAAGGCTTTGTAGCTTTACAAGCAGGAGGGTAAAAAATGAAAAAAAGCATTTGTTCTGTCCTGTCAGTGCTGCTGGTTCTGGCGATGCTGCTGACAGGATGTAATAACCAAAACGGAACTTCTCAATCTGCGGTGGAAAACCTGACCACCTATGAAAGCAAAAACGGGATCTATTCTGTCAGCGCACCTGCGGGGTGGACGGCAAATGCCGGCAGTAATGACGATCTGCTCACGGTAGATAATGCGGACAAGAGTCTTTCTCTGGTAGTACAGCGGTTTCCCAAGGCCAATGTGGCAGCGTTGGCCCCGGATGGGCAGGCCTTTGTAGAGTATTATCGCAAGTCGGTAACGGCTAATTTGGGCGAATGCAAAAGTGTGGAAAATCCTTCGATTACAGGAATGACCGTGTTGGCCGCAGAGGAGTATTCTCCCACCCAAAACGGTGTTACGGCTAAAGGGTATCTGGTCTATGCTGAGTCGGACAGCGCTTATTATGTTGTACTGTCCACCGGACTGGAAAAGCAGTATAACGATCAGTTTGACCTGATCAAACAGATGGCGGTTTCTTTAAAGGAGGACCCACAGGCAGTCCAAAAGGCGGCTGAGATTACCATCTCGGATACACTTCGTTGGTTTAACGCCACCTATGCGATTATTACCACCAAAAACGGGGCGAATATCAACCTGGTAGGCGGCTTGGAAGAAGGGGACGAGGCCAAAACGCGGATGCAGTCCGGCTTGGAGGAGAGCTGGGGCGTGACGGACCATGCTTCGGCCGAAGAGAATCTAAAGTGGCTTTTGGAAGAGGGCCACAATATCCAGCTGATAGAGGATTACACCGAAATGGAGTTTGGGGACCTTACCCGCGACGAGCTCAATGAAATTCTGGACTACGGCGACTTTACTGCTGAGGACCGGGCTTATTATCTGGTGGTCTATGACGCATACTCCCAGTTTGGAGATAAGGCGATCGTCGGTTGGGATTTAAGCCGCGCCATGCAGATGTGTGCATGGTATTATCTGGCAGGCTATTATACCTATGAAGAGGCGATGGATGCCTCGATGGAAATCGCTACCCGCCTGCAATCCACCTTTACTTCTTGGGATGAAATGATCCAAAGCTACCTTTACGGCTTCCAATATTGGGCGGAGGATGACATTGAGGATCCCTCCTCTGATTCTTATGAGCGCAAAGAAATTTATGAGACGCTTAAAAATATGGAAAACAGTCCCTTTGGGCTGGATTGGAACATGACCTTCGAAAAGGATTGGTAAAATCCTTTGTAAAAGCAAAAAGCTTTTAACCCATATCAAGCATAGCAAAAAGCATCTGGAGCCGATGGGCTTCAGATGCTTTTTTTATCCTTTTTTTTTGCAAAGTTTTTGTGCCGAACCGGCAGATTTTGTTGGGCAGGTCCATCCAACAGCTTTCCACGGTGGTCAAAGCGGGAGCCGTGACAGGGGCAGTCCCAGCTTTTTTCGTCCGGATTCCATTCCAGCTGGCAGCCCAGATGGGGACAGCGAGGGGAAACGACGGATGCTGACTGGTCATGTTTTTTGTAGACGGCTTTTTTATCCGTGCCGGAAAGGACCACGCCGCCATGTCCGGCCGGAAGGCTTTTTTCGTTCGCCCCGGGAATTTGAAAAAAACGCTTACCCAATCCGGATGCGGACTCCTTTCCTTCCCGCATTACAGCTGGGATCTCTTTGACACTGAATCGTCTTGGCCTAAATACTTCGGCATAAGGGCTTTCCTTTGAACAGAGCATGTCGCATAAAAGCATGGCCGCCACCATGGCGGTGGATATCCCCCATTTTTGGAATCCGGTTGCCACATACCAGTCAGGCCGGCTGAACGAATAAGGACCGATGTAAGGAATCCCGCCGGCAGGTATGCAGTCCTGGGCGGACCAGGCGCAGACCTCTTGGCTTGCGGGGAAAAATTCTCGGGCTTTTTTGCGAAGCATATCGTATCGCCCTCCGGCCTGATTTTTTCCTGTCCGGTGCCCTGCCCCGCCGAATAGCAAAAGGTCATGGTATCTGCGAAAGGAATAGGACGGCTGGTCTGCGCCGATCCACATGCCGCTGGGAAAATCCGCGTTTTTAAGCGCCAGAACATAGGAGCGCTCCTGGTGCATCCGGGCGAAGTACATGCCGGGGAAATTGACAAAGGGGTAGTGGCAGGCAAAGATGATTTTTTTGGCCCGGACGGTTCCATGCTCGGTCTGCACCAAATGACCTTCTACCGACCGGACAAGGGTGTTTTCATAGATTGTCAATTTTTCGCAAAGGCCTTTGATCAATTTAAGCGGGTGGAACTGGGCCTGGTTTTGGAATCGAACCGCACCTGCGGCGGGCACTGGCAGCGGTGGATTTTGCAGAAGTGAAGCGGAGAGCCCCAGCTTTTTTGCGGCACCTGCCTCCTGTGCCAGCTGGCGCAGATTGCGGGAATAAACATATGCATCGGTCTTTTCAAAATCACAGTCGATTTTTTCTTGCTGGATCAGTCGTTCGTATTCTAAAATAGCTGCCTCATTGGCCTTAGCATACTGTCCGGCTTTTTCTTCGCCCAGATTTGTTATAAGACGATGGTAAATGAGCCCGTGCTGAGAAGTAATTTTGGCGGTGGTCCCGCCGGTCTGCCCGCCGGCAATGCGTCCTTTTTCCAGCACCACAACCTCTTTCCCGGTTTTTTGCAGCCGATATGCGGTTAAAATACCGGTTATTCCAGCGCCGATGACCACAATGTCTGCCGTTCTGTTTTGGGACAGCGGTTCTCGTTTTTCAATGGGACAGGACATGCGCCACAAAGATTCCATAGGCTTTCCTCCGAAAAAATGCTTTACCACTATTTTTTCTGATTCGACGGAAAATATCCTCCTGCCCAAAGGACAAAGCTTATTTTTCTCGCTTACGGCGCGGATTCTGTTTTTTTGGCGCATAGTCCCGCATGCCTTCTACCGCGCCGCCGGCTACCGCCCAAAGATATAGGCTGGCCGTACTGCCATAGGGGCTAAAGCGCCGGCGGTATTTGGCAAAAAGCTTTTGGTCGATTTTTCGGTGATGGTACACCATGCGCAGTCCCCGCTGTATAGCCAGATCGTCAAAGCTAAATACATCGGGGCGCTGCATACAAAAAAGCAGAATCATTTCCGCTGTCCACACGCCGATTCCCCGCAAAGCGCTTAGCTGTTCGACCGCTTTCGCGTCGTCTTTTTGCCAAATGCCCTCCAGATCAAATTCTCCGTTTTGAACCTTTCTGGCAAAATCGGTGATATACTCCGCCTTGCGAAAGGATATTCCCAATGCCTGGAGCTGTTCTGGTCCGGCGGCAAGAATGGAATCGGCGTTTATGTCACCCAGCGCCTTTCGCATCCGCCGCCAGATCGTATCCTGAGCTTTGGTGGAAATCTGCTGACCAATAATGTGATGTACCACGCTGGAGAATAGGTCCGGGTCTACTTCCCGCTGGATGGGACCGATTTGTTCGATGATCTGGCCCAAAACAGAATCCTTTTGTTTTAAATAGTCCGTTTCCTGTGAACCGTAGGAAAAATACATAACAGCCCCTCCGAACTTTTGTTTTGTGAGACTATTATAGCAGAAGGAGCGGAGAAAATCTACCGACTTTAGGAGGCGATTTTTTTCGAGCAACCATATTGTATTATTGGGCCCAAAATGCTATCATGCCAAATAGAAAAAATCGGGAGGGATGAAAGCGGTGCCCAATTTTACAAAACGCGCTATTAAGGAAGCTTTTTGGAAGCTTTTGAACGAACAGCCTTTAAACCAGATCAGCGTCCGGGAAATTGTAGAGGAATGCGGTATCAACCGCAACTCCTTTTACTATCATTTTCAGGATATCCCCTCTCTGATCGAGGAGATTGTCATGGACGCGGCCAACAGCCTGATACAGCAATACCCAAGCATCGAGACGATTGACGAGGGCATTGAAATCGCTTTTCGCTTTACACTGGAGAATAAAAAAGCGGTTATGCATATCTGCAATTCGGTGAACCGCAATATCTATGAGCAGTATCTCATGCGCATTTGCGAATATGTGGTGACCACCTATTTTGATACAGCCTTTGCTGATGCGCAGATAGACGAAGATGACCGAAAGACGATCATTTTGTTTGTCAAATGCGAACTGTTCGGCCTGTGCATCCATTGGATCAACACCGGCATGTCCGAAAAAGCTGGCGTAAAGCTAAACCATCTGCTTTCCCTTTGCGGCGGCTTGATTGTTGAAATGGTTCAAAAATGCCAAAAAACAGCATCTGGGAGCCAGGTGAGTCCCGGTTAAAAATGTATTCCCTCTTTGGAGCAGCATCCCAAAAGAAAAGGCGGTATTTAGACAGTTGATAGTCCATTGCCTAAAAATTAGGCAATGGACTTTTTGTTGCCCAAATTTGTGACAAACAAAGGGAAACTGTCCATTTTTTGCGCGGCAGATTTTTGTTATACTGGCCGTGCAAGCAAAGGATGAAGCTATTTAGAGAGGAGGAAGCTCTGATGCGTTCTGTCGCGCCTATGAGAACGGCAAAAATTGGTTATATTGTTTTATCCGCTGCTTTATGCGGGCTGGGAATCGGCCTGATTGCCTTTCCGCGTTTTTCCATAGCGGCCGCCGGAACTGTCTGCGGTATTTTGCTAATCGCGTTCGGGATTGTCCGGCTGGTGGGGTATTTTTCCAAGGATCTGTACCGCCTTGCATTCCAGTATGACCTTGCCCTTGGGGTGCTGATGATCGTTCTGGGTATGATCATGCTGCTGTGTCCCGGAAGTCTTATGAATTTCATCTGTATTTCGTTGGGCTTTTCTTTTTTAGCGGACGGTTTGTTTAAAGTGCAGATCGCCATCGACGCCAAAGGCTTTGGCATAAGGGAATGGTGGCTGATTCTGGCGCTGGCAGCGGTCACCGTGCTTTTTGGAGCGGTGTTGATTGCCCGCCCCAGTGAAAGCAGCCGGATACTGGCGATTCTGGTGGGAATTGGCATGCTGTGTGAGGGCGTTTTAAATGTGGGAACGATGCTCACCGCCGTGAAAATCATCAAACACCAACGGCCGGATGTCATATTGGTAGAAGCTTGCCAAGAAAAGGAGGATTAGATCTTTATGCGCTTTGCACAGGTGGTGGTAAAGCACCGCGTTTTCATTTTGGTTTTCACTTTTCTACTCATGGTTCCCTCGGTGCTTGGTATGGCGGCTACAAGGGTCAATTACGATATGCTGGATTATCTCCCCGGTGAGATTGATACGGTAAAAGGCCAAAACGAGCTTTTAAAGGATTTTGGAAAAGGCGCTTTCTCTTTGATCATTGTAGAGGATATGCCGGATAAGGATGTGGCGGATTTAGTCAAAAAGCTGGAGCAGGTTGATCATGTGGACACTGTGTTGTGGTACTCTTCCTTCATGGACATATCGTTCCCCAAGCAGATGCTGCCGGATACCATCTACAATGCATTTAACACCGATAACGCGACCATGATGGCGGTGTTTTTTGACAGCTCCACCTCCGCGGATATTACCATGGATGCCATCCGTGAAATCCGCGCCATCGCCGGAAAACAGTGCTTTGTTTCCGGCATGTCGGCGCTGGTTACCGATTTAAAGGATCTGTGCGAGCGGGAGGAACCGATCTACGTGGGACTGGCGGTGCTGTTTGCCTGCCTTGCCATGCTTTTGCTGCTGGACGGCTGGCTGGTCCCCTTTGTTTTCCTTCTGTCCATTGGCATGATGGTTCTTTTAAATTTGGGAAGCAACTATTTTCTGGGAGAAATCTCCTATATAACCAAGGCACTGTCCGCCGTTTTGCAGCTGGCTGTCACCATGGACTATTCTATCTTCCTGTGGCACAGCTACAACGAGCAAAGGGAGCTGTGTGCGGACCGTAAGGAGGCGATGGCGGCGGCAATCCAAAGGACCCTTGCCTCGGTTGTGGGCAGCTCCATTACGACCGTCGCGGGTTTTGCGGCTTTGTGCTTTATGACCTTTACCCTGGGGCGGGATTTGGGGATTGTCATGGCGAAAGGTGTTGTTTTGGGCGTTATCGGCTGTGTAACGGTCTTGCCTTCGATGATCCTTGTGCTCGACAAGCCTTTGCAGAAGACAAAGCACCGGTCGCTGATTCCCAGCATGGAGAAATTCGCCGGAAAGGTTACAAAGGTATTCCCTGTTTTTCTGGTGATCTTTCTTCTCTTGATCGGTCCCGCCTTGTATGGATACGACAGGACCAACAATGAAGTCTATTACGATATGGGTCAATGCCTGCCGGAAGATATGGAGTATGTCATTGCCAATTCTAAGCTCTCGGAGGAATTTCACATCGCCTCTACCCACATGCTTTTGGTGGATTCGAATGTATCCTCCCAATCGGTTCGCTCTATGATCAGTGAAATGGAGCAGGTGGACGGTGTAAAGTATGTCCTTGGTCTGGAATCGGTTTTAGGCGCTGGCGTTCCGGAGGAAATCATCCCCGAAAGCGTTCGGGAGATTCTGCAAAGCGACCGGTGGAAGCTGCTTTTAATCAACTCGGAGTATGCCGTTGCCAGCGACGCGGTCAACGATCAGTTGGACAGGATCAATGCCATTTTGAAGAAGTACGATGAAACCGGCATGCTCATTGGCGAAGCACCCTGCATGAAGGATATGATCGAAACCACCGACCGGGACTTTCAGGTAGTCAATACGGTTTCCATCCTCGCGATCTTCTTGATCATCGCCCTGGTGGAAAAGAGCTTTTCCCTTCCGTTTATCCTGATTGCGGTGATTGAACTGGCCATCTTTATCAATCTGGGATTGCCTCACTATCTGGGCCAGTCGCTGCCGTTTATCGCGCCAATCTGTATCAGCACAATTCAGCTGGGCGCGACGGTAGACTATGCGATTTTGATGACCACTCGCTACAAAACAGAGCGCATGATAGGCGCGGATAAACGCCAGAGCGTTTCTACGGCGCTGGCTACGTCGATTTCGTCGATCATCGTCAGCGGAATGGGACTTTTTGCAGCGACCTTCGGCGTTGCTGTCTACTCGGATATCGACATCATCAGCTCTATGTGTATGCTGATGGCCAGAGGTGCCATAGTAAGCATGCTCTGCGTTGTATTCATTCTTCCGTCGCTGCTAATGCTCTGTGACGGACTAATTTGCAGAACCACCTTTGGCATGCGCCCTAAAGACCGGACTCCCCAAAAAACGGGATCCACCCTCCCAAGGGCCCGAGGATAAAAGGCAAGAGAAAGAACGATCTCTTTTTATCGAATAACAGCAGATAGATCAGGAGGAAATAGATCATGATAACAAGCAAAATCAAGAGAATCTGTGCTGCGGCGGTTTGCTGTACCATGCTTTTGGGCGGCGTTGGAGCGTCTTGGGCTATGAATGCCGGCAAAAAGCCCCAGGCAGAGACAGAAAAAAAGCCGGAGACAGCGGCAAAAACCGCCGACGGCATTGTGAAGGACGAGACGGTCTATGTGCTGACCGAAGCGGACGGAAGCGTTCAGAAGATTATCGTCAGCGACTGGTTAAAAAATACGGTGGGCAGTACCTCGGTTTTGGATCAATCGGAGCTTACCAACATCGAAAACACCAAGGGGGACGAGTCCTTTACCGAGAAAGGCAAAAACATGCGCGTTTGGGATGCCCAGGGAAACGACATTTATTATCAGGGGGATATACAAAAGGAATTGCCGGTCAAGCTTTCGGTATCCTACCAGCTGGACGGCAAAGCCATTTCTCCCCAGCAGCTGGCCGGAAAAAGCGGCCGGGTCACCATCCGGTTTGACTACCAGAACAATCTGTATCAAACGGTTGAGATAGACGGGAAAAAGGAAAAAATGGCGGTTCCCTTCGCGGTGCTTACCGGAATGCTGCTGGACAACGAGGTTTTCAGCAATGTGGATGTATCAGGCGGCAGGCTGATCAATGACGGCAGCCGCACGATTGTTGCGGGCATTGCCTTTCCCGGACTGCAAAACAGCCTAAAGATGGATGGGGAAAAGCTGGAGATCCCCGATTACATTGAGGTGAACGCGGATGTGAAGAATTTTCGGATGGAGAATACGGTGACCATTGCCACCAATCAGGTTTTCAGCCGGTTGGATACAGAAAAACTGGATTCAGAAGAAGATCTGACCGACCTTCTTGGCGACCTGACCGACGCAATGGCCCAACTGACCGACGGTTCCTCCCAGCTGTATGACGGACTTTGCACCCTTTTGGACAAATCCGGCGAGTTGGTGGACGGAGTGAATGAGCTGTCTGACGGAGCGGGAAAACTAAAGGATGGAGCACAGGAGCTGGACGCCGGCGCTTCGGAGCTTTCGGCCGGAACGGCGACCCTCGCCAAAGGGCTTGACCAGCTTGCAGATAACAATGATACATTGACCGCCGGCGCCAGACAGGTGTTTAGCTCTCTGCTGGATATGGCCAATACACAGCTGGCGGCGGCGGGATTATCCCTGCCAAAGCTGACAATCGAAAATTACAGCCAGGTTTTAAGCGGCGTGCTTTCCTCCGCAGATCCAGACCAGATGCTGGGTCAGGTACAGGATGCGGCGCTGGACAAGGTTACCCAACAGGTAGAGGAAAGACAAGAGGAGATCAAAGAAGCGGTGACCGAAGCGGTCCGGCAACAGGTTGCCCAGCAGGTGACCGCGGCGGTTCGCGATACGGTAAAAACACAGGTGCTGGCAAGCCAGGGACTGACGCCGGAAACCTTTGAAGCGGGAGTGGCATCCGGCATGGTCAACTCAGACCAACAGGCGGCAATTGAAGCGGCAATTGAAACACAGATGGAGGACCCGGGCATAAAAGGCACCATCGGCGTCCAGACTGATGCACAGATGGCGAAACCGGAAACAGAAGAGCTGATTGCCCAGAAAACCAAGGAGCAAATTGACCTTTTGATCCAACAGGCGATGGGTTCTTCCGATGTGCAGGATCAAATTTCTTCCGCACTGGATCAGGCGGCGTCTGGCCTGTCCTCTATCGCCGCGTTAAAGGCGCAGCTAGATAGCTACAATACGTTTTACACCGGCCTAATCCAATACACAAGCGGGGTTTCCACCGCCCAAGGTGGCGCCGAAGCACTTAGAAAGGGCGCTGGAAAGCTGGCGTCCGGCGCGGCCCAGCTTTATGAGGGAACCTGTGAGCTATACAAAGGAACGGTCCAGCTGAAAGACGGCGCGCCTACCCTGGTAGATGGTGTCACCCAACTAAAGGACGGTGCGCGGAAGCTGTCCGACGGGATAAAAGAATTTGACGAAAAGGGCGTTCAGAAGATTCTTGACGCCGTTGACGGCGACCTGGGCGGCCTGTTGGAAAGAATCCGAGCAATGGCGGATCTTTCTAAAGACTACAAATCCTTCTCCGGTATAGCGGATGAAATGGATGGTCAGGTGAAATTTATCTACCGCACCGGCTCGGTAAAAGAATAATCTATAAAAAAGAGGAAGGGGATATCCCCTTCCTCTTTTTATAGATAGAATCTGCCGGCTTAAAAAGAATCAGTGCTTCGATTTTTCGGTGCGGAATCTTTTTTTCGAAGCTGTATCATGCAAAAGACAGCGGCGCCAATAAACCCAATTCCTCCAATGATTCCGGTGGGAAGCGGACCTACAAAAGGGTTATAGACTCCCGATGCCACAAAATAGACCGGCGCCGCTGCAAAAGCGTTTAATGCGCCGTGTCCAAATGCGGCGGGAAAGACATTTTGGGTTCGAATTGTCAGATAGCTTAAAAAAGCGCCGGTAATAATGCAAAATCCGACCATAGCCAGAATGCCGCCCCATGGCGCTGTGGGATAGCCTACGCCGTAATTGTGCCCCATGGCGACCATCGGCGCGTGCCATAATCCCCAAATGACGCCGGAAACCAGAATCGCCCGGTTAGGGGACATGCTTTGACACAGCTTGGGGAGCAGATAGCCCCTCCAGCCCAGCTCTTCACCCAGCGCAAAAGGCAGATTGATGATTCCGCCAAATAGTGCGCCGATCAGCAGCTGAATCGCTATGAGCAAACCGGCAGAGACGTTTTCCACACCCTGTGCCGCCAGCATTTGGGAAAAAACGGTCAGCTTCGGATCAAACTGCTGGGGAAAAAGCAGAAAGTAAACAGCCGCGCCGGCCACTATCAGCAAAGATGGGCCGAGCAGTCCTATTAAATAGTAATGCCAGCACCCTTTCAGTTTTGGCTTTAAATAGAGATTGGAAAAACCCTCCCGGGTGATCAGCCTGGTCAGAAGACTGCACAGGGCGGGCAGGAGCATACACAGAGAAAAGATCAACACACAAAGGGAGCTTCCATAAGGTGTTTGGGTCAAGATCAGTCCAAAAACCAATACCCAGGTCAGAAAAAAGGTTAAAGCCAGAAAAATGCCGATATTCTTTTTCATTTTTCTTCCTCCTCATTCTCGTTGCCAGATAAGCTTTTCAGCAGCTTTCGATACCAAATGTAGGATAGTACGGTGGGAAGTACCACAAGCAAAGTCCCCATCCCGACGATCAGCCACATGGAAAACGCAGGCGGTAGCCAAAAACAGGTCAGGATGATGATAAGCCCCATAACGAACATCAAAGCGCCTGCCAGCCGATGCGTCCGGTTCCATATATCGGTGTTAGAGAGGGTCCAGGGATTTTTTACCCCCATAAAAAAGTTGCTTTTGACTTTTGGCATGATATTCCCCAAAAAGAGAAACAGAGCGCCAACTAAAATCTGAACAACCATCCCCACCGAGATGCGCCCCGGGAAAAAGCTTTCGGATAAAACGATCAGGTTGGCAATCAGCAGAAAAGACATTAAAAAAATCCCAAAAAGACTGTAATATTTTGAGAACCTGGCATAGTTATCTTTTTTAGGGTCGATTTTTGGCAAAGCAAAAAGTAGGGCCGCCAGTAAAGGGGAAAGAAGCGCCAGAAAGAACAAAGTTCCCTTTCCCTGATAGGTGACGCTGCCGTCTATGGCCCAATGCATAGGGATTTGATCCGGCAAAAAGGGGAACGCGATCGCGCACAGAATCGGAGACAGAGCTGCCAGGACCCAGATTGCAGTGGTTTTATATTTATTTTTCATGGTGATCTCCTCCTTGAAAGGCTGTGATCCATCGGACGATCTCTTCGATTACCGACATGTTCAGCTCATAATAGATGAATTTTCCCCGTTTTTCGTCGCTAATTAGCCCTGCCTCTTTTAAAACCGCCAGATGGTGGGAGATCGTCGCGCCGGTCATTTGAAAGTGAGCGGCGATTTCTCCGGCAGAGGCAGCCCCGTTTTTTAAAAGCTCTAAAATTTCCCGGCGAGTGCCGTCAGAAAGTGCTTTGAATGTTTTTTGGATTGGCATACTCTCTCCTTTACCGTACTTATATTTATATGATCATCTAAATATAAGTATAAGCAATGATAGACCAAAAGTCAATAGGGACAAGTATCTTGGGTTTAGGAAGGCTATCCGGTGTATATTTACGGGATGTTGGTTGAATCTAAAAAGCAGATGTGCTATGATGAAAACCATCTTTGCGGGGCGCTTCCAAGGTCCGGGTCTAATTGCAGAGAGAAGATCATAAGCATTTTTAGAGTCATTGGTCAAAATTGTATGAAGGCGGCATCCTGATCGTTTAAACAAAACAAAGGGAAAGCGGTCGCCGGACCGACAGCAAAGGAAGTGTTTCTTTGTCAGCAAAACAAAAGCAGAGTTTTCTGCATGGCGCATTGATTTTGATGAGCGCCACTGTAATCGTCAAAATTATCGGATACTTTTTTAAAGTCCCCTTAAAAGGGATTATCGGGGTCAGCGGGTTTGGCTATTTTAACGCAGCTTACGGCCTGTTCAATACCCTGTATGCCTTGTCGGTAGCGGGCATGCCTGTGGCTGTAGCGCGAATGGTCGCGCAGAATATGCAGCAGGGCCGCTATCGGGATGTGCGAAAGATCAAGCGGCTGTCCACCATATCGTTTTTGTGCAGCGGCCTTTTGGGGACCGTGCTGATGCTTTTGGGAGCGGGTCCCTATGTGCGCATGGCCCAGAATCCCAACGCTTTTTGGGCAGTGTTTATTATGGCGCCGGCGATCTTTTTTGTCTGCGTCAGCTCCTCTTGGCGGGGATACTATGAGGGACTGCGCAACATGTATCCCACCGCCCTTTCTCAGGTGGCGGAAGCGCTGGTCAAACTGGCGTTGGGGCTTAGCTTTTCCTCGGCGGCGGTTCGCATGGGACTGGAGGAATACCAGGCCAAGGGAACGGTATTCGGTGCGGCCGTGTCCACGCCGGAACAGGCGCAGCTGGCGGTGCTGCCCTATGGAGCTGCCGGCGCCATTTTGGGTATTGTGGTGAGCACGGCGGTGGGATCGCTGTTTTTGTGGGCGTATAGTAAGCGAAAGGGAGACGGTATCTCCCGGCAGATGCTGGACAGCGCGGTGCCGGCCCAGAAGAGCGGCCGGATTTTAAAGCAGCTTTGGAGCATTGCCATCCCCATCTGCTTGGGTGCGCTGGCACTGAATATTACAACATTGATTGACGTAAGCTCCCTGACCAACAGGCTGTCTGCCGCGCTGGAAAATGGGGGAGACCTGCTTTTGTCTATGTACGAGGGGGTTCTTCCGGCCAGTACGCCGAAAGAAGAAATCCCTAACTATCTGTTCGGCGCGTATAATATGTCGGTGACGCTTTTTCACCTGATCCCGGCGCTGACCACCACCTTTGGCGTCAGCGCCCTGCCCTCGGTTACAACCGCTTGGGCGGCCCGCAACCAAACGCTTTTGCGCCGGAATATCGAGTCGGTCTGGCGGGTGACCTCGCTGATCGCCTTTCCCGCCGGATTTGGCATCTGCGCGCTGGCCGAGCCGATTTTGACGCTGGTGTATAAAGAGGATCCAGCTTCGATTCCCATTGCCGCACCGATTCTGCGGGTGCTGGGTATCGCGGCGATTTTTGTGGCGCTCAGCTCACCGACCAACAGTATGCTCCAGGCGGTGGGCAAGGTGAATGTTCCAGTCAAGCTAATGCTGCTTGGCGGATTTTTAAAGCTGGCAGTCAATTTCGTGTTGGTGCCGGTTCCGTCAGTCAATATACAAGGCGCACCTTACGGCACCCTTTTGTGCTACGGGCTGATCGTCTGTATTTCCATTCCGGTGCTGTGCCGCAGCGCGGGAATTACCATCCGGTTTCAGGACGTTTTTTTAAAACCCCTTTTTGCCGGTATATTATGCGGTGTTACAGCCTGGACCAGCTATGGACTTTTTTTCCGTCTGGTAGGAAATACCATCGCCACTGGCCTGTCAATCCTGCTGGCAGGAATTGTGTATGTTGTTGTACTGCTTTTGGTGCGGGGGGTGGCAAAATATGATGTTTTAATGCTCCCAAAAGGAGAAAAAATCGCAAAACTACTTGAAAAATACAGACTTATAGGGTAACATAAGTAGGCTTACTATCTTAAAAAAACAGAGGGTGGAGAAATGCGGGCTGCGTTTCCGTTAAAGGAAAAGTATGATTTTGACGATCTGGTTCGGATTATGCGTGTTTTGCGCGGTCCAAACGGCTGCCCTTGGGATGCTGAACAGACCCATGAATCCATCCGGAAAAATTTGATTGAGGAAACCTATGAAGCGGTAGAGGCCATTGACGCAAAGGACCCGGTACTTTTGCAGGAAGAGCTGGGCGATGTGCTGTTGCAGGTAGTCTATCACGCCGCAATGGAGGAGGAAGAGGGCTCCTTTTCCATCGGGGATGTCTGCGATGGCGTATGTAAAAAGCTGATTCATCGTCATCCACACATTTTCGGCGATGAAAAAGCGGACACGGCGGCGCAGGTTCTGTCTAACTGGGAAGCGATTAAGCAGCAGGAAAAAGGGCAGAAAACCGCTACCGAAACGCTGCAAAGCGTGCCGGTGGTGCTGCCGGCTTTAATGCGTGCGGAAAAAATTCAAAAGCGGGCTTCTCGCGCGGGAATGGACTATGACAGTCTGTCCGGTGCGTTACAGGATTTAAAAAGCGAGATTGCCGAGCTGGAGAAAGCGTTGGAGCAGGAGCCGGCGGAGGAACAAAGGATGGAACTGGGCGATGTTCTGTTCAGTGCCGTAAATTTTTCCCGCTTTATGAATGTGGACCCGGAAGAAGCGTTGGGCCTTTCCTGTAAAAAGTTTATCCAGCGTTTTGCTAAGGTGGAAAAGCTGGCACAGCAGCGGGGAATTGAGATGCAGTCCGCCGGCATACAAAAACTGGACGAGCTGTGGCGCGAGGCAAAAAAGGATTGTTAAGCAGGTATATTTTGCATATCTGGTACAATAAATAATAAAGCTAAAACAAACGGAGGAAAAAAACAATGACGAAAACTGAATTGATTAGTGTGGTTTCCGAGAAAACCGGATTTTCCAAAAAAGACAGCGACAAAGCGGTTGTAGCAATTATCGACGCAATTTCCGAGGCTTTGGCAGAGGGCGATAAGGTTCAGTTGGTTGGTTTTGGCACTTTTGAAGTGAAAGAACGGGGCGAGAGAAAAGGTATTAACCCCAGAACCAAAGAAGAGATCACCATTGCCGCTTCCAAACTGCCTTCTTTCAAAGCCGGCAAAGCGCTGAAAGATGCGGTTTCCAAATAATTTAGGCCAAAGAGAAAAGGATGTTGCGTAAACACGGGGGGAAATTCTGTGTTTACGCATTTTTGTTCAGGAGGTTTTTTATGCGGCTGGATAAATATTTAAAGGTCACCCGCTTGATTAAACGCAGGACCGTTGCTAACGAGGCATGTGACGCCGGTCGAATCTTAGTCAACGGTAAGGTGGCTCGCGCCTCTTACGAGGTGAAGGAGCAGGATGTCATCGAGATCAATATGGGGCAGCGGCCGGTTAAGGTGCAGGTGCTGAAGGTCAGTGAATACGCGACCAAGGAGGACGCTTCCACCCATTATACAGTGGTAGAGGACTAAAGGGGCTCATCAAAAAGCGCAGGTGTAGGACATCGGCGCTTTTTGCTATTGAAATACCCAAAAACCATTTTTTATGCAGGAAAATCCTTCTTTTTTGACACTATAAAGACAGAAGAAAAAAGGAGGGAATTCTTGTGAAAAAACTTTTCGCTTTGTTTATGGCGCTGCTTCTTTTAGCGGGATGCGGTCAAAGGCAGGAGGGCCAATCCTCCGCACCGGAGGAGCCGAATCTTTCCTCCACGCCGGATCAAACGTTAGACTGCCGCATTCTTTTTTGCATGGACGATTCTTTGCTTTTAACCCAGATAGTGGATGGGGAGGAAACAGGGGATCTGATTGTTCTGCCGCATCAGGGATTGGGGATGGAGGATCAGCAGCAACAGGCTATGCAGTCGGACCAGCTTCAGCCGGGCATGCAGGTTCAGATTACATTTGACGGCTGCTTTCTCGAAACCTATCCCTGCCAGCTCAGCGGCGCCCATGCTTTGCGGGTTACCGGCGATTCCCAAACCCTTCTGCCTTTTTATCTGGAGCAGGTAGCTGAGCTTTATCAAACGGATGAGGGACTAAACGGCGACATTCAAAAAATTGCGCTGGATCTGTCCGGGCTGGGGAATCTAAGCCGGCAGGAAAAAGAAGCGCTTCGCTACCTGATTGAATGTACCTATCAAAAGGAAACGTTTTTTTCCAGCTATCAGGAGCTGTGCGATCAGGGGATCATCGACCCGGAGTATCCCCAGTATGAAGATGGCATCATTTTGACCCTTTCATCCAAGGACGAAACGGACAAAAGCTTTCGCTTTTCCGCGATGAAATGGCGCAGCGGCCTTGGCGCCGTTGGCTACCAGGACGCACAGGCCAAAATGCAGAATGGAAAATGGGAAGGTGAAATAGAAAACTGGTTTATATCCTAGCCTTTCCTATAAAATAAGAGAGATTTGACGAGAAAATAGGGCAGCCGGCAGAATCGAAAAAAGGGTCGATTCTGCCGGCTGCTCTATTTTTGTCCGGGATTTTTCCAAACGGGACGACCAATTCTGACAAAGCCTATCCTTGTCCCAGGCATATAATTCTACATAGGGCAAGGAAGAGGGGATTATATGGAACGGGAAATTTATGTGGATATTCTGGTATTTTTAAATACCGTAATCAACTTTTTTCTTTTACTGATTACCGCCTGTATCGCCGGTAGAGAGAAAAAAACCGGACGTATTCTGGCGGCAGCTTTTTTCGGTGGTGTCTACGCATTGATTCTTCTTTTACCGCAGCTGGGCGGGCCGGTTCTGACCTTGACCCGTGCCGCTATGGCGGCGGCAATGACGGCAATTGCTTTTCCTTTTCGTTCCCTTCGAACCTTTTTGTTTCAATGGGGTCTTTTGTATCTGGCCGGCTTTCTGTTCGCCGGTTTAATGGTCGCCGTTTGGATCGTTTTTTCGCCTCCTTCAATGCTATACGGAAATGGCGTTGTCTACTTTCATATCCCGGCGCTGGCTCTGGTGTTGGGCGTACTGGTTATCTACGGATTGGTTTGGCTGTTCACCCGGCGCAGACAATCACAGTGGGAAGAAGGCGCGCTGGAAAAGGTCCGAATGGGGATTGGCGGCGGTCAGGTAGACCTTTGG
>CAJUMG010000005.1:56566-76352 GCA_910587335.1 uncultured Oscillospiraceae bacterium
GGGTGCAGTCGATACAGGGAACCGGCTGTCCGATCCCTTTAGCGGGCTGCCGGTGGTGATCTGCCGCTATCAGTCGGTAAAACAGCTCCTTCCACCGGCCTTTGTAACCTATTTCCAGCAGCCTTCTCCTGACCGGATGGAAAAGGCCGCGATGGATGGCATCCGCTTTATCCCTTATGAGGCCATTGGAAAAACGGGACTGCTGCCGGTACTGCGTCCGGATTTCTTGACCATCCAAAAAGGCGGACGATATCAGCAGGTGGAACAGGTGGAGGCAGCGATTGCCGATCAGGATTTTTTTGATCCGGGGTGTGGGATTTTGCTGCACCCGGGTTTACAGCGGCTGGAAAGTCCGCAGAAAAGTTTTCAGAAAAAAGGGGATTGGTATGGGAAAGATCGTAAAGAAAAAAGTGATGGCGCTGCTGGCACGGCTTTGGGGCGGAAAAAAGGCGATTTTTTACATAAACGGGCCGGAAAACCTCCCCGCGCCGCTGACCAGAGAGGAGGAAGCACAGGTTTTTCGAAGGCTGCCGGAGGACCCCGAAGCCCGGGACACGCTGATTGTCCATAATCTGCGCCTGGTGGTTTATATCGCCCGCAAGTTTGAATCTACTGGTATTGGTGTGGAGGATTTAATCTCTATCGGCACCATCGGTCTGATCAAAGCGGTCAATACCTTTTGCCCGGACCGAAACATCAAATTAGCCACCTATGCTTCCCGCTGCATCGAAAATGAAATTTTAATGTATCTGCGCAAAACTCAGCCGCAAAAAAACGAAATCTCCATTGACGAACCGCTGAATATCGACTGGGACGGCAACGAACTGCTGCTTTCAGATATTTTAGGAACCGACTCAGACACGGTGAACCGGAATATCGAAAGTCAGGTGGAGCGGAATCTGCTTTTGGAAACGGTAGCCAAATTGGGGGAGCGGGAACGCATGATTATGGAGCTGCGTTTTGGATTGGGCGGAAAAACCGAACATACCCAAAAAGAGGTGGCGGATATCATCGGTATTTCTCAGTCATACATTTCCCGGTTGGAAAAGCGCATTATGAAGTGGCTAAAGGCAGAGCTGGAGAAAACAACTGTGTAAATATTTTTTGGCAATTCAAAACCCTCTGTATTTTTTATATAAAAAATACAGAGGGTTTATCATTTTCGCATTTTATGAACAAATAAGACGGAAAAAATCCTCTGCGTCTTCTGCCATTTGTAATGCGGAAATCCTATCAGGCTGGCTGAAAAACGTTGCCAAGGCGGAAAGAATCTCCATATGGGTGTCGGCATTACTGCCGCAGAAACCAAAAAGCAGCCGGACGGGACCATTGTCCCCGCCGAAATCCAGAGGGTCGGCCAACTGAATCGCCGCAATCGCGGGTCGAAGGCCACCTAAAGTAAACGCAGCATGGGGAAGCGCTGTGTGGGGCGCCATCACCACCCCGTCCCCCAATTCTCGAACGGTTTGCACCATCGCCTGTGGATATCCGGTCTGTGCGCAGCCACTGACCACCAGAAGATCGCCGCAGAAAAGAACTGCCTCTTCGATGGATTTCGCCTTTACATCTATGCGAACCCGGTCGCGGGAAAGATAGTCCGACAGCATATCCTGTTCACCTTCTGTACCTTACCTAAAAATGTTATTTTCCATATTGTTATGGCTCTTTTATATCAGACTTTTTTCCAGTTTTGCAGATGTCCTTTAAACAGCAGCTTTGACATTGGGGACTTCTGGCTTTGCAAACAGCGCGCCCGTGCAGTACCAACCGATGACAAAAATCGTTGGATTCTTCCGGCGGCAGAACCTTGCGAAGCTGCATTTCACATTTTTGTGGATCCTTGGTGTCGGTGAGTCCAATATGATTGGTAATGCGGATACAGTGGGTGTCGCAGACTACAGCCGGCTTGCCGTATACGTCCCCTAAAACGAGGTTTGCTGTCTTGCGGCCGATTCCCGGCAGCTTCAACAGCTGATCCATCTCGTCCGGTACAACCGAACCGAAATCCTCCTCCAGCATCTGGCACATAGCGACAATGTCTCGGGCCTTGGTCTTATAAAGCCCGCAGGGATGAACGATCTGCTCCACATCGGCCAGCTCTGCCACCGCAAAATCGTGGATGGTGCGATACTTGTCAAACAACACCTGCGTCACGATGTTCACCCGCGCGTCGGTACATTGGGCGGACAGGCGGGTAGCAATCAAAAGCTCATGAGGCTGGGTGGATTCCAACGAACAAATCGCGTCTGGATAGGCTGTTTTTAAACGGGCAACCGCCTCCAAAGCTGTCTGCTTTTTTGTCATAGAAGTTCACATCCTTGGGGTTTGTGTAGCAAAACAAGATAAAAGACTTTCGTACATTATAACAAATTTACAGGGCCAAAGCAACCTTCGCGGGCATCAGTCATTTTCCGCGTTCTCCCAGACAAAGCTGTCGGCTATCGTCTGGGCCGCATCATAGGCGCTTTCCGATTCGGTGAAGTTCGTCAGATGAATCAGGCAGTACCGATAGTCATCCACAATATAATATTGCTTGGTGACAACATCGCTTTCTTTGATGGTAAAGATGTAAACAATGTAGCCTTGTTCGGTATGGGTTCCGTCTCCGCCAAGATCCGCGTCAATACCCTGAAGCTGCCTTAAAAGCTGCTGGACAATCGCATCCCGAAAGGTTTCATGCTCGTCCGCACTGTACCGGTTTGTCCCCACGTTGATCGAAATATTGTCCGGCGCCTCGTCATTCTCGTGGCCTTCTTCCACGTAAAAGATTTTATCGCTCGTAGAGTATTTTTCCGCTTTTACCCAACCCTCCGGCAGCGTATAGCTGCCAGGAAGACTGCCTTTTTCTTCAGCCGCTGCACTCGCCGTATCCGACACCGAAACTTCGCTGGAATCTGCCGGTGCATGGTTAAGAGATTCTATCGGTTTTGAACTGTCAGACATTTTGCCGCTGCATCCGGTCAGGATGAGAGCGAAGACCAAAAAAGCCGCAAAAATTTTTTTCATCTGTCATCACCTGTATTCTTTTATGGATAAAACAATGGATGGGTAAGCGTATAACCGCTATTATCATACAATATTTCCCTGTCTATTACAAGAAGAAAAACCTAACTGCCCCTTTGTGCTGTGAATCGCCCTGTTCGAACGTTTTCTCTGTCGTATTTAGAGGGAGGACCATCCGGAATGGATCATTGGCCGAACCTGTTCTGCCGGTTCCATAGCGCAAAAAAGGGGAAGAAACAGCTCTTGACAGCTTGGGCAAAACAGGTATATTTTATAGAAGATAAAATTTGCAAAATGTGTGGGGAAGGAGAAAAACCGTGCGGAAAATACAGATTTTTGATACAACATTGCGGGACGGAGAACAGTCGCCGGGATGCAGCATGAATATCCATGAAAAGTTGGAAATAGCCCACCAGTTAGAGCGATTGGGGGTTGATGTGATCGAAGCGGGATTTCCCATCGCTTCACCGGAGGATTTTGAATCGGTCCAAAAAATCGCGCAGGAGGTTCGTTCCTGCCGGATTGCTGGACTTTGCCGCGCGGTAAAAGGGGACATCGATTGCGCTTGGGAGGCGCTTAAGGACCATCCGGACCCACTTTTGCACGTCTTTTTGGCCACCAGCGATATTCATCTGGAGGCAAAGCTGCATAAAACGAGAGAAGAGGTTTTGGCACAGGTCCAGGAGATGGTAGCTTATGCCAGATCCATGTGTCCCAATGTGGAGTTTTCCGCCGAGGATGCGTCGCGCAGCGACCGGGACTATTTGGTACAGGTGTTCGACGCTGCCCAACAGGCGGGCGCCAGCGTTTTAAATATTCCGGATACCGTAGGCTATGCCACACCCGCCGAGATGGAGGAGCTGGTGCGCTATGTAAAGACCCATCTAAAAAATCCGGATCAGGTAGTGCTTTCGGTTCACTGTCACAACGATCTGGGGATGGGGGTGGCCAACAGCCTGGCTGGGATGCAGGGGGGCGCCGATCAGATCGAATGCACCATCAACGGTATTGGCGAGCGGGCCGGCAACGCCGCGCTGGAAGAAATTGTTATGGCAATCGGGACCCGTTCCAATCTGTATGATTGTCAGACCGGCATCCATACCCGGCAGATTTACCGGGCCAGCAAGCTTCTTTCCACCGTCACCGGCGTTCCGGTGCCGCCGAATAAGGCGATTGTGGGGGTCAACGCCTTTGCCCATGAATCGGGTATTCACCAGCATGGGGTCATCAATAACCGCCTGACCTATGAAATTTTGTCCCCGGAATCGGTGGGCATCTACCAAAACCGAATGGTGTTGGGCAAGCATTCCGGCCGTCATGCTTTTGAGGAACGCCTGGACCAGCTGGGATACCGGCTGCCCGAAGCGGTCCTGGAAAAAAGCTTTGAGAAATTTAAGGTGCTGGCGGACCGGAAAAAAACGGTTACCGACCGGGATATCGAGGCGCTGATCAGTTCCAACCGCTATCAGATTACCGAAACGTATACCCTGGAAAGCTTTGTGGTCAACAGCGGTACAGTCATTTCGGCCACCGCAGTGGTAAAGCTTTTGAAAAACGGCGAAAGTAAGGAGCATGTGGCCCGGGGAGAAGGCCCTATTGACGCGGCTTTTAAAGCCATTGACCGCATTGTAAAACAGAGCTTTCCACTCAAAAATTACGCGATCCAATCGGTTACCGAAGGGGAAGACGCGCTGGGCGAGGTAGTGGTCAAAATTCTCAAGGAGGATGAGATTATAACCGGCCGGGGCCTTTCCACCGATATTATCGAAGCCAGTATCCGCGCTTATATCAACGCGATCAACAAAGCGATTATGTAATACCTACCTGCAAAAAAAGAAAAGCGTCTGGGACATATTGTCCAGGCGCTTTTTTGGTGAGATTCTCCGGTTTTTACCTGGACTGGTCATATCCTGTCCCGAAAGAACATAGAATAAAGCAAGCCAAAAAATGGAGGGAAAAACCATGACAGAAGAAAAAAACCGGACGAAAACACCACACCACCTGATTTTAGAGGAACGAAATTTCCTAACCGTTTCCGCCGTGTCGGATATCGACAGCTTTAACGAGGAAACAGCCGTACTTTTTACCGAGCTGGGGGAACTGACCATCCGAGGAAGCGGCCTGCATATGAACAAGCTGAATGTGGATACAGGCGAGGTGACCATCGAAGGGGAGATCCATACGATGGTCTATACCGACGACCGCCCCAAAAAGCTGTTCGCACGGTTATTTCAGTAGCGTCTGCGCCAAATAAGGGGGGAGGGCTTTGATCGCGGTCAATACCCAGACCATGATTTTTTTTCAGTCGCTTTTACTGGGCGCGGCTTTAGGGATAGTTTACGATTTGTTCCGAATTTTCCGAGTCGCAGTTCCGCTGCCGGCTGGAATGATTGTTGTGGAGGACGTGCTTTATTTTGTCTTCTGCGGCTTTGTATCCTTTTTTTTCGCTATGACGGTGAATTTTGGACAGGTGCGCTTTTTTATCCTTTTGGGTGAAACTTTGGGATTTTTGCTGTACTATCTCACCCTTGGCGTCCTGGTTATAAAAGGCGCACAGAAAATCATCGCTGTAGTACGGTGGATTTTCCGCATAATTGGAAAACTCTTTTTGCCGTTTATCTGGCTTTTTAGATGGATTGGCAGGCATATCAAAAAGATCATTGGAAAATCATCTCAAAACCTGAAAAAAGCTGTGCAAAAAAATAGAAAACACTTGCAAAAGAAACGGATACTATTGTATAATTACTATAAATCTAAAAAGAGTATATCCCTAAAAAAGAGAGAAAAAATAAAACAGGGTAAATAAAGCCAATGGCTTGCCGGGGGACAGTCCATGGAAAAAAGAAAAAAGACTTCAAAAAGTAGGCTGCTGAAAATAGCGGTTTGCCTTTTTATGGTGTATATTGTGTATTCTATTGTAATGCAGCAACTGGAAATCCGCGAGAGGAAAATGCTATTGGAATCGGTACAGCAGCAATGTCAGGAACAAAGCGAGGTAAACAAAGAAGTCGAACGGCTGTTGGCGATGAGTGCAAATAAGGATTATATTGAGCGGATCGCAAGAGAGAAACTGGGCTACGCCTATCCAGATGAAAAGGTTTACATCGACAGCTCTAAAAATTGATCCTATATGGGATTTATTTTATGATTTATTTTTTAAGGGAGGCATAGCTTTTAATGCAGCTTGCGGTTGGAAACATTGTGGAAGGTAAAGTAACGGGAATTACAAAATTCGGTGCTTTTGTAGAACTGCCCGGCGGAAAGACCGGGATGGTACATATCTCAGAGGTGGCGCCGACCTATGTCAATGAAATTCGTGACCATGTAAGCGAAAACCAGGTGGTCAAGGTAAAAATCCTTAATATCACAGAAGAAGGGAAAATCAGTTTATCCATCAAACGGGCGATGGACAGGCCTGCTCCCGCTGCAAGGCGGTCTTCCGGGGGACCGAATCGCCTGGAACGTCCGGACCAGTACGATTGGAACAGCAAGAAGAAAAACGAAAATCTTTCTTTTGAGGATATGCTCAGTAAATTCAAGCAGACTAGCGACGATAAAATGTCCGACTTGAAAAAATATAACGAGGGAAGGCGTCCTTCCGGGCGGAGGGGCTTTTCCAAATAAGATTGATTTCTTTGGCATGAGTGCCGGAGGGTGCGCCCTTCGGTACTTTTTCTTTTATTTACATATTTTGTGGAGAAAGAGGGTTTTTGGCGATGTTTTTGATTCATGGAACGCTGCATACAATGGCCGGTCCTGTCATTGCGGATGGTTTTGTTGAGATCCGGGAGGGGCATATTGGAAAAGTGGGTCCTATGTCTCAGCTGACCAGTGTTCCAGCGGATGCGATTGACCTAAAGGGCGCGGTGGTAACCCCCGGCTTTATTGATGCCCATTGTCACATTGGCATTGAGGAGGATTCTATTGGTCCTATGGGTTCGGACTGTAACGAGATGACCGACCCTTCGACCCCACACCTGCGGGTCATTGACGCGGTTAATCCCAGAGAGCGCTGCTATGGAGAAGCGGTGGATGCGGGCGTTACCTCGGTGGTTACCTGCCCGGGAAGCGCAAATCCCATCGGCGGTACGATTTTGGCCATGAAAACAGTCGGGAGCCGGGTGGACGATATGGCGATTTTAGAAAATGCCGGCATTAAATTTGCGTTGGGTGAAAATCCGAAAAGGGTTTACCAAGGCAAAAAGCAAATGCCCTCTACCCGTATGGGCACCGCTGCCGTGATCCGTGAACAGCTGATCAAAGCCCAGAAATATCTGGAGAAAAAAGAGCGGGCAGCGGCGGACTCCTCCAAATCAGAGCCGGAATTCAATATGAAATGCGAGGCGCTGATTCCACTTTTAAAGCGGGAGATCAAGGCCCATTTTCACTGCCATCGAGCGGACGATATTTATACGGCGATTCGTCTGGGCAGAGAATTTTCGTTGGACTATATTCTTGTCCATTGCACCGAGGGTTATTTGGTCGCCCAGGATATTGCGAAAGAGGGCGTCCCGGCAATCTGCGGTCCGCTGCTGACCACCCGTTCTAAGCCAGAGCTTTCGGGTTCCACCCAGGCCAATCCCGGTGCGCTGTCCAAAGCGGGGGTGCTGACCGCCATCTGCACCGACCATGACGTGATTCCCATGCCGCTTTTGCCCACCAGCGCCGGATTTGCTGTAGGCGCCGGAATGGATTATGAAGAGGCTTTGCGCGCGATTACCATCAATCCGGCAAAGATCTGTAAGCTGGATAGCCGCGTGGGTTCGTTGGAAGAGGGGAAGGATGCAGACATTTTGGTGTTTGACGGCGATCCCCTGGCGGTGGCGAACAAACCGAAAATGGTTTTTGTAAACGGCGTGCAGGTAAAATAATAGGATGGAAGGGATGTTTTCGGTGAGAGAAATTCAGGTAGAAAAGATTACACAGATGGTAAAGGAGCATTGCATCCGGGCCAATAAAATTCTTCCCTGCGATGTGGAATGCCGTATGCGTCAGGCGTGCAAGACAGAAACCAGCCCCTTGGGGCAGGAAATTTTAAAGGACCTGGTCACGAATTTTGAAGAGGCGAAAAATATCGACGTGCCCATCTGTCAGGACACCGGTATGGCGGTTGTTTTCGTGGAGCTGGGGCAGGAGGTTCATCTGGTCGGCGGCAGTTTAAACGATGCGATCAACGAAGGGGTTGCCCAAGGCTATGTGGAAGGGCTTTTGCGCTGTTCGGTGGTCAGCGATCCGATTCGCCGAGTCAATACCAATAACAATACCCCGGCGATTATCCATGTGAAAATCGTCGAGGGGGACGGACTAAAGATCACCGTCGCGCCCAAAGGCTTTGGCAGTGAAAATATGAGCCGGATTAAGATGTTTACCCCGGCGGCTACAAAAGAGATGATCATGGACTTTGTCATCGAAACCATCGAACTGGCAGGAGCCAATCCATGTCCTCCGATGGTGGTCGGCGTCGGCATCGGCGGGGACTTCGAGGTGTGTGCGCTGCTGGCGAAAACAGCGTTGTGCCGCAATTCGGACCTGCGCAACCCGGATCCGCTTTATGCTGAGATGGAGGAGGAGCTGCTCCGGCGCGCCAATCAGACCAATGTGGGCCCCCAGGGCTTTGGCGGTAGCACTACGGCGCTGTGTGTCAATATCGAGACCTATGGCACCCATATTGCCGGCCTGCCGGTTGCGGTGAACATCGGCTGTCATGTCACACGCCACAGCTCCTTTGAGCTGTAATGTGATACAAGGTGCATGATTGATTGGAAGGGAAAAAAATAAAGAAAGCCGTCCTGTTTTAAAGGGCGGCTTTTTTGTGTCGAATAGTCAATCAGCGGAAATACATAAATAGCTGGCATTTGATCATACCATTGTAAAGCTTGCGCCGGCGGTCGGCCGACCGGCCAAAAATCGGCTCAAATTCCTCGTGGGGACTGATGATATAGTATTTTTTATCCCGATCGGGAACAAAAACCTCTCCCATTTTTTGGTAGAGCCTTTCTGCTTCTTTTATCTCCATCAGGCGTTTGCCATACGGCGGGTTACAGACGATAATCGCCCGGTCGGACGAAGGAGCAAATTGGGAGATATCCTGCACCTTGGCGCGAATATGGGCAGAGATCCCGGCTTTTTTCGCAT
The DNA here is from genome assembly GCA_910587335.1 of uncultured Oscillospiraceae bacterium. Lineage (GTDB taxonomy): Bacteria > Bacillota > Clostridia > Oscillospirales > Ruminococcaceae > UBA3818. The sequence continues at coordinate 65,705 of CAJUMG010000005.1, forward strand.
TAGCCAGGGTCAGTTCTACCGCCTGTGGGTCAATGTCATAGCCATAGGCCCGGATTTTGGCATCCCGCTTGATGGAATCCAGCGCTTCGCTGCGCGCCTCCTTCCAGACTGACGAAGGGACGCAGTCCCACCTCTCCGCAGCAAAATGCCGGTTAATGCCCGGCGCGATGTTCATCCCCTTTAACAGCGCCTCGATCAACAGCGTACCGGAGCCGCAAAACGGATCGTAAATGACAGAATCGTCATATAATCGGGTAAAATCAACAATTCCCGCGGCCAGGGTTTCTTTAATCGGAGCCAACAAAGAGGTCTGGCGGTATCCGCGCTTGTGCAGACCGGCGCCAGAGGTATCCAAAAAGATGGTGGCGATATTTTTGTGGACAGAAAACTGAATTTGATGCACGGCGCCGGTCTCGGTAAACCAGCTTTGTTGATACTGCTTTTCCATGCGCTTTACAACCGCCCGCTTGATAATGGACTGGCAGTCCGGAACGCTGGAAAGCTGGGAATTCAAGGACCATCCCTTGACGGGAAAGGCGTCATCCTTTCCCAAATATTCTTCAAAGGGAATTTTTAGAACCCCCTGAAAAAGCTCCTCAAAGGTTTCTGCGCGGAAGGAATCCAGCACGATCAGCACCCGTTCCGCGGTGCGAAGCCAGAGGTTGGTTTTTGCCAGCATATTCCAATCGCCGGAGTAGGTCACCTTACCGTCAGTAGCCTCGATATTTTTTGCACCTAGCCGTTTTAACTCGCCGGACAAAACACTTTCCAGGCCGAATAGGCAGGGAGCCGCCATTTTAATCATATGCATCACTCAAACCTTTATCCTTCCTTTTTTCTTATTATACCAGTTTTTTGCAAAGAATGTAAGCGGATTTTTTAAAGGTTCCTCTATAAACCGGGATGAAAAATATCGTATAGAAAAGGGGGACGACATAGGAAAGCCCATATCGTCCCCCTTTTTTAGATTTTAGAATCAGTCTACTTCCGGAACCAACAAGCCGTAATCGCCGTTGCGACGGGAATATACTACATTGATCTCCCCCGAATCCGCATTGCGGAACATAAAAAATGTGTGCCCCAGCAGATTCATTTGAAGAATGGCTTCTTCCTCGGTCATCGGCTTTACCGGAAAGGTTTTTACCTTTGCCACATGAACGGCTTCTTCCTCATACACCGGTTCGTCAACCACTGGCTCCACAAAAGCATTGGAGCGAAGCCGCTTTTGCAGTTTTGACTTGTTGCGAATAATCTGTTTCATTAAAGAGTCGGTCACCGACTCCAGCGAATCGATTCGGTCTCCGGTGGTCTTTTCCGCCCGGAAGAACATCCCCATCGACTGTATGGTGATTTCTACCGTCTCTCGGTCCCTTTCATTGGTGACAACGACGTTGGCGGTCGCATCGTCAAAAAAGCGGTCGAATTTGGCCAGCTTTTTCTCAACCCGTTCTTTAAAAGAATCCTTTACTGTTGTTTTTCTGGCGGTGATCACAATATTCATACATTCAACCCCTTTATTTTTATAATCCCATAGGGAAGAGAAAACATGACAGCTTACTCTTTGGATTATTATACCATAATTATTCTTAAAATTCAATTATTTATAGAGAAATATGCTGAATTTCTGGCAGCTTAGGAAAAAGACTGGAGAAAATAATCGGACAGATTTTGGGCGAGAGCTTTGAGTGTATTTTCCGCAAAAAGATCATCCAGCCCAGCGATGGACAGAGAATCGGGAAGATTGATGTCGTTGGGAATATCGACAAATTGGATATAGGAGGCGAAAGCCTTATCCCAATCCTCCTTGGAATCCTGCCAGAAGTTTAACGCAACAACCCCGCTTAAAGCGTACTCAATATAGTACATTGGCTGTTCAAACAGGTGATGAATATCCACCCAGTCCAGACCGTTTTCTAAAAAGGTAAGGCCCAGATAATCAATTTCGCCAAAATATTCCCGCTCCAGTTGGGCGTATAAAGCGTTTCGCTCTTCATTCGTCATAGACGGCTTTTCGTAGATTTTGTGCTGGAACTCGTCAATCATGGTAGCGGACAGAATGGTGAAAAACATTTGAAAAACATTGGATTTTTCCGCCGCTTCTGCATCCATGTAAAAACGGTCCAGCCAGGGACTGGCCAGCAGCTCCAGTGTCTGGGAGTGGATCTCCGAGATGTCGGAGCCTTGCAGATCCTGCTCCAGGACCAGCAGATCTCCCATGCGGAAGAAGTTGAGCGCGTGGCCCATTTCGTGAATGTAGGTCCCGGCATCGTCATAGTTGGAAAGAACATAAGGCTGTTGCCATCCATAAAAATAGGTGGTAAACGCGCCGGAGGTTTTGCCCGGTGCGCTGGTCAGATCATACAGATGGTTACGGGTCATATAGTCGATCATTTCGCGGGTTTCAGGGGAGATATCCTGCAAAACGCCAACGGCAATCTCTGAAAGCTCTTTTGCGCTGGAAATGCTTTGCAGATAAGAGACATTGGCCTGTTCGGGCAGGGGGGAAGCGTATTCAAACAGATTCAGAGAATGCCCCAATCTTTCCGAAGAACGGTCCTTCAGCGTCTGATAAACAGGGGCGATATACGATTTTACCCAGCTGCGGAAGTTTTCAATTTCATCTCGTCCATAGCCCCGATAGGAGCGGCTAAAATAATAGTAGTCCAGATAGCCGTCAAACCCGGCGGATTTTGCCTTCTGATCCCGCAGGTCTACCAGCTGAGAGTAGATGTCTCCACACTGCCGGTTCAGCTCCCGGTAATATCTTTCCAATAAAAGAGAGGCAATTTGCTGATCCTCTTCCGAACCAAAACGAAGATAGTAATACATATCGCTGACAGTCAGGTCCCGCTGTTCCGCCTGGTATACGGTTGCTTGGGACAAAAGCTGGGTATACTGGGTGGTCAACCGGTTTTCCTCCAGCTCCAACTCCAGCATTTCCTCGGAATAATTGTTTGCGTCCACCTCCATTGCCTGTAAAACATGGGAGCCGATAATGTTCTCGAGCTGACTGCGATAAGGCGACTCTAGAATCGACCGGGTGAGTGAGATAGCGGCAGGTCGGATCTGGGACATAAAATCCTGCATATATTGATAATGGGCGGCGTTTGTCTCGTCGGAGGTATTCAGGCTGAACAGGACATTAGAGAGGGTGTACATATTGTAATATTCCCGGCACAGCTGCGCTTCTTCCTTCCAGATCGCCATGACCGCATCAGCGGATTTTGCATTCTGTATCCGTCTGGCAAAATCCTCGTATCGGGCAATGGTTTCGTCCAAATCCGGTTGGACATATTCCATCTGCTCAAAGGGAACCTCGACCCGATTGGCCGGAGGCTGATCAAAGACCAATCCGTGTGAAATTTCACCCGGCTGCTCGGGATTTGTCCGTGTACAGCCGGTGCAGATAAGCAGTAAAGCCAGTAAAACGGCAAAGATTCGTTTCATGTCAAAAACACCTCCAAAAGATCAATAAAAACTGGGAAATGGATACAGGATCAGCCGGACAGAGCTTTCTGCCATTACCTTTTCCCGGGCCGCCCTTTGGAACCGGGCGTTTTTTTGCGGACCGAGCAGCCAAAGCTGCCCAACCGCCTTCCCTGGGCAAAGTATTCTCCGTGGGAGTAGGAAAGCAGTCCGCACCGGGAAAGATGCAGCTTTCCTTTTTCGTCTAGCAATGACTCGTCAACATCCACCGCCTCGATTTTAGCGAGGAACATGTCGTGGGAGCCCAAAGGCAAAACCTGTGTCACCCGGCATTCCAGTGACAGCGGGCTTTGGGCGATCATCGGGCAGGACAGCATCGACGCAGGCTCTGGCGTCAGCTTTGCCAGCGAGAATTTGTCTGTGTCCCGCCCGGATTTAACACCACATAGGTCGGTGGCGCGTATTAAGGCTGCGGTGGTCAGGTTGATGACGAATTCCCCGCTTTGTTGGATCAGGCTGTGGGAAAACCGCTCCTTGCGGACCGAAATATAGGTCATGGCCGGGTCGGAATTGACAATACCCGTCCAAGCGATGGTGATAATATTCGGTTTTTCCATTGTCCCGCAGGATACCATGACCGCCGGCAAAGGGGACAGCAGAGTGCCGGGCTTCCAGACGACTTTGCTCATAAAATGGGAACTCCTTTATCGGTAAAATTGGCGCCCCTAGACCGGCCGGCCCAAAAGAACGCGCTTTTTGCAGTATGTTGCTGTCTCTTATTATAATGGTTCCCAAAAAGAAATACAATTGCACAAAAAACTTGTTTTTTTGCTCCTATATTGGTATACTGTCCAAAGAAGCAAGAATCTTGTTTTCCAGATGGGGGAATAATGATGAAATGTCCGTTCTGCGGGTATCATGACAGTAAGGTAATTGACTCCAGAGCAGTAGATGAACGGATCCGTCGGCGGCGCGAGTGTCTTCAGTGCGCCAGGCGGTTTACTACCTATGAATCGGTGGAGACATTGCCCATCATGGTCATAAAAAAAGATCTGTCCCGAGAGGGCTTTGATCGGAACAAATTGTTTAACGGCCTGCTGCGCGCCTGTGAAAAACGCTCGGTCCCGCTGGATGTCATTGACCGGATGGTGGATGAGATCGAAGCGGATATCCTAAATTCGCTAGAGCGAGAGGTTGCCTCCTACCGGATTGGCGAATTGGCAATGGATAAGCTGAAAAAGGTGGACGAGGTGGCCTATGTGCGGTTCGCATCGGTTTACCGGCAGTTTGCCGATGTCAACACCTTTATGGATGAGCTGAAAAATCTTTTGAAGGAAAAATAGCAGTTTCCGTCTTTGTGGGCTGGTAAAGCGCGGGATAGGGCGATTTGCCTATTTTTTCCGAACAGGTGCGCCGCTCCCAAACAACTAGTAGCAGTATTAACTTATGATATAAAACGAGATTCCATACTTTTTCCGAAAAGTTATATTGCTTGTACCATTTTATACAAGGAAAACCGGCGGAATTTCCGGAAGGGTTCACAAGAACCCTTTTGGATTTCCGCCGGTTTTTTTGCGCTCAATCTCCGATTCCTTTACTGTGCAATAGCCCAGGACGTTTGGGGTGCTGTTTCCTGCTCGGCTATCTGCGCAATCATTTTTTCGATGGTTGCGATTTTAATGCACAGGCAAAGGATTTTTGCAGCGCTTTCCAGCTCCTCTAACGAAGGATAGGTGGGCGCAATACGAATGTTGGAGTCGTCGGGGTCAATGCCATAGGGGAAGGTAGAGCCTGCCGGCGTCATCACAACACCTGCTTCCCGGCACAGAGAAATAACCCGCTTGGCGCAGCCAGGCTGCGTGTCCAAAGAGATAAAATACCCTCCGGTGGGATTGGTCCAGCGGGCGATACCGCAGTAACCAAGCTCCCGCTCAAGTATCTGTTCTACCAGCTGGAATTTGGGCCCGATCAGCTGCGCGTGTTTTTTCATATGGGCTAAAACGCCTGCTTCGTCCTGGAAAAAGCGCACGTGCCGCAGCTGGTTCATCTTGTCGTTTCCAATGGTTTGAACGGTCATATGCATTTTGATATTTTGAATGTTGTGGAAAGAGGCGCCCATGGCCGCCAGTCCCGAGCCGGGATAGCTGATTTTAGAGGTGGAGCAGAAGATGAAAACCATGTCTTCCTTTTTGTTTTTCTTCGCCTCAGAAAAAAGATTCAGCAGCTGCACCTTTTCTTCGGTCAGCTCGTGGATGAAATAGGCATTATCCCAGAAGATGCGAAAATCCGGCGCTTTGGGAGAAAGATTGGCAAACCGCCGCACCACTTCATCCGAATAGGTTAAGCCGGATGGATTGGAAAATTTCGGCACGCACCAGATTCCCTTGATGCTCTCATCCTCGCTGACCAGCTTTTCGACCAAATCCATGTCCGGGCCATCCTCATTCATAGGCACATTGATCATCTCAATGCCGAAATGCTGGCAGATGGCAAAATGCCGGTCGTAGCCGGGAACCGGACAGAGAAATTTTACCTTATCCAAGCGGCACCAAGGCTTTGGAGAGCCGTATACACCGTGGAGCATCGCCCGAGCGATGGTGTCATACATCATATTCAGGCTGGAATTACCGCCGACAATCATATTTTCCGCAGGCATATCCAAAAGATTCCCCATCAGCTGTTTGGCCTCCGGGATTCCATCCAGACAGCCGTAGTTGCGGCAGTCGGTCCCGTCCGAGGCGGCCAGATTGCTTTGGCTGCTCAAAACGTCCATCATCGGGGCAGAAAGAACCAGCTGATCGGGGCCCGGTTTCCCCCGGGACATATTCAGCTTTTGCCCTTTGCATTTGTACTCTTCATATTCCTTCATATAACTGTCTTTCAATGTAGACAATCCAGCCGCAGAAAGCTGGGAAACAGGCCGATCCGACTGAGCGCCAGTCAGATGATTGATTGCCAGAAATATTGCAATATCTTTCATATTATGCATGAAGAGCACCACCTAAATTCAAATTACAGTCATATTATACTCTATATTATGAAATAATGCAAGTATATTTAAAATAAACTTGCAGAAATTGCTGATTCAATAGAATAGAAAAACCGTTTTCCTGTATTTTTGTGAAATTTGCAGAATTCTTTTTGCAAAAAACAGGGGATATGCAATTTGTACTGCATATCCCCTGCATATTTTGCCGGAAATCTTGCTGAATCCGACCTTTTAAAACTCAGCGGAGCCTGTAACCCGCGGAAAAGGAAGGACATCCCGAATGTTGGAAATGCCGGTCATATACATAATCAGCCGTTCGAACCCCAGACCATAGCCTGCGTGCTTGCAGCCGCCGAACCGGCGTAGGTCCAGATACCAGGAATAATCCTCCTGCCGCAGGCCCAGCTCGTCCATTCGGGCGGTGAGCACTTCGAGTCGCTCTTCACGCTGGCTGCCGCCGATGATCTCTCCAACGCCGGGAACCAGCAGATCCATAGCGGCAACGGTCTTGCCGTCATCGTTCAAGCGCATGTAAAACGCCTTGATCTCTTTTGGATAGTCGATGACAAATACCGGCTTTTGAAAGATTTTTTCGGTGAGATACCGCTCATGTTCGGTTTGCAGGTCGCATCCCCAGTATACCGGATATTCAAATTCGTCCTTGTGCTCTTCCAAAAGTTTGATGGCTTCGGTGTAGGTGACCTGGCCAAAATCCGCTTCGATCAGGCTTTCCAGCCGCTGAATGAGCCCCTTGTCATAGAAATCGTTGAAGAATTTCATCTCCTGCGGACATTGCTCCAGCACATACCGCAGCACATATTTGATCATGTCCTGGGCCAGCGCCATATCGTCCTGCAAATCCGCAAAGGCAATCTCCGGCTCGATCATCCAAAATTCCGCCGCATGACGGGGCGTGTTGGATTTTTCCGCCCGGAAGGTGGGACCAAAGGTATAAACGCTTCCAAAAGCCATGGCCATACATTCCGCCTCCAGCTGGCCGGATACGGTCAAGCTGGTCATTTTTCCAAAAAAGTCCTGGCTGTAGTCCACCTGACCATCCTCGGTATGTGGGGCGGAATCAGGGTCAAAGGTGGTTACGTGGAACATTTCGCCGGCGCCTTCGCAGTCGCTTCCGGTGATTAGGGGGGTGTGGGCATAGATAAAGCCCCGTTCATTGAAAAAGCGGTGGATGGCAAAAGCCGCTACCGACCGGACCCGAAACGCGGCGCTAAAGGTATTGGTCCTCGGCCGCAGATGGGCGATGGTACGAAGATATTCCAGGGTATGGCGTTTCTTTTGCAGCGGATAGTCCGGCGCGGAAACCCCTTCCACCACGATTTGGGACGCGTGCAGCTCACAGGGCTGCTTGGCGTTAGGTGTCAGTACCAGCGTGCCGGTGACCTGTAACGCGGCTCCCACATTCAATTTGGCGATTTCTTTAAAATTCGGGACCTTTGCGTCTTCAAAAACCACCTGTAAATTGGCGAAAGAGCTGCCGTCGTTTAGCTCAATGAATCCCAAAGCCTTGGAATCCCGGATGGTTTTTACCCAGCCGCAGACCGTAATAGCCTTGTCGGCCAGTTCCGGCGCTTGCTGGAACACTTTTTTCAATTCCATTCTTGCCATGAAAAGGACCTCCGTCTGATCAAAAATAGGAAATACAGAACAAAATTACATATTTTGCATTATACTATATTTTATCCAGGATAACAAGCAGGACCGCATCTTATCACCTTTTTTTGTGACGGATGGCTGAATTTTCCACGGTTTGCTTGGCAACAGAGGTGTTTTTTGCTATAATATTTTGCCAAGAACGGTTTTGAATAGGTTCCTTTCGTGCCAGATGGGGAAAACTTACAATGGGGTAAAAAGATGAAGCGATATATGTGCTTTTTTTTCATATGGATTTTAGTGGGGGTATTGGTTAAGCCGTCCCCGGCCTGGGCGGCTTATACCGAACAGGTTCCGGCCACCGCCAGCCAGACTTCGGTAGTGATAGACGCCGCCACCGGTCAGGTGCTGGTGGAAAAAGGGATGGACCAAATGATGTATCCGGCCAGCATCACCAAGATCATGACCGTGCTGCTGGCGTTAGAAAACAGCGATCCGGACAAAATACATACCATGAGCTATGAGGCGACCCATTCCATTGATCCCAACAGTACCCATATCGCCCTGACCGAAGGGGAGCAGCTCTCTCTCCGGGACCTGATGTACGCCACAATGGTTGCCTCTGCCAACGACGCGGCCAATGGCATTGCCGAATGCGTCGCCGGGAGCATTGACCAGTTTGTGGCGATGATGAACGAAAAGGCCAAGGAGATCGGCGCCGTCCACACCCATTTTGCCAACGCCAACGGTCTGCACAATACCGACCATTATACCACCGCCTATGATATGGCGCTGATTACAAAATACGCGCTGACCGTCAAAGGCTTTCGGGAATACTGGCGCGCAGAAGAATATACCATCCAGCCTACTAATAAGCAAAAACAGCCAAGGCAGATGGGGACCCAACACAGTATGTTTGTGGAATCCCAGTTTACCTACGAAGGATGTACCGGCGGTAAGCTTGGGTATACCGACGAGGCGCGCCATACCTCCGCAACCAGCGCTAAGCGGGGAGATGTGGAGCTCATCTGCGTGACCATGAGCAGCCAGAAATATGAAAAGTATGAGGATACAGCGGCGCTGTTCGATTACTGCTTTGACTCTTTTGAAAAGGTGACCCTTTCCAAGCGCAGCCTGCAGGGCTTTGTCATTCCGGTGATGGATGGGGACACCCAGGTGCAGGAGGTGCGCATCTATCCGGATAGTAGTATTGACCTACTTTTGCACCGGCAGTATAGCGTCGATGATCTTTCTTTGGAATACCAGGTGCCCAAGACCTATCGGTTAGGCGAAGATGTGATCCCTTCTTTAAAGGTGACGCTGAAGCCCGAAAGCAGCAGTATGTATCGGGATTTGGGCAGCTTTCCGCTGCCGTTTTCGTTAATTGATACCACAGAGCAGAAGCTCGATAGCGCTACCGGCCTGCCGGTAAAGGACAACAGCCTTTTCTGGAAAAATGTGCTAGGTATTCTCAAATGGATCGGCGTGACCTTGGCGGTCGTTGTCGGATGTGCCGTTTTCGTTCTCTTTTTCGCTTGGCTGCGCCGTTTTTTACATCGCAGAAAGGTAAAGCGCCGCCAGCGCCGCCGGGAAAAGCTGGAGGCGAAGCGAGAAGCCGAATTGCGGGCGCGGCATGTGGCGGCTTTGCGCGCCCGTAAGAGGTTGGCTGAGACGGGAATGCGCCCTTCTCAGCAGACAAGACCGGTGCATATTTATGTACAGCAGGGCCCACAGCGGCAGCAGCCTCAAACAGGAGGGACCGCCGTTACAACCCGAAGGCCCAGACGCTGAGAGGATGGGAAAATAGGATGAGAACCTTTTACATTTCGGCCAACGACGCGGGACAGCGCTTGGATAAATTTTTGACTAAAGCCGTGCCCCTTCTTCCTTCGTCACTGCTTTACAAATACATCCGGCTAAAAAGGATTAAATGCAACCATCAGCGCTGCCAGATCTCCACCCGTTTAAAGGAAGGAGATCTGCTGGAACTTTATATAAACGACGATTTCTTTTCTCCTCCTGCGGCTGAGGAGGCTTTTTTTCACGCGCCCGCCAAGCTTGATTTATTGTATGAGGATGAAAATATCCTTTTGGTCAACAAACCTGCCGGATTGATCGTCCATGAGGATGATAAGGAGGTTTGGGATACGCTGATCAATCGGATATTAAAATATCTGTACGAAAAAAGGGAGTACGACCCGGCAAAGGAAAATTCCTTTGTTCCGGCGCTTTGTAACCGCATCGACCGCAATACCTCCGGGATTGTGCTGGCGGCAAAAAATGCCCCAGCGCTCCGGGAACTAAACCAACGGATCCGGGAGCGGGAAATCCAAAAGCGGTATCTGTGCGCCGTTCATGGAAAAATGCCCCGGCAGAAGGAGCTGCTCACCGCCTATTTGAAAAAGGATGCGGACAAAAATCAGGTGAAGGTGTACAATCAGCCGGTCCCCGACGGCAGAACGATTCAAACGGCCTACCAGGTGCTGGCGGAAAAGGGGGACCTATCCTTATTGCAGGTGGACCTTATCACCGGCCGCACCCACCAGATCCGCGCCCATATGGCTTTTCTGGGTCATCCGCTGTTGGGAGACAGCAAATATGGTAAAAATGGCGACCGGCAGC
>CAJUMG010000005.1:76362-84570 GCA_910587335.1 uncultured Oscillospiraceae bacterium
TCGTTTTCAGGCGCTGTGTGCTTATCAGATGACCTTTGCCTTTTCGGATGGTGATGGACCGCTTTCCTATCTTGGCGGCAAAACGGTTACTGTCCCCCAGGTGGATTTTGTAAAAGAACTGTTTCCTGAAACGGCGGCTTTTTTAGGGAAGTGAGAGGGAGAGGATGAAGCATAATCATCAGGGGCACCGAAAAAGGCTGAAGGAGCGTTTCCGGCAGACAGGTTTTGCAGGATTTGAAAAGCATGAGATGTTGGAGCTTTTGCTTTTTTACAGCATTCCCCAAAAGGATACCAATGACCTTGCTCATGATCTGATCGAACAGTTTGGCTCTTTGTCCGGCGTGTTCGACGCTTCTTATGAAAACCTTTTAAAGGTGAATGGTATCAGCGACAATTCAGCAACGCTTATCAAGATGATTCCACAGCTGGCAAACGCGTACCTAAATGATCGCAACGATCCGGGGATGATTTTGGATTCGGTAGAAAAAGCCGGCGCTTTTTTGTTGTCCAAATATGTCGGCGCTACCAATGAACGGGTGTATCTTCTGTGTCTTGACAACAAGCTAAAGCTGCTGAACTGTGCGCTGGTGGGAGAAGGGAGCCTCAACCGGGTGAATTTTCATCCGCGCCAAATTATACAAAAAGCGCTTCAATGCTCGGCTTCCACCATTATACTAGGTCATAATCATCCTTATGGAACTGCGCTGCCGTCTGACGCGGACATTCTGATGACCCGGCAGCTTTACGAGATGGCGCAGGTGTTAGATATTACGCTGCGGGATCACATCATCGTAGCGGGGGATGATTTTGTGTCGTTGGCTCAATCGGGGATTTTGTCTTCCGTTTAGAAATTTCGCCTCCTAATTGGGGGCGTTTTTTTATAGGATTTCGGGGAAAATTCAGCGAAAAATACCCCGCTTTTTCCGGTTTTTCGGTATGTTTAACGGCTAAAAACGGCATACTACTTTTGGAATCAAAGGAGGGATGCCATATGCTGTATATAAAAAATGGACGAATTTTGACCATGGCCGGAACAATATGGGAAAACGGACAGGTGCTGATTGAAAAGGGAAAAATCAAGGAGGTGGGGGATAAGGTCCCCTGCCCGGGCAAAGAGGTCCAGGTGATCGATGCGAAGGGCGGATGGGTGCTGCCAGGGCTGATCGAAGCCCACTGCCATATCGGGATCACCGAGGAAAAAAAGGGGTTTGAGGGGGATGACTGCAACGAGGTTAATCAGCCGATAACGCCCTATCTGAAGGCGCTGGATGCGGTCAATCCGATGGACTCAGCCTTCCACAACGCGCTGAGCGCCGGCATCACGACGGTTATGGTGGGGCCGGGCAGCTCGAATGTAGTCGGCGGCCAGTTTTTGGCCATGAAGACCTTTGGCAGAGTGATCGACCGGATGATTTTGAAAGAACCTGCGGCGATGAAGGTCGCTTTTGGGGAGAACCCCAAGTCCAACTACAGCGGCCAGGGGAAATTGCCGTCCACCCGCATGTCTATTGGAGCCGCGCTGCGAGAAGAGCTGACCCGGGCCCAGAACTATCTATCGCGCAAAAAGCAGGCGGCAGAAAACGGCGATAGCTTTGAAACAGATTATCAACTGGAATGCTGGACGCCGGTTCTGGAGGGAAAAATCCCGCTAAAGGCGCATGTACACCGGGCGGACGATATTCTGACAGCCATTCGCATAGCAAAGGAATTTGACCTTTCCATGACGCTGGATCATTGTACGGAAGGGCACCTGATCGCTGAGGAAATCCAGAATGCGGGTTTTCCGGCCATTGTAGGGCCGACTCTCTCCTCCCGAAACAAGATTGAGGTACAGAACATGGACTTTAAAACGCCGGGTATTCTGCAAAAAGCGGGTGTTCTGGTGGCGATTACCACCGACCATCCGGTAACGCGCATACAGTATCTGCCCATCTGCGCGGGCTTTGCCGCCAAGGAAGGTCTTGGAATAGACCAGGCGCTGGAGGCGATTACCCGCAATCCGGCCCAGATTTGCGGAGTAGGAGACCGGGTGGGGACCATCGAGCCAGGAAAGGACGGAGATTTGGCGATTTTTGACGGGAACCCGATGGAGGTTTTTACCAAAACGCTATATACCATTGTTGACGGACAGGTTGCCTACCAGCAGGGTGAAACGGACGAAAAAGAAGGATGAGCGGATAGCTCATCCTTTTTGCTATTAGAAAAATCAATAGAATATGTAAGCAGCAAAAAGCCAGAAATCCTGAAAAGGGGCCGTAAGACCGCCGGATTTCTGGCTTTTTTACAATGGCCCTTGTTCCAACAAGTCAGCCGATTGGCCATCTGGCTGGAACGAGGGTGTCATTGGCCTTTGGAATCAACCAAAGAATGGTCTATCCAACAGACAGTATAATAAGTTATCTGTTTTGCTCTTTGTTTTGGTTTTGCTGATTTTGCTTCTGCTGCTGATTTTGTTGGTTTTGCTGTTTGTTGTTTTTAGATTCCTGCATGAATGGTCACCTCCTAAAATTTGGGCGAGGAGATATAAAAATCCCTCGCTACAAGTATGGCCCGGTGGCTTTTAGAATATACAGAGTCTTGATATTTTTCAAAAAAAGGAAATTTTTGGTCAAAAGATTACAGGTTTCCTTTGATTTTATCCAGCGCGCCTTTTTCCAGGCGGCTGACCTGCGCCTGGCTGATACCGATTTCACCGGCTACCTCCATCTGGGTTTTACCGGTGAAAAAGCGCAGGGAGAGGATCTTTTTTTCACGAGGAGTCAGGTTGGAGATGGCCTCTCGAATAGACAGCTCCTCCAGCCAATTGCTGTCGTCGTTTTTATCACCCAACTGGTCCATCACATAGATGGTATCGCCAGCGTCGGAATACACCGGCTCGTAGAGCGAAACCGGTTCGACAATAGACTCCAAGGCCAGCACCACGTCCCGTTTGCGCATACCCATTTCCTGGGCGATTTCCTCCACCGTAGGTTCCTGCAAATTTTTGCCGGTGAGACGCTCTTTGGTCTGCATAGCTTTATAGGCAACGTCACGCATGGAACGGCTCACGCGGATACTGTTATTATCCCGCAGATAGCGGCGAATTTCTCCAACGATCATCGGAACGCCGTAGGTGGAGAATCGGACGCCCTGTTCCGGGTCAAAATGGTCGATGGCCTTAATCAGGCCGATGCAGCCGACCTGAAACAGATCGTCGAGATTTTCGCCTCGGTTGGCAAACTTTTGGACCACGCTAAGAACAAGGCGCAGGTTCCCGTTGATCAGTTCCTCTCTCGCCTGTTCGTCCCCTTGGCGCACCCGTTTGAGCAGTTCGGCTTTTTCCTTTTCCTTCAGCACCTTTAATTTTGTGGTGTTTACACCACAGATTTCCACTTTGCCATAATACATGCCATCACGCCCGCTTCCCTCCCGATTTTGCTGCCCTGTTGGGCAACTGTGTTTTTATCATGGACGGGGTTCTATCTGGACATGCAAAAATTTTCTTTGGCAATTTTTGTTAGTCTAATTGGACGTGTGTATACCATAGGCATAGAAAAAGGGAGGGGTGTGGATGATCTACCGGATTTCAGATTTTAAGTACAAGGATGTGATCAACATCAAGGACGGAAACTGCCTGGGGACCATCTGCGACGTGGAAATTGAAGGGGAAAAAGCAGTAGTTATAGCGGTAGTAGTTCGGGGACGGTTCCGTTTTTTCGGGTTGTTTGGCAAGGCCGAAGAATTTGTCATACCCTGGGAAGATGTAAAGGTGATTGGCGATGACGCGGTACTGGTCTGTCTGGACCGCCGCCCAGAGCCGAAGCGCCCGAAACGCGACAGATATTTCGATGAATAAAGCCGTTCGAAATACTTCCTTGCATTTCCAGAATGCCTGTGGTAAAATCAGAAAAATTTAGATTGATTAAGAGGAAAAAGGAATGGTTTGCAAAATACGAGAATGGAAGCTATCGGACGCGGCTGATTTGGCATTGATACTTTCCAACAAAAAAATACTGGATAATCTTCGGGACGGATTGCCGTACCCTTACACCGAGCAGGATGGAATAGACTATATTTCTGCTATGCTGGCGGCAAAAAGAGAGGAAACATTTGCTTTTGCTGTTACGGTGGACGGCAAGGTGGCCGGAAGCATAGGTGTTTTCCGGCAAGAGAACATCCATCGGCAGACGGCTGAATTGGGATATTACCTTGCGCAAGAATATTGGGGCAAGGGAATGATGACCGAAGCGGTAAAACAGATTTGCAGCTATGTTTTTGAAAAAAGCGACATCCTTCGAATTTATGCAGAGCCGTTTGCTTACAACCGTCCGTCTTGCCGGGTGCTTGAAAAAGCGGGGTTTCGATGCGAAGGGACACTAAGAAGCAATGCTGTAAAAAACGGTAAAGTGCTTGACATGAAGATGTATTCGCTGTTAAAAGAAGATAGATAAGCGCTGCCTTTGCCCAGTTCTGTAGAAAAGAGAACAGGAATACCGGAAAAGGGCTTGCTTTTTAAAGAGAGCTGTGCTATAATTTTACGGAAAAACACACGTCTGGATTGGATTTTGGTAGGTGCCGGTTTTGCCGGTTAGCTGAAAATTGTCCGGACGGAGGAAAAACCTGAGGAGGAAATGTAAAATGGGCGTTATTTCTATGAAACAGCTGTTGGAGGCTGGCGTACACTTTGGGCATCAGACCAGAAGATGGAATCCGAAAATGGCACAGTACATCTTCACCGAAAGAAACGGGATTTATATCATCGACCTACAAAAGACGGTGAAGAAGCTGGAAGAGGCATACATGTTCGTAAGAGATGTTGCCGCGAATGGCGATGCGGTGCTGTTTGTCGGTACCAAAAAGCAGGCCGCAGAGTCGGTGAAGGAAGAGGCACTGCGCGCTGGTGTACACTTTGTCAATGCAAGATGGCTTGGCGGCATGATGACCAACTTTAAAACCATTCAGCGCCGGATTCAGAGACTGGCGCAGCTGCGGAAGATGGAAGAGGACGGAACCTTTGAGCGTCTGCCGAAGAAAGAAGTCATCAAGCTGAAATTGGAGATTGAAAAGCTGGAAAAATTCCTGGGCGGCATTAAAGACATGAAGAAACTGCCCGGCGCTTTGTTTGTTGTTGACCCCCGCAAGGAAAAAATTGCGGTTGCCGAGGCGAAAAAGCTGGGTATTCCGGTTGTGGCGATTGTTGATACCAACTGTGACCCGGATGAGGTTGATTATGTGATTCCCGGCAACGACGACGCGATTCGTGCTGTTAAGTTGATTTCTTCCGTGATGGCCGACGCGATCATTGAAGGACGGCAGGGCAATGCGGAAGAAGCTGCCGCAGAAGAAAAAGAAGAGGCAGAAGAAGAAAATCAATAATAGAATTTTACCGAAATGCCCGAGTATAGTCCCGGGCATTTTACGGAATTACACGAAAAAAGATCAGACGATAGAAAATATAGGAGGAATTATCTATGGCATTTACTGCAAAGGATGTACAAAATCTTCGCGAGAGAACAGGCTGCGGTATGATGGACTGCAAAAAAGCTCTGAACGAAGCGGGCGGCGATATGGAAAAAGCAATCGAGCTGCTGCGTGAAAAAGGCTTGGCAGCCCAAGCGAAAAAATCCGGCCGAATTGCCGCAGAAGGCATTGTATATACCTATGTGGATGAGGAAAAAAAGGTTGGCGTTGTGATCGAAGTAAACGCGGAAACCGATTTTGTAGCAAAGAACGACAGCTTCCAGAGCTTTGTCGCTTCCTGTGCGAAAGCGGTGGCCGAGCAGAATCCTGCTTCGGTTGAAGAGCTGCTGACCTGCAAGGCAGACGATCAGTTTACCGTTGAAGAGGCGCTGCGTGAGAAGATCCTGACCATTGGCGAGAATATGAAGATCCGCCGTTTTGAAAGATATGAGGGCGAGGTTGTGACCTACAGCCATGGCGGTGGCCGCATTGGCGTTATGGTGAAATTTGACACTACACCGGATGTAGCGGCAAAAGAAGGCTTTAAGGCGATGGCAAAGGACGTTGCGATGCAGGTAGCTGCCGCGAATCCCACCTATCTGAACAAAGACGCTGTACCGGCTGACGAGATTGCCAAGGAGAAAGAGATTCTGACTCAGCAGGCGATAAATGAAGGGAAGCCCGCCAATATTGCGGAAAAAATGGTCATGGGCAGAATCAACAAATATTACAAAGAAGTTTGTTTGATTGAGCAGCCTTTCATTAAAGACGGTGACATCACTGTTGCCAAGTATATCGAAAATTGTTCCAAGGAGCTGGGCGGAGAGATCAAAGCGGTTTCTTTTATCCGCTTTGAAAAAGGCGAGGGTCTGGAAAAAAGAGAAGACAATTTCGCAGATGAAGTTGCCGGCATGATGAAATAAGCTTTGTTTTTTAAAGAGATGTTTGGATGCATAAAAGGCGTCTGAACATCTCTTTTTTCTTGAATGTGAATGGGGGCGATCAATAGGCGAATTTTAAATTTTTATATGAGACACTTCCAAATAGCGGCTGGTTATGATAAGATAGAAAAGGAGATGGCACTACGAAGGTGCGCTTCCTTTTAATTTAAAATTTCGGTGATGGTGGAAAGGGGTTTTTTTATGTTTGATACGATTCCGGTGGGGCTGATTATAGGTGTACTGGTTGCCTTTTTTCTACTGATTATTATTTTGACAGGTTATCTCAAAGCGCCGCCGGATACGGCATATATCGTTTCGGGCTTGCGCCGCAAGGTTGTAATTGGGAGATCCTGCATAAAAATTCCGCTTCTCGAGAGATTGGATAAGCTGAGCCTTAAGCTTATTCCAATTGACGTTAAAACATCCAATGCGGTGCCTACCGCTGATTATATCAACATCAATGTAGATGCGGCGGTTAATGTGAAAATTTCGGATAGCCCAGAGAGACTGAAGCTGGCGGCACAGAACTTTTTGAATCAGCCAACCGAGTACATTGGAGGGATCGCCCGAGAGGTTCTGGAAGGAAACATGCGTGAAATCGTTGGGCGGATGGAATTAAAGGAAATGGTCTCGGATCGACAGAAATTTGCGGAACTGGTCAAAGAGAATGCGGCTCCCGATCTGGCGGCTATGGGATTGGATATCATTAGCTTTAATGTGCAGAATTTTACTGATGGAAACGGTGTAATCGATGATTTAGGTATTGATAACATCAGCCAGATCAAAAAAGGTGCGGCTATTGCAAAGGCGACGGCTGATAAAGAGGTAGCGATTGCCCAGGCAGCGGCTGACAGACAGGCAAATGACGCTCGGGTGGAAGCACAGATGATTATTTCCCAACGGAATACAGAATTATCTATGCGTCAGTCTGAATTGAAGAAGCAGGATACGAAGAAGGCGGAGGCAGATGCCGCCTACCAAATCCAAAAAGAAGAGCAGCGGAAATCCATTGAGGTCGCTGCTGCCAATGCGGATATTGCCGCGCAGGAAAAAGCGGTAGAACTGAAAGCCAAAGCTGCTGAAGTTCAGGAACAGGAATTGAACGCAGCAATCCGCAAGAAGGCAGACGCAGATCTGTATCAAAGGCAAAAAGAAGCGGAAGCGAAGAAGTTTGAAATGGAACGGGATGCTGAGGCGAAAAAATTTGCCAAGCAACAGGAGGCAGAAGGAATTCGGCTGGTAGGTGAGGCGGAGGCAGACGCCATTCGCCAAAAAGGTATTGCGGAAGGCGAAGCGATGGAGAAAAAGGCCGAAGCTTATCAGAAATACAACAGTGCTGCTATGGGCGAAATGCTTATCCGAATTCTGCCTGAGTTGGCAGGGAAAATTGCCGAACCTTTAGCGGCTATTGACAAGGTTACCATCATTGGCGGAGACTCCAATGGTGTTGGCAGTGTTGCTGACGGTGTACCGGTTGTTATGAGCAAGCTTTTCGAGAGTGTAAAGGAAGCGACGGGGATTGATCTTGCTGATATCGTTCGTGCGGATGGATATGATGCAAAGGTCACACGAAATATCAATCTAAAAAGTGATATGCCGCTCCCGACTGGCTTGATCGGGGAGACGGACGAAGAAAAGTACATGAGTGGTGCGGTTCCTACTGTAGAAGAGTAGTGACCAATCAAAAGGGACTGGGGAGTTTTCCGGTCCCTTTTTAATTTGTAAATAAGATGAAAAATAAAAAGGACAGGAAGATTTCAATCTTCCTGTCCTTTTTGGAATATTTTTTTAATTTTAACGGCGAGTATTCAAATAACGGATAATCTCC
>CAJUMG010000005.1:84580-99425 GCA_910587335.1 uncultured Oscillospiraceae bacterium
TAGGCATTCCATAAACAACACAGGTTTCCTTATCCTGGCCAACGGTATAAGCACCAGCCTGCCGCATTTTCAAAAGACCATTGGCACCATCCGCTCCCATACCGGTCAGCTCAATTCCCATAGCATGTTGTTTGGCAACATCTGCTACGGAATCAAATAGCACGTCTACAGAAGGACAATGGCCGCTGACCTTGGCACCCGGTTCGCTACGAACGTAGTATCCTTTGGCATCCTTCGCCAAGCGCAGGTGGAATTCTCCCGCGCCGATGATAATTTTTCCTGTTTCCACCCGGTCGCCATTCACTGCCTCTTTAACAGACATTTTGCAGATGCGGTCAAGCCGCTGGGCATACATATTGGTAAAAACCGGGGGCATATGCTGAACAATAACGATACCCGGGGTGGTGGCAGGAAGATCCTTTACCACCTCCAAAATTGCTTCTGTTCCGCCGGTAGAGGCGCCAATAGCAATGACAATGTCTTTTTGGGCAGGGCCTGTGAGATTAAGCGGTTGGGGAGAAGGTCTGAAAGCAGGAGTCGAGGTTGGCTGCTTTTTTCCAACACGGGCGGTAGAAGCAATCTTAACCTTTACAATCAGTTCAGACATAAAGGTCTTCATGCCATCCGCCCCTTTAATTTCGGGTTTGCGGACGAAGTCTACCGCTCCGGCGCCCAACGCATCTAACACACGAATAGGCGCAGAACTGACGACAACAACTGGCACTGGATGGACGGGCATAAGCCTTTTTAAAAAGTCAATGCCGTTTAATTTGGGCATTTCCACATCCAAAGTAACAACGTCAGGCTGGATCGCTTTTATTTTATCCATGGCATCCATGGCGTCAACAGCCGTGCCAACTACTTCTATACGCGGATCCGCAGAAAAAGCTTTTTCAAGTGCCTGACGGAAAAAGATCGAATCATCAACAATCAGCAGTCGGATTTTTTTTATCGGTAGAGCGGGCATGTTTATTTCCCCCTTCAGGCAAAACTATTGTTTTCAAACGGACCACCTCACTGTGATCTATTAGATAAAATACAAACAAAAGGACGAGATTATTCCCCAATAACTTAGCTTTACCAACAGCAATTCGAATAGAAAAACAGGTTGTTTTAAAGCTAAAAATGTAAGAAACAATCCAGAAAACGAAAGACATAAGCCGTGCAGCTATTCACCTCGCTGGTAAATAGCAGGCTGGACATAGTTATACCGAGACATACCATTGATGCTTTCCGAATGACCGATAAATAAAAATCCGCCAGGTGCTGTCCAGTCATAAAATTTATTGACAAGCTTAGTCTTGGTTTCTGTATCGAAATAAATCATAACATTCCGACAGAAAATCAAGTCAAATGGTTTTTTGAACTGGAATGGCTCCATTAAGTTTCCAGGACGGAAAATGACCTCTTTGCGCAATTTATCAGAAATTTGGAAGGTTCCGTCAGGAAGGGCTTTCAGATATTTGGTCTTCCACTTGGGCGGAAGATCCTTCAAATCTGCAGCCGCATAGATGCCCTGCTGCGCTTTTGACAATACGCGCATAGAAATATCTGTCGCCAGTATGGTGGTATCCCACATAGATTTACGGCTACCGAAATATTCATCAATAACCATTGCGGTATTATAAGCTTCCTGACCGGTAGAACATCCGGCGCTCCAAATGCGCATTTCACGGTTGTGGCACCGTTGTTCCAGATAAGGCAGTACATGCTTAAACAGATAATTAAAATGCTCATTTTCCCGCATGAAATAGGAAAGATTGGTAGTGAGCTTATTAAGCAGAGTTACAACTTCATTTCCGGATTTGTCTTTAAAAACCAAATCCAGATACTGCTGAAAGTTTGTGCAGCCCTTTTGCTGTAATTCCTGAGCGAGACGGCTCTCAACCAAAACACGCTTTTTGCTCAGATCAATTCCATATTTGCTTTTAACAAAATTCACAAGGGTTGCGAATTCTTTATCAGTCATACGAATCAGACGTGACTGAACATCATTCGCACTGTTTTGCTGCGTATTCATCACGGTATGGCTCCTTTTACTAACTAATATAACTGAAGATCACTCTGAAAGAACTTATTACAATCGATATTTAGGATACTTCTGTCTTCGACTTTCGAAATAGAGGACAGATAGCGCTCGCCATTCCTACCCAACTCCGGCAGATTATTGGACTCTCCGTCGTGGATAGAAACCACTTCGGCTACGCTGTCTACAATAAGGCCGACCTGCATGTTTTCAACTAATACAACGATAACGCAGGTTTTATCATCATAAGGACGCTCTTCCTGACCGAATTTAAGCCGTACGTCGATGACCGGAACCACCTTGCCCCGAAGATTGATAATTCCTTTGATATACGAAGGAAGGGAGGGGACAAAGGTGATAGGTTGAACACTGATAATCTCAGTGACGTGGAGCAGCTCAATCCCATAAAATGTATCGTCAACATAAAATGATAAGTATCTTCCACTTAAATCGTCAAGGCTTTTTCCATCGGTTATAACCTGATTCTCACTCATATTGAAAACACCCCTTTTCTTATAACATATTCAGCAGATTATTCGCATCCAAAATCAAACTGATACTGCCATCGCCCAAAATGGAACAACCAGAAAGCCCCAGCTTTTTCAGCTCATATTTATTGAGGAAGGAGGGGAAGGGCTTTACAACCACCTGTTGTTCCCCAAGAAGCTCATCCGCAAAAATGCAGGCAATCTTGTCATTGTTTTCAATTTGAATAACGATTCCATCATACAATTCGGTAACTTCAGTGGAAATGCCAAATAGCCGATGCAGCCTGATGAGAGGGAAGCATTCACCGCGGAGCAAAATCATTTCGGTACCGTCTGTATCCAGAATGATCTGCCGATCGTCAGAGATTTTAAAGGACTGCTTAATCGAATTGATGGGCAGAGTGTAGATCGAATCTCCCACAGCCAGTTCCATACCATCGACAATTGCAAGGGTCAAGGGGATCTTTATGGTAAAGGTTGTTCCCTGACCACGTTTACTGTCGATGGAGAGCGTGCCGCCGACCTTTTCAATGTTTTTGCGGACAACGTCCATGCCAACGCCACGTCCAGAAAACTCCGTTACCTCCTGATTGGTGGAAAAGCCGGGGAGCATAATGAGATTAAAAATCTCCTTATCAGTATATTCGCTTTCAGGTTTGGAAAGAATACCGTTTTCCCGCGCCTTTTTGAGCAGTTTTTCCGGATCCAGCCCACATCCGTCATCAGCGATGGTAATGACAATTTCTCCGCCGATGTTGTTGGCGGACAGGGTAATTTTGCCCCGCTCCGGTTTGCCAATAGCCTTCCGTTCATCCGGCATTTCAATGGCATGGTCCATTGCGTTACGAACCATATGCATAAACGGATCGCCAATGGCCTCGTTAATGGTTTTATCGATTTCGGTGTCTCCGCCTTCGGTGACCAGATCGACCTGCTTGTCAAGCTTTTTACACATATCGCGCACAATACGGTTCATCCGCTGGAACAGGCCGGAAATCGGAACCATACGCATAGACATGACCACATCCTGTAGCTCGTCGGTCAGCTTGCGGAGTTCTCGAGCCGATTTTTGGAAGTTGTCCAGCTGAAGGCCTTTAAGATCCGAGTTGCCGACGACCATAGATTCTGTCGTGACCAGTTCGCCGACCAAATCCATCAGTTGGTCCAATTTGGCCTGATTCACACTGATAAGGCTCTGTTTTGCTTTTCCGCCGCCCGAAGCTGGCGCAGCAGCAGGAGCAGGACTGGACGCCTTGGCATTAGGAGACGAAGGAGCGTCTTTAGCCGGTTCAGGAGGTGCGGCTTCTGCATTTGGCTGCGCGTCCTCCAAAAGCTCATATGTCTTAATGTTGACTGCGCTTTCAATGGTATGCAAAACATCATCTACAGAGGTACTGGGTTTAAAGTCGATTAAAAAGCCGTTCTTGATAATTTCGGAACAAAGCGACGCATCGTTCTCCGGATGAGCAGGAACAGACTCCAGCTCATCGCACAAATCCTGAAGCTGGCTTAATAACATAAAAGCGCGGATATTTTCCATTTGGCATCCTTCTTCAAAAAACACCTTTACACGGTGCCGGCCAGCCGCTGCTGGAGGAGCGGCTGGCTCTGAAGAAGATGCCGGAGCGGAAGCGGTGCTTGACGCAGCGCCAGAAGGCTCTGCATCAGAGGCAGTGCCGCGCATGATAGAAGCCAGTCGCTTTAATTCCGCGATCATACCGCTGGCGTCCTTATTGGCTTCTCCGCTTTCCTGGACTGATTCAACTTCACTTTTGAGAAAATCGGACGCTTCCAGAACCACATCAAATAGCGCCTCTGTAACACTGGTCAAACGGTCAGGATTTTCGCGGAGAATAAAGAAAACATCCTCCACCGCATGGGCTAGAGTCGATACGCCATTAAACTCCATCATGGCCGAAGAACCTTTTATTGTGTGCATAATCCGAAAGATCTCATTGATATGATCCTCGCTCAGGCTTTTGGATTTTTCCGATTCCAAAAGAATTTCGTCCAGTTGCTCCAAAAGTGTGTTCGATTCATAAATGAATGTTTCTAACATGGGCTCCATGCTGGGATCAATCGCCATTGCAATCACCTTCAGTTTCATCAGATTCGTTTTACTCAACATGCCTATACAGGCTCTTTCTATTTATCTATTCGACAGCTTTAGCAAAAACCCAACTATAATCTCTTGTGTTCTTTTCATTTTGTACGATAAGTATGTATATAAGGTGTTTCAATTTTTTCTAGGAAGGGAGGCGGCCCCGACATTTAGCGCCGGGGAAATGGATGGCGGATATTTTGCGTGTAACAACCCCTCTTGTAAATAAAGCCCAGGTCCCTGAGGCAAAACGCAATGTGGATCTTGCAAATCAATTCCCGTTACAGGACGTTACCCGGGTGGCAAAGCCAAATTCTCAATCTGAGCTGCTTTCCCAAAACAATGGGTTAATGCAGCAGGAGGAGACCTCCGCCCTTCTTTTAAATTTATTAAAGGACCCTTCCGTTACGGTCAGTTTTTTGAAGGGAATTTCGGCGATGGAGGCGGTTATCCGTCTATTGCCGGCAAACAACAATGCCTTTACCCAAGAGCTTGAGCAGATGTTCGGCGAAATGCTGGTGCCATCGGACCAAATTGCCCAGGAAATGGGGCGGCAGGAATCGGCCTCGACCTTTTTTAAAGGGGAGCTGTTTGAATTGCTGCGCGAGGCGATCCGCCAGAAC
This sequence comes from uncultured Oscillospiraceae bacterium, assembly GCA_910587335.1. Classification (GTDB taxonomy): domain Bacteria; phylum Bacillota; class Clostridia; order Oscillospirales; family Ruminococcaceae; genus UBA3818. The sequence continues at coordinate 89,819 of CAJUMG010000005.1, forward strand.
CCGGATCAGACAGGTCTGCGGGATACGACCGTATCCTTTTTAAAAGCTTTGACGCTGTATCATACTAGGCAGGAGGCTTTGGGATCGGTTGCCAACAGCCTGCGGTATTTAGCCGAGAGTCTTTCCGCGAGTAAAACGCTCTCTCAAAAGCTGTCGGCGCTGGCGGAACAATATGAGGCGGAGCACGCGCCGGAATCTTTTCGAGAGCTTCGGCAGTCAACGCTCCATCTTTTAAAAGAGGTGCAGGACAGCATTCTTTTTTCCGAAAAAACAGAAAAGGTTGTAAAAATGCTCATTTACAATCTTTCCAGATATAATGATAACGGAGATTTTTTAAGAGAGTCGGTTTCCCGTATGCTGTTGCAGCTGCATGGGGACAAAATGCGGGAGCAATTTTTACAGTCGCTGGAAGAATTTTTGGATCAGGCCAAGCAGCCGCAGAAGGACGCTTCCTCTGCTATGAGTGCGCTTACGCGTATTCTGGAGCGGCAGACAGAAAATCAGGATTTAATGGCGCTTAATTCCGAGCGGGTGGAAAAAATTATTTACAGCTTGCTTTCTTCTCCCTGCAACTTTACACCGCTGCTCCACTTTGTTTTGCCTGTACAGTTCGAGGATTTACAGTCCTTTGCAGAAATTTGGATCAACCCCAATGGAGAAGAGGACGAACGGGACCGGCCATCTGATGGAACGCAGACAATCCATATGTTATTGTCATTTGAAATTGACAGCATTGGTCATTTTGAATTAGAATTATTTGTACGGGAAAAGGTGATTGATTTTTCGCTTTTTTGTCCGCCTGCGTATGCTTCTGTTTACGATTCTCTGCAAAAAGATTTTCGTGGCTGTGCTGGACAAACAGGCTATCGTATTGGTGAAATTCGTGTGGATCGGCTGCAAAATCCTCGTTCGCTGATGGATGTATTTCGGTCGCTGCCATATAAAAGGACGGGTGTTGATGTCAAAATCTAAAAAAAATAAGGCGGTTGCCCTAAAATATAATGTGGAAGAGGATTTAGCTCCGATTGTCATTGCCTCTGGCTATGGGGAGATTGCCCAGCGGATTATTGATGTGGCTGAACAGCGGGGCATACCTGTGTTTCGAGACGATAGCGCTGTGTCGCTTTTGTGTATGCTGGAGGTGGGAAGCAATATTCCGCCGGAGCTTTATGAGGTGGTGGCAGCCATTTACTGTCAGCTGCTGCGAGCGTCCTACCGGATTAAGAACGGACACGATCCGGTACCGAAAGAGCCCCAAAATTAAAATAAGCCGACCAAGAGGTTGGAGGAAGGACGAAAGATATGCTTTCAAAAGAATATAACGGTTCTATTTGTGAAGTAACCAGCATGGAGAATAAACTGATTGTGACCGGATTAGTCAGGGTTACAAACGGAGAAGATGGGGAAGTAGAAATCCATAACAATGGAGACCGCATGCCAATTTTAAAATTTGGCACGAAGGTAAAGCTTTCTTTGCATAATCCGCAGCTGGGAATACAGGTGATGGCTGGCGAGGTGTATCTGTCCGATGCAAGCTTTTTGCGGTTGATTAATCTACAAATTTTTGCCGAGTATGAAAAACGGCGTTTTTTCCGTTTGACGATTGATCACAGCGCGGACCTGATTCCGGTCGGAAGATCCGGTGAAAAAACAGAGCGAAGAGGCGAAAGAACGCCTATCCGTGTAAAGGATGTTAGCCTGTGCGGCCTGCAATTTGAATGCGATAAGCCTTTAGCGCTGGGCAGCCAATACCGAATCCGCATTGCACTACAGGATAACCTTTTGGAAACATTGGATTTTGTTGTACGAAGAGTATTACCTCAAAGCGATGGCACAACCCGGTATGGCGGCGAATTTTTGGAATTGACCGCTCATGCAGAGCAAAGATTGTGCAGCTTTATTTTTAATCAGCAGCAAAAGCAGATTCGGCGGAGTCGAGGCTAACGGGTCCAGAAGAAAAGGTAAGGTGATTGGATGAAAGCAGAGGAACTGGTTTTTGTTCTGGACATAGGGACACGCAGCGTAATCGGACTTGTGGGAAAGGCCCATGATGATATGCTGGAGGTGCTGTGTGTTGAGTCGGCGGAGCACTCTTCCCGCGCGGTGGTGGATGGTCAGATTGAGGATATTGAGCAGACGGCTAAAATTGCCGGAAAGGTCAAAGCAAAGCTAGAGGACACACTTGGCGTAAAGCTGCATGAGGTCCATGTGGCGGCGGCGGGGCGGGTTCTTCGCACCGAGCGGGTTTCCTGCACAATAGAAGTGGATGGCGGCCGCCCCATTGGGGAAAAAGAGATGCTGGCACTGGAAACCGCTGCGCTACAAAAAGCTTATGAAAATCTGTCGGAGAATCTTCCGGATGGTGCGGCTACAAATTTTTGCAGCGTAGGCCATAGTGTAGTTGGCTATCAGTTAGATGGATACGCTTTTTCTACTCTTTTGGGACACAGAGGGCGGCAGGCTTGTGTAGAGCTTATTGCGACCTTTTTGCCAAATGAAGTCGTAGAAAGCTTGTATACAACTATGTCAATGATGGATTTGTCGATTGCCAGCATGACGCTGGAGCCCATTGCGGCGATGAATGCGGTTGTTCCAAAGGAACTGCATCTGCTGAATATCGCTCTGGTGGATGTAGGAGCGGGAACCTCGGATATTGCGGTGACAGATAAAGGCAGTGTCTGCGGCTACACCATGGTTACTGTAGCGGGCGACGAGATTACCGAATGCGTGATGCAGGAGCTTTTGGTGGATTTTTCTGTAGCGGAGCAGGTAAAATTTGCTATTGGCGCTGGAAAAGATACGATTGAATATAAAGACGTGCTGGGGATTCCTTATACAGTGGAACGAAAAGAACTGCTGGAACGGCTTATGCCGGCGATTGAGGATTTGGCGCGCCGGATTGCAGAAGGAATTTTAAGCATTAACAATGAGCCGCCGAAAGCGGTGTTTATGGTGGGCGGCGGCAGCCGTACGCCGGATCTTTGCAAATTTGTGGCCAGGGCTCTTTCGGTGGATGAAAAGCGGGTGGCAATTGGCAGCAGCAACTATATGAAACGCCAGATTCAGGCGGAGGATAAATATCTAAGCGCTGAATACGCAACACCGGTGGGAATTGCGGTAACGGCCATGCAGTCCGGCTCCGGAGAGGGTTTGACCGTTCAGGTAAACGGGACGCGTCTACATTTATTAGGCGCCTCTATGACGGTGATGGAAGCTTTGCGGCGGGGCGGATATCAGTATGGACAGATTATGGGACATTCGGGCAAGAATGTGATATTCGAATACAATGGAGAACGCAGAATCGTAAGGGGAAGCCCCTATACATTGGCGCAAATTCAGGTTAATGGCTCTGTAGCGGGACTTTCAACGCTTTTGCAGGCAGGAGACAACATTTTGTTTGCACCGGCGTCGGACGGGGAGGATGCGACGCCGCGTCTGCGAGATTTGCCTGACCGCTGGGAGCCGTTTGAAGTGGAGCTGTTTGGAACGGCGGTTTCGGCTGGCACAGTGGGATGGATTAACGGCGCGCTGGCTGAACCAGATCAAATGATTCAACAGATGGATAACGTTACGGTAAAACAGATTGATACGGTAGGTGACCTGCTGGAAATAATGGGCTTTGCTAAACAGGCGCCGGAGCTTATGGTAAACGGAAATCCCTGTATTGGTCTGGAGCAAAATTTGTTCCCTGGTGATACCATTGCTTTAAAAAACCAAACGACCTCCCAGCCGGTTCCTTCGGTTGTTGAACCGGCCAAGCCCGCGCCACTGAAAGGCGAAATGCGGGTTCTGTTTAACGGCAAGGACATGGTTCTTGCTCCGCGTGGAGACGGCGAATTTTATCAGTTTTTTCATCTGTTAAATTATGTGAATATTGACCCAAATGATCCACATGGGGAGATTGTACTGCTTCGAAACGGATCCCCAGCATCTTATTTAGAGCGCATTCAGGATGGAGACCAAATTGAGATCCGTTGGTCTGAGGAGGATCTTTCTGAGAGGATACCGCATCTGCCGGAGGAGCTCTAATCTTTGGCCTTATTAAGGCGAGTGGAACAAAAATAAAAGCAAGAGCGACAAGGTCAGAGGAACCATGATGCTCTTGCTTTTATTTTGTTTCATTATACAAACTTTCAGTTTTACAAATGAGCTGAGAAAATTTATCTTTATGGGATTAGGTACGAAATTTTGGCTTAATGCTGCGGATGGTTTTTAACCTGGAGGATTGCTTTGACCAGCGCAGACGAAATCTCTTTGGTATCACAGGACTTAATTAAGGCAGGCAGCTGGTCCGGCTCCGCCACCACATAATGGGGCGCCAATGTGTTAAGCGCCAGCGCGGCAACGTCCCGCCGGCATTTATCACACCGGCAGCAGTTGAATTTGGAAAAAACTTCGTCCAACCGCTCTACAACTAACTGCTCCATAAGATTGACAAGGACCAGCTCTTTCACCGGATGCAGCTGTACAGATGGAGCGGCAGTCGCCTGATTGATGCGTTCCTTCAAAAGGGAAAGGCCATTGTCGGCAGGTTCGATATATTCCTCTGAAGGGGGCACCTCGGTCTGTGCGGACGGTTCCTCTTCTGCTTCTGCAGAAAGACCGGTAGGCATGATGAGATTAAAAATATATTCCTTGTCAAAATCTTTTTTGGAAGCCCCCATTTAGAGCACCTCCCGACTAATCAATTCTTCAACCAATGCGCGGTAATCGCCGACGGCTTTGTTCCGTGGAGAATAGGAAAAAGCATCCTCTCGATGAATCTGCGCGTTGGTTACCTCGTTGCTCCGGCGGATCGTCGTATCCAAAAGGGGAATTCCCAGTTTTTGCGCAATGTCCTGAGAAGTTTCACGAATGACCTTGCTGGCGGTTTCTCGAGAGGCAAAATGGGTCAGAAGAATCCCGGCAGCTTTTAATGAGGGATTGCTTTTTTTGCGTACCTCCTCTAAGGTTCCGTTCAGCTGAACCAGTCCCTGAAGACTGTAGATGTCCGGCTTGACCGGCATAAGGACTGTATCGGCGGCAGTAAAGGCATTGATGGTCAGAATGCCCAGTGCCGGTGGAGAATCAATCAAAATATTATCGTACAGATGGAGCACCGGACGCAGACAGCTTTTCAGCAGATATTCCCGCCCTTTTCCGGTAAACTCCAATTCAATGCCGCTGAGCAACATATTGGAAGGAATTACATCGCACAAAGGGGTATGCTGAATTGTCTGTACAGTCAAAAGCTCTCCCTTCAGTGCATGATAGATGGAATTTTGCATTTCCAACCGATTGTCTGCCCGTAGGCTGAAAGAAAGATCCCCTTGAGGATCAAAATCGACGCAAAGAACCTGACGCCCAAGTCTGCGAAGACCCATTGCCAGTATATTAGTGGTCGTTGTTTTACCAACGCCGCCTTTTTGGTTAGAGACGCAAAGAATCTTTGCCATGGGCATTCACTCCTTATCTATAGTCTCATGCAAAACTAAAATCTATTATACAAAAAACAACAGGCGTTTACAAGATTGAATCCGATTTAATTATGAATTTAGACAGCAGGACTTTAGTTTTTTGAAAGATGGGCGAACAAAGTGATTAAGAAGTTTTATGGTACGAATGATCAGATTGGGGGGATACCTTATATGAAAATCAATCCAGCAGCGGCTTATCACGTATACAGTAAAGCGGCTAAAAGCCCTTATGCTCTCCGTCAGATGGAGCCCCATGTAGAAGAAACGGCAAGAAACGAACATACCGATCAAATTCAGATTAGCCACGCGGGAACCCGTAAGGCGGAAATAGATCAACTTACAAAAGCAGTTGCAGCTGAGATCTACGAGCCCACTTCCCCAGAAAAGCTGGAAAGCTTGCGCAGCGCGATTCAAAATAATGCTTATCATGTCTCGACAAGCGATTTGGCTGAAGCGATGATGCGGCACTGGTTTCTTGCTTAGGACAGGAGATGAAATATTTGCAGTTGGACACATACCGCACTTTTTTGGAAGGATACACCCAGTTTTTGGAGAAAATGGCGGGCGATGAGAAGGAAAAATATGCGGCAATTATCTCATACGATGTCAAGCGGATCAATCGGGTTGTTTCCAATCAACAGGCACTGAATATGCACCTGGCGAAAATGGAGCAGCAAAGGGAAGAAGAGCAAAGCAAGGCCGGCTTAGCGGGCCTGAGTTTTCAGCAGATTATGGAACGTTTGGAAGGGCAGGAGCGGGAAACTTTTGACAAGTTGTTCCGCCGGTTTGAACAAGCGTTGTATGAAATAAAGTATTTCAACGGGAAGTCAATGTCGTTTGCGCAGGAGGGCTTGCAGTTGCTAGGACTAAGCGATGAGAACAACGCATCTCCTTATGACTCCAGCGGTAAACACCTAGAAGGAAAACAGGGCGTTCCGTTTTTTGAAACGAAGATTTAGATGGAGGGATACCATTGTATTTAAGACCAACTTTTTTAGGGTTTGAAACAGCCAAACGGGGCCTGACTGTAGCCCAGAAAGGGCTGGATATCGCTGGGCAGAACCTTACAAACTGGGATTCTGTTGGATACACAAGACAGCGGACAACACAGGTTGCAATTGCAACGGACTCTTATCGTTCCCGCTACTCTACTGGCCGCGTAGGACTTGCAGGTCAGGGTGTTGACATTACGGGTATCGACCAGACGCGTGATGTGTTTTTGGATAAACGCTTCCGGGAGGAAAACAGTGATGTCGGTTATTTCAATCAGTCTTCCAAGATCTTAACCGATATCCAGGCGTCGATTAACGAATATGATCCCAAGAACGACACAGGATTGCGCTCCTGCATTATGAATATCAACGATGCGCTACAGAATTTTTCTACCAATGCATATTCGGAGACCCACGCGAATATTGTGGCGACCGAATTTAAAAATTTGGCGCAGACGTTACAGCAGATCAGCGGTAAGCTGAAAAGCGCTCGTTCTCAGCAGGTATATGATCTGGATGTTTCCGTACAGGAAGTCAACAAAAAATTACAGCAGATTGCGGGACTAAACCATGCCATTATGGAAAGCATGAGTGGCCAGATAGAGAGCAATTCCTATTTTGGACCCAACGAGTTGCTGGATGAGCGAAACCAACTGTTGGATGAGCTGTCCCAATATGTAGATTTTGAGTACAGAAGCAATGCTGATGGTACGATTACTGTAGATGTGAATGGCCAGACAGTTGTAAGCGGCAGCAAGTACGATCAGCTGTCGATGATGGAAGATGAGGACACAAATGTCGTCAGCGTTCGGTGGGTGTCCACCAATGAAGCGGCTGACATTCAGTCCGGTTCGGTCAAAGCGCAGATTGACTATCTCAATGGCCGTGGACCAAACCTGAAAAATCCGGGTGAGAGTGCTGAGCGGGGATTTTTCTATTACCAGGATAAGCTGGACGCTTTTGCGCAATCGATTGTCAATGTGGTCAACAACATTATCCCGGAAGTGGATGAGGATGGCAACATTCTGGAGGACGCAGACGGCAACATTGTTTACCGCAAGCTAATGGGTGGTTTGAGCAGCGAGCCGGATGCGGATGGGAAATATCATGTACGGGACGATATACCGATTACGGCGGATAATCTTTCGATTACCGACCGGCTGAGTACCGATTCGGGATATTTGATTTTCCAAAGAAGCGACGATGGCACGGCAGACAATGTAAGTAACTATGCTTTGGCTATGTATAATGCAATGTCTGACGGAACACAATTTTTTGATTCCAACGGTGAAGAATTTAAGGGAACGTTTCTGGATTATGTAAAAGGCTACGTTACCACACTGGCGGAAGATATCAGCTATCATAATAGCCGGCATACGGCAACATCCACTATTTTAAACACTCTACAGGATAACCGTGACGAGGTTTCCGGTGTTGTTGTAGATGAGGAAGTTGCCAACGTTATGCTTTATCAAAAAACACTGTCTGCAGCCTCGAGACTCATGACCGCGATGGATGAGGCTTTGGATGTAATCATCAACAGAACGGGTCGAGTGGGACTCTAATATCATTAATATAGAGAAGGGATGATATAAATGCGGGTTGCGCAGCGAATGATCAGCCGCAATTATATGCGACAGTTAAATAATAGCCTGACAAAGCGGGCCGAGAGTCTGGAGCGCGGCGATTCGGGTTTAAAATTTAATAAACTTTCGGACAATGTTGCCGATGGCAGCCGTGCGATGCATATCCAGGAGGAACGGTACCAGAGCACTCAGCATCTGGAGAATGTCGAGAACCTATATGCGGAGATGAAATCGGTAGATAGCAATCTTGATTCGATTCATTCGATTTTGCAGTCGGTTCAGGAAAAAGCCCTACAGGCGATGAGCGAGGACTACGGTGCGACCAGCCGAGAGGTTATCGCGAAGCAAATTGAAAAAAATAAAGAAGAAATTCTTCAGTTTGCCAATGCGCAGTTTGCTGGCAAGTATCTGTTCAGTGGCACCAACAACAGTAAGCAGCCTTTTACTGTAAATGAGCAAAGTGGAAAGTTGCAGTTTAACGGTGTGGAAGTTGAAAAGATTTACAAGGATACAGACGGGAAGTATTATTACGACGATCCCGCCAACACACCGCCTAAGACGTTGGTTCCAAACAGTGAGGAAATTTATGCGGATATCGGTTTGGAATTGAAAATTTCCGACAGTGCACAGGTGGATTCCCGTACTGCATTCCAGGTTTCTTTTTCCGGTTTGGAGATATTAGGATTTGGTGAGCCGATAACGGGCAAGGATGGGACGCCGAATGTGGCTTCGAACGTTTACGACCTGTTAACGCAGTTACAAAATTCGATTACACCGCCTCTGAAAAAAACAGAAACAGATGATGCATTCCGGCAACTAGTATCTATGACTGATCAGGTTGGAATGATGCGGACCGATTTGGGTACTCGTATGAACTTTCTTGAAAGGACCAAATCGGGGTTAGAAGCGGATATTGAAAATATGACTGGTTTAGAGACGGACTTAATTTCATCGGATCCTGCTCAAGAGGCAATTAAGATGAAAGAGTGTGAGTACTCTTGGCTAGCGATTTTACAGCTGGGAAGCAAGGTCTTACCTTCCTCTCTGCTTGATTTTATGAACTAATGGGGTTTTAGATTTACCAGAAGGAAGGTGTTCTTATGCAATTGCTGAAAATAACAAATGTGCCAATTGAATATAATTTCAGCATCGAGCCGGCCAGATTGGAGATGAAGCAGTCGCAGAATCCCAGATATCAGCTTCAGCGTGGCCAGTCGCAGATGAACATAGACTCCCATAATATTGAAGTTCGTTTGGATACTACAGAGCTTCGCGCAAGCTTGAATTTGCGGAATCCAGATGATTTTGCCCGGTATTATGGGAATAAGGGCAATCAGACCGCCTATCAGACCATAGGCGATAATGTTCAATTCGGCAACCAAATGGCGCGGATTCAAGATGGTGTTACAATCAGCGAAATTGTGCGGCAAAAGTTTTTGGAGCAGCCAACCACCTATACGACCTTTCTGCCCTCTGCAGGAACGGATATTTCTTGGCAGCCACAAGAGCTGAATCTTGATTATGATCCAGGATCGGTAAATTTTGATTGGGAAATTATGCGCAATGTGATGGA
>CAJUMG010000005.1:99435-113644 GCA_910587335.1 uncultured Oscillospiraceae bacterium
ATGGATTATGTTCCTGGAAAATTCCAAATGAATATCACACAGTACCCAGAGGTTCAGATTGAGTATCTTGGCGAACCTCGATATGTTCCGCCAAGCTCCAGCCCGACTTACGAAGAGGAAAGCGCTTAATTGTCCTTTGGGCTGCATGGAACGCGCAAAAGGTAGAGCGGCTATGCGGAGTTTCCGCATAGCCGCTTTTAGCAAACATACCATTCCGAAAGGCAGGTAATTGTTATATGAAGCTAAACACACGTGATTTTGGAGAAATCGAAGTAGACGAAAAGGATATTATCACCTTTACAAGCCCGATTTATGGCTTTGAACAATACAAGCGTTTTGCTTTTCTTTATCACAAAGAGATCAGTGAACATTTCATTTGGCTGCAATCGGTGGAAGAACAGGCTTTGTGCTTTATTTTGGTTGAGCCAGAGCTGGTAAGCGATCATTATTGTCCTGAGCTGCCAGGAGGGGCCGCGCAAGCACTGGGAGAAGGAGACTGTATGTGTTGGCTCATGGTTTCCATTCGCGATCCGTTTTCCAAATCAACGGTCAACCTGAAAAGCCCAATTGTTGTAAATCTTGAAGGGCATTTGGCCGCACAGATTATACTAGAAGAGGATTTACCGATTCGTTATCCGCTGTTCCGGGAGGAGAAGTAAAATGTTAATTTTATCAAGGAAAATTGGAGAATCTGTTTTGTTGGATTCGACGATGCTGGATAATGGGATAGAAATTAAGATCACAGAGATCAGCGGTGACCGGGTGAAAATTGGAATTACAGCTCCTGCTGATGTGAAGGTATTCCGAGAAGAGCTGTACGCGACGATAAAAGAAAATCAAACAGCGGCACAGGCGGCTACCATAGACAATGTCAAAGATTTTTTTCTTCGGATGCAGGAATAGAAGGCAAGAACATTTTGCTTCCAAGGCTTAACTTGCGCACATACTCTTCTAGCTGCATATAATTGTATCCTGTTAAATCCAAAATATTGCAGCGATAGCTATGCATTTCCGAGGCGCCGAAGGTGATGGCCAGGTCGATTTGCATAGGAAGTGACTTTAAACGAACAGGGGATTTAACATCTAGAATAAAACGCTGATCTTTTTCCAGCACCACATCACAGGTGAACTTAAATTGAGAAAGGGAAACCTCATAAATTGAGATGGGAAAAGACTGTGGCAATGGTGCGGGACGCTGCTTGTGCAGAAAGGAAAAGCGTTTTGGCGATTCTGCCGGCAGATTTTGGATAAAGGCTTGTCCGTCCATTTTTGTATCGTAGGATTCCACCGAAGAGGCGCCTGGAAGAATTTCATCGTCGATGGCAACTAAGCGCAGTAGGTGCTGAGAGGAAAGATAAACCTCGCCCTCAAAGCTGCGAACTTCGATATCCCTTTGCACATGGACGACTTTCAGGCGCATACCCATTTTAAAAATCGGGACAAAATCACTTGTGAAATCAAGACTTTGATCCTTTAAAGAAACATAGGCGGTTCCATATTCAACGATTCTGCCTTCCATCGTTTTTAAAACCGCTGTAAATTTCTTTGTCAGTTTATCATTACTCAAATGTGACCCTCCCCAATGAAAATGCTTTTCTCTATTTATCATAATACAATTATCAAATTTTTCAAGAGGGTTCTTATTCAGTTAGAAGGATTCGTGAGGAAAAAATGACTAGCTTATTACAAATTCAAGAGGTTTTACAGAAAAAACAACAATATTTGACTCAATTTGAGGAAGCGACGCAACAGATGCTTTTCTGTCCGATTGAGCAGCTGGAGGATTTGGTATCTGAGCGTCAGCGCTTGATTGAAAAAATGGATGATTTGGAAAAAAATCTGGATGCACTTTGCCGGGAAAACGCGGATCAAGTGCTTTTGTCTTTGATCCTTACAGGAAAAGGAGACGCCGGCGAGATTCCAGAACGGTTGCAGCCGATTTATGAAGAGGCGATAAAAATTCGAACGGTAGCCAGCCGTCTGCGTCAAAGTGACCGGCAAGCATCATTAAGATTAAAAACGGAGCAAAAGCGGGTGTTAAAGAAGATTAAAGAGATGAATCAAGGGGCGAATGCAAAGGCGGCTAGATTTTATTCCAACGCTGGCACAGCGGAAAGCAGATCACGCCTTGGAAATGCATAAAAACACTTTGGTTTCTCTCCAAAAGGACGATAATCTTAATTAAGATGAATTTTGACGATCTTTTTGAACGGGGGATTTAACATGGATGTTAATTCGACGAGCACATATGTAAATAAGGCCAGCAGCAACAAGGGCTTTTCCGGTCTGGCTTCTGGAATGGATACAGAGAGTATGGTCGAGCAGATGCTTTCTGGAACGCAGAACAAAATTGACAAGCAAAATGCTACCAAGCAGCAGCTAGAGTGGAAACAGGAAATCTATCGGGATATCATTAGTCAGATCAATACTTTTCAAAATCAGTTTTTCAGCTTTACCTCTGATACGAATTTTCTTACGCAAAGCTTTTTTAATGCGATGAGCGCTATCTCCGCTTCTAAAGCATTCAAAGTTACGGCGACGAGTTCAGCTACAACGGGCAACACTTCGATGGAGGTGCGCCGCCTTGCCACCAATAGCAGTATATCTTCTGGCGCAAACGTCAGCGGAAAATTAGCCGGGAAGATTGATATGGAGGCTTTGACAGAATTAGCCGAAAAGCAGATGGATGAAGATGGCGGATATGTAGTGAAATTCCAGGTCGGGGACAAGACGGTAGAGGCCGATTTACGGGATATTTTTGTTGATGGCAACTCTTTTCGGCGTTTTTCCTCTACAGCTCAGCGGGATGCAGAGATTGAAGCAAAGCTGAGCGAGGCGTTTTCTGATACTGGGGTAAAGGTCGCTGTTCGGGATGGAGCAGTTTCTTTGGTCGATAGCAGCGAGCCACCGAAAACCATCGAAGTATCAACCGACTCTGGAGCGATTGCTCTACAGCGTTTGGGACTTTCGGCGGGAAGTCGTTCTACGCTGTCCAACGATAAAAAGTCTTCCAGCTTGTCTGGAAAGGTGAACGAGGCTCCGACGCTGAGCTTTACCGTAACGCTGGACGATCTGAAAAAAGATGTAAAAATTGATCTGCGGGATGTTATGAACGCAGATGGTTCGGTGGATTTGGACAAATTCAAGACTTCGCTGCAAAAGAGTCTTGACAATGTGCATGGAAAGAATCAGGTGCGGGTCATTTCTTCTGGCGACAGCTTTGAACTGAGCGTTTCAGACGGGCGTAAGGTCACGGTCAATGGCGATAAGGATTTACTTGGCGCCTTGGGCGTTAGAAATGGTCAGTCCAACCGGATAGAAATGGGTACCGCTTTAAAGGATCTGTATTTTGTCGATGGTTTGCAGGGATCTCATTTCCAATTTACAATAAACGGTGAGCAGTTTAGCTTTTCAGAGAATGATACGCTCATTGATATTATGGATGCAATCAACAGCAGCGACGCGGGTGTTCGTCTGGTTTATCGCACCCAAGCGGATACCTTTACGTTAGAAGCGACCGATTCTGGTGCGGGACGTACGATTACTATGACGCAGCAGGAAGGAAACTTTTTGAATGTGCTGTTCGGCGCCGGTGGCGCGGATTCTGCGCTCCTTTCGGGAACACGGGCTGTTTCTGGCCTGACGAAAGGCGAGATTTCGGGAGATATCACCCTGTCACAGCTGGGACTGACCGGGCTGTATGATAAAAATGGCAAGGCGATTTCCGGCAGCACGAAGCTTTCGGAGCTGACCGAAAAGGTCGATGATTTGTCGTATTTATCGGGAGATACCACCTTGTCACAGCTGGGACTGACGGAATTATACGATAAAGACGGAAAGGAACTGGCACAGGATACCAAGCTTTCAGAATTGACAGACGGGGCGGAGAGTCCTATTTATGTCACGGCAGAAACTACCTTGGGTCAGTTGGGGCTGACTGGGCTGACAGGAAAAGATGGATCCATTCTTTCTGCGGATACCAAATTGTCTCAGCTGGGAGAGTTGACCAATGAGTTGACCTACGAAAACGGTCAGATTGTTTTAACCGGTTCTGGCGCAAATGTCCAGGTTGGGGATGCAGATACCATGCAGAAGCTGTTTGGCAAGGATTCTCTGAGCATGGGTGTAGCGTCGGGTGCAGCTTCTAAGATTGTGGAAGGTGAAAACGCCCTGGTGAAAATCGATGGCATGCTGACCGAGAGAAGCAGCAATGCTTTTTCGGTAAATGGCTTGAGCTTTAGTCTTCAGAGCATCACCGGAACTTATGCTGCTGCCAGCGGAGATTTGATGGATTCGGAAAACAATCCGGTTTTGCTACAGCCAGGCCAGTACGTGGAGGATGGCGTTTTATATGATAAAGATGGAAGCAGAATAAAATCGGGTATTACCTATCAGGGAGCGGACGGTTTCCCGGTGACGGCTACCGGTATTTCCTACGATCCTGAAACCGGTGGAGCCAGAATTTTTACCGGTGAGACAGAAAAGATCGAGGTTTCCCGCAATACCGATCAGATTGTAGATGGAATCAAGCAGTTTATGGATTCTTATAATAAACTGGTGAAAACCTTAAACGATTATCTGAATGAAGACGCGAATTATCGGGATTACGCGCCGCTGACTGCGGATCAGAAAAAAGAGATGAGCGAGAGAGAGATTGAGCTTTGGGAAGAAAAAGCAAAAGAAGGTCTCTTGCGGCGCGACTCAACTATCGACGGTTTCCTTCAGTCGATGCGTACCGTTTTGTACCAAAAACCAGCTGGCTGCCGTTATGCGCTTTATGAGCTGGGAATTGAGACTGGCGAGTGGGAGACAAGAGGTCAGCTGCAATTTTCTACCGATGGAGAAGAAAGACTGCGCCAAATTTTAGAGACCGATCCTTCTAGCGTGATGCAGCTGTTTACAGACAGCGAAAATGGATTGGCTGTTAAACTGAATGAAGTCATTAAGGCGGCGGCCAATACCAGTGCCGGTTCTCCTGGATCACTGGTGGAAATAGCAGGTGTAAAGGGAAAAGCTTCTGAGAAAGATAATACGATTTACAATCGTTTAAAGGAAATTGAAAATAGAATTTCCGCTTTGAAGCTCACCTATGAAAAGGAAAAAACGCGGTATTGGAATCAGTTTAACACGATGGAGCAGATGATTGCCAATATGAGTTCACAAAGCGCATATCTTACCCAAATGATGGGTTATTAAAAACAGGCGAGGTGAAAAAATGACCCCGAATGCTTATCAGAATGCGTATCAAAAATATCAACAGCAGTCTGTGACGACAATGACCCAAGGGGAAATGCTCATCAAGCTGTTTGATGAAACGATTAAGCAGCTGAACGCGGTTAAACAGTTTAACGATACAAAAGATTATGAGATGGCCAATACCGCTTCGAAAAAAGCACAGCAGATTATCCAATATTTGGATTCTACGCTAAACTTTAAATATGAGATTTCCAACAACCTTAATGCATTATACGAATATTTTATCCACCAGCTTGTTCAGGCGAACCTGCACAAGGATAATGCAATCGTTGATGAAGTGCTTTCTATGGTTTGTGATCTAAGAGAAACATTTATCCAGGCGGACAAAAATGCCAGAGGGAGCTAATATTCTGCTTTTTGCAATAATCCCGCACTTGTTTCCATGTTTTTCTTCGGATCATATAGGTTCATTATGTAGAGGTGAGTCATTGTTTTCATGCAAGACCATAATTTTTCAGGTGCCCGAAAAGGAAATAGACAGGTTGATTCCAAAGCATCGCCTCCGCTGACAGAGACAAGCTTCTACATACTTCTGTCATTGAAAGACGGACAACGGCATGGTTATGAAATGATTCAATGGGTCAGGAAATTTACAAACGGAGAGGTTGAGCTTCAGGGAGGAACGGTGTATAACTGTCTGCTACGTATGGAGCGGGAAGGTTTGGTGCGGCTGACTCTTGAAGAAAACCGCCGAAAGTATTATGCTCTTACAAAGCAGGGAGAGACTGTGCTGCGTGCTGAATGTTTGCGTTTGGAGCGGATGTATGAAAACAGCAAAAACTTGCCGTGGAAGGGAAATCGGTGAGTTTTCATAAAATATGATGGATTCCCAGAGAGGGAATAGAAGCCAGCGACTGCGTTATGGATATGACGATGCTTTCGCTGGCTTTTTGTTTTTCCTAAGTGTGTTAAGGGAAGATACCGGAAGCCAGTATTTTTGAATCAGGCTTTAGTTTCATGATAACCGGGCGAATATAAAATTAGTAGGATAGGTCTATTCTTGTTGATCTTTGGAGCAACATATTGCGTGCCTTTCAAAACTGGAGGAAGGGCACAGGCACAAGCTTTTAGTGAGACAAAGAGAATGCCTACCAAATTTGAATAACGTCATGGTAACAGAGCCTCTTTCCAGTTGGCGGCTTAGGATGCAAATCGGAGGTTACAATGAAATTCAAAAAAATTCAGTCATTTTTATTAGCGACATCGATGGTATTTACATTTTTGCCGCTTAGTTCGATACAAGCAGAAGCAGCGGGGACCAATACCGGCGCTTCCGCCAAACCAACGCTCTCTTTTGTTGCGGGAGACGATGGGGACTCGGGTAAGGCTTCGATCATCACAGGGCGCAGCATTGACTTTTTAGAGAAGTTTCCAACGACCGAAACCTATGTTCGGGAGAGTATGGCGATTAAAAATAATGAGGAAGGCAAAAATTATACAGCAGGTATTACAGTAAACAAGGATTCGATTACGGTTGGCGAAGCGTTTGACCCGGGGACCGGTACAGAAGGATCACAGTATGACCCCACAACGGATCCGGCTACCTCCGGTGACTACAATATTATCGGCCAGTATTATGCTGTAACGGCTGAAGGTATTTTGTGGGAGGAAAACAAGAATGGCGGTAAGGCTACCAGCGACGTTCGGTCAGATACGCCTTCGGCCATTACAATGCTCAGTTCCATCACGCTGAACTGTACCTCGGCGGAAAAGCTGAACCAGGAACCCCGGTTTGAGGTAGTACCAGGCAGCGCCAGCGGTTCATTTGAAAAGTTTGATGGCGGCGATGTAGCTGTACTCAGCTATTCCCAGGACGCAAAAAAGCAGATAAAAGAGGTACGTATTCGAATTTCGAAGGGTAATAACCGCATTGAGCTGACCTTAAATTCGAAGCTGAAATATAGTGTTCAGACAGATGACGAAGGAAAGCCGATTCTGGATGACGAAGGAAATGAGATTCCCCAGCCGACGGATAACTATATCCGCAAGGGAACGACCTTTCGGCTGGACTTCCAGTTGCCTCAATCCAACCCGATTATGCTGACGGTTTATACCCCTCAGGCGGCGATGAACGAAATTGAAACGAGAGTGGTCAATGCTTCTGGTTCTCGCCTCAAAGACAGTGGTGGCAATGAAATTGACTGGGAAAAGCTGACCGACGAGCAGAAAGCAAAGCTTTATGCTTATATGCTCAATAGCAACAACGATTTTGGCTATATTACCGGCAATTTTATGCTGCGTCAGTTTACCCGTGAATATAACGCTCGGTTTAAGATTGAATGGGACTGGGTGGCGGATGATCCTGCGAATCAGAGCGCGATGCTTGTGGGGGGGGGGAATACCGACTGGAAAGAGGTAACGGTTCAGGCGAAAGAGGATGACATCACAGGTAAGCTGACCGCAAAGGTCTATTATGAAACCAAAGAGGGCAGCGGTGTTTGGCAGCCCTCCAACACAGGAACCATCGAGAGGCCGGTGACGATTCGGGGTTACGGCAAGCCAGTAGGGGCAACCCAGGTCAGCGAGATTGGCAAGGACGGAGAAAAGATCTTCCCTGTCACCGATCCGGATGCGCCAGAGGACGAGAAAACCACCGATCTTCCCAAAACGCCGAAAACGATGGATGCCTATAAGGGCGACATTCCGGAAATGGATATTGAACCGGCGGGACCCTATCAGTATAATTTACAGCTGAACATGGGCGCTAAAAACGGTTGGGCCAAATATGTCAGTATAACCGTAAGCGGTAAAGACGACGTTGCCAAAAACGCGGTGGAGCTGCAGACGAGAGATGTTGGTTCTTCCGATCAGCCGAAAAAGTATACGCCAGGCGCAGAATTAGAAAATCCCCAGAAGGACTCGACCAGTGAAGCGGCGGGGCTTATAGATCTTTCGATTATTGCGCAGCAGCTTCCAACCGGGGCCGGAGTACAGGAGGTAACACTGACTATCAACTTCTTCCTGGTTGGCCGGAATGGTCAGGTGGACACAGCGAATCCAAAAAAATTCCAAATTACGCTTAAGATAGATGATAATACACCCAGCCAGGACAGCACGCTGAGCGCTTTGAAGATCATCGACCAGGAGGGAGAGGAGATTGCATATCCTTTTGAGCGGGAGAAATACCAGTACAGCGGCATAGACGGAAGAATTCATCTGCCCTGGAAATCTGAAGAGATTACCCTGACTCCCTTCCTCCACGATGGAAAAGGCTCGGATAAACCGATTACTATTACTCGCTATGACACCAATCATAAGCAGATTGGCGACCCTATAGAGGTTTTTGATCAGAATGCGAGTATTGCTATCCCCTTTGAAGAGGTGAATCGGGTCTTTACGTTAGAGGTATTAGTCCCCTGTCAGGATCCGCGTCCGGCATTCTGGCGCACCTACACGCTGGAGATTGTGCGGGATTTGCCCAGCAGTGACGCTACCCTAAAGTCCTTGGGGATTTACTATGAGGACGACAGCGAGATGGCAAATAACCTGCTTTCCCAGTTTGATCCGGAGGTTTTGGAATATCAGATTGAGGTTCCCTATTCTACCAACCGGCTGCGTGTTCGGGCAGAGAAGAACCATGCAAGGGCTAAGGGGCCGACAATCGTTCCGGAGCTGGTGGGAAGCAACCAGTACGACCAGGATAAGCAGTGGTTAAACGATTTAAAGGCCAAATTCACCGAGGCGCAGGATGGTATCCTGGACCTGACCTTTGATTTGCTTGCGGAGGATGGAGTGACCAGCCGCACCTACATCGTACATATGCGCCGGCTTGATCCGAATACGGATGCCACTTTAGGCGGATTGTTGGTAGGTAATGCGGATGAGGAAAATATCTCCTACGAACCGGGCTTTAAGGCGGATACGCTTACCTATACGGCGGATGTTCCGTATCAGACAAAGTCCATTAAGCTGAACCTTACCCCGAGCGACATCAATGTCGCTAATATTCAGATTTATTCGCTGAATAAGGACCGGCTTGTGTACGAGATGAGTCAGGGCGAGGTGAAAATCGGCGCATGGACCTCTGAAATAGATGTTTTGCCAATCGATGACGATACGATTAAAGCAATTGGCTATCATGCGTTTTATATTGTAATAACCGCGGAAAACGAGACGGATACCCGCGAGTATGAGCTGCGTGTGCGGCGGGAGCCGGCCAGCGACGACGCGCTGTTAAAAACGCTGGAATTGCAGGATCAGGATGGAAACAAGATCAAGACCTTTGCTTTTCATCCGGATGAGACCAGCTATACCCTACAGGTGCCTTACGAAACCACAGGAGTGAGCTTTACGCCCAATACCAATCATATGTGGGCGACTGTTCAGATCAATGAACAGGGAAGTACAACAGACACGGTTCTGCCGTATATTATCGCCAGCGGAAAAACCTCTAAGGTGTTTAAGCTGTTTGATCCGGGTATTCCGAAACAGTTCGATGTGATTGTTACGGCGGAGGATGGGAAAACCCAGAAAACCTATTCCATTACCTTTACAAGGGATATGCCCAGTAATGACGCCCGGTTAAAGGGACTGAAGGTGGATAACGCGGAGGAGTTCTCCCCGATATTTGTTTCGAATAAAACGGATTATTCGGCTTTGGTCCAAGAGGGTGCGGAAGGCGTGATTATAACGGCGACAGCCAATCACGCGGGAGCGACGATCCGGATTGGATATGTGGCGGACAATGGTGAGTTCGAGGTAATTCAGGCGGTGGAAAGCGGAAAACCTTCTGACTTGATTGAGATTATTCAGGAGCATCAAAAGGTTGGAATTGAAGTCACTGCCCAGGACGGTGTGACAAAAATAACCTACGTTATTGATTTTACCAATCAGAATCTGATTGAAAAAACCAACAATGCGGATTTGAAGTCTTTGACCGTAAAGCCTGGCCAGATGACCCCGGATTTCCAGTCGGCGGTTACCGAATATGAGGTTGCTGTGACCGAACAGACCTGGTCGGTGGACATTTCTCCCCGTCTATCAGACCCATTGGCGACTATGCGGGTTCTTGCAGGTAGCAAAGAGATTGGTGATTACAACGGCAACTATGCTTTGGCGCTGGTAGATGGAGAAAATGCTGTCACCATTGAGGTTACCTCTCCAGATGGAACCGTTACGAAAAACTATACTTTGAAGATTTACCGCAACGAGGAAGGAAAACTCAAAAACTTAACGCCTTTAGAAGCGGAACAGGTTGATTATGAGAATTCCGGCGACGTCATCACTGTCATGATCGCGGACTATCCGCGTATCGGCGCCAGCGTCTTTAACACACTGCGGGATTACCCCGAAAAGACGATTATTTTCCAGGGAAATGATTATTCGCTGGAATTTAAAGCGTCGGACATTAACCGTGTTGTACCGCAGACGCAGGTTTATGATTTTAGAATGTCCTTTGATTCGCCGAATTCTCCGGAGATTTATAGCTTGATGGATGCCTATTCCGGTAATGGTGACATAATCAACCGGGCTGTCTTCGTTTATTTTGAGCACGACGGTTCACAAGAAGGCCCGCTGCCTCTGCCGGGTCCTGCAATTCTGCATCTGAATCTGGGGAACAAATATGGCAGCAGCACGCTGTATTGGCATTACTATAATGAAGAACGGGATCGTATTGACTATTACGGATCGGTCAAAAGCAATAGACAAGGGACCATTGCGGTAAGGGTTGACCACTTCTCGACCTACATTGTTACGCCATATCATCGAATTGTAGGATCAGAAGATTTGTCAAGTGCCATTGACGCGCTTGGCTCCGGCGGAAAGACGAATCCATACACTGGTTTGCGGGAGGTAAGATTTTGAAAAAAGTCCTGCTGGTATTTGGGGTAGTGTTGACATTGGGGTTGCTAATAGGTGCAGCTGTTTATGTTCTCCTGTTTATGGAAGACCCAATCCAGGAGGCGGTAGAGCCCAGCAGCATTGCGGAGAAGGTCAGCAAGCCGAAAAATGCCGATGTACGCGATCAGGCCAAAACCCAGGCAGATATGCTGGAAATGCTGGATTACGAAACCGGCAAGAACCGGGATACAGTGGGTTGGCTCTGGGTGCCGGGAACGAAGATTAACAACAGCGTTCTCCAGTCCTATGACAATGCGTTTTATTTGCGGCAGGATGAACGCCGGGAATATGACATTTACGGCTGCTATTTTGTGGATTATGAATGTTCAGTTGGTCCCCGGGAGGAGCTGAGTCCAAACACGATCATTTATGGACACAGTGACCTGAAAGACAATCCGGAAGGGCCGAGATTTTCCCAATTGTATCATTTTACCGATCCAGACTTTGCCAGGGAAACGCCGGTGATACAATTTTCTACGCTGGATGGTTTTATGTACTGGGAGGTTTTCGCAGTATTATATACCGAACTCAATGAAAGCTTTATTTCGCCGGATCCGCCAGAAGGAATTGAGCAAATGGCGGCAGCGGCGATGGAAAAGTCCCTATATGAATATGGTGTGACGGTGGGAGATCAGGATCATGTCCTGATTCTCTCCACCTGCACCAGCAGTTTTGGCGCCAATGATACGGATCATCGGTTTGTCGTACTGGCAAAGCTTTTGCCGGAGGACGCCCAGATCCCGACAGAGGCACAGATAGAAGTCCGAACAGAAAGTTAGGAGGAAACAAAATGTTTTTTGATTCCAAGCAGTTTGCCGTTATGCGCAGCGGACTCAATGGTCTTGCCCTTCAGCAAGAAACGATTCTGCACAATCTGGCAAATCTGGACACCCCTGGCTACAAGGCCAAATCGGTGAGTTTTTCCAATCTACTCAGTGAGTCCAAAAACAAGTATGACCTGAAGGCCCATATTTACACCGACGACGCTACATCCATCCGCCCGGACGGAAACAATGTGGATGCGGATACGGAAAGCCTGAAGCTGTATCAAAACTATGTTCAACAGCTTTATCTGTACCAGAAAATCAGCGGACAGTTCAGCAATCTTCGGTATGTGATGAACCAGTCGGCTAAATAACAGAAAGGATAGTATATTATGTCGCTACTTGATTCGATGAATATTACCGGATCCGCCCTGACGGCTGAGCGCTTCCGCATGGATGTAGCTTTGCAGAACCTGGCGAACGTCAACACCACCCGCACCGCTGCTGGCGAGCCTTACCGCCGCAAGCAGGTGATCTTTCAGGAGCGGGGGGTCAGTTTTGCCAGCGCTTTGCAAAATGAACAAGCCAAGGTAGAAGGGGGCGGCGTTCGGGTAACCCAGGTGGTGGAAAGCCAGCGGGACTTTATTCCGGTATACGATCCCGCCCATCCTGATGCAAACGAGGAAGGCTATGTAATGATGCCCAACGTCGATTCTACCGAGGAGCGGATTGATCTTATGGCAGCTTCTAACTCCTATTCGGCGAATCTGACGGCCCTTTCACTGGTCAAATCTTTGGCGCTTAAGGCGTTGGAAATTGGCAAATAGCCGCCAGATTAGACCAGGACTTCGCTGTGCGCCTGGTTCCGCGGTGCAGCGGAATTTGACCGCGCGGAATTAGATCGCTAAGACGGAGGATTTTTATGCAGTATACAATGAGCGCCGAATATTTCGCGCAGCAGATTCAATGTACCCGCGAAGGGAAGCGCGAGACTTTGCCAACGGTTCATCAGCTGGTGGAGTTGGCCTTTGCGGCACGCAGCGAGGGACTGCTGAAAATGGATGATATGGTCAACGATTATGCAAGATTCCCCGACCCATTCTTGCGCAAGGCGGTCAATCTTGTGGTAGAGGTTGCCAACGAAGAAAGTATCCGTCAGGTGCTCTACAACTTTATTCTCTCTTCAAAACGGGTGGCCAACAACAACCAATTTCTAAACCAGGTCGTGATTGCAGAGGCGATGCTGGCCATCAGCCGGTCAGAGGATTTGGATTATGTATTTACCTACCTCATACCATCGTTTTTTGGGGTGGAGTATGAGCGGGAAGTGGTGAACGTTTACCGAAACTACAAAAAACAGCTAATAAACGGAAGATAACTTCTCCGTTTGGCACAAATCAGAAAGGATGATTGGGATGCCAGAATATAAGAACGTGATGGAAGATTTGATCGAAGAGGAGTTCGACGGATTAAAGCCTTCTTTGGACTGCTGCACTTGTGACGATTGCCGCAACGACATGATTGCCTATGCTTTAAATCAACTGCCTCCCAAATATGTCGCCACCCGAAAGGGTGAGGTTTATTCTAAAACCTTTATTTTGCGCAATCAGCACCGGACCGACATTATGGCCGCTTTGACCAAGGCTGCCAAGGTTGTGAAGGAGAATCCCCGGCACTAAAATAAGAGCCCGAAGGTATGGGAAGGTTTTTGCGTTGTTCTTCGGCAAAAAGGCGCGTCTGAGTGGGCTATGGGCCGTTGTGGAGGAGCTCGCTCAAATAGAATAGTGAGGCTTTACGGCTGTGTGGTCGGTGGAAAATCCTGACCCGCGGCCGTTTTTTCGAAGTATTTACGAAAAAGAGAAAAAATTTGCCAAAATGGTGCTTTAGTTTTTAGGGAGAACTACGAATATAGTAATTGAAAACAAAATTGGTTTTCGGTTCCGGCCCTTGCAGGGCCCGCGAGGGGCGGAACTTGGAAATATAAAAAGCGTGGCTTCAAGGATGAAGCCGCAAATTACAAGGAGGTTCCACCATGGGAATGGTAGTAAGAACAAACACAATGGCACTGAACGCATACCGTCAGCTGGGCATGAACAACAGCGCGGTATCTAAATCCCTGGAGAAATTGTCTTCCGGTTTCCGCATTAACCGTGCAGGCGACGACGCTGCAGGCTTGGCGATCAGCGAAAAGATGAAAGCGCAGATCACCGGTTTGGAGACCGCTTCTGCCAACGCGCAGGACGGCATCAGCCTGATTCAGACTGCAGAAGGAAACCTGAACGAAGTACACGACATGCTGAACCGTATGGTAGAGCTGGCTTCGAAATCGGCCAACGGCACCTACACCA
>CAJUMG010000006.1:0-6284 GCA_910587335.1 uncultured Oscillospiraceae bacterium
CCTCTCCCTAGCAAAATTCTTTGTCCTGATGTTTTATCTTCTGATGGAGATGGTGGTTTTTCTGGCGGTGTTTATTGCCGCCGGTCTGATTGCGACAGCGGCAATGGACATCACAGAAACCCTACCTGTCCTGTATCTGCTGAAATGGTGCGTGGGGCTGTTCCTTACCATGCTCCCCAGCTTGGCGGCGATGTGGGCCATTACGGTGCTGTTTGAAAAGCCGCTTTTTTCCGTGGGACTGAACCTGCTGCTGGTCATCCCCGGCGTTTTGGTTGCCAACACGCCCCTTTGGATTGCCTATCCTTATTGTTACAGCGGCTATCTGGTGTCCTGCTCCCTGCATGACTTCACAGCGGAAACGTCCGACGCCGCATTTTCTCTAATGCCGTTTCTGCCCTGTGCAATCGCAGTATTTGCTTTGCTTCTTGCCCTGGCTGCTACTCAATTTGGAAGGAAAGAAATGAGGTAATCGCATGGAACTCACAAAAAAACTCCAAAAGCTCAGTCTGGCCGCGCTGATTGTTAGCCTGCTCCCGCTGGCAACGCTCGTCCCGGTGTTCCTCAAGGTTACCCTGCCGGATGGGGTGCGCTCTGTTTGGGCGATTGTCAACATCGTGTCTGCGCTGGTGGGCCTGCTGCTCTCCGTAATCTGCGTAAAAAGCGAGGAAAGCCGGAGTGCTGTCAATATCACATCTACCATCGTCAGCGTACTGCTGTTGCTGATGATGCTGGGGATTGTCACCCTGGCGCTGGTTATGAGCTTCTTGCGGTAATATCTGCTGAAACAGTAAATATCTAAAAAAACTGTGCACGGCAGCAAAAGAAAAAAGCCCGTTCCCCGCCCTGGAAAACTGCGGCCACGAGTATGGACAAGCTGTGTTCAACGGACAGTTACCCCAGCAACAGCTATCTGCGGCTACGACCTGCCAGACAGCCGTGAACAGGTTGCCGACGCCTTTACCAGTCTGCCGGAGCAGAAACCGAGCATTTTGATTTTGCGCCTGGTTCTGGATTTGACGGACAGTGAAATTGGCGAGGTCCTGGGACTGTCCCGGAGTGCCGTCCAACGGCGCAGAACAAAATCGCTGAATGTCCTGCGGACAAAATTGACAGCAAGCAGGGGGAAAAGAGTTTGCCGAGTGGCAGGAGGCCCGGAGCAATATGGCTGGCAAAGACTAACAGACATAGCAACAGCGGAGGCCAAGGCAAAAACCTTGACCTCCGCTGTTCGTTTTGACATCAGAGCCACACCCAAACGGCAAAGCCGCCTTTGAAATAATAGGTGTTCGTCCAATGTCCTTTTGGTGGAAAAAAATCAGAAGAAGTCGAACACCTTACGGAAAAAAATCGGGGTCTGTGCCTCCCACACTGATAATGCTTTCCATCATTTTTGCTGCCGCCGGACTATCGGTAGTGTGCGCCTCCGGGTCATTCACGCAATCCATCAGATACTTGTGATTCTCTACCATTTCAAGAGTATCTTCATAAGACAATTCCTGTTTATCATCCGTGAAATGGAACGTGATAACCATTTTCTCCTTGTAAACATATATCTTGTCAACGAAAATATCAAGGACATAATCCCGCAACTGTTTGTTGTCCAGATTTCCAACGAAGCTCTCAAAAAATTTCACAATATCATCAAGTTTTATATCGAATTTTTCCCGAAGTTCTTCCGCTTCAATCTGCTCTGTCAAAAGGTGCTTTTGGTTCTCTAACTCGCTCATGGCCTGCTGGACTGTTTCATTGAAAATTCCTGCGCCAATGGCTTTCACAAAGTTCTGTAATTTACCCTCAACATCTTTCAGCTTACTTTTGAGGGATTCCAGATATGCCCCCTTATCATCACTTTTGCTATCCTCGTAATAGTCAAAACACAGTTTCGCGATAAATAACCTCAACGCAGAATCTTCTATCATTCGGTCAAGGACATGCCTCACGATTGTTTCAAGCTTCTCTTTCCGCTGATTACTCATTTTGCACTTTTTCTTCTGGTGGTTCAAACATGAGTAATAGTAATAGATATTTCCAGTTTTACTTGTTCCAGAGATTCCATGAAAGGGAGCCCCGCACTCACCGCAATAAATATGTCCTGTGAGCCAAAAATCAATTTCCTCTTGGCTCGGCTTTCTTCCTCCCCGCCTGTTCTTTTCAAGCCTTTTGTCGGCAGCTTCAAACAGTTCAACGCTAATAATTTGAGGCATTCCCCCCGGAATAACATACTCCCCCCACCGATATTCACCAATATAGGCCCTGTTGCGGAGAATCTTATTTAACGAGTTCACCACAAACGGATTGCCCTGTGTGCTTCTAAGGCCGCTTTCGTTTAACTCGTTCGCAATCTTTTGAAGGGGCTTACCCTCCACATAATCAGTAAAGATTTTCTTCACAATAGGCGCGGTGTCGGGGTCGATTTCATATTTCTTGTCTGGCTCTCCTTTATAGCCTAAAATCTTCACACCGTTGTATAGTGCGTTTTCAGCATTATAGCTTAGCCCTCTCATTATATTGTAACGAAGCCCTACAACATAGCTGTGAGCCATGGCAGCATAAAACCCTTGCATCGCATAGCGCATACCTTCATCTTCTGGGAGCGATTCTGCAACAGTGGCAAGCTGTACGCCTACCTCCTGAAGCTGTGCATCAATGATAAATGTATCATGCATATCACGGGAAAGCCTGTCCACCTTCCAGAGAATCAAGTAGGCGGGACGTTTATGCCTTGCTTCATAAAGCATATGTTGCAATCCGGGCCTCTCCATTGTGGTTCCAGTGATACCCCTGTCCTCAAATTCGCAGCCCGGCGGGATGATATAGCCGTGTTGCTCTGCGTACTCATGGGCGGCTTGCCGTTGCTGGTCTATTGACGCATCCCGTTGTGCGTCAGAGCTATAGCGGTAGTAGCAAAAAGCCACATTCCCCGGATTTCTCTGAAAACTTTTCATCCTGTTGGCCATTGCTGTCTGCTCCTTTCATGTTTTGTCGTTTTCGTAAGTATCAAAATTTTGGTTGGGCCTCCTTGGCCGGGAGGTGCGCCAGCACCTCTTGACTACCCAAAAGCACTGTGCCGAAAGGCTGTCAAGGCCGCCGCAGGCGAGGCGTAGCCGGTGCCTTGACAGCCTTTCGGCATGGTGCTACTTGCCCTTATCCGCGCTCTGTTCCCCCGCGATTACCGCCACATATTTTTTCAGCGTGTTCCGGCTGATACCATGCTTTTTCATAATGGAGTTCTGCGTAATCGTCCTATCGTGCATATAACACTCTAAATCATGCCTTAAATCATCGGTCATTTTATCCAACGTGCCCTTTTTCCGTCCGTTCCGCTTATCGCTTGCGGCAATCCCGTCCTTGATGGCTTTGGAGATATACCGCCGCTGCTGCTCCGCCCGGTCAAGCTCCACAATCAAAAGCAGCTTAATTGTTCCCTCCATAGCGGTTTTTGTGACTAAATCCTGACTTTCCGCTGTATTCATCATTTGCCGGATATAGTCGCTTGATATGGTGGGATTGTCCAGAAACACAATATTGATACCCCGTCCCAGCCATTCCATATACTTTTTATAGCCGTTCTCGGCCTCCCGTGTGAATCTCGACAAATCCTTAAAAACAACGGTGTCACCGCTTTGTAATACCGTGTCGAGCGCGTTAAACTGTTCCCTGTCCTCAAAACTTTTTGCGGACTTTTCTTCGGCAAAGGGTATCACATATTTTACCCCGTGTTCCTCGGCGTACTTTTCCAAAGCCTTTTTCTGTCTGGCAAAGTTCTGCCGCTCCGTATCGGTTGAAATCCGCATATAGCTGTAATAGTTTCCCATAGACACCACCCAATAAATCAAATAAACTATAGTTATCCTGACAATAATAATATACCATCAAAATAATATTTTGTCAATCTATTTTGATGATATATTCATTAACTTTTCATGAATTAGTTATATTGACTTTCTAAACAACAAAACGCGCCCACCAGATAAAGCCTGATGGGCGCAGACGCAGTTTATTTATCAAATAAAACTATGGTTTCTTCGGTTCCGTCATTGTAATTCCACAGGAACCAGCCGTATTCATCATTATATACGCAATAGGTATCATTCAAAACGGTAAGCTGGCTTTCGTGTACATCCGGGAAGGGTAAGGGGTCTGACATACTTAAATCTTTAAGATTTACCCATCTGTATTCCCCATCTTTGCACCCAAGGTATTTATCGCCGCCAAAGTAGCACAATTGAGGGTCGGCCCAGTCTCCACACGCCGCAGGATATAATTCACCGTATTCAAAAACCTGCTCCTCTGTGACACGGTCAAAAACCTTCCCATTCTTTGTTGCATACTTTCCGCAAAAAATGCCGACATCGGGAATCTGCGGAGCGTCGCCAGCATCTTCCCATTGGTAAGTATCGGTATTCAGCCGGTAAAAATGGTCGTAACCTCTTGCGTACAGTGTTCCGTCAGCGGCAAAAAATTGGTCCTGCCCCATATCTACATCCTTTTTCAGCCCGTGTTCAACTTCACGCTGCGGGATGGGACTCTCCGCAATTTTTTCAAGCTCATAAGACCAGAGAGAACCCGGCTTGAGATCATCCCCCCATCCGTAATTAGGACGCAATATGCCTTTCTCAAAAAAGATGTGCCCGATGTGCTGCTGCACCGAACCGAGAAGCTCGCCATTACAATCATATCTTACGCTTTTGGAATCTATCTCATTGGGTGCCGTTACGTTTATATAATAAAAGCTCCCATCCATAAAAAAGATATTGCCGTTGCTGCTATTTAAAGTCGTTGAAACAGATTCTTTATATTCTTTCGCGGCAATATCATAGGAATAAATAGAATTTCGGAAATCGGCATTAGACCCACCCACTTTGTGCATGTAGACAACTCCCTTGTAAATAAAAGGTTGCCTGACCGCATCATTGTAGGTGTGTCTCGGTCCTTCACCCTCGAAAAATCCGTTGCTCCATTCCTCCTGCAAAAGAGCAAGGAACTCTGTTCCCGCATGGGTTTCCTGCGCGGGTTCCTCGGATTCTTCCGGCTTTTGCGCGGGTTCTTCCGTTTCCTCCGGCTGCTCCTTGTTCTCGTCCGCTGGTTGCTCCGTTGGGCTGGGTGTTGTTGTGGCAGTGGACGGCTCCCCGTCCGGCTTGCTGTCCGCTCCACAGGCAGACAGCAAGGAAAGGCACATCATCAGTGCCAACAAAAGCGCGATTGTTTTTCGTTTCATGTTCTTACCCTCTCCATACGTTTTTTTGTACGTTTTTTACCGTTCAGAACGGCTTAAAACCTGTCCCAACGGTCAGCCGTTGGGGGTGGTACTTCCTTTCCCGTCCCCCGTTGGCTTTCCCGTGAGACAACAAAAGCGGCACAGGGATTTACAATTCCCTACACCGCTACAAACGCACAGCCTCATTTCCCCCCTTGATAAAACGCACGGGAAAGGGTATAATGAAAAACAGGCGCAGTTATATCTGCTGTGTGGGAGAGACGCATTCTCCTGCATAGGGCCGGGCGGGTGCGGGAACACCTTTCCGGCCTGCCTTTTTTTGTTGTCTGCTGACATTATACAGCTTTTTTCGCGGGAATGCAATAGGGCATTTCCGCGAAAAAGGAAGGGGTTCCGAGGGGAAACGGAGTTGCCCCCGGCAAGTAGGTGTTGAGAGAGGCGCGCCTCTCAACACATTACTTGCATTGCCCCTGTTCCGCAAAGCTGCTATTGACACATATGGGGAGTTATGCTATAGTAACAGTAGGCGGCGCGAACTGCGTAAGCAGGAGCAAAACCGCCTTACAGAGAGCGGTTACAGCGTTTGATTACAGAGAGCGATTACAGAGAAACCAGATAGCACCCTGTAATGTCAAACGCTGAAATGTTTCCGTCATTTAAGCCCGACATTCCACAGGGAATGTCGGGTTTTTCTGCGTTCTCTGTAATCCCACTCGGAAAGGAGGAAAAAAATGGAAAATGAAAATGA
This sequence comes from uncultured Oscillospiraceae bacterium, assembly GCA_910587335.1. Classification (GTDB taxonomy): domain Bacteria; phylum Bacillota; class Clostridia; order Oscillospirales; family Ruminococcaceae; genus UBA3818. Next base: position 5,967 of record CAJUMG010000006.1, read on the forward strand.
GCTGGTACAGGTCACAATCCGTTTACCCCTTAAAACCAAACAAAAATTTGACAATCTGGCGCAAAGAAACGGATGTTCCACAGCGGAAATGATACGGCGTGCCGTTGATGGCAATTTGGACAAGTATCTTGACAGCGTGCAGTATGTAGACAAGGAACAGGGCGAAGCCATAAAGAAAGCAACCTTGAACGCCTGTACGGAACTGTCGGGGATAAGGACAGAGCTTCACCGCATAGGAGTAAATTACAATCAGGAAGTCAAATTGAAAAACCTGCAAAATAAATTTAACAACGGTCAAATCAACATCAGGGAGATGAT
>CAJUMG010000006.1:6297-8302 GCA_910587335.1 uncultured Oscillospiraceae bacterium
AAACGTCATGGCGTATACCAGAATTTCCCACACAAGAAACGGCAGGGCCGCTATTCAGTATGCGCGGGGAAACGGACGGGGCCACAACGGACACGCAAAGCGCAATGTTCTGATCGGCGGCGTTGGAATGCTGCCCGATGAAGTGATACCCTTTGAGGAACAGATGGAGGAAGATTGGACGCAAGCCTCTCGGAAAAACAAGTGTCAGGTTCGCCGGGTTACTGTTTCGTTCAGCGAGAATGAGATTGACCCACATGACGATGATTTAGCGTATTTGGCTTTGGAAATTTCGCAGGAGTTTGTTGAAGAAGCCTATCCCAACAGGAAAGCGGCTATCTTTATTCAGAATGACGGTAAGGGCGGAAAGCTCCACGCCCATATTCTGGTAAGCAATGTTGACAGTCTGGAATACAAGGGCTGTACGGACGAGCAGACCAAGTTCAGGTATGTCATGGACAATTTCAACCGGGTAGCGGGTAGGCATATCAAGCTGGATTTCGGGAAAAAGGCAGAGGAAAAGGTTTCACAGAACGAGCGCAGGATTCGGGAGGAAAACGAAGAAGCCGCAAAGAACGGTGGCGCGGTGGTGTACTGCTGGAAGGACGATTTACGCGAGCGGGTTCGGATTGCTATGGAGAACGCCGATTCAGAAGATGACTTTTTGGATGCCTTGGAGGATGAAGGAGTAGAAGCCGTATACCATAATTCTAAGAAGCATGGCAGGTATCTTACCTATGAGCTTGTAGACCTTCCCGATGATATGGAGGCCACGGGCAGGAAGTATAAGGCGCGGTCTTTTAGGCTAGGAGAGGCTTACGGTTTGGACGCGCTACGGGAAAAGCTGCGGGAAAAGCAGATGGAGCCGCACAGCACCGCCGACAGGCCGCAGGAAAGAGAATTGCACACGGAAGCGGCAACCCCGGCCCCGGTGAATGGTAGCCCGGAAGCGGAAGGTTTCCCGACAAGGACGCCTGTAGATATTTGGACGGTGGTAGATAGGATAAATGCCGTGGTTGCTTCCACACGCCGGGAAGCCAAAGCAGAAACACCTATCCCTGTACAGCCCGTTAAAACGGCTACAACACCGCCCAAAGCGGCGGAGGGTACGGATAGTACCCCTGAACCGAAACAGCCTGTACAGAGCGCGACAGCCCCGCAGAAGGGCAAATTAACCGGCATGGCGAAGCTGGATGCAATGCTCCGGAAAGCGGATGATGAAGCAGCGCAGAGCCAGTTAGAAAATCAGCATGACGATATGGATTGGTTTCCCCGGAGGTAGGGGAAACCAATCCTACAAAAAACATTACAAGGAGGCTAATAAAATGGGAGACATACCTAAATTATCCACATGTATGATTGTAAGCGATTATGACCCCGCACATTACAAAAACTGGACGCAGGAAGAACTTGCCGCGCTGGGGAACTGCAAAGCAACTGCGGAAGTCATTAAGAGGCGCATAGAGCGCAACGGCCCAATAATAGAAGCAATGTACGCCATAGAACACGAGGGCGAGAAAGAGACCGATTCAGAGTCAAAAAAACATCACAAGAGTGTTGACGAAGCCAAAAAGCATTATCACATTGCTATTCAATTTGAATCCAAACCCCACGGGGCCACACTGAGAAATATTGCAAAATATCTCGGCGTTCCCAAGGAAGTTATTGAAAAGCCCAAACAAGGCTGTAAGTTTGAAAATATGTGTTCTTATCTGACGCATATCAAATATGAAAAAAAGATTCAATATCGCCCAGAAGATGTGGTAACGCTTGCCGGAACTGATTACACGATTTATTTCAAGCAGCATGAGGAGGCGTGGCTAAAAGCAAGGGAGCTTGTGGCAAAAAAGGGTGGAATACCGCTTAGAAGCCTTTATAAGGAAGCCGAAAGAAAGCTGAAAAATGGGGAGCTTACATATGAGGAAATAGCAAAATTTGACAAATACGACGAAGTGTTTATTACATACCGGAGCAAGCTAAAAAGCGTATCTGCTGGAATGAAGGAAAA
>CAJUMG010000006.1:8312-37131 GCA_910587335.1 uncultured Oscillospiraceae bacterium
GCCCACCTTTTTCGTGAAGAACTGGAAGAAAAAATCAGAAACAGAGAGATAACCTCTGTAGATATGATTACCTCAAACAAACATTATGCCTTAGCATATAAATACTTCAAGGATAGTATAGATTCGGAGTTAAGCCAGCATGAGCGTGATAGAAAATATAAAAAATAATCTGGGGACGGGCGTAAGCCCGTCCTTCTTCTGTAAGGGGATAATTAAAATATTTTTAATTATCCCCTTAATTATTCCCATGCAGCACCCCGGCCCACCGGGACCGCCCCGACGCCGTTTCAGTTGACAAGCCCTCAATATCTATCGCACGCGTTGACTTATCAGAGTTTAATTATCCCTTACAGCCACAACGGTTTCAAGGGGATATTTAAGAAAAAATGCGAATTTTTCTTAGAATGGTAGAAGCTCTCTAAAAAAATGGTTACAGGCGTTACAAAAATGTGCATTGGCTCAAAACCCTTGCGGCACAAGGGTTTTCGGTTCAAAAAGTGTAACATAAGGTGTAACGGCTTGTAACACTTTTTTCGCTGACTATCGAAAAGTGTTGAATCCTCAACACTTTTTTGTAACACTTTTTTTGGTGCTTCAAAAACCATGCTGAAAATGTGCAAAGCCATAGTATAAGCAAAGCCGGGAGGTAGTTTCTACCTCCCGGCCTATCACTTTTCCAGTACCAAGGGCATTATACAACGCCTAACGCCCTAAATGCCTCTAAAACAAGCTTTTCCTTTGCCGTCTTTATGATACCGCTTTTCGGCTCCTTCCCGGCCTTAAAATCAAGTTTTGAGGCTCCGCATTTGTCCTTTACCATCGTGACGCTGGACTTGCTGACTTTGACCCCGTGATTGTCCTCTATCCACCTTTGAATAGCTGCATAAGTGGGCGGACAATCAAGGCCGCTTTGTTCGGTATCGTACCCCGATGTGTCAAGCACGATACCGAACGTGCTTTTATATACCGCGATACTGCGGATTTGAACGGTGTTCGACCGTTTTGATTTTGGTGGAGGCGAGGAGAATCGAACTCCTGTCCGAAAATCTATTCACATAGGCATCTCCGAGTGCAGTTTGTCCTTAACATTCCCTCATCCAGTCGCTGACAAACAAGCAAAAAGACTTGGTATCCTCCTATACATCATCCGCGCGGGAGGCGCCTTGCGGTGACGTTCACCACTAATCGACGCCCAATCCAGGTCCGTGGTCCTACCTAGTTGGACGGCTGCTTAATTAAGCAGCAAAGGCAACGTTATTGTTGTCGTTTAATTTTAAAGTGTCAGGTTTTTAAGAGGTCCTGCGCCTCTACTCGCTTCCTATGCTTCAAAATCCCCGTCGAGACCATTACGCCCCCATTTTTCATTTTGCTGTGCTTTATCGATTTCTTTCTTTTAGCGCTCGCTCAACATCCCGTTTCGCAGCTTTTTTCGCCAGATCTTCTCGTTTATCATAACGCTTTTTTCCCCGGCAAAGACCCACCTGGACCTTTACCCGCGACCCTTTGAAATACAGCGAAATCGGAATTAAAGTCAATCCCTGCGTTTTTAATTGCCCATACAACCTTAAAATTTCTTTTTTGTGCATGAGCAAACGCCTTGGACGGACCGGATCGCGATTGAAGATATTTCCCTGTTCATAAGGGCTGATGTGCATACGGACATAGATTTCCCCATCTTTGATTTCACACCAGCTATCCTTCAAATTCGCTTTTCCCGCCCGCAGGGATTTGACCTCTGTCCCAAACAGCTCAATACCCGCTTCATAGGATTCGAGGATAAAGTAGTCATGGCGAGCTTGGCGATTCTGCACAATGGTTTTTGTACTGACCTTTTCCACTTCATCCCCTCCTTTGTGCGAAATATATTCTTATTGTACCATTTCTGCGGCCTTTCGTCAACGACAGACATTCGCCCTTGTTTTCGGAAAAACGACAAACTTTTGGGAAATTATTAACTTTTTCCGCAAAGCTTTCAGGTTGATTTGGGTAAAATCTTCTCGCTGCCATAGCTGTGTTCTTTGCTCTCGGTCTACAAAAAACAACCTTTCTTTCTCCCCAAAAGGCTGTGGATTTGCCGGCTCAGGACTGACCCTGCTGACAATCAACACAATAAAACAGCCAAAATTCCTTTGCTGCCTTTTCCATCGCAACCAAATCTTTGATAAATGTCTCAAAGCTCCTGACGGCCCTCTAGCGCACGGTATAGCGTCACCTCATCTGCATATTCCAGATTGCTGCCTACCGGAATTCCATAGGCCAACCGCGTGACCTTAACGCCTAAAGGCTTAATCAGCTTGGAAAGATACATCGCTGTTGCTTCTCCTTCAACGGTGGGGTTTGTCGCCATCACGATTTCGCGGATTTTTTCCTGTCCAATCCGCCGCAGCAGCTCTTTTACATACAGCTGATCTGGACCGATTCCATCCATGGGAGAAATCAATCCATGTAAAACATGATATAATCCGTCGTACTCCTTCGTCCGTTCAAAGGCCAACACATCCCTGGGGCCTTCGACCACGCAGATCATCCCTCTATCCCGGGATTCATCCCGGCAAATCGGACACAATTCACCGTCTGTTAGATTTTGACAGATTTTGCAGTGCTTAATTTTTTCCTGCGCCTCTACGATGCAATTGGCAAAGTCCAGCGCTTTTTCTTTTGGCAGATTCAGCACATAAAACGCCAACCGCTGAGCAGACTTTTTTCCAATACCAGGAAGCCTTTCAAAATGCTCGATCAATCGGGTCAATGGCAAAACATTATATTCCATACCGCTTAAAACAGTCCTGGCACATTCATGCCGCCTGAAATTCTTTCCATTTCCTTATTGGACTCATCCTCAATTTCCCGGATTACTTCATTGACCGCAGAAATCACCAGATCCTGCAACATTTCCACGTCTTCGGGATCCACAACCTCCGGCTGAATGGTCAGGGACTTTAGCTCTTTTTTCCCGCTCATGACCACTTCTACCGCACCACCGCCAACGCTTACCTTATGCTCCTTTTCCTCTAGCTCTGCCTGTACCCGGGCAATCTCCGCCTGCATTTTCTGCGCCTGCTTAAGCATACCCTGCATATTGCTGGCAGCTCCGCCGCCATATCCCTGTGGCAATCTTGCTTTCATATTCATCCATTCCTTTCAACCTATTGCTTCATCTATCTCAGGCATTTTTGCCTAAAGAATCACTTTTCCTCTACCGGAATACCAAGGCCTTTTGCTGACTCCAGCAACACATCCAACGGATCTTTCGGTGTTTGAGATGGCTCTTTCATCCGATAAGGTCCCAGGCGGTAACGTTTTCCCGTCTGGGCCAGCAAGGCATCCCGCAAAGAGTCCTTTGCAAACTCGTTTTCGCGAATCAGCTTAAAAAACAACTCATTTTTCGCATCAATTAGCATCAGATCCCCTTTTTCATAGGCGTCGGAGGCTTTTAGTGCTGCGAAAAGAGGGGGATTGGTTTTTAAAAGTCTGCCCAATACCTCCTGCCACTGACCAAACGGCTTCGCGTCGGAAAAGCTCGGTATATCCGCTTGTTCCTGTATGGAAGATGGTGCCTTTTTGCGCCGAACCGGTTCTGTCTGCTTTTTTTCTTCCTCGGCAGCAGTCATAGACAGCTGCGGAAGCGACGATCCTTTCCTCACCGCAGCTTCCAGTGCCTCCAGCCTGGTCAGAACCGCATCAATGGAGCTATCCATCGCCGGATTACAGATTCGGACAATAGACATTTCCAATTCTGTGCGCCGGTTGGCAGTTCGAGACATCCGGTTTTGCGTTTCCTGCAAAACCGACATTGTGTACAGGATCTGTGAAAGAGGCAGCCGGTCCGCTAAAGGCCGCATCTGCTGGATTTCCTCCGGCAAAAAGGCAATCAGCCTCTCCGGCTTTTCCATTGTTTTTAAAAGCATGAAATCACGATAAAAGGCGACTAAGTCGCTGCATAGCCGCTCCATATCCACCGATTGCTCATGCAGTTTTCCAATCTGCTCCAGAGCTAAAGTCGTATCTTTTTCCAAAAAAGCTTTCGAAAGCTCCAGCAGGTGTCCGGAACCCGCCAAGCCCGCTGCTTGGGCGACTACCTCCGCTGTCACCGTGCCGCCATAGGAAATACACAAATCCAAAAGAGAAATCGCGTCTCTCATGCCACCGTCCGCCAGCTTACCAATCAGCAAAGCTGCGGCATGATCCAGCATAATATCTTCTTTTTGTGCGATTTTTTCCAGGTATCCTCCAATATCCTCACTGCCAATCCGCCGAAAATCAAACCGTTGACAACGGGAAAGTATGGTTGCCGGGACCTTATGCGCCTCGGTCGTGGCCAGAATGAACAGCACATGGGCCGGCGGCTCTTCCATAATCTTCAAAAGGGCGTTAAAAGCGCCGGTGCTGAGCATGTGGGTTTCATCAATAATGTAGACCCGGAACCGGACCTGACCTGGGGCAAAATACGCATCCTCCCGCAGCTGACGGATGTTATCAACGCCGTTGTTGCTGGCAGCGTCGATTTCCAAAACATCCATAATCGTACCATCGTCAATTCCGCGGCAGATTTCACACTCCCCACAGGGATTTCCATCTTGGGTATGGGGACAGTTGACCGCTTTGGCCAAAATCTTTGAGCAGGTGGTTTTGCCCGTTCCACGGGAGCCGGTAAAGAGATATGCGTGGGCGGTTTTTCCGGTTTTTACCTCATTTTGCAGCGTACGGGTGATATGTTCCTGTCCCACTACATCCTCAAAGGTTTTGGGCCGGTATTTTCGATACAGCGCCTGATACAATCCTCCCCTCACTCCTTTCTACCTGACAGATATACAAAACAGACAGGGCACTTTTGTGCTGGACACCGATTTTCTCACGAGGATACACAGGTTGACTGCGGCGCACAAAAACAGCCGCTTAATGCTGCTCGGTTCCCCGCCTGACATGGTTCACAGCGCCTTGTCGCACAGGACCCGCATACCCTCATGACAGAATCGGTATCATCCTGTCTGTTTCATCCTTTTGCCGCAAAGCATACAAACCGCGGCTGTTTCTTTGGATATTATACCGTACTTTTCTCCGTTTGACAATAGCTAAAAACCGAAAAAGGGAGAAATCCAAACGGCTACCCTTCCGCTACTTCGAACCCCATGCTGCAAATCTGATCGGCCAGGTCCGCCCGTTCCAGTTCGGTACCGCAGACCGTCAGCTGATTTTTCTTTCGATTAAAATCAACTGTGTCCACCCCGCTGATACCATAAAGTTTTTCCCGAATTTTCTCTGAAGCTCCCTCAGCCGAAAGGCCGGTTATGGTGAAAACAATGCGATTTTCCATAGAAAATACCTCCTTTTATAAAAAAGTATCTCCTGAAAGAAAAAGCTTCATCCAAACAAAAAGATGGCAAAACGCAGGATACAAAAGTATCCTGCGCCAAAAACGATTTTATGCGGTTATTGTTTTATCGCTTTTCACCTAAGAAAAATAGCGCGACTGTACCCGGACCTGAATGGGCGCCAATGGTCGGACCCACAAAATTGATCAAATGCTTTTGTATGCCAAAACGCTTTTGCACCTCGGCCGCCACAAATTTCGCATCTTCTAAGCAGTCTCCGTGGCTAATGAAAAAGATCTCGTTGTGATAAGAACCAATCCGCTCCTCCATCATATTGACAAGACCGATCAGCGACTGCCTTCTACCGCGGACCTTCCCCAACGGAATCAGCTTGCCGGCATCGTCAACATGCAGGAGCGGTTTTATATTTAAAACCGTCCCCAATACCGCCGCTGTTTTGGAAACACGGCCGCCGCGGTACAAATGATTCAGGTCGTCCACCGTAAACATATGGCACAAATGCAGCTTGTTTTCCTCAACCCAAGAGACAATCTCATCCAACGATCTGCCTGTTTCCTTCATGATCACAGCATAATGGGTTAATAGACCTTGGCCCAGGGACGCGCATAACGTATCCACAACAACCACCCGCAAATCCGGATAAGTCTCCTTTAATTCTTCCGCCGCCAATAGCGCACTATTGTAGCTGCCGCTTAATCCAGAAGAAAACGCAAGATACAGCACCTCTACACCATTTTTTAAGTATTCCTCGAAGTACGACTTGGCCTGCTCCGGATTCACCTGCATGGTTTTCACGTCCGCTCCGGCGCGCATTTGATCGTAAAAGGCATGCTCATCAATCACGTCCTCGTCCGCACTGAAGGATTTTCCATTGACCGAAAAACTCTGGCACAAACGGCCCAGTCCATGATTTTTCAGATAATCCTCTGGAAAATCCGCATTGGTATCAGTAACGATCACAAATTTTTTCTCTTCCAATTTATGATTCTCCTCACTGTATTATTTTGCCGTTTTCTCAAGGACAAAACTTTCCCCAATCAAAAGAAACCCCAGTTGGAAAAAAGAAGGATAAGGCAGAGAAACTGTTCCAAAGCATATACGCTCTGTTGCAAAAGCTGTCCCAATCCATGCCTTGACAAATAGAAAAACGCCTTATTATTTCATATATCATACCATATCTTATTCCATGATTCAACTACTTTCGCGGTATTTTCCTACTCTTGTATTAGTCCCTCGCCATAAAGACGATTTGCAACCTTTGCAAACAGCGGCGCCGCCGCCCGATTTCCCGATTGGCCGTTTTCGGCAAAAATGACAATGGCGTACTGTGGATTTTCTGCCGGATAGAAGCCGCCGAACCACGCATGGACAATTTCTTCTCCGTTCTCATCATAAATTCCCGTTTGAGCAGAAGCTGTTTTCCCTCCCGCACCGCCAATCGCAGGATCCGCCAGCTTTCCGGATCCTTCTATGACTGCTGTACGCATAAAATCTTGCAGGCGCGCCGCCGTTTTTTCTGAAATAATCCGATTAGCGGAAAAAAATTCCTCTTGTTGCAGCACGCCGCCCGTGTAAAACCCCTCAATCAATCTTGGCGATGTGAGCTCTCCGCCATTTGCGATGGTGGCAATCATCTTGCATATTTGAATCGGCGTCGCAGTCAAAAGCCCCTGACCAAATCCAAAATTTGCAAGCTCCGCCGGGTTTTCCAGCTGCTCTTCAGACGGTAGGTTCCCTTTCGCAGTTTGTAGGGTATCTGCCAGTAAATCTTCTTTGGAAAAGCCAAACCGAACCGCCATATCCCGCAGGTCCTGCGCACCAATCTGCTGTGCTAATTGGATAAAATAGCAGTTGCAGGAATGGGCAATTGCTTGTTCCAGGTCCATTTCCCCGTGACCTGCTAGCTGATTGCATTTGAAAATCTGCCCATCTACATCTAGCCAACCATCGCAGGCGTAGGTCTTTTTCGGTGAGATTCCCTGTTCCAAAGCGGCTGCGGCTACCAAAAGCTTAAAGGTGGAGCCAACTGCGTAGGCGCCAAAAGCCCGGTTAATCAATGGACTGTCCGACGCGTTCATCGAATCGGCCACACTGCGCGGATCAAATCCCGGTGCACTGGCCGCTGCTTTGATAGCTCCATTCTGCACATCCATCACCACAATGGCGCCGCTGACCTTTGCCTCTTCTAAAATCTGCTCGCAGGATTGCTGTAAGCTTTTGTGCAGTGTCAGCACAATCCCATCGGACCGGCTGCCCTTCTGCAAAATCTCCGCGCCATCTCCTGATAGAGCGTGACCCATCGCGTCAATCTGGTAGCGAATATCAATTTTTTCTCCAATCGTTTCCAAAAAATCGTTGAACACCCGCTCAATTCCGGTCTGTCCAACACCGTCAGCATCTACATATCCGATAAGATGCGGCGCTGTATACCCATTGGAATAGCGATCTGGAACCGGAAAAACCTCCACCCCTTCCCCTTGTACAGATTCGTCGCTCACCTCCATTAAGAACGGTACCCTTCCGCTCATTCTCTCTCTCCATAAATCTGCCGAAGCAAACTGATCCCGCAATAGCACAGCACTTTCATTCGAGGGCAAAACCGCTGCGAAATAGCGAATATTGTCATTGACCAGCTTTTCTCCCTGGCAATCATAGATTGTTCCGCGCGTTCTGGAAACCTCCAGCGTATAGGTACTCTGGCGGTTGGCCGCTTGGGCAAAATCCTCTTTCCGGCTAATCCAGGATAAACGCCAAAGAATGGCGCTGAACAGAAAAATCACCACACTAAATAACGCGACAATACGCTTTCCCATCTTCCAGCCTCCCTTACAGATTTATTGTGGTCACGCCATTCGGTTTCATACCTTGAGAAAGAAAAACCTTTCTATTTTTATCCCTTATACCGAGAGATCGAAAATGCCTGTTTACAAAAAAAGACAGCCGGTATATCGGCTGTCTTCCTGCCTTTATTCGGTTTTATAGGGAGAAAATCACTGTCTCTCTCTGTCAAAAAATAAGCCCTGCAAAATGTTGACAAAGGTATCCTTTTCTTTTATGGCATACGCTTTTCCACGCCACCAGACCGTTGTACCATTTGCCTCAACCTTGACATCCTCGCCGTTTTTTAGGTGGTAGACAACGGTCAATTCCGGATCGCCTTTCTTTTCGCCCCAAAGCTGATAATTTAAAAGATTGCAGGCTTTTACCAGCAGGTCTATATCTTCGCTTTCGGCGATGTTTCTTTCCTTTTCCTCACCATAAAAGATGGTAACGCTCTCCACCTCTTCTTTTTCCGGTATCCCTACAAGTGGAAAGCCATGAAACCCAACCCAGATGATCGCATTCAGAACACAGGAGACAAGGACAACCCCTAATGTGCTCCACGAAAAGAACTTCCAGGACTTTTTTGTTTTTTCCAACTCTTTTCTCCTTTCTTGAACCGGGGCTACCTTTTTTGCATCTCAGGCTTTTTCAAAACACCTTGAAAATTACTTTTGACTGGGATCCGTCATCAGCTCTTTTACCGAGGTTGCCAATCCGGCCAGGCTTTGAATCTCACTTGGGATGATGATCTTGGTCGCCTTGCCGTCCGCTGCTTTTCCAAAGGCCTCCAGTCCTTTCAGCGCCAGCACCTTTTCGGTAGGAGCAGCCTGGTTGAGCAGGCTGATACTCTCAGCCACCGCTTTTTGTACCATCATAACCGCTTCTGCCTCGCCTTGGGCCTCCCGGATTTTCTGCTCTCTCACCGCGTCTGCATGCAGGATAGCGGCCTGTTTTTCCGCCTCTGCCCGCAGAATCTGGGACTCTTTTTCACCTTCCGCCACCAAGATCTGGCTGCGCTTTTCACCCTCTGCCCGCAAAATCGCTTCACGCCGCTCGCGCTCCGCTTTCATCTGTTTTTCCATCGCATCCTGAATTTCTCTGGGCGGCAGGATATTTTTCAGCTCTACCCGGTTGACCTTAATGCCCCACTTATCGGTGGCCGTATCCAGAGTAGCTGTGATTTTGGTATTGATAACATCGCGGGATGTCAGGGTATGATCCAACTCCATCTCACCGATGATGTTTCGCAGCGTTGTTGCCGTTAAATTTTCAATGGCAGACATCGGCCGTTCCACGCCATAGGTAAAAAGCTTGGCATCCGTCACCTGGAAGAAAACAACGGTATCAATCTGCATAGTTACGTTATCTCGGGTGATAACCGGCTGCGGCTTAAAATCCACCACCTGTTCTTTTAACGATACCTTTTTGGCCACTCGGTCAAAAAATGGCAGCTTAAAGTGAAGTCCCGTCTCCCATGTTGCATGGTAAACGCCCAGTCGCTCGATTACATAGCAATTGGACTGGGGAACGATCTTGACACAGGAGATGACAATCCCCAAAATCAAGAAAAGCAGGATAAAAATGATCAAAATTCCAACAATAGGCGGCATACACAAATCTCCTTTTCTGATTGACTATTTATACATACTGCATGGACAGCCTTTTTCATATGGCAAAAGCTGCCCATGAAATAAACTTTGTCAGGCCTTTTCGACAATCAAAGTCACGCCCTGAATTGCTTTGACCAAAACGCGGGTTCCCGCTTCTAAAACCGCATCATCTGCATTTTTCGCCTTCCAGGATGAGCCGTCCACCATCACGCGGCCTTCTTCCAATCCATTGTCAATCGTTTCGGTTACAAGACCTGTCTTTCCAATCACTCGATCCGCATTGGTATGAGTCTTTTTGACCGCCAAAACCTTTTGGACAAAGGGGCGGGTAGAAATCAGACACAAAACAGATACGATCAAGAATACGGCGATCTGAATCAGGACCGGCATCCCCAATACCGCAGGGAGCAACGCGGCTAAAGAGCCAACCGCCATCCAGATGGAAACCAACTGGACCGTAGCAGCTTCTAGCACAACAAAAAGGATGATCAACACCAACCACAGAACCGGATAAACCCATTCCATTACCATTTCCCCTTTCAAGAACCTATTTACCTGTCCGCTGTAAACGGCAGGGCCGCAGCAAGCTCTATTTTAGCTGTTTACAAAGCGAACCCACCGTCCGCACAGATCACCTGTCCGGTGATAAAGCCGGCCTGATCCGATGCCAAAAACAATGCCAACGGCGCGATATCCTCCCCCGTTCCAAGCCGCCCGACCGGTGTCTCCTGCACCAGCTGGGCCAGATCCTGCTGGGAAAAAGAGTCTAACATTGGCGTGCGAATCACACCCGGCGCAATACAGTTCACCGTGATGCCCGACGGTCCCACCTCTTTGGCAAGCGCTTTGGTCATTCCGGCTATCGCCGCCTTAGACGCTGAATAATGCACCTCACAGGAGGCTCCGCACACCCCCCAGATCGACGAAATATTGATAATACGGCCCTCTTTTTGCCGGATCATCCCAGGCAGAAATGCCCGCGTTACATAAAACACCCCATCCAAATTGACGCCCATCATCCGTTTCCAATCCGCATCGGTAATCTCCTGAAACAGTTTTTGCTGCGCCACCCCTGCGTTATTGATCAGTACATCTATTCTGCTGCACTGCTTCAAAACCTTTTGTGCAAACGCCTGCGCACCATCGGGAGACGACAAATCCGCCTGGATTCCTTCCGCCTTCCAGCCCTCTTCCTGCAGCCGATTCACCAAGTCCTGTAGCTTCTGCCCATGGGAAAAACCGCCGCAGAACACCTGGTATCCTGCTGCTGCAAATTGCCGGGCCAAAGCCCTGCCAATCCCGCCAGACGCACCGGTTATCACCGCTGTTTTGCCCATAATGGCACTCCCTTCATCCTTTTTGCCCAAAAGCACGGCCATAGGCGCCATGATTTGTTTTGTCTCGTTCGTTGCCAAAAAGGGCAGGCCACAGCCACGGGCTATTTGGCACTCCATTGGCAGTTTTCTTCCTTCCCTACCGAAGCATTGTCATTGTTTTTTCTCTGAAAATTATCAATCATGTCCTGTAGCGTACGATTGTCAATCACCTGGTCCACGGCCTCTTTAATATCCCGCCAAAGCTCATAGGTCGCACACTCGCCAAAATTTTGACAGGGCGCCGGCTCATCTGCCGCTGCCTGCACGCATTCTACCGGGGATAAGGACCCTTCCATCGCCCGCAGAATCTCCCCTACCGAAATTTCCTTTGCCGGGCGGGACAATTGATATCCGCCGCCTGCGCCGCGGATGCTTTTTAAAAGCCCCGCTTTATTTGCCGAAGTGATGATCTGTTCCAAATATTTATCACTCAAAGACTGCCGCCGTGCAATATCCCGCACGGAAACCGGACCTTCCTGCTGATTCATGGCGATATCGATCATCATCCTCAGTCCATATCTCCCTTTAGTGGATATTTTCACCGGTTTCACAGCCTTTCTTTCTTGCTTTTGATAAATAAAGTATAGCATAAATTCATCTTTTCTTCAATATTCGCCCCAGTGGAAAAACGGCAGAAAAAGCCTTATAAAAAGGCAAAAGAAAGGCACAGAATCCACCGGGCTGCTGTTCCCGGGCTCTTCCGTGCCTTTTCATCGGATTATGCAAACGCTATTGCAACGCCGCTACCGCCTTTTTCAGCTCTTCTGTTTTATTGGTCTTTTCCCATGAGACATCAAGATCCTCCCGGCCCATATGGCCATATGCCGCCAGCTGCCGGTAGATCGGACGGCGCAGATCCAGCGACTGAATAATCGCCGCCGGCCGCAGATCAAAAACCTTCTCTACCGCTTTGGAAAGAATCTCATTGGAAACCGTTCCGGTGCCAAAGCTATCCACCATGACCGAAACCGGGCTTGCCACGCCAATGGCATACGCCAGCTGAATCTCACACCGTTTCGCCAAGCCTGCCGCAACAATATTTTTGGCTACCCAGCGGGCTGCATAAGCTGCGGAACGGTCCACCTTTGTCGGATCCTTACCGGAAAACGCGCCGCCGCCGTGTTTTCCATAACCGCCATATGTATCCACAATGATTTTCCGGCCGGTCAATCCAGTATCTCCATGAGGACCACCGATGACAAAACGGCCGGTGGGGTTGATATAATACTTTGTATTTTCATCCAGCAGATGAGCGGGAACAATGGGCTTTACTACCTCTCGGATGATATCCTCACGCAGCTTATCCATTGAAACCTCCGGCGCGTGCTGGCTGGAAACCACTACTGTGTCCACCCGGACTGGACGGTCATCCTCAAACTCCACCGTCACCTGGGTTTTCCCATCCGGACGCAAATAAGGTAAGGTACCGTCTTTTCTCTTAGCTGCCAATTGTTTCGCCAGTTTATGTGCCAAAGAAATGGTCAAAGGCATCAGTTCCGGCGTTTCGTCACAGGCAAAGCCAAACATCATGCCCTGATCCCCTGCGCCGGTGCTGAACGCATCCTCGTTCGCACCTTTTTTTGCCTCCAACGCCTTGTCAACACCCATTGCAATATCCGGCGACTGCTCATCAATCGCAGTCAGTACCGAGCAGGCGTCTGCATCGAACCCATATTCCGCACAGTCGTAGCCCACTTCGCGCACCACATTCCGCACCGTTTTGGGGATGTCCACATAACAAGAGGTTGAGATCTCACCCATTACCATAACCATGCCGGTCGTTGTCGTACATTCGCATGCCACTCTGCCCATAGGATCGTTCGCCATAATTTCATCCAGCACCGCGTCAGAAATCTGGTCGCAGATCTTATCGGGATGGCCTTCGGTGACCGATTCAGATGTAAAAAAGTGTCTTGCCATTTTTAAAATCTCCCTTCTGTTCCATCCCTATCAAGGGCAGCAGAGCACAAAAAATACCCGGAGAAAATCCGAGTATTTTTGAAATCCTCATCTCCCGGAATTTTCCGCAGGATTTAGCACCTACTACTCAAAAGAGTCCGGTTGCCGGGCTTCACAGGGCCTGTTCCCTCCGCCGCTCTGGATAAGGTAAAATATATAATTGTATAGGAGTATAATAACAAACTGCGCAAAAAATGTCAACTTTTTTCGCGTCCGAAACATACAAAAATACTTTTGTTTTTCGGTACCGTCGTCTATTTTTATGGACTAGTGGACCTGGTCGCCGGGCGAACTGACCGAAATTGTTTTGTTTTCCGGCAATAGAGAATCCTTCATCAGGTGGCTTAGTTTTTTGTAGAGCAAAAAGGTCAGCGCGGAAATAATCAGCCCCTTGATTAGATTAAACGGCATGGCGCCAAACAGAATATAAGCGTTTATACTGTCAATCATGGGATTCACCGCATTACAGGCCGAAACAATCGCATCAATGGGCATAATTTTGGAGTAAAACGGAATAATCAAAAAGCGATTGGTCAATGCGCCCACAAGCGTTACTGCTACCGTACCGGCCAGACAGCCCATCAGCGCGCCCTTTTTGCTTTTGCGGAAACGGTACAAAAAACCGGCGCTTAAAGAAAAAGCCGCGTAGATCAAAAAGTCAGACAGTTCTCCAACGCCGCCCGTCTGGCTGGATAGAGAGTGGATTAAATCCTTTACCAGCGTGATAAAAATTCCCGCCGCCGGGCCAAACATAAAAGTGCCAATCAGAGTGGGAACACCGCTGATATCCAGCTTTAAAAACGGGGGCATAAACAAAAAGGTCAATGGCAATTCCAAATACATTAACACCGTTGCCACCGCTGCTAAAAGGCCAATATAGACCATCTTTCTCGTGTTCATTTTTTTCATCAAAAATGCTCCTTTCCTTTTGTCTGTTTTGGCAAAAAGAAACGTCCCTGAACCGAATAGCTCAGGGACGCAAAGGTGCAAATATCAAATCTGCGCCGTTTCTTTCATCCGGACTATACCGTCGGTTCCGGAATCGCACCGGATCAGCTGCAACGCAGGTCGCGGACTCGTGGCTTTCGCCCATCACCGCCGGTGGGGAATCACACCCCGCCCTGAAACAGACTTTTTTGCTTTCGCTTTTAATCATACACACTAAAACTGTATCTGTCAATCCCCTTGGAAAAAAATCAGGGATTGGAACGGCAGGGTTTACAGGCGGCAAAAAACCACTCGATTGGCAACGGATTCTTTTGAAAATACCCCAACTGATCCAATTTTTCTCTCATCTGCCCGGAAACGGCGGAAAAATCGGCTGTTTCTGCCTGAGATAAGGATCCGTGGTTCAAGGTCGCCCGCATAAGACCATCCAGCAAGGCCGCCTCTTCACAGTGGACCGCCAGAATCCGCATGGTTCTGCCCAGATGAAACAGACAATACCCCAGCAAAGCTCCCCGCTCCTCTATAGAAAAGGCGCCGCATCCCTTTTCAAAGGATATCCCTTCTTTTTGGAACCATTCCAAAATCTGGGTGTTTTCTTCAACTGGCTTCATCTGTAGCATTTTACCTTTTCCCCTTTCCGGCCGGCTCCTGGCCACGGCGCAACGCCGACTGAAGCGACGAGAGCTCCTGCTGGGTCAGCATTCGCCATTTGCCCGGCGCCAGCATTCCCAGCCGCACCGGCCCGATAGAGGTTCGCTTTAGCCTTGCCACCTCTAATCCCACCGCTTCGCACATCCGGCGAATCTGGCGGTTTCTCCCTTCTGTAATGACAATCTGTACGACCACCCGTCCCGGCTCCTTTGACAATACCGTCACCTGGGCAGGGGCCGTCCGCTGACCATCCAGCTCTACCCCTTCCGCCAGCCGCATCGCCTGTTCGTCGGTGATATCCGGTCGCACCGTTACCCGGTAGCATTTTGGCACATGGTAGCGCGGGTGCATAATCTGATTGGCAAAATCACCGTCATTGGTCAGCAGCAAAAGCCCCTCGGAATTTCGGTCCAGCCGCCCGATGGGGTATACTCTGGCAGGCGCGTCCTGGACCAGCTGCGCCACGCAACGGCGATCCATTTCATCCCGCATGGTTGTTACATATCCCCGTGGCTTGTGCAGCGCCAGATAAATTTTTTTCTGATGCTGGCGGGTATCCACCCGCACCCCGTCTACCACAATAACGTCCCTCGCCGGATTCACCTTCTGCCCAACCAAGGCTTTGCGCCCATTGACAGTCACCTTTCCGTTTTGAATGGACTCCTCCGCCTTTCGCCTGGACATAATGCCCGCTTCGGAAAGCAGTTTGTGAATTCTTACCGCTTCTTCTTTTTTCTGCATATTCTGCTCCATTCCGCCTTGTAGCGCTTTTAGGGGACAGCATCTATCCGCCGAACCAGCCTTTGACCCTGTCCCAAAATCCCTTTTTCTCTATCACACGGGCCTCCACCGTCTGCTGAGGATATAAGTCCCAACAGCCCAGCTTTTGTTCGCCTAAATAAAATTCCACCTCGCCCGCCTTTTGCTCCTTGAGCAAAGGCGCATAGTAAAACGGCTCTGTATAGATCTTTGCCGTAATCTGTCTTTCTTCCCCCTGCAAAACCGCCAAAACAGTGTCACCGTAAATCTGCGCCGGAACCGAATCAGCGACGCCGCTGATGACCGGAAGGGAAATCTCTGGCAGACAGGTGGCCAGGTCTATCTGTTGTACCGAGGAAAAGCCATAGTCAAACAGCTTTTTGTGTACATTCCAATCGTCCGCCGCTGACAAAGTTACGCAGATTAGGGTGATCCCCTCTCGCTGCGCCGCGGACACCAAGCAACGACCCGCCTTTTTGGTAAATCCGGTTTTTACGCCGATGCATCCGTCATATTCGTCCAGCAGCCGGTTATGATTTTTGAGCCACCGGTCATAGGGCGGATTGCCAAAAGAAATCTGGGTCTTGAATGTGGAACAAATTTGAAAAAAATCCTCATTTTCCAGGGCGTTTTTCGCTAAAATGGCCATATCATAGGCACTAGAAAAATGATCGTCCGCATCCAGCCCCGAAGGTGTTGCAAAATGGGTGTCAGCAAGCCCCATTTCGGCTGCCCGCTCATTCATCATTTCCACAAAAGCTTCGGTCGTACCGCCGATTTTTACGGCCGCTGCTCCCGCGCTGTCGTTACCGGAATGCAGCAGCATACCGGTGGCGAGGCCGCGGAGCGTAACCTGATCGCCAGGCAAAAGCCCCATGGAGGAACCTTCTACCAAGATCGCCTTAGAGTCAACCGTAAAATAAGTGTCCAAATCCGGCTGCTCTAAGGTCAGCAGCGCAGTCATAATTTTGGTCGTACTGGCCATTGCCCGCCGCTCATGAATATCCCGGCCCGCCAATATTCTTTCGGTCTCCATCTCCATCAGGATATAAGAGCCCGCATCAATGTTAAAAGGCTCTGCCAACTGCTCGGGCACCTCTGGTGTCCACATTTCGTCTAGCGCAGCAGCAAACGCCGTTCCTTCCAACAAGAACGGGGCCAAAACAAAAATGATAAAAATCCAAATCAACCGGCGTTTCATCCACATCCCCCCGTACAATTTATGAGGAGATGACCCTTGTTATACGGGGATCGGCATTTTCCTAGTCCACATTTTTTTTCTTTTTCTCTTTGGAAAAAATATCCGCGAACTTGTCGACCAGATCGGGGACAATACCCACTGCACGGTCTGCCGTATTGTCATAATTCTGCATCTGCAGCAGCCGGACATTTCCCTGTTGGATCACCAAAAAGGCCAACGGTTGAATAGAGACACCCGCCCCGGAACCTCCGCCAAACAGATCCTTTGGCTTGTCCCCACCAAAATCGCTGCCGCCGGAGCCATATCCAAACGATACTTTAGACACCGGTATAATAATCGTTCCATCCGGTGCGGTAATCGGCTCGCCGATAATTGTATTCACATCTACAAGGCCTTTCAGCTTTTCCAAGGAACAATTAAGCAAGCCTTCCAAATTCCCCTGACTCATGTTCGTTTCTCCTTTACTCTTTCTTTAAATTAAATCCGCCGATTTTCAGCGGCAGAACCATCAACCTACCCGGGATCAAGCCGCTATTTTTTGATCTGCTTCCATAAAAAACTACCGGCAAAGCGAATACCAAAGGCCAGTAAAAACAGAACGCGCAGATGTAGCTGAAAGGATAAGCAGAGCCGGTCCCCCACAGACAGATAATCCGCCAGGACCTGTACCTTTCCCTTTTTCATGTGTATTAGGTGACTACATGTCGCCCATGCCCCATAGACCCAACCGTTCATCTGCCCATAAGCAATAGCCGTTTGGGCCGCATCCTCCCGCGCGACGACCAGCTGCAAGTTCAGTTTTTTCATCCATAAATGCCGGTACAGCATTTTCAAAGGTTTTTTAGCAGACTGAAAAATATCCTTTGCCATTCTGGCCATTTCCTGTAAATCGCGGGACTGCTTATCCGCCGCTTCCCGCTTTTTTCCATCTTTCTGGTCCTTTAAATCGGACGGCGCTTTTTCCCCTGACTTTGCTTTTGGCAACGCTTTTTCTTCTGTTGTCCGGAGCGGATCCTTCTGTTTTTTTCTTTTTTTCGCTTTCTTTTCCTTTTCCGGCACGATTTGATATTGCAAGAACCACCAGCGAAGCTGTAACAATATTTGACTGTTTTCATACCGAAAAACTACTCGGACATTAGAAAGCAGCAGGACCGCCAACAGCGCCAGTACCACTCCAAAAATGATCCAACCTATCATGGCATTTCACCAATATCCCATCTGTCCAGATTATATTTTTTCGATCCGGACCTGCCCTTCTAATTCTTGTTCTTCTTGGTCACTTTCCGGCACCAGCGGCAGTTCACCAATCGATTCCAGTCCAAAGCTACGCAAAAAATGCACCGTCGTGCCATAAGAAACCGGTCTGCCAGGCAGATCCAGCCGCCCTTTTTCCTCTAACAAGCCTCTATCAGCCAGCATATTCACTGTACTGGAGGAATCCACACCGCGAATCTGCTCTACAAAAGCTTTGGTCACCGGCTGATTGTACGCCACAATGGCCAGCACCTCCATCGCCGCCTGGGACAAAGGCTGGTTTTTCTTCATCTCCAACGCCTTTCTCACCGGCTCCTGAAACGCCTCCCGCGTGGACATCTGATACTGACTATCCAGCCGCATGACCTGCAAAGAGCTCTCTTCCTCATCAAAATAATCCATCACACGCCGCATCATCCAATGGACGGAGGCTTCGTCACAATCAAACACCTGCGCCAGGCGGGAAGCTGGAATGGGCTCGCCGCTGGCAAACAAAACGGCGACCGCCGCTTTTTCAGTTTTCGTCAGCTTCATTAGCCATCTCCTCCTCTTCCTGAATCGGCGGCTCTGCCCGGTTTTTCCCTAAAGCTACCTGCCCGCCGTCTCTCACCGTAATGTGTTTGGATCTTACCAATTCCAGTACCGCCAGAAATGTCGCAACCATTTCGGAGCGATCTTCGGATAATAAAAACAGTTCTGTAAAAGGAACTTGTTTTTTTCGGTATAAAAGATTTAGGATCGGCGCAACTCTGGATTGGACCGAAACCACCCTGCGTTTCACAATACCGGAAAAGGCCTCTTTAGGTGGCGGCATTTTTCGTTTTACCTTTCCCAATGCTGAAAGATAAGCGCCTAAAATCTCTCCCGGTTTGTGCTGACAGTTATAAAGAAGGTCTGCTTCCCATACTGTAACAGCGCGGCAGAACAGCTTGTCCGCCTTCCAAAGAGCTGCCAGCAAAGCCGCCGCTTCTTTGCAGGCCTGATATTCCAGCAGCTGCCCGGTCAGTTCCTGCTTCAGCTGCTCTCCTTCGTCCTCGTATTTGGGAAGCAGCATAGCGGATTTCATGTATACCAGCCGCGAAGCCATTTCCAAAAAATCGCTGGCTGCCTCCAAATCCGCAAAGGGGATTTTCTCCATCTGCGCAAGATATTGCTCTAACAAAAGGTCTATCTGAATATCATAAAGATTCAGCTTGTGTTTGGCAATCAAATGCAAAAGCAGGTCCAGCGGCCCCTCAAACTGATCCAGCTTGAATGTCAGTTTCTCCATTTTTCCCCCTATCCGATCATTCGCAACAGAAAGTCCACCGGCGCCGTTGCCCAGTTTAACCCGCTGAACAGCAGATTGCTCAAAAAATTCAGCGGAATCTGCAAAAAGCCCAAATATAAAAGCAAAATCAAAGCTACATAAAAAAACTTCTCCGCCTTTTTTATCTTCATCCGAATAGAAAAAGGAAGTACCGCGTCCAAAATCTTTGAACCATCTAACGGTGGAACCGGCAAAAGGTTGAACACCGACAAGGTCAGGTTTGTCCAAAGAATGGTATAGATGACCTGGCCAAACATCAGCCCCGAGGTACTGTTCATATCGCCGTAGAAAACATACACTTTGAAAACGACCATTGTAAACAGACCCAGCAAAAGATTGGCAAAAGGGCCCGCCAATGCTGTCAGTGCCAGATCCCGTGCGGGCTTTTTAAAATGACCGCTATTTACCGGGATGGGTTTTGCCCAGCCAAAGCCAAACAAAAATAGTGCCAATGTTCCAAACAAATCCAGGTGCGCAAAAGGATTCAAGGTTAGCCTCCCCTGCTCTCTGGCCGTATGGTCGCCTAACCTGTCTGCCGCCAGACCGTGAGCCAGTTCATGAGCGGGCAGCGCTGTTACAACCACCACCGCCATCGTTAAGTAGCGGATCACCGCTTCAGCATTCAAGCTATTCTCTCGATTCTTGTCTTATTATACTAAAAATGAACTGCTAACACAAGGTTTCACCGATTTTCTACGAATAAATCGTTTCCTCCAATAAATAAATTCGAAAAAAAGCTTGATTTCATCTTGAAAACCTGATAATATACTACTGTTGACTTTTTATGTGCATGAAAGGAGGTGCAGACCTATGGCAAAATGCGACATCTGCGGAAAAGGTGTCACCTTCGGAATTAAGGTTTCCCATTCTCACAAGCGTTCTAACAGAAGCTGGAAACCAAATGTAAAGCGTGTAAAGGCAATCGTTGACGGATCTCCTCGCCACATTTATGCCTGCACCCGTTGTTTACGTTCGAATAAGGTGACTCGTGCAATCTAGTTTCTGTTTCTACTGTTTAAAAAGAAGGGACTGCTGATAAGGCAGTCCTTTTTTCATACCTGTTGTCTTTTGACAGAATCTCAGTTTCTTTTTCCATAAAACAATTTTGAAAGAATCCCCCAATTTATACTTTTTGTATAAATTGGGTCAGTAGCTTCCACTCTTATTTTCCTAATAGCCAGATAACCTCCGATTCATGCCGTTTGGGACGGCTCATCAGATCTCTTAATGCCTGAGAAGGATTTTTGCCCTGATACAGCACCGCATAGGCCTGTTCAACAATCGGCATCTCCACCCGCAGCTTTTGGCTTAGCTCATAGGCTGTTTTGGCGCAGGGATATCCCTCCACCGTGCCGACCTGCTGTATTGCCTCTTGAGCAGCCTTGCCCTGGCCGATTAAAATACCGGCCCTGCGGTTTCTGGAATGCATACTGGTACAGGTGACGATCAAATCGCCGATTCCCGCCAGGCCCGCAAAGGTTTCGGTCTTTGCACCCATCGCTACACCCAAACGGGCGATCTCGGTGATGCCCCGGGTCATCAGCGCCGCCTTTGCGTTATCGCCCAGCTGCAAACCATCAGCAATTCCCGCAGCCAGCGCGATGACATTTTTTAACGCGCCCCCCAGCTCTACCCCGACCACATCGTCGCTGACATACAGCCGCAGCGTCGGATTCATCAAAAGATCCTGTACCTCTTCTGCCGACACCCGCTCCCTAGAGGCGACCGTAACGGTCGTCGGTGCCCCGCGCCCTACCTCTTCCGCATGAGAAGGGCCGGACAGTACCACGATTCTCTGCTGTGGCAATTCCTCTTCCATCACCTGGGAAAGACGCTTGTAGCTGCCGTCCTCCAGCCCTTTTGCCACATTAACGACGATTGTACCCTTTTTTAGGTACGGCGCTGCTTTTCTTGCCGTTTCCCGCACTGCAAAGGAAGGAACCGCCATAATACATAAATTACAATCCTCCAAACAGGACAAATGATCGGTCAGACAGATGCTTTCCGGTACAGGAACGCCGGGCAAAAGCCTTTTTTGTTCTTTGTCCCGCCGAATTTCCTCCAGCTCCTGGGGAAATAGCGACCAAAGCGTTACCTGATGGCCGCAGCTTTCCGCCATCACCGCCAAAGCTGTACCAAATCCGCAGCCCAAAACCACAACCTTCGCCATCGCTACTTTGTCTCCTCTTTATCTTTATTTTTACTGCCAAACCGATTTTCCGTTCCATTTAACAACCGCCGGATATTCGCCCGGTGCATCCAAATAACCAGCAGCGCAATGACCACCGAAAAGAAAAAATCAAGCCAACTAACCCCGCCGGTAAAATAATCGACCAGCAAAGTCAAAATAGGAAAGGAGACCGCTCCTGCCAACGACCCTACCGAGACCATTCGGGTGATAAAAATAAGCGGCAGGCCAATGACCAGAAGTCCCGCAAATACAATGGGGTTGATCACCGCAATAATGCCGATGGAGGTTAAAATCCCCTTGCCGCCCCGAAAGCCAAAATACACCGGATACAAATGCCCTAACAGGGCAAATAGCCCAGCGACATAGGCGCCGTCGAACAGGTCCACGCCAAGTGCCACAAAGATCAACCGGCCTACCAGCACCGCTACTACGCCTTTTAAAAAGTCGCCCGCCAACGTCAGAGCCGCCGCCTTTTTGCCGTATGTACGCAGGATGTTGGTCATTCCTGCATTTCCGCTTCCGAATTGGCGCACATCCTGATGATACAAGCACCGGGAAACGATCACCGCAAAGCTGACACTGCCCAGCAGATAAGCGGCGGCAGCGGCCAAAACAGTTGCTAAAACAGTCTGCATAACACCATTCCTCCTTAGACCTCACAGCAATATCCTTTTTACTTCTCTCCCCGCTCCCGCACAATCATGCGAATCGGCGTTCCATCCAGATGGAAGGTCTCGCGAATCTGATTTTCCAGATAACGCTGATAAGAAAAATGAAACAGCTCTTTCGAATTGACAAACACCACAAAGGTCGGCGGTTTGGTCGAAGCCTGAGTCATGTAGAAAATCCGCAGCCGTCTCCCCTTATCCGATGGCGGCTGCACCCGAGCCGTCGCGTAGGATAGCATGTCGTTTAGCCGGCCGGTGGGAATCCGCATGGCGTTTTGCTCCCCCACATAGTGGATCAGCTCATATAATTTTTCAATGCGTTGTCCGGTTTTGGCGGAGATAAATAAAAACGGCGCATAGGACATAAAGCTAAAATCGTTTTCCAGCTTTTTGGTGAATTCCTGCATGGTTTTCCCGTCTTTTTCCACCGCATCCCATTTGTTCACCGCGATGATGCAGCCTTTTCCCTGTTCATGGGCGTAACCGGCCACCTTCGAGTCCTGTTCGGTAAAGCCTTCAGTGGCGTCAATTAAAATCACACATACATCCGAACGATCCACCGCCATATAGGAACGAAGCACCGAATATTTTTCGATTGCCCCTTCCACCTTGGCCTTTCGGCGGATTCCCGCTGTATCGATAAACACAAATCGGCCATGCTCATTCTCTACAAAGGTGTCGGTAGCATCACGGGTCGTCCCCGCTATATTCGAGACGATGACCCGCTCCTCTTTGGCCATCCGGTTAATGAGCGACGATTTTCCTACATTCGGCTTTCCGATTACCGCAACCTTTACGGTATCCTCGCCGTATTCCTCTTCCTGTTCAAAATCCAAATGCTCATAGCAGGCATCCAGCAAATCCGCTACGCCGTGACCATGAACCGACGAAACGGGATACGGGTCCCCAATCCCCAGGTTGTAAAACTCATACAATTCCGGCGGCGGTGCGCCTACACTGTCGCATTTGTTTACACACAGCACCACCGGTTTGCCGGACCGCTGGAGCATCGAGGCCACATCCTGGTCAGTTGCGGTCATCCCTGTGCGGATATCTACCACAAAAACGATTACATCCGCACTGTCAATCGCCAATTGGGCCTGACGGCGCATCTGGGACAGGATGATATCGTCCGTCTTTGGCTCAATCCCGCCGGTATCCACAATATGAAAGGTTCGGTTACGCCATTCCCCTTCTGCATAGATGCGATCCCGGGTCACACCGGGTGTATCCTCCACAATAGACAGTCGTTTCCCTACAATTTTATTAAACAGCGTGGATTTTCCCACATTGGGCCTTCCCACCACTGCGATCAGCGGTTTTGCCATTGCATTGCCTCCCTTTCTTTCAACGTCCGCCGGGGCGTTCTTTCTTCTAGCAGACAGTACGCCATCTATATGATTCCATCCTCTTGCCACCAAGATAACAATCAAACGAATTTACCAAAAAATTGCTCTCGTTTTTCAAATTTTCTAAGATCTTCTTTTATCCTATGACCACAAAAATTAGCGGACGTTTATTCCCATTCCGAATCCTCCTCAGCGCCTAAAAGCGCCAACAAAAACTGTGTACCATCGTTATCCACCGTCCGCACCGGCACGTCCAACGCCTGTTCCACATCTTCTATGGTTTGATCGTCCAGGAATTTATCCTGCTCATGGCGCAGCATCACGCCGGGGATCAGCAGCTCTTCCCCCAGGTCTTTCCCCTTTAGCTGATCGATCAAATCTGTAGCGGTCACCAATCCCGCCACCGTAATATACTCCCCGAAATAATTGTTGTGGATTCCATAAACCGTACAATCCAGCCCCGGAAACCGCTTCTGAATCTTGGCAATTTCTTCTCGCAGAAACGCAGCGGCCGCCTCTCCAGTCGCCAAACTGATCCGGCGGGAAAAGCCTTCATCTTCCCAATCCTCTATCTCGTCAGCTAGTTCCTGGCGCAAAAGGGACAACAAACCCACACCGTTCTCCAGCTGGTTAAATTCTCCATAATATTCACTATCCGGAATCGGCAGCTCTGCCTTGAGAAAGAATTCGTCCGCCGGATAAGCCAGACGCACTCCTTCGCGGGCAAAAAAGTCGTCGGAGAATGTGTCAATGATCCGGATAACCTCCCGCGCTTCCTCCTTCGTATATGGACGCAGCGGAAATAATCCCTCCCGGTATTTGGTCAATCCCACCGGCACTGCCGCAATGCTCTCCACACTTGGATAAAGCGCGCCCAGCTCCCGTAAAGAACAGATTAGCTGTTCCCCGTCATTGATCCCCGGGCACAGAACCAGCTGGGTATTGATCTTGATCCCTGCCGCCGCCAGCTGCCGCAGAAAATCCAACGAAGATGCCGCAGCTGGGTTTCCCATCATCATCTGTCGAAGCGCTGGATCCATCGTGTGAACCGAAATATTCACGGGGCTGATATGCATCTTGATAATCCGATCAATGTCCTTCTGCTTCATGTTCGTGAGAGTGATATAATTGCCAAACAAAAATGATAGGCGGGCGTCATCGTCTTTAAAATACAGCGTTTCCCGCATATCGGGAGGCATCTGATCCACAAAGCAGAAGATGCATTTGTTTTTACAGTGGTGCTGCTTATCCATCAGATAGGATGCAAATTCCAGCCCCAGATCCTCGTATTCGCCTTTCCGGACGGTTATGCGCCGTCCCTTTCCGTCTTTATTCTGTAAATCGACCTGCAATTTTTTATCGGTTATATAAAACTGGTAATCCAGAATATCCTCAATGGGATTGTGGTTAATGGCCATCAGCATCTCGCCCGGACAGATTCCTGCCCGATCCGCCGGGGAACCGGAGACAACCGCTGTGATCTGTACCGCCAAAGCGGCACCTCCTTTATTCGATGAATAAAAAGGCAAGGGCGGAACCTCTCGTCCTCCCTTGCCTTCAAAGAGACTATTTGGCCTCCATTTTAATGACTTCTTTGCCCTTGTAGTAGCCGCAGTTTGCACAAACCTTGTGAGGAGCCTTCAGCTCACCGCACTGGGAGCATTTGGAGAACCCCGGCACACTGATTTTCCAAACATTAGAACGTCTTTTATTTTTTCTCGCTTTGGACGATTTTCTCTTTGGTACCGCCATTTCAGCACCTCCTTAAAGATTAGGATTCTTTAAAAAATTCACTGAGAATTTGAAGGCGAGGATCCGGCTGCTTCAGATCACATCCACAGTCCTTTTCGTTTAAGTTGGTACCGCAGACCGGGCATAAGCCCTTGCAGTCCTCCCGGCAATACACCACAGAAGGCAGTTCCAGAAGAATGTCGGATGTCGCCAGATCATCCAAATCCAGCTCGTTGCCGGACACCACAATGAAGTCGCCATTGTCTTCTTCATTCAACTGACGAACCAGGACGTGCTCAAACCGATAGGTTTCGGCACGCCGCCGCCGTTCCAGGCATCGTCCACACATCAAATTGTAATCCAGCTGCGCTTCATACGAGATAGATACAATTCCAGCTCGGTTATACACCTTACCGGCAAGATGAATCGGACGGTCAAAAGGTGCGGTTCCCCACAGCTCAATTTGAGACATATCCAGATCATGAGTGAAAGAAATGACCTGACCTTCGGCCTCAAACAGCTGCTTTACATCAATAAACATCATGATACCTCATAACGCCACGAATTTTATTATATCGACCTCTTAAGGGTTTGTCAATACAAGTTTGGCGCAATTTCACTTTTTCATACATCTTGCTAAAAAAGCCGGAAATAAGGCGCTTAAATTCAATCATTCGGCGCCATTTTTGCCCGTCTTTAAAAAAATGCGGACGCATTTTACCCTATGCGCCCGCACCCATTACAAGGTTTTAAGCTAGATAATATAGGAATGAACAGATTCCGGCAGCTCTGAACGATCGCAAGAGACGGTGAAGACCACCTCGACCTTATTTTCCGCCGTCAGCTTTTCCAGCTTGCCAACCATAGCGGCAAACGCATTTAAATCTCTGCCGCCGATTTTCAGCGTTGCGTCGATAAACACTTCGGTAATATCGTAGTTCCCTGCGCAGATGCCAGCAATAAAGCCATAGAACGAGTCAAATCCCTCTATGCTATAACTCTCAATATCAATCAACCGGACAGAGTAATCAATATCATAGGTCATTTTCAGGCCTTTTTCAATGCAAACAATGTTTCCAGAAGTGGTTTTTGCCGCCTTATTGATCATGTCGATCAGCGTTTTCGTTTTTCCGGAGCCTTTGTTACCCACGATAAGTTTTATCATGTTTGTATCCTCCTTAGCTTATAAAATCTTCTATGGATTCGCCGAAAGGCGAAAACGACTGGAGTTATTTCAGCTGCGCTTCTAGCTGAGACTTTTTGTCCTCATAGCCCGGTTTGCCTAGCAAGGCAAACATATTGCTTTTATAGCTTTCTACGCCCGGCTGATCAAAAGGATTGACTCCCAGAACATAGGCGGAGATGGCACAGGCCTTTTCAAAGAAATAAATTAGGTAACCCAAATTATATTCATTCATTTTAGGCAGTTCTAAAATAATATTGGGCACACCACCTTGGGTATGGGCCAAAACCGTTCCCTGAAAGGCTTTATCATTCACCACCGACATATTCTGCCCGGACAGGAAATTCAAGCCGTCAAAGTTATCCGGGTCGTCCTTGACAAAATAGTCCTGCATCGGTTCCTGCGGACGGACTACCGTCTCAAACATGACACGGGAACCCTCCTGAACAAACTGGCCCAGGCTGTGTAAATCGGTAGAAAACACCGCCGAAGAAGGATACAGTCCTTTTCCATCCTTCCCCTCGCTTTCCCCAAACAGCTGTTTAAGCCATTCATTCATCATGGCAAAGGCCGGATCGTAGGTGATAAACATCTCTACACTTTTGCCTTTGCGGTACAAAATATTGCGCAGCGCCGCATATCTATAGCAGTCGTTGTTCTCCAAATCTGGCAGAGCGTAGTCCTGGCGCGCCGCAGCAGCACCCTCCATCAGCTTTGCGATATCAATGCCCGCCACCGCGATGGGCAGAAGGCCGACCGCCGTTAATACCGAAAAACGACCGCCTACATCATCTGGCACAACAAAGGTTTCATAGCCCTCTCGATCAGACAGCTCCTTCAGGGTTCCCCTCGCCTTATCGGTCGTTGCATAAATCCGATCCTTTGCCCCTTCTTTTCCGTATTTTTTCTCCAATAGTTCACGAAAAATCCGGAAAGCCAGCGCCGGTTCGGTGGTTGTCCCTGATTTGGAAATAACATTGACCGAAACATCTCGACCTTCGCAGATAGAAAGAATATCACTAAGATAAGATGGCTGGATAGAGTTTCCGACAAAATAGATGTCGGGCGTATCCTTTTTCTTGTTGTTGTACAGCGGAGAACGAAGCTGTTCAATCACCGCCCGGGCACCCAAATACGATCCACCGATACCGATAACAATCAGGACCTGACTGTCCTTTTGGATTTTTTTCGCGGCCTTTTGAATCCGTACAAACTCATCTTTGTCATAATCCACCGGCAGATCCAGCCAGCCTAAAAATCGCTGCCCAGTCCTGTTTTATTGTGCAGCATTTCATGTGCGGCCTTCACCTGTGAGCTCATCGCTTCCCACTCATGATCGCCGACAAAATTGCCCAAGTAACCTGTATTACATTTAATCACCATTTCCTCAATATCCTCTCCTAACGATATGATTTTATTTTACTCTAAATACGGATTTATTGCAAGGACCTAATGAAAACTTTCAAAAAATAGTTGCAAAATATCTATTCAAGAGCATTTCGGTCTTTATGTAGAGAGGATTCCACAAAAAATCCGGGACAGGAGGTTCTGTCCCGGAAAAAATCTCTTTAAAACGGCTCCTCTTTGCCCAGCAGCGTACCAAAGATAATCTCCATGCTTTTGCCAAAACGCATTTTTTCCACCGCCGCTTTTGCCAGTATCGGATATTCACCCAATACAGTCTCTTCCTTTGAGATTACGATCTTTCCCAATTGCTGTCCTTCTTCCACCGGCGCTTCCACATCATCGGCTAGCTGCACCTGTTGTGTCAGACTGGCCTCTTCCCCTCGCTTCATCACAAAGGAGGGCGGCAGATCGCAGATGAGCTCCACCTGCCGCTGCACCCCATGCAAAACCGGCACCGGCTCCAGCTGCCCCTCTAAGGAGGGCGGCTGCACATTGATATAATTGGCAAACCCGTAATCCAACAGTGTACGGCAGCTGGAAAAACGCTGGGCACTGGTGTCCGACCCCAGGCTCACGGCGATCAGCGAAAGCTCGTCGCGCTGGGCAGAGGCTGAAAGGCAGCTTCCCGCTCCATCGGTCGTGCCGGTTTTCAGACCGGTGGCGCCTTTATAAAAGCGAACCATCTTATTGGTATTGACCAGTTCGGTCGCTCCTCCCCGCAGACTATCCATCCAAACAGTGGAATAGCGGGTTACATCCGGATAGCGCAAAAGAGCCGCGGACATAATCGCAATGTCCCGAGCGGTGGAATAATGGTCCTGCGCATCCAGCCCGGTAGCGTTGGCGAAATGGGTATTTTCCATCCCCAGCTCCTTGGCCTTTTCGTTCATCATGCTGACAAACGCGTCCTCGCTTCCGGCTACCGCCTCTGCCAAAACGACGGCCGCGTCATTGGCCGAGGAAATAAAGGTCGCGCGCAGAATTTCGTCCACCGTCATTTGCTCACCCGGCTCCAGCCAGATTTGGGAGCCGCCCATAGATGCAGCATGTTCCGAGCAGCTCAGAGG
>CAJUMG010000006.1:37147-97715 GCA_910587335.1 uncultured Oscillospiraceae bacterium
ATACTGAAATTTCCCCTGCTCCATCGCTTCAAAGGTCAAAAGCAGCGTCATAATTTTGGTAATAGATGCAGGCGGCATCGTCTGGTCGGCATTCATTTCATACAAAACTTGACCGGTACCCTGTTCTATTAAAATAGCCGATTTGCATTCCAAAGAAAGTCCTGTGCCGCCGGCTGACTCTTCCTGGGGCTCTTCGGCCCAGACAGGTATAACCGCCAGGACAAAAGAGAGCAGAAAAGCCGCCGCCTTTCGCAGTGGATGAGAGATCATATTCGCCACCTCCGCAGACATTTGATTTACTATAACCCTATGTTTATGGCGGATAAAACATGTCTTGGAAGGAAAACTGAAAAAATTTTTCAAAAAAGAACTAAAAAACGATGCCGCTCATTTTCCAAATATTTTTCGCAATTTTCAGGTCTTATTTTCGCACGACAGCAAATACTAAAAACGGGAATCGCTCTTTATTCCCAATCGGATGTAAGTAGAACAGGCGGTGCGAAGCATGAAAAAAATCGCATTTGCAGCGGCGATTTTCCTCTGCTTATGGCAGATCCCTTTTGCCGCTGCCAACGACCGAATGGACTATCTTGCCATTGAAAACAGGATACAGGATCAGTGGGTGGAATACGCTTATCGTTATCCGCAGATTACCCGCGGCGAAAGCCGGATTACCGAACAGCGGCTGAACAGCTTTTTGCGTGAATACAGCCAAAGCACAGCGCTGAACGCCCGGCTCCAGGCAAAAAAAGAGGACCGGCACATCGAAGGAGAAACCTCCTTCACCGTTACGCGGAATGACCGGACCTTTTTTAGCCTTGTATTCTCCTCCCGTTTTGACGGTCAGGAGAGAAAAAAAGGCTTTGTCTTCCTTCCTCAGGACGGTGTACAGCTGCGGCTGGAGGATTTGTTCGCCACCCCGGATTTTTCTTCCATCTTGCTGGAAGCCAGCTGCGATTGGCGAGAGGAAAAGGGCATATCTAACGCCTTATCCACCTTACAGGATTTTTATCTGACCGATGATACGTTAGTCCTGCTTTTTCCTTCTGCCGATAAAAAGGAAACCCTTTCCTTTGAAATTCCGCTGGAATCTCTCAGTGACGCTTTATCACAACCCCTGCTGAACTCTGCATCCTAAAGCTGTCCAAAGCGGTTTTCGGGCCGCTTTGGTACATAAATGTAGGCTAGTCTATCAATTCACCCAGGCAGCGATCATTTAACGCGGCCGTTATCCGCACCCGTCGAATCTGGCCGCAAAGCTCCTCGTCGGTTTCCACACATACCGGCGTATAGTTGGGCGTGTACCCTTCGGTCCCGTAAGGCGTCTGGGTGGTTTCAAAAAGGACCGGCTCCTCCCGGCCTACCTGGGACTGCAAAAAGGTCCGGCGCGTCTGATTGGTCACCTCGATCAGGCGGATGCTTCTTTGCTTTTTCACCGACTGAGGCACCTGATCCGGCATATCCGCCGCACGGGTGCCAGGCCGGGGCGAATAGATAAACACATGGGCTTTGGCCAGACCAATCTCCCGGGCGAAAGCGGCGGACGCTTCAAAATCCGCCTTTGTCTCGCCAGGAAAGCCCACCATAATATCTGTTGTAATCGAAGGGTTCGGAAATGCGCGCCGGATATCCCCCACAAGTCTTTTGTATTCCCCGCTGTCATAATGGCGGTTCATGGCTTTTAACGTCCGGTCACAGCCGCTTTGCAGCGAAAGATGAAACTGCGGACAAAATTTAGGTTGGGCAGCCAGCCGCGCCAAATCTTCGGCGCTCAATAGCTCCGGTTCCAGCGAGCTTAAACGAATGCGGGAGATCCCTTCAACCCCGCAGGCGGCCTCCACCGCGTCGATCAGCCGAATGCCCAGATCTTGTCCGTAGCAAAGCAGATTGATGCCGACCAAAACCACCTCCTGGTATCCATGGGCGGCCAGCTGCTTTAGTTCAGCCGTCATATCCGCAATGGACTTGGACCGCAGCGGCCCTCTGGCGTAGGGAATCACGCAGTAGGAGCAATAGCGGTCGCAGCCATCCTGTATTTTGACAAAGGCGCGCGTCCGCTCCATAAAACGGCTCGCCGACATTTTTTCAAAGGCTTCTCCTTTTTGATGCGGCAGAATCTGGACAATCCTTTGCCGGTTTTGCAAAAACGCCTGCACTAAATCCAAAAGACTTCCCCGGTTGGTGGTGCCGGTTACGATGTCCGCCTCCTCCAGCAGCGCCGCCTCCTGCGGAAACGCCTGTGGATAACAGCCAGTCAGCACCATCACCGCGCCGGGATTCTGCCGTTTCAGCCGGCGCAGTAATTGCCGCGTTTTTTTGTCGCCCGACGCTGTTACCGTACAGGAATTCACCACGCACAGCTGTGCCAATTCTGCCTCTCCAGCCTGCTCAATTCCCGCCTGGGCAAAACGCTCCTGTAAAATCTGCGTCTCATATTGATTCACCTTACATCCCAATGTAACAAAAATCGCTTTCATTGTATTTGTCGTATCCTTTCAAGGGTTGAAAATTTTTATTTCTTTTACACAAAAAACAATATTAAATTTGAACATAAATTACGAATAAAAGACCCCTGTTCTTTGTTTTTTTCTCCAATATTATAATAAAAAACGAAAATAAATACAATTGCACATTGACAAAAAACAAAAAATTGTATAAGGTTGTAATTGGTAAAAGAAATAAGAAAAAATATCATTCAAGGAGGCTATGCTTTATGATTACAAAAACCGTTTCTTTAAACACTATCGTTGACGTAAAGGAGTTTGTCAACATCGTTGCCCGTTACGAGTTTGAGGTTGACTTGGTTTCCGGCAGATACCATATTGATGGAAAATCTATTATGGGTATTTTCAGCCTGGATCTTTCCAAGCCTATCAAAATGGAAATTCACTCTGATAATTGCGACGCCTTCTTAAAAGAAGTACAACGCTTTGTCATTGAGTAATTTTACCAAAGACCGAAACAAAACCGTTGTGTGCAGCGGATTAGATTAAACGGCAAGCAAAAGTGGTGCGGAGATTCATTTCTTTGCACCACTTTTTGTTTAATCAATTAATTCTGCGCTTGCCCAACTATAGCCGCAAGGAACTACAAAAGACAGCAGTCTAACTGAAATGATTCCACCTTTCCGGTTTTCTAACGAGATTTTTGGCTCTTCTTTCGGCTTTGCTGGTACTTCTAGCGGAATAAGGACGAACTGTCCCAAGTTTACAATTTTTGGCTGCCTGCGTCATAAATACCGTCCATATGTCACAGGGCCAGAAAACTGGCTATTTCCACGTTCCTGGATTTATGGTATAATAAAGATATAATCGGCAGAACAAGGAGGAGGCCAATGCAAATTAAAAAAGTGGAAAAGAACCAAAAAAAATGTGCATTAATCGTAAGCGACGAATTAGTCATCACAGATCCACAGTCTGCGCTGGATGCACTTATGAAAGCCAAGTATGAGGCAGATACAAAAAACATTGCGATTGATAAAAAACTAGTAGTTGAGGATTTCTTTATTCTCAGCACTGGACTTGCAGGAGAAATTTTGCAGAAATATGTGAACTATGGTGGACGTATTGCGATATATGGTGATTATTCTCACTATACAAGCAAGCCCTTAAAGGATTTTATTTATGAAAGCAACAAGGGTAAAGATGTGTTTTTTGTTTCGACGAAAGAGGACGCTGTCGATATACTCATGCAATAAATTCTATTTTTTCCAGTTTACGCTGGAGAAAGGAGAAAAAACATGATCTTAACGATACCAGAACGTTTAAAAATTTGCGTATTGAGCGCGGTTTAACGCTAGAGCAGCTTACAGAACAGGCAGGCCTTTCCAAATCCGCTTTGGACGATTATGAAGCAGACCAGTTTATGGACATCGGCCATCATGCCATTATCAAGCTGGCAAAGTTTTATGGTGTGACCGCTGATTATCTGCTGGGACTGTCTGAAACGAAAAGTCGTCCCAATGCCGATCCTGCCTCTCTGCGGTTGAGTGACGAAACGGTTGACCTTCTGAAAAACAGGCAGGTTGATCATGCTCTACTGTGTGAATTGGCGGCGCATTCGAATTTTGTCAAGCTGGTGGCTAATCAGAGCCTTGTGGAGAATATCTCCGCCATGCAGATCCAAAATTGCAGAAAGGTACCGGCTGGTAGAGCATAACTAAACCCGTTTATCCTATATTAAAGACGGAAGCGGTCAAAAGAAAAAATTTAGTTTTTTTGAACGGATTCTTTTCTGTCAATCGTATTAGAAACAAAGCAAGGAATATCGATTCAAATAGAGTGGAGGAACATCATGAGGAAAACACTTTTAGGTATTTTAGGAATGGTTTTGGCTTTATCGATGTGTGTAACCGTGTTTGCAGCAGGTTCCAGGGGTGTACGCAATGTAGATACAAGCGGCGTGTGTTTCTATGTAGACGCAGATGGTAATGGTATTTGCGATCTCTGCGACACAAATCACAAAAGCTGCCGGACTGGGAATCAAGTAGCTTTTGTTGACGCAAATGGAGACGGTATCTGTGATAACTGCGGTATCTATCACTGGTGCAGCACGGCCGGAGCTGGCTGTGGTAGACATTTTGTAGATACAGATGGCGACGGAATCTGTGATCATTATGCTTCCTGTCAAGGTAACGGAAACAGATGGAGTAGCGGCATCCAGAGCAAAAATTTCGTCAATACGAATGAAGACGATGTTCGCGATAACAATGCGACCGATCAAAACAGTCAGAACGAATGGAACAGCAGCACCCAAAGCGAAAATTTCGTCGATACGGATGAAGACGATGTTCGCGATAACAATGTGACCGGCCAAGCCGGAGGAAACGGATGGAATAACGGCACCCAAAGTGGATACGGCGGAAACTTTATCGATGCAAATGGAGACGGTGTTTGCGATAATTATGTGACCGGCCAAATCCAGGGCGGCAGACATGGACACCACTCCTACGGCGGACATGGAAACGGTTATTGGGGTGGACATTGCAGATAATAAAAAGGGACTATCATGCGGAGCGAGCAGGAGACAATCAGAGCCATTGAACGATATTCCGATACCGTTCGGCGGCTCTGCATGGTACATTTGAAAAATGATGCTGATACCGAGGACATATTTCAAACCGTGTTTTTGAAGTATGTCCTTAGTTCCATTTCTTTTGAAAACGACGAGCATGAGAAAGCATGGTTTATCCGAGTCACCATCAATGCTTGTAAAGATTTACTGAAAAGCTTTTTCCGCAGTCATATTGTTTCATTGGATGATGTTATGGAACAATCTGTAGAGTTACCTCCTGATTACAGAGAGGTTTGGGAAGCTGTATTTTCACTTCCTCAGAAATATCGAGATGTTGTATATCTGCATTACTTTGAAGACTATACCGCTCCACAGATCAGCCGTATTATAGGCAAAAATGTGAATACAATTTATACACTCCTAACTCGTTCCAAACAGATGTTAAGGAAAAAGCTGGGAGGTGTCTATGAATATGAATAATACGTTTAAGGAACTCTTTCGTCCGATAAGGGCAGACGAAAAATTAAAAAGCCAGACTAAAGCATATCTCACTGAAAAGACGCGGGGATATACCAAAGCGAAAACAAAAAATCATAAATATCCTCTATATGCCGCAATATGCGTATGCTTTTTCTTTATATTGTTTGGAGGGTACTGGATTTATTTTACCCCGATAGCACAAATCAGTATTGATATAAACCCCTCTATTGAAATGAGCATCAATCGGTTTGACCAAGTGATTTTTGTCAACGATTTTAATGAGGATGGACAAAAACTTTCCAAGGCGCTGGATATAAAGTACAAAAATTATACGGATGCCATTGAACAAATATTGCATCATGATACCATAACAGCACTGCTGTCTGATAATGAGATTATGACAATTACAGTGAGCGGCCCAGACGGACAGCAATCCTCTAAAATTTTTTCGGGGGTTGAAGCATGTGCAGCGGAACAAAGCAACGCCCATTGCTATTTTGTATCGTCAGAAGAGGTTTCCAAAGCCCACGAAATGGGGCTTTCCTGCGGAAAATATAGGGCTTTTTTGGAATTTCAGCTTCTTGACCCCAATATTACCCCTGAAATGATACAAAAAATGACAATGAAAGAAATTCGGGAGCGAATGGACCGTCTTTCAGCAGGCGAAAAGGACGACATTTCATCACACGCTGACTGGGAAAGTGAGCATCATGGACATGGCGGTGGCCACGGAAGAGGATGGAGAAACGGAAAGACAGAACAGCAAGATAATGAGGGATAAAAAATCAAACCGGCGGTCAACGGCTAACGGAAACGGCTTTTTCGTCGCCGCTATCCCAATTGTTCGTAGGCAAGGCTGGGAAGCCATTTTGGGGCTTTCCAGCCTATTTCGGTTTTATCAAGCAAAACGGTCTCTCCAAAATGAACAAGTGTGGCCAAGCGCTTAAGTCAGGATTAACCCCTTACCACCCATTTTCAGGAGAAAAGAAACCGCTCCAGGTGGGCGCCAACTCGGTTTATTTCAGCTAATAAATAAAACCCCATAGACAAAGTCTACGGGGTTTTATAATCTTTTGTAAGGACTTATTTGAGTTCAACCTTGGCGCCAGCTTCTTCCAGCTTCGTCTTGATTTCCTCAGCCTCAGCTTTGGAAACGCCCTCTTTCAGGGTCTTGGGAGCGCCGTCAACAACCTCTTTTGCTTCTTTCAGGCCCAAGCCAGTGATCTCTTTTACGAGCTTTATAACGCCCATCTTGGAAGCGCCAGCTTCAGCAAGAACAACGTCAAACTCGGATTTCTCTTCAGCAGCAGGAGCGGCTCCAGCAGCAGGACCAGCAACCATAACGGGAGCTGCAGCAGAAACACCGAACTCCTCCTCAATCGCTTTTACCAGATCCGCCAGTTCCAGGACGGTGAGGGTTTTGATCTCTTCAACAAATTTTACAATTTTCTCAGAAGCCATGATAGCTACCTCCTATAATTTAATTGGTTTCATAAGGATCGGAAAATGCTCTTAGGCGCTTTCCTTTTCATTCTCTTTTTCGGCAATCGCATTAAGCGCAACAGCCAAACCTCTGATATTGCCATTGAGTACGCTGAGCAGCTGAACCAGCAATTGCTCTTTGGAAGGCAACTTAGCCAGTGCAGTAACACCAGCAACATCCAAAACTTTTCCTTCTACGAATCCCGCTTTGATAGCAAAAGACCCTTTCGAATCCTCCGCAAATTTAGACAAAATCTTAGCGGCGGCTACCGGATCTTCATGGCTTACCGCAAAAGCAGTCGTGTTTTCCAAAACAGAAGCCATATCGCTGTAGTCTGTTCCTTCCAGAGCGCGGCGCAACAATGTATTTTTTACAACAGAATAGTCGATTCCCGCTTCTCTGAGCTCGCGGCGAAGTTTCGTATCATCCGCAACTGTAATGCCACGGTAATCAACCAGAACGCCGGCCACAGCGCCATCCAATTTGGTTTTCAGCTGAGCTACAGCCTCCTGCTTCGCTTGTAAAGTTTTCTCGCTAGGCAAGTCTATTCACCTCCTGAAAGTATTTCCTTAATATAAAAAGGCGCTTTCCAAAAGCCTTGGAAAGCGCCCGGATGAATTCCATTCACTCTGGCTATATTTCCTCGGCAGGCAAGGGAAAACCCTTTTACGCAAAAGCACCTGCTGTCTTTGGAATATGACAGCTTTTATAGTATACAGCATTCTGACCTGCTTGTCAAGGGTACTGTCGAAATTTTATAGAAAAACAGCCCTGCTAATAGCAGGGCTGACTATTCTTCTGCCTATACAGTCGGAACAAATTTGCTGGGATTGATCCGGATGCCAGGTCCCATGGTCGGGGTGACCACACAAGATTTGACATACTGACCTTTTGCCGCAGCGGGTTTTGCCTTGACAATTGCATCCATCAGCGTATCAAAGTTTTCCTGCAGCTTCTGTACGCCAAAAGAAGCTTTACCAATCGGGCAATGGATGATGTTGGTCTTATCCAAACGGTACTCAATCTTACCAGCTTTAGCCTCTGTTACCGCTTTGGCAACATCGGGAGTAACCGTACCAGCCTTGGGGTTCGGCATTAAACCACGCGGACCCAGGATTTTACCCAAACGGCCCACAACGCCCATCATATCCGGCGTAGCGATAACCACATCAAAATCCATCCAGCCTTCGCTCTGGATTTTCTGCATCATATCCTCAGCACCAACATATTCAGCGCCGGCATCTTTCGCCAGCTGTACATTATCGCCTTTGCAGAATACCAGAACGCGGACCGATTTACCGGTTCCATTGGGCAATACAACCGCACCGCGGACCTGCTGGTCAGCGTGGCGAGAGTCTACACCCAGTCTTACATGTACTTCCACAGTCTCATCAAACTTTGCGGTAGCAGTTTTGACGCACAGGTCCATTGCTTCCTCCACGTCGTACAGCTTGCTTCTGTCAACAAGTTTGGAGCTGTCGTTATATTTTTTACCGTGTTTCATACTCGTTCTCCTCCCTTATGAGTGGTAATAAACGGATTTTTCCTCCCACCCGGGAGTTTAATCTACAACCTCAATGCCCATGCTGCGCGCAGTACCGGCAATCATACTCATGGCCGATTCTACGTTTGCCGCATTCAAATCCGGCATTTTCTGTTCCGCAATCTTCTTTACCTGCTCTTTGGTAATTTTGGCTACCTTTGTTTTATTCGGTACGCCGGAACCGCTTTCAATACCACAAGCCTTTTTAATCAGGATTGCGGCGGGCGGTGTCTTGGTTACGAACGAGAAAGAACGGTCTGCATACACAGTAATGACTACCGGGATAACCATTCCGATATCATTTTTTGTACGCTCGTTAAATTCCTTCGTAAAGGACATGATGTTAACGCCATGCTGACCGAGAGCCGGACCAACAGGCGGCGCCGGCGTTGCTTTTCCGGCAGGTATCTGCAGCTTAATAAAGCCGACTACCTTTTGAGCCATAATTTGCACCTCCATAGTTTCTGTGGTTCATGGCGGGGCGGTCGGATTCCCGTCCCTCCCACAGGCATGAGCCAGACAAACTGTCCATATCACACCCAAATGCGGCAAAATTCACCGCAAAAACCGGCATTTCTGCCGATTCCCTCAAAAAGATTAGTCATCCAGCTGGACCTGGTTCAGTTCCAGCTCTACCGGCGTTTCACGACCAAACATGGAAACGACAACTTTCACCCTGTCTTTTTCCACATCCAATTCCTTGACAAGACCGGCAAAGCCTTCCATCGGCCCGTCCGTAATCCGGATGGTATCGCCAACAGCGTAGTTGACCTCGACCTGACGCTTCTCCACTCCAAGCGCCGCCACTTCCTTCTCGGTCAGCGGAATCGGCTTGGAGGAAGGCCCCACAAATCCGGTACAACCACGGGTATTACGCACGATGTACCAAGACTCGTCGGTCATAATCATCTTGATTAACACATAGCCGGGAAATATTTTGCGTTCTACTTCGCGCTTTTTGTTATCTTTAATCTCGGTAACCGTCTCGGTAGGAACCTTGACTTCCTGAATCAGTTCCTGCATTCCACGGTTCTCGACAGCCTTTTCGATATTGGTTGCCACCTTGTTCTCATATCCGGAATAGGTGTGAACCACATACCATTTTGCCTCTTCAGCCATTCTTCATCCCTCCACGCAAGGCCATGCTGTTAACCTGCGCTGCTGAGAAGCAGATTCACCAGGCTGGACAAAGCTCCATCCAAAAGCCAAATGAACACGCCGACGATTACGCAGCAGGCCAACACAACAGCAGTGTTGTTGATAATCTGCTTTTTAGAAGGCCACACAACCTTCTTAATCTCGCCTTTCATGTCCTTACAGCCTTTGACGAACCGATGGGCAACGCGTTTGAAAAAGCCTTCTTTTTTTTCGTTTTTCGCTTTATCGGCCA
Organism: uncultured Oscillospiraceae bacterium; assembly: GCA_910587335.1. Taxonomy (GTDB): domain Bacteria; phylum Bacillota; class Clostridia; order Oscillospirales; family Ruminococcaceae; genus UBA3818. Next base: position 47,057 of record CAJUMG010000006.1, read on the forward strand.
TTATTCAGAAACCCTGCCTTTCTCGGTTACTTCGCCTCTCTGTGGAGCGTGTGTTTCCGGCAGAATCTGCAATACTTGTTCATCTCAAGTCTGTCCGGATCGTTCTTTTTGTTTTTCATGGTGTTGTAGTTGCGCTGTTTGCACTCTGTGCAGGCTAAAGTGATCTTTACTCTCATTTCGGCACCTCCTGATTAACGGAATTGTTTGCCTCCCTCTTGGGCAAGGAAACGCATAGAAAAATGAACACAAAAAAATAAACCCTTTTTAGAGGTAGTACAAGTTTATCATAGAAAACGGATTCCGTCAACTGTTTTATAGAAAAACATGCCAAAAGTTTTCTATTTTGCGTAAAGAATCATAAAACATCTTTACTAAGGATACATTTTGGTATAATAAGCGTTGATTTTCTGTTTGATAACCCATAACCCTATCTTCCAAACGGATGCCGTCAGCTATCATAAAATCCAGCGGCTGATCCACTTTTAATCCCATCTATTTTTAAATGATACCATAGATTTTCTCTCGATTCAATTTGCTTTTCGCTCCCCCCTTCTTTATAGGGTAAAGCCAGTCTAAGGTTGATTTTACCACATAAGCTATGGTAAAATATGATGTTGTATACCCAAAGCATATTGACAAGCTTTTTTCTTCTGTTTATTTTCTAAAACCGTTTATATGAAATTTTCTTTTTTATACATCTACATATTAGGAGTGATTCGATTATGGCAAAATGTTCTGTCGCAGTAATTTTTGGCGGTGCCTCCAGCGAATATGAAGTCTCGCTTCGTTCCGCTTCCTTTGTTCTTTCCGGCATCGACCGGGAAAAATATGACCTGACCATGGTTGGCATTACCAAAGAGGGCCGCTGGCTTCTCTACACCGGTCCGGAAACTGCCATCGCGGACAATAGCTGGAACCGTCCGGAATATGTCACGCCGGTCGTTCTTCCGCCCGACCCCTCCTTCCATGGGTTATTGGTGTTGGAGGATAGCGGTATCCGTACCATTTCTCTGGACGTGGTCTTTCCGGTGCTCCACGGTAAAAATGGGGAGGACGGAACCATTCAAGGGGTATTTCAGATGGCAAGGCTTCCATTTGTCGGCTGTGGGGTACTCTCCAGCGCCATCTGCATGGATAAAAGCATAACCCATACGATTTTGGACCAGGCAGGTATTCCCAACGCCGTTTGGGCGGACGTGTACCCCCAGGACCTGGAAGCTTTTGACCAGCTGGAATCGGAGCTGGCAGACGGATTGGGGTATCCTATGTTTATTAAGCCCGCCAATGCCGGATCCTCTGTTGGGGTTAGCAAGGCTACAGACAAAAAATCCTTGCTAAACGGGCTGAAGCTGGCTTTCCAGCATGATAGTAAAGCCATTGTCGAACAGTTTGTCAAGGGCCGGGAGGTCGAATGCGCGGTATTTGGCAATCGAAACGCCAAAGCCTCCATGCTAGGGGAAATCGCGCCGAAAAAAGAATTTTATGATTACGAGGCAAAATACGAAGATGACAGCACCGATCTGTATATCCCCGCCCGGATTCCGGCAGAAACCACCAGTTTAGTACAGGAGCTGGCAGTAGCTGCATTTGAGGCGTTGGAATGCTCCGGACTTGCTCGAGTAGACTTTTTTGTCCAGGGGGATGAAATCATCCTGAACGAGGTAAATACCCTGCCCGGCTTTACCGGTATCAGCATGTATCCCAAATTGATGATGGAGGGCGGCTTGAGCGCCTGCGAACTGGTTGGCGGTTTAATCCAATTGGCTCTGGAAAAATAAAGGAGGGTGCGCAATGGATCGTCGTCCCATCGGCATTTTCGATTCGGGCCTTGGAGGGCTTACCGCTTTAAAGGAGCTGCGCCAGCTGTTGCCGCAGGAGGATTTTATCTATTTCGGCGATACCGGCCGTGTTCCCTACGGCGCGCGCAGTCCCCAGACTCTGCGCCGCTTCGCTATGGAGGACGTCCGCTTTTTGCAGGGTCACGACGTGAAGATGATTGTCGCCGCCTGCGGTACTATCTCTTCTATTCTGTCCGGCGAGGGGATTGAGGGACTGAACGTCCCCTTTGCTGGTGTAGTTAAAGCGGCGGCCGAAGCTGCCTGTCGTGCTACCCAGTCTGGCCGGATCGGGGTAATCGGCACCAGCGCCACCATCCGAAGCGGATCCTATGAGCGGCTGATAAAACGGCTGCTGCCCCAGGCGCAGGTCACTGTCCAAGCCTGTCCGCTGTTTGTTCCGCTGGTGGAAAACGGCTATATTGAGGAGGATAATCCTGTCACAGAAATGGTGGTGCGGGATTATCTTTCCACCTTTGATCTACAAAATCCGGATACTCTGATTTTAGGCTGTACCCACTACCCTTTAATCGCGCCGGTCATCCGCCGGATGATGGGAAATGGTGTCACATTGATCGACCCAGGCCGGGAGGCTGCCCGGCATGTAAAAGAATATCTCTTTTCCCATGGGCTGCAAACCGATGGGAAAACAGGCCGGACACGTTATTTTGTCTCTGCCGATACCGAGGATTTTGACGGAATTGCCGCTCGTTTTCTGGGCCATCCGTTGGAATGCGCGGTGGAGCATGTAGACGTAGACGATTTGTGCTGGTAGAAAGGAATTACCATTGAAAAAGGACGTTAGAATCACAATAAAAGGCATTCAGTACGTCGACGGCGACCAGGACTTGGTGGAGCTTACTACCATTGGTTCTCTCTGCCGCCGGAATGGGGCGTATTATATCAGTTATGATGAATCAGAGGCCACCGGCTTTGAAGGGGCAAAAACCACTTTAAAGGTTGAAGGGGACCAGCGGGTTACCATGCGGCGCACCGGAGAAAACATGCGCTCTCAGCTGATTATCGAAAAAGGGCAGCGGCATCAGTGCTTTTATGATACCGGATACGGAAGTCTTACACTGGGCATTTCAGGCGATGATATTGTCTCCTGTCTGGATGACAACGGCGGTCATCTGCAGGTGCGCTATACGCTGGATATCAACGCCAGCATGGCCAGTGAAAATGAGCTTTCGGTGGATGTGGAAGAGTATCGCCGGTTCTGATTCGATGAAGGAGCAAGCAGGCGGTAAGGCCGCATACGAACCTTTTGGATTTCTTTTACGCCGCACATTGGAACAGGCTTTTCCCCATTGCGAAATGGAAAAAATCCCCATAAAGACCGATTGGCAAAACGGACAGGGGATTTTTTCCTCCGCTCTTCCTTTTCTTTGCGCCCAGAAAGCGCAAATTCCACTTTCTAGCGCGGCGGAGAGGTTAGCGGCCTGTCTGCCAGAAAGGGACAGGCTTTTTTCCCGTTTGGAAAAAAGCGGTGGTTATTTGAATTTTTTCCCCTCCCTCGACTGGTATGCCGAATGTTTCCAGGCTTTATCGAAAAGCGCTTCCTTCTCCGCTTGGTCCATAACCGAGGAGGACTTTGATTTTTTTGCCGCCGCTCCTTCCCCTGCCGCGGCTCGGATACAAAAAACCTTTGTCCGGCTATGCATGGTCCTACGCAGCTGCCTTGCGGAAAAAATCCCGCTCGATCCTTTGGCGGCTTCTCCCCAGCTTCTTTGCGAGCCGGAGGAACAATCGCTGATCTTTTCTTCTTTCCGCTTGGCATCGGCCGGCAATGGAAACCGATTGCTTGTTTTGGAAGAGATCGCCGGCGCTTTCAATCGTTTTTACAACGCCAGGCGTGTCTGGTCGCCGAATCCTTTCCTCACCTGTAGCCGAGCAGCTCTTTGCCTAATCTGTGGAGCCGGAATGGAGCGGGAAATGGAGTCTGCCGGAATTTTTCCTGACCGCTCTTTTCTTTCAAAAACGTAAATTTTTTCTCTCATGCAAAAATCAGGTGGTTTTTTAGCACTGATATTATGAATCCATAGGATGGTGACGACATTGAACATCGACGCCCAGCTGGTGGAGGAAGCCAAAAAAGGAGATAGTGACTGCTTCTCCAGGCTATATGAACTGGTGCAGGATGATTTGTATAAGTACGCTTTATATGCTCTGGGCAATGCTCACGACGCGGAGGATGTAGTGGCCGAGACCTTTTTGGAAGCGTTTCGCGGCATTTCCAAGCTGCGGGAACCCAGCGCTTTCAAAAGCTGGATTTTTAAAATCCTCTCCATCCGAATTAAGCGCCGGATCTCCCATTACATCAAAGAGAAAAAACAAATGCAAATCGAAGACTTTATTGCCGATCCTGCCTTGCAAATGGATGGGATGGACGCTTCTGTCATTGCCCGAACCGATCTTTTGCAGGCTATGGAAACCCTGTCCACCCAGGAGCGGATGATCCTCACCCTATCGGTGCTGTACGGGTACACGACCAAGCAGATTTCCCAAATGCTGCACAGCCCTCATGGTACCGTTAGCTCGAAACTGCACCGAAGTCTGAAAAAATTAAAAAGCCAATTGGAAGAGAAAGAAGGTGATGCAAATGAACCGTCAAACCCCCGCTGAGGATTTTTCCTCTGTTGCACAGCAGCTTCAGGAACTGGATCGGCAGATTCCCGTTCCCTTCTCCGCGACCGCCGAAGGGATGAAGGCTCGTTTGTCATCATCCGCCGCGCCGGAAAAGCCCCGGACTCCTCGGAAGCTCATCTGGTCCGCTGCCTCTTTACTACTGGTGGTGGCGACCGGCTGTGTGCTGTGGCCTTCGGCCCAGAAACTTACCTTCTTTGCGACAAACGACACCGCCGCACCGGCAGATGGGGAGGCGGAGGTAGCCTATCAGGCAGCAGGGGACGCGCCGGAGGCCTATTCCGAAGAGCGGGCGGCCGCTCCTTTGCAAGAGGATGGCTTTGCTTTATCGGCTGCTGCACAAGCCCCTGATTCGGCAGATAATCATTCGGTCGATCACACCGTACCCAACGAAAAATCATCACGGTTTTATTACCTTGCAGAGGATTACAATCAAATCCGGCTGGCACTTAGCGCCATTTCCCCGCCTGTAAGCGATTCTATATCCCCTGCGCTCAGCGGTCCATACAATTCGGTTGCCCCATCCATTGTTTCTGCAACCGAGCGTTCTTACCGATACGCTTTAACCTGTGTTTCGCAGCAAGCTTCCCAGCTGGATATCTATGGTCCAGACGGTGTGCTGCTGTCTCAAACTCCTATTGATTGCAGCGGTACTGCACTATTTGTCCAGGAACAGACGTTGGTTTTAGCGGGTGAGCATGCTGACGGAACCGCATTGCAATTTTTCGATGTCTCCGATCCCTCTAACCCTGTTTTACAGCGCACCCTTGTTCAGCAGGGCGCTTATCTGGGTGCATGGGAAAATGATGGCGCTTTGTTGGTTAGTTCTATTTACGAATTGGAAAATACAGATAGCTTTATACCTTTTGTTTACGACAGCAATGAAAATCAAGAAAAACCACTGGAGGCAAACCAAATTCTTTTGTCCGACAACTGTGCTTTTGCTTCCTATGCGGTCGTAACCGCTATTCCGCTGAACCCCAACTCCGATTATCATTCCTTCGCTGTATTGGGCGGCGACAGTGTGGATTTTTCCTCCGGTCAGCTGGTGATCTCTACGGCCGGAAATGAAACGGACTTTTCCGTCCAGCAAGAACAGCTGTGGGAGGATGTAATGCAATAGTAAAAGGAGGGTTTGTCCGTGGTTTTGTTAATCGCCGGTGCCTCCCATACAGGGAAAACCGCTTTTGCACAAAAACTTTTGGAGAAATACAGGTGGCCGTATCTTTCCATCGACCATTTGAAAATGGGACTGATTCGAAGCGGCTATACAAATTTAACCCCTTGTGACGACGATCAATTGACCGATTATCTCTGGCCAGTGGTCCGGGAAATGGTGAAAACAGCGGTGGAAAACCGGCAGAATCTGATTGTCGAGGGGTGCTATATTCCCTTTGATTGGAAAAAGGATTTTGACAAAACCTATCAAAAGGATATTCGTTATCTGTGCTTAATCTTCTCCCGCACCTATATCGAGCAGCATTTTGATGATATCAAAAAATTTGCCAGCGTCATTGAAGACCGATTGGATGACAATTACTGTACCAAGGAAAACCTTCTGGCTGAAAACCTGATAAATCTGGAGCAATGCCAAAAACACAACTGCGATTATCTCTTCATTGAAGATACCTACCCGCAGGAAATTGTATTGTAATCCTTCTTAAAAAATCAAATATTTTATGTAAAAAGAAAGATGGAATGATTTTCCTGCTTTCTTTTTTCTTTATTATCATGTATAATAAAGAATAGTCTACATAAAAGGAAGTGCCGGTCTTGGATCTAAACGCCTTTACCGCTGGAGTGGAGCCTGGCGGTCTCACTCATGGCTATGAAATTAAAATATTAGTCTGCTATCTTTTGGACCAAATTGGCGCTGGCATGACTTTTACCCAAATCAGCGATGCGCTGTTGCATCGCGGTCTGGTCAACTATTTTGAGCTGGCGAACGCACTCAGCGATCTTGCTGAATCAGGGCACCTGACAGCAGAGGATTGTGCCGGTAAGCAGGAGGATACCAGCTATCACCTGACCGATCTTGGACGCCAGACCTCAGCCACATTTTCCAGCACTCTCCCTGCCTCTGTTCGGGAAAAAGCGGTGAAATCCGCCCGACATCAGCTGCTGCGGCGCAAGCTGGAATCCTCTAATCATGCTCATATCCGCAAAACAGAGGATGGCTACATTGTTGACATGACCGTCTGCGATATCGGTTCCAATCTGCTTTCCCTGTCTTTATTTATGCCCACCGAACAGGAAGCGGAGCATGTCCGCCAGCATTTTCTCTCCGATCCTCTTTTGACCTATAAAGGGGTAATTGCGCTTTTAACCGGTGATTTGCAGACGGTTGGACAGTTGATCCCCACCGAAGACGAAGACTACGAATAAAGAAAATATCCATCCCAAACAATCTTTAGGATAAGCGGGATAACCGCTTATTTCTTTTTGCCTTTTAAAAAATTTACAAAAAATGGAGGATACTATGGCAAAACAATCTGTCAACGTTTTAACCTTGGGCAAAACGCCCCTTACTACCATCTTGAAACTTGCCTGGCCGACGATCATCGAACAGATGATGTTTACTGTACTGAATTTCAGCGATACAGCAATGGTTGGCGCGTTGGGCGCGGTCGCTACTGCGGCGGTGGGAATTACCTCTACCTCGATCTGGCTTAGCGGCAGCGTTATTTCCGCTGTCAGCGTCGGCCTATCCATTCAGCTCGCCCAATCAGTAGGCGCAAAAAACTATGACCGCGCGAAAAAAGTCGTTGGCCAATCGTTGTTAACCAGCCTGACCGTCGGCATTTTGCTTGCTGCTGTCTTTTTTTCGCTCCATTGGCACCTTCCCATCTGGCTGGGTGCAGAAGCTTCTGTCATTCCCCATGCCCAAGCATATCTCCAGGTCATTTCCATTTCCCTTCTGTTCAACATGCTCTCTTCTGTTTTTTCCTCTCTTCTTCGCTGCATGGGTGATACCCACACGCCGTTAAAGTACAATTTCACCGCCATTATTCTGAATATTATCTTCAATTTCCTATTTATCTTCCCTTCGCGAAATATGACGGTATTGGGCTTTACTTTTCCCATGTTTGGATTTGGGTTGGGCGTCTCCGGCGCTGCATGGGGAACCGCCCTGGCCCTGGCCGCTTCCGCCTTGCTGCTGCTTTTCTCTCTGTGTGACAAGCGCCGGGAAATCTATCTGTCACTGAAAAAGGAACAGCTGAAGCCGGATAAGGACATTTTGAAAAATATGGTTTTTCTAGGAGTTCCTACCGCTATGGAGCAGTTTATCACTACCTCCGGCCAGGTGGCTTCTACCCGGATCGTTTCCACCTTGGGGACGGTGGCGGTCGCCGCCAATACACTGGCCGTTTCCGCCGAATCTTTGTCCTATATGCCTGCCTATGGGGTCAGTGTTGCCACTACAACATTGGTTAGCCAGTCCATTGGCGCGGACAAAAAGGATGATGCTATGAACTTTGGCAAAATCGCCAACCGTTTGGGTTTCTGCGCCATGATCTTTGTCGGCATCCTTCTGTTTCTGTTGGCCGAACCATTAATTCGCCTGTTCACCCGAGACGAATCGGTCATCCCGCTAGCGGCTGCTATGCTGCGGATTGTCGCTATCGCTCAGCCGCTGAATGCTTCTTATAGCATTCTTTCTGGTGCGCTGCGGGGCGCCGCCGATGTAAAAAGTCCGTTCTTTATCGGCATTTTTGGTATGTGGGCTCTGCGTGTCCCGCTGGCGCTTTTGTTTGTCTTTGTGTTCCATTGGGGTCTGCACGGTTATTGGATTGCCATGATCATTGACAATATGACCAAAGGCGCCCTGACCATCTTCCGCTTTAAGCAGGGTAAATGGATGAAAAATACCAGTCTGGGCGGCGCGGTGGAAGGATAGTCGTTTCTTCTTTGTCCATCTTTTATAAAAGGGGTTCGGATTGCAAATTATCCGAATCCCCTTTGCTTATTCTCCCAAAAATTATTCAAACTTCCGTTTTTTCCTCTCTTTTTTGCCGGATTAGCGCCTGTCTCTTGCAATCTAGACGAAAAGCCTCTATAATAAAAAGAACTTTTTATACTAAAAAGAAAAAATAGGAAAGGATGTACGAGATGGAACAAATCGCAGAAATCGCCGCCCGAATCCGCGAACTGCGCGAGTCCTGCGGCTTTACACAGGAAGAAATGGCAAAGGAGCTGGGGATTGACGTAGCCGTACTACGTACCTATGAAGAAAACGGATACAACATTCCCATTAGCGTCATTTACCAAATCGCCAATTTGTGCGGTGTGGACTTTACCGAAATACTCACCGGCAACGATCCAAGGCTGGACACCTATCAGGTGGTCAAAAAAGGCGCCGGCCTTTCTGTAGAACGAGTCCCAGGCTACGATTTTGAAGATTTGGCATTTCGCTTCACCCATAAAATTATGCAGCCCTTGCGGGTTCGCTTGCTTCCCGATGATAAAAAACCCGCTTTGATTACCCACAGCGGTCAGGAATTCAATCTGGTCCTGGAGGGAAAGGTCAAAGTGCTGTTTGAAGATAAGGAGCTGGTCCTCGAAGAGGGTGACTCCATCTATTTTAATCCCCTGCATCCTCATGGGCAGGTATGCGCCGACGATAAGCCCGCCGTATTTTTGACCGTTATCGCGGAGTAAGCTGCCAAAATATAGCAAAAGGAGGATGCAAACCATGCTTTTAGACCGATATCTTCCCCGAATCGAATTCGATTCCTATGAAGATTTTAAAGAAAATTACCGTTGTAACGTTCCCGCCGATTTTAATTTCGGTTTCGATATTGTAGACGAATGGGCCAGGCAGGAGCCGGAAAAAATGGCGCTGGTCTGGTGCAACGATCACGGTGAGGAAAAACGCTTTACCTTCACCGATATAAGCCGCATGTCCAATCAGGCGGCCAATTTTTTCCGGGCCCAAGGGGTAAAAAAGGGGACGGTTGTTATGCTGATTCTCCGCCGCCGGTGGGAATATTGGGTCTGTGCCACCGCGCTGCATAAAATCGGTGCAACCCTGATTCCCGGTTCCTTGCAGCTGACCAAAAAGGATCTGGTTTATCGGGCCAACGCCGCCAAAATTCATATGATCGTCTGTGTCAACGACGATTTTGTCATTCGCCAGGTTGAGGAAGCAATGACCGAAACGCCCACCCTCACTACCCGGGCCTTGGTCGCCGGAACGCGGGAGGGCTGGCTGGATTTCTCCAAGGAGCTTGAAAAATACCCGTCGGTATTTGACCGCCCTACCGGGGATGAAGCCCACAGCCTCGGGGATATTATGCTTGTCTATTTCACATCCGGCACCACCGGTATGCCTAAAATGGTACGGCATAACTTTGCCCATCCACTGGGGCATATTGTCACCGCAAAATATTGGCAGCAGGTTCAGGAAAATCGTCTGCACATGAGCGTGTCCGACTCCGGCTGGGCAAAATTTGGCTGGGGAAAGATCTATGGCCAGTGGATCTGCGGCGCCGTTATCTTCTGCTATGATATGGATAAATTTGTCCCGTTAAAGCTTCTGGAAAAGCTGGAGCACTACAAGGTAACTACCTTCTGCGCACCGCCGACTATGTTTCGTTTTATGCTTCAGGAGGATGTGACCAAGTTCGATCTGTCCTCTATCCAGCATTGCTGCATCGCCGGAGAGCCGCTAAACCCTGAGGTATTTAAGCAGTGGGAAAAGCTCACCGGACTTAAGCTGTACGAGGGATTTGGACAAAGTGAATCGTCGGTGCTGATCGCCAATTTCTCCCCCTGGATCATCCCAAAACCCGGCTCTACCGGAAAGCCTTCTCCCCTGTATGATATTGACCTGATTAACAGCCAGGGTAAGTCCTGTGAGGACGGCGAAGAGGGAGAGATTGTCGTCCGGCTTAAAGGGCACGACTGGCCCACGGGTCTTTTCACCGGCTATTATCTGGATGAGGAAATGACCGAAGCAAATCTGGGCGGCGAATGGTATAATACCAAGGATGTTGCCTGGCGGGATAGTAGTGGCTACTTTTGGTTTGTAGGCCGAAATGATGATGTCATCAAATGTTCCGGCTACAGGATTGGCCCTTTCGAGGTGGAAAGCGCCTTGACCGAGCATCCTTCGGTAGTGGAATGTGCCGTTACCGCGGCGCCGGATCCGATTCGTGGTCAGGTTGTTAAGGCAACAGTCGTGCTGGCAAAAGGCTATACACCTTCCCCAGAGCTGACAAAAGAGCTGCAAAACTATGTCAAAAAAGTCACGGCTCCGTATAAATATCCCCGTATAATCGAATATGTAGACGAATTGCCCAAAACGCTGGGTGGAAAGATTAAGCGGGCGGAAATTCGCCACCGGGATCACCAGTAATATTTTGCCCCATACGTTGCAGTATGGGGCTTTTGTTTTGGGACATTGTATGTTATTCTAAGGGAAAGCGTATTTGTCTTATCCAAACGTTTGCCCACTGAAAGGAGATTTTCGCAATGAACAGTATCTTTGTCCGCCGCTCTATTCGGGAATACGATTCCCGCCCAGTCGAACCGGAAAAGCTCGACCGAATTCTCCGCGCCGGTATGCAGGCGCCATCCGCCATGAACCGGCAGCCGTGGGAGTTTCTCATTGTCACCCGGCCGGATAAAATCCAGGAAATCGCAGCGCTGACTCCCTATGGGAAACCCGCTTCCCGCGCACCGATGGTGTTGGTTCCGTTGGTCAATCTGTCGGCCGCCGGAGAGAATAACCGGTTTTGGGTGCAGGATCTGTCTGCCTGTGTGCAAAATATCCTTCTTCAAGCGGCTGAAGAGGGTCTGGGCGGCTGTTGGATGGGTATTTACCCCGACGAAAAACGCACCCAGGCGCTGCATGATGCTTTGGATTTGCCCGACCAGGTCCTTCCCTTCGCCCTCATTTCCGTCGGATATGGGGTACAGGAAAATCGCTTTGTTGACCGCTTTTTGCCAGAAAAGGTTCACTATGAAATCTATTAAAACAATGAGGCCGGGTTCCTTTTAAAAAAGGAACCCGGCCTCTTCTCATATAAAGCGTCTTTTACTGTCCGCTTTTTTTCTTTTCCTCTACCATTTTTTGTAACGCATGCCAGTAGTCTTCTGCCTGATGGGCGATCCCCGCATATTCTTTTACATATCTTTTTCCTTTTTCCCCCATCTCCAATCGCTTTGGCTTTGGCAGGATGTAAAGCTTTGTCAGTGCCTGGGCCAATGCCTGCACATCCTTTGGCGGAACAACAGTGCCCCCCTCGGCCGACTCCACTGGGTTTTGGGGGATATTCGCCGCACTGATGACCGGAATGCCGCCAGACATCGCCAGCAAAATTCGGGAGGTATCTGCACCGTAACGGTGCCAACGGTAAGGCGGCAGGCCCACGTAAACACAATCTGCCTCCTGATATAGGTCCATCAGCTGTTCCGGCTGCACACCGTCCAAAAAGAGTACATTGGTCAATCCCCGTTCTTTCACTTGCCGCTTTAAGCTGGACTTAAAAACGCCGTTTCCTGCCAATATGAACAGCATGTCCCGGGGCGCCAACGCCGCCGACTCCACCAAGAATTCTAGCCCCTGATCCCTCTCTATCTCTCCTCCTGCCAGACAAATAAAATATCCCTTTTCTCGGTAGCGTCGCACAAAATCTATATGGCGCTGCGGAGGCTTATGCTCTTTGCTGAAAACAGGAGAAAGCGCCTGTGAAGCGGCAGAGAATTTCGATAGATCAGCGCCTAGCGCCGTCAGGTGCTCTCCGAGCCGCGGATAAACGGACAAAACCTGATCGCTTTTTTTATAAAGCTTTTTTTGTATTCTTTTAAACCGCCGGATCAGATAATGTCCCGGCGCATATTCTAACACCTCCTGCAGATGCTCCGGATAAATTCTTCGCACATCAAACGCCAAAGGAATATTCAGTTTTTTGGCGATTTTTTCTGCTGCCCGGCTCCCCAAAAGATGGCGAGAAGACAGCATCACTGCATCCGGCTTCCAATCGCCAATCACCTCCATGTAACGGCGGATTCCCTTCTCAAATGGCATGGCTCCTCGTAAAATTTTTTTCTCTCGATCGGCGACAACCGGCACTTTGATCCATAAAAATGAACTGCCCTCTTGTTCATCAATTCGTCCGATTGCCGCCTTTTCCGGATTTCTTTTTCGTAGATAGGAATAATCTGCTGCTACAATCAGTGACTTTCCGCCGCTTTTCTTCCATTCGTTTGCCAAATCAAAAGCATGGGTATCCCCACCAAAGAAAGGGGTCCCTGCGTCATAATCAATTATCAAAACTTTCATAGCTTTCCCCTCCTGTCCTTTTTATACCTGCCTTTATCAACGCTCTGTATACATAAAAGCGCGAATTTCCTTTTTTATTTTTGCCTTCTCTTTTGATCCTATGCAAAAGGACAAGGCTTGACAGGGAAAAACCGTCAAAAAAACCGGAGACTTTGTTTCTAAGCCTCCGGTTTCTTCTTCTTTCTATTATTCGTTTACAAAAGCCGTTTCCTGGGAGCCATACAAGGCGTTTTCTAAAGCCGCCGCCAGCTTTTTAAAATTTTTCGTGGATCGGCTCGCGCCTGCAACCGTCTCCATCTCATCCGGCAAAAACTGTTTGTCAATAAACTCCTCGAGAATCGCCGGATAAAATACCGCCGAATCAAAGCCTTCTTCTCTTTCTGTCTGGGAACCGCCGGTATCCTTGGACCGATAGTCGCCCTTTTCGTCCATCGCGTCAAAGGTAATCTGGGAAATCATATTGTCTTGAATGACCAAAATAACAAATTCTGTCCAACCGTCGGTCTCTTCTCCCATCTGGGCGCGATATTCCCCATCCTCGAAGAGAGGTACGGCAAAAAGTTCGGTTCTTCCCTGCCGGGCACTTTTCAGCGCATGCCTTAAAAGCTTTTGGAAGCGGTGGGTGGATATGGTAGCGCCGGCCACACTGTCAATCTCCTCGGCGGAGCCGGACTGCATATAGGAATCCACCAGCTTTTGGATGTAGTCCGCTGGATAGGTCTCAGGCAGGCCATTTGCCGCATTTCCGGCAATCATGTCCCTTTCATACTTCTCGTCCGCCGATTTGAGCTGACCGTCCTCGTCCCTCGCATCATATTGAATGGACTCAACCTCTCCGCCGATAATCGTAAGGCGGACAAAATCTTTCCATCCATTGTCATACTCCGGCATTTCCACCTCATATGTTCCATCCTGATAAAGAGGCAGCGCCGTTTTTCCCGGCGTCCCTTCCCTCACCTTCTCCATTAAAGCGGTCATGACTTTTTTGAAATTCTGGGAGGAAAGGGTCGCACCGGCGACAGAATCGACCTTTTCCGGATCATATTGGGCCGCCTGGAAGGCCTGTGTCAAATCCTGGTACGCTTTCTCCGGATAGGTTGCGGGCAGGCCGTTTACCGCGTTTCCCACCGCCATGTCATCTCGATAGGCGGCGTCCTCACTCTTTTTTTCGCCGCTTTCATTTAGCGCGTCATACTCCACCTCTGTGATATATCCGCCCGTGACCGTTACCTTTCCATACTCCTGCCAGCTCTTGTCGTATGTAGGCATCTGTACTTCATAAACACCATCTGTATAAGGCCCCCGATCTGTTTCGTTCAGATGGCTTTGCCCACCTCCAGCACAACCCGACATTCCCAGGCAGATGCAAACTACGCATATGATACCCATCCATTTTCTCATCTACAAAAATCCTCCCGTCTGCTCTTTTTTTCGAACTGTCAAAGAAAAATCCGCGGAACAAGCGGTGTTCCGCGGAAAATAGCCTTTATACTCAGCGGTCAAAAATTTTCCGAATCACTTCGAATTCATCAATTTCCTGCTTCTCTTCCTCTTCGCTAATTCCCAAGCTCTCCAAAATAGCCGAAGCCGGATCCTTCTCCGCCGGTTTTTCCTCCTGCGTCTTTTCCTCTTGTTTGAAAGGCTCTTCTGTCTCAAAGTTTGTGGCGATCACTGTCACCTGCATCTCATCGTTAAAGGATGGATCCAACGCCGCACCCCAAATAATATTGGCGTCCGGATGGGCAACGTCCCGCACCATACTAGAAGCTAAATCCACATCCTCCAAGCTGATATCCGGCGAAGCGATAATGTTGATGATAACGCCCTTTGCCCCGTTAATCGAGGTTTCTAAAAGCGGACTGGAAATCGCAGCGGCGGCGGCGTCAGCCGCCTTATCTTTGCCCGATGCACGTCCAACACCCATGTGGGCTTGTCCTGCATTTTTCATAACGGCGGTAACATCCGCAAAGTCCAGGTTGATCAGTCCTGGAATGTTAATTAAATCCGAAATGCTCTGAACTCCATGACGCAGTACATCATCTGCAACCTCAAACGCGTTGACCAGTGTGATCTTTGTTTCCGATAAGTACTTTAGCTTTTCATTGGGAACTACTACCAACGCATCTACATGCTCGCGCAGAGACAAAATTCCCATCTCTGCCTGCTCCATCCGCCGGCGTCCTTCAAATGCGAAAGGCTTGGTTACAATACCCACTGTAAGAATGCCCATATCCTTGGCAATCTCCGCCACAATCGGCGCCGCGCCGGTTCCCGTGCCACCGCCCATTCCAGCCGCGACAAAGAGCATATCCGTCCCCTTTAATGCCGACGCGATTTCCTCCCGGCTTTCTTCAGCCGCTTTTTGTCCAATCTCCGGATGCCCGCCAGCGCCCTTACCGCGGGTGGACTTCATGCCAATCTGAATCTTCTGCGTTGCATTAGAGGAGGAAAGGACCTGGCTGTCCGTATTCAGCGAAATAAACTCTACACTTTGCATGCCGGAAGAAATCATCCGGTTAACCGCATTGCCGCCGCCGCCGCCAACGCCGACTACCTTAATAGCAACGCCTTTGTCGACGTAATTATCAATTTCAAAATTCATGAGCATATTTATTTCCTCCTAAGCTTTTCTTCTTCAAGCAGAAGTCTTTCTAATCTGTTAAATTTTGATCCTGTTGTTAATCCATAAAAATGTCTTAATCCCCTCATTGTAATATACCATTTTTTCCTCTTGAACTCAATAGCGAATCTCTTGTTTTCGTTGGACTTTCCCATTTTTATAGGACTTTTTGCATTTTATCCACATTTTTAACCGGAATCGCCTCCTTGCTCCGGCTGGCTCTCTCCTTCTTCGCCAGATAAGTCTCCTTCACTCTCCTGATCCTCTGCGCCGCTTATTGGAGCTTGTCCCTCGGAGAGCTGTCCATCCTGGAGCTGTCCGTCCGGCTGATTCCCCAAAACCGGTGCTATCACACGTCCGGATGGTCGTGTCCATACCTCCCCATCGTAGGAGGCATCGATTGTTCCATGAAAGCTGGACAGCAAATCTTCCGTTTCAATAACCTTTAAAATCAGCTCCAGCTTATACTCCAAGCTGCTATCCGTCCCCAAAACAATCTCAAACTGATCCTTATAAAACAATTTAAGGTTATATGGATCGGAAAGATCAATGATAGTATAATAAGGAAAATCAATTTTTCTTACCGCATCCACAATTAGGCGCATCCTTTTCACATTATCCGAATCGCTTTCCTCTAGATAGCTGCCCTGTTCCGGCGTTTCCTCGGAAAAGCCCATGACAACCGGCATTTCCTCTGGCAAAACCGGCGTATTGCACTCTAATACCCGCCCGCTTTCACTAATCAAAGTGTAGCCTGCACCAGCGTCGATGGCGCCGAAGGGAATCTCCTCGGTAATTTCCAATACGATTGTATCCGGCAGCTTTCGGCGGATTTTCACACCCGCGATGTAGCTGTATTCATTAACCAGCTTTTCGCGAATTTGCGCGTCTTTTAGCCGAAACATGTTTTCTTCCAGCAAAATTCCAGAGGATATAATCAGCGACCGGTCATCGTACCGTTCACAACCGGTAACTGTTATCGTCTTGATCTTGAAAAAGACGGTGGTCGTTAATACGATGGTCGTGGTCACCATAAAAACTAAAATCAGAAGGTACCAAAGGGTGTTATTCCCCTTGCGGCGACGGCGTTTTTGCCTCGGCTGGCGCACCGGATCAGCGCCCATCCCATTGTAGGATCCGGGATGGGCGGCAGACCGCTTTCTCTTTTTTTGTTTTTCCTTTCTGCTCATGTACGTTCCTGCCTTTTATTCTTTCCTGATTTTAGCTCCCATCGCCGTCAAATTCCGGCAAAAATGTTCATATCCCCGCTCAATCCAATGAACACCCTCAATCCGGCTCCTTCCCCGAGCCGCTAGGGCCGCCAGCACCAATCCCGCGCCGCCGCGCAGATCCTCTGCGCAAACGTCCGCGCCGTGCAGCTCTTTTGACCCCTCTACCACCGCGGTTCGCCCTTCCCTGTGGATTTGTACGCCCATTTTTTGCAGTCCCAATACGCTGCTGTATCGGTTCTCAAAAATATTTTCCACAAATATGCTGTTTCCTTGTGCGGTCGCCGCCAAAGACAGAAACAGCGGTAGCCCATCGGTGGGGAATCCGGGATAAGGCGCTGTTTCAATGTGGGGAAAGGCGCGGAACCGCCCCTCGGATTTTAAAAAAAGACGATTCTTTTCCCAACCGACCCGACTGCCGTTTTTTTGCAGCAGCATTAGCATAGATGATAGGTTTCGGGGATCCGCTCCCAAAACTGCCGCTTGCCCGCCTGTTATAGCCGCCGCAGCCAGATAGGTAGCGGCAGCAATCCGGTCTCCTATCACTGTATGCTCACACCCACCCAATCGGGTAACGCCTTCTATCTCGATGACGCTGCTTCCTGCTCCACAAATCCTTGCACCACACCGATTTAAAAATACTGCTAAATCCACAATTTCGGGCTCTCTGGCAGCTTGACAAAGTGTTGTTTTTCCCTGAGCCAACACCGCCGCCATCATAAGATTTTCGGTGGCGCCGACACTGGGGAAGGATAATGTAATCCGCGCCCCCTGCAATTTAGAGGGTGTGTGGCATAACAGATAATCTTGCTCTTCCTGTACAACAGCACCCATCTGCCGCAAACCATTCAAATGCAGATCAATCGGTCGGGGACCTAAGCGGCACCCTCCGGGATAGGCAATTTTTACGCGTCCACATCTAGCCAGAAGGGGGCCCAAAAAGACAATAGACGAGCGCATTTTTCCAGTCAAAGTCTCGGAAAGCTCCTGATTGGAAAGACTGGAAGAATCCACTGTAATGCTTCCCTGCTCCCAGTCTGTCCGGCACCCTAAGGTCTGCAGAATTTGGACAGTCAGCGCCGTATCGGAAAGAGCGGGACAATTATGTATCGTACAGCGCCCATTCGTGAGCACCGTCGCCGCTAGAATGGGCAAGACACTATTTTTTGCACCCTGAACGCGGATCTCCCCTTCCAAGCGCTGGCCGCCCACAATCTCATATCTATCCATAAACGCCGTTCCTTTCTGATAAAAAGTCCCGCTAAAACGGTTCATTTCATCATATGCAGTCAGGCGTTTTCGGTGAAAACGGGAAAAGAAAAACGTCTATTTAGGAGAGGATAGCTTCATAATCTGCCGGTAAATTCGGTCGTTTGCGTCATGGATGGAAAGAGCCGCTGCATTTTCTCCCAGCTGCCGCAGCTTGTCGGAATCGGCACAAAGCCGATCAAATTCCTCACACAGCCTCTGGCCGGTCAGTTCCTTTTCCTCTATTACAACCGCCGCATTCCGACCGGCTAACGCCATAGCGTTGTGATATTGATGATTTTCCGCTACATTGGGAGAGGGAATCAAAATCGAAGCCTTTCCAGCCGCTTCCAGTTCACTTAACGTGCTGGCGCCGGACCGGCCAATGACCAAATCCGCCGCTGCAAAGCATTCCGGCATGTCGTAAATATATTCCCTAATGTCTAAATTTTTATTATGATTACTATTTGGAATACCTTTTTCCGCTAAAAGCTTGGGAAAGAGTTCTACCCCATAAGCGCCGGTCGCATGAATGTGAAAAATATCCGGCCGATCCTTGTTGTGGGCGATCAGCTCTGCCATCGCCTCATTGACCCTTCGAGCACCCAGGCTACCACCAAAGGACAGGACGCAGATTTTCCCTTCCAGCCCCATTTTTTTTCGGATGGCCTTTCGGTCAGAGGTGAAAAATGCCTCTCGCACCGGATTGCCGGTTACAACAAATTGGGTGCCGGATGGCAGATATTTTTTTGCCTCCGGTACGGCCAGCATGACCTTGTTCACATATTTGCTCAGCAGCTTGGTGGTCACACCGGGAAAAGCATTTTGCTCGTGGGTCAGGGTGGGAATCCCCATTTTTGCCGCCTGCCGTACCAATGGTCCGCTGACATAGCCGCCGGTTCCCATTACCACATCCGGGCGAAACTCCCGCAATATTTGGCGGGAGCGCCGCCCCGAGGTGGTAAGATAAGCCACAGCCATCAGGTTGTTCTTTAGATTGTTCCAGCTAAACCGGCGCTGAAAGCCCTTGACCTTTATAGGCGTAAAGGCAAAACCCGCCTTTGGCACCAAACCCGCCTCCATGCCAGAGGGATTTCCCGCAAACAGGATTTCGGCATCTGGCTGCTGTTTCTTTAGATAGCCCGCTACCGCCAGTGCCGGATTGATATGTCCGCCGGTGCCGCCGCAGACGAATAAAACCCGCATAGAACCCACCCTTTCTATTGTTTTTCCAGTGCAGCGCGCCGGGAAACAGACAGAATAACCCCCATCTGTGCCAGTAGCATCATCAGCGCCGTGCCGCCGTAGGAGAAAAATGGCAGGCTGATACCAGTATTGGGAATGGTGTTGGTCACAACAGCGATGTTTAAAAGTGCCTGTAGACCCACCTGAGTCGTCAGCCCCACTGCCAGCATCGTGCCAAACTTATCCTGTGCCCGAATAGCGATGACATAGCCGCGCCAAACCAAAAGTGCAAATAAAATAACGATGATGGACGCTCCCAGCAGCCCCAGCTCTTCACAAACAATAGAAAATACAAAATCGTTTTGCGGCTCTGGAATGTATAGATACTTTTGGCGGGAATTGCCCAGCCCAAGACCCATCACACCGCCGGAACCGATAGCCAACAGCGACTGAATCGTCTGAAATCCCAGCCCTTGTGGGTCCGCAAAGGGGTCCAGCCAAAATTCCAATCTGGACTGAGCGTATTGAATAACACCCGGGATCATAACCACTACCACAATGCCCGCCGCCAATACACCAACACCAAGGGCAAACCACTTTAGGTCAACGCCGCCCACAAACATCATTACAATGCCGATGGTAGCAATCAATACTGTACCGGATAAGTGCGGCTCCAGCATCATTAACCCAGAAATAACACCCAGCACAATCAAAAACGGTGCGATACCATACCGGAAAGTCCGCATCTTTGCTCCATACATGTCAACCATTTTCGCGAATAGGATCACAACCGCAAACTTTGCAATTTCCGAGGGCTGAAAGGTCGTCAGATTGCCAATGGGAATCCAACGATGCACCCCCGCGATTTTGGGCATGAACAGCACAATAATCAACAGCACCACCGCAACTCCCGTAACCGGAAGAGCCAGTTTTCTCCAAAATCGGTAGTCAAAATTGGAGGCAACGATCATGGCAATCACCCCGGCAAGCGCGAAAATCATCTGCTTTTTAATGTAATAAAAGCTGTCGTTGTCGTGGTAATAAGCATATGCATAGCTGGCGGAAAAAAGCATGATCAGGCCAAAAGTCAGAAGAAGCAAAACCAATACCAAAAAAGTGACATCCAGGTTTCCTCTGCCTGTGGGACGTGTTTTTTTGCCCTGCATACTCTGTTTTTTCACCATCCAAGCTTCCCTCTTTCCGGATAAAAGTTCTCTATAAGGATGTAATCCACCAAACCGCCAGCGCACATCCGACAGCGGTTACCAAAGAAAATACGCCGACAATTTTCACTTCGCTCCAGCCGCTCATCTCAAAATGATGGTGGATGGGGCTCATTTTAAAAATCCGTTTCCCTGTCAATTTAAAAGAAGTAACCTGCATCATAACCGAAAGGGTCTCGGCCAGATAGACAATCCCGATCATGGCGATTAAAAACGGCAAGCCCAGACCAAAACCCATGGCGACGACTAAACCGCCTAAAAACATAGAGCCAGTATCCCCCATAAACACCTTGGCGGGATGGAAGTTCCAGACCAAAAAGCCCAGCATAGCTCCGGCTGCCGCTACCGCTAACAGCTGCATTTCGTAAATGGATAGCATAGCGGCAATTACCATAAACCCAAGGGACGCTACAAAGGTCACCGATCCCGCTAAACCATCGATACCGTCGGTCAAGTTTACCGCATTCACCGTACCAACGATCAGAATGAACAGCGCCACAGGATAATAAAACAATCCCAGGTCCCAGCTGCCAACAAACGGAATTCTCAGTACAGTGGAAGTATCCCCAGCCAGATAAAGAATAACCAGGTACAAAGCAGCAATCAGAATCTGCATAATCATTTTTTGTCCGGCAGTTAAACCAAGATTTCGCTTTTTCACTACCTTTACATAGTCATCCACAAATCCCAGAAATGCAAATGCCAAAGCCACAATCATTCCTGCAAAAAGCCGTGTTCCAAAAATGGGGGATACCTCGTTTTCCCCACCGCCGGCACTCATGTAAACCAAATATCCAACTGTAACCGATACCAACACCCCTGCAATGAACAGAAAGCCGCCCATCGTAGGCGTTCCCTGTTTATTTTTGTGCCATACCGGCCCGATATCCAAAATCGTCTGACCGTATTTGACCTTCCGCAAAAGGGGTATTAGCCACAAGCCCATCAATGCGGTAATGCCAAACGCCAGCAGCGCGGTCATCAAAATAATAAACGTCCTCATATCTTCGCTCCTATCCGCCGCCCCGCCACAGCCTGTTGTCGTTGACCGCGGGATGAATACAAATTTTCGATTCTCGCTCTCATCAAAAACACATATGCTGCGGAAGCTGGCGTCGATGTTGCGCCGCCCCGTCTCACACAAAACAAAAACTACACCTCACGGTAAATGGCCTCAACCAATGTTTCCAGTGCCATGCCGTGGCTGCCCTTTACCCAGAGGATATCGCCTTCCCGCACCGATGCGATCACCTTTTTGGTCAAATCCTGCTTGCTGGAAAACCAAATGGTCTCCGGTACACCGGACTGTCTCGCTTCCTCCACAAGGAGCTTTGCCAACTCTCCATAGGCGTAAACCGCATCCAACCCCAAGGCGCCCGCCAGTTTTCCAATAGTCCGATGCGCCTCTTCCGCCAGATACCCCAGCTCCAGCATATCGGCCAGCACTGCAATGCGCCGCCCGGAGCAGGGCATTCCTTTCAAGGTGGTTAGCGCCGCTTCCATCGACTCCGGTCCCGCATTGTAACAGTCCTCCACCACTGTGAATCCCCGATGCTCGGTAATTTTCTGCCGCCACCCGGTTACCTGATATTGATTCAGGGCAGCAGCGGCCTCTTTCGGTTCCAGCCCAAGACATATGCCCACTCCGAAAGCCGCCAGTGCGTTGCGTACATTATGCGGGCCCATACAAGGAATTCGCGCTGGGTACTTCTCCCCTTGAAAGCAGATGGTAAAGGTAGTACTCCCCGTAGAGACAATCAGATCCTTTGCCGTAATCTGACAATCTTTGTTGTCAATGCCGTAAAAAATCACCTTTAAATGGGGATTTTTGTACCCCCATAACAGTGGATCATCTCCGTTGAGCAATAGCGGCGAGCCCTCCCGCAGTCCCTGGACGATTTCCAATTTAGCCTGGCGGATGTTTTCCCGGCTGCCCAACTGTTCCATATGGGAAACACCAATGTTGGTAATCACTCCCACCTGTGGCAGCAGCGTTGTCGCCAATTCCTCTATCTCACCCAGTGCAGTCATCCCCATCTCAATAACCGCCGCTTGATGCTCTGGCGTCAGCTGTAAAAGAGTTTGGGGCATTCCTACATTGTTATTGAGATTTTCCTTTGTCGTCAGCGTTCGGTACTTCTGCCGCACAACCGCAGCGATCATCTCCCGGGTTGTGGTTTTTCCCACACTTCCGGTAATGCCCACGGCCACCGGATCAATTTTGACCCGGCGAAGTCGGGCCAGCGCCCGCAGCGCCCGCTCTGTATTTCCCACATACAACGTCTTTTCCTCGGGTTCGGATCCTTTTTTGTGTGCCACCGCCGCCAGCGCGCCTTTTTCTAACGCCTGTGCAATAAACTGATGTCCGTCAAAGAATTCCCCTTCCAACGCGACAAACAAACAATTCGGTGTGATTTTTCGCGAATCGGTTACAATTTCCTCCACCGTTCCAAATAGCTTTTTATCCGCGCAGATCCACTCACTGATCTCGCTTAAGGAATAGCCGCCCAAAAAACTCCCTCATTTCCCATCTTTTTTTCGTTCGGCTAAAAGCCGCATGACAACTTCCCGCTCGTTAAAATGGATCGTGCCATAGTTAAGTACCTGATAATCCTCATGACCCTTTCCCGCCAGCAACAGCACATCGCCTGGCTGTGCATGATCTAACGCCCACTCGATTGCCGTGTAACGGTCCGGAATCACCTCGTAGGGGACAGATTTTCCCTCAAGCCCAGGCAGCGCATCCTCGATGATCTTCATCGGGTCCTCTCTTCGGGGATTATCAGAGGTTAAAATGATATAATCGGCGTATTTTACCACCGCTTCCGCCATGTGAATTCGCTTGGAAGGGTCCCGCTCTCCGGCACAGCCAAAAAGCACCATCAAACGTTTTTGAACAAAGGGCTTTAGCGCCGGCAATACCTTTTCCAAGCCGTCCGGTGTGTGTGCGTAATCCCGAATGACCGTAAAATCTGTATCTGTAGGCAGAACCTCGGTCCTTCCGGGAATCCCCGGGCAGCTGGACAAGCCTTGACAGACTGTCTTCATATCCAACCCCAGTGACAGTGCCGCAACACCTGCTGCCATGGCGTTCGCCACCGAATATTCTCCCGGCATCGGAAATTTCACCCGCCCAATCTGCGCGTTTCCCACCATGGTGAACCGGTTGTGATCCACCGCCGGCCGGATATCCTTTGCCGTATAATCCGCATCATCCGTATGAATAGAAAAGGTTCTCACCGGGCAGGACAGCTCCTGTGCCAACCGGCGCCCATATTCGTCGTCCACATTGATAACCGCTGTGTCAGAAAGGTCAAACAGCTTTTTCTTCGCTTGGTAGTAGCTTTCCATCGTGCCGTGATAATCCAGATGATCCTGGGTCAGATTGGTGAAAATCCCTACGGCAAACCGGCAGCCGGCCAAACGTTTTTGATCCAGCGCATGAGAGGAAGTTTCCATCACCACATATTCACATCCCGCCTGTACCATCCGCATAAAAAGCACATGCAATTCCCCTGGGTCCGGCGTTGTGTTTTTAGCCGGCAGTTCCATCTGTCCAATCTCGTTGTGGATGGTACCGATCAGCCCCACCTTTTTTCCGGCAGCTTCCAGCACATGCTTGATCAGATAGGTGCAGGTCGTTTTTCCGTTGGTTCCGGTTACTCCAATCAGCTTTAATTTCCGGGAAGGGTCCTGGTAAAAGTGACTGCAAATGATCCCATATGCCTCCCGGCTGTCTTGGACCAAAAGCTGACGGTCCAGTCCCAGATCCTTTTGGCAGACCACCGCGGCCGCCCCTTCCTCCAGTGCCTGACGGGCTGCTGTGTGCCCGTCAAACCGGGCGCCTGTTATACAAATAAACAGACATCCTGGCGTAATCTGCCTTGAATCGCTGGTCACTCTTTCTATTTCCAAATTTTCCAGGCTGCCTGTAAATGGAATATCTTTCATTAAGTCAAAAAGCTTCAAGCTGTTTACCCCCTTGCTGCGGTAAAAAGGCGTCTTTTTTCTGTATTAACTCGCCTCTTTAAAGTTTAGCATATCCAGAATACAAAAACTGCCGGAACAAGTCGAATTTTAAGAGCTTTCGTTGACAGGGTCCGCGCCTACCTGCTGTACCGTCACTGTGACGACCGTTCCCGGCTGCACCTGTTCTTCCGGCAGCGGCGACTGGCTGATTACCTGTGTCTGTACATTATCCGCAAAATCCCCTTCGATTTTGATATTGAGTCCTGCATTTAAAATTGCAGCATTGGCCTGTTTTCCGGTTTTACCCAATACATTCGGCACCGTCACCGATTGAGCCAGCTCCGTCTCATCGGTGTATAGAATTACTGTGCCGCCATACGGGATTTCGTATCCTTCCTGGGGAACCTGTTTAAGCACCGAATCGCCTTTCCCGACAATTCGGGCCTTCAGCCCCTGGTCAATCAGCTGAGATTGTGCCTCCTCCAGCATTTCGCCAATCAGACCCGGGACCAAAACACTGGTGTCCTCATTTACATCCAGCTGCGGCTCCATTCCAATATAAGGCAGAATATCCGCCAACATGTTTTTGACAATCGGCGCCGCAATGGTCGAACCATATGGGTCATCCAGCTTCGGTTCGTCCAGCATAACCAATACCGCAATCTGCGGGTCATCCGCCGGCGCGAAGCCAACAAAGGATAAAATCTTCCAGTCGCTGTCTCCTGCGCCTAGCTTTTCGGAAGTACCAGTTTTGCCGCCGATTCGAAATCCGGGCAGCTGTGCCTTTCGTCCGGAACCCTCTGATACAACCCCTTCGCACAAAAGCGCCATTGTCGCGCTGGTTTCGTTGGAGATCACCTGCCGCTTGATCACCGGCTTTGTCTGGGACACAATGTTGTTTTCTTCATCCACAATCTTTTGGACTACATAAGGCTGCATCAGCTCGCCGCCGTTGACCGCCGCGGAAACCGCCGTAATCAGCTGTAGCGCCGTAACCTTAAAGGTCTGGCCAAAAGAGCTGGAGGACAGCTCGGTCACACCAAAGCTTTCGTCGCTGTGGTAGATGCTCCCCGCTTCGCCAGGCAGATCAACGCCGGTGGGCTTGGTCAGACCAAACGCCTGAAAATATTCCCGGAACTTTTCCTTACCAAGCGCCTGACCGTAAGAGATAAACGCCGGGTTGCAGGAGTTTTGCAGCGATTGAGCAAAATCCTGAACGCCGTGCCCGGCCAGCTTCCAGCAGTGATATTTCACGCCGCCGGATTCATATTCTCCCGTACAGGTAAAGGTATTGTTGAGTCCAATGACCTTTTCTTCCAGAACTGCGGAAGAGGTGATTATCTTAAAAACGGAGCCTGGCTCATAAGGATCGGATACCGCCTTGTTTCGCCATTGGGCATACTGCGCCTCTAAAAGCGCCTCCTGACGCTGTTTTTCATCGGTAATCGCATCCAGCTGCTCCTGCACATTTTTATCGTAAATCACGTTTGGCGCGTTGGGATCAAAATCCGGCTTGGTGCTCATGGCCAAAATCTCACCGGTCTGCACATCCATTACAATGGCGCAGGCCTTGTTTTGTACCTCGTGCTCAATGACTGCCTGCTCCAAATGTTTATCCACAAATCGCTGGATGTTCACATCAATCGTCAAAACCAGGTCATTGCCGTTTTGGGCTTCGTACATCTTTTCGTATTTAAAGGGCATATCGGTTCCCCAAGCGTTTTTTGCTGAAACGATCTGCCCGTTAGTGCCGCTTAAAACACTGTCATAATACGCCTCCAGGCCATACGCACCCTGGTTTTCACTGCCTGTAAAACCTAAAACGGTGGAAGCCAGCGTCCCGTAAGGATAATATCGCTTGTAGTCCTCCTCCAGACCTACACAGGTAATTTTGTTGTCGGTGACAAACTGGGTTACCTCGTCGGCTAAAGGCCGTTCGATCTTCTTTTTGATAATCTCGTAATATGTATTTCTCTGGGATTTTTCTAAAACGAACTCCTCAGAAACATCCAGAATCTCCGAAAGGCCCTTGGCAATGAGCGTTCGCTCCTCCTCTGAGTCAATATCCACCGGAGAAAGATATACCGTCCAAACAGAACCGCTCATAGCCAAAATTTCGCCGTTCCGGTCATAGATGGTGCCCCGTTGAGCGCTCAGGCTCGTTACCCGCATCTGCTGCCGGGCAGCGCGCTTTTGCAGATCCTCCGCCTGGACCACCTGAAGCTGGAAGAGCCTTCCTATAATAATAGACGAACCCACCACCGATATGGCCACGATCAAGGCAAGGATCCTCTTTTTCATTTGTACTGTTGTGCTTCCAAAAGCCATTGCAGATCCTCCGTTCCCACCGGGTGATACCCGGCCACCCTGCGTTTTTAAGAAATAAAAGGAGTCAAGAAATTCCTTCTCAACCCCCTGCTGTCACACTAGAAGCCGATGGTGCATTTCAACCTCATTCGGTTAAAATAGCGCGTATCCCCTCTACTGTCTTCCTCGATATATGGTATTACATTAAAATTTCAGATATTCCTGAATTTTTGTGATAGCCTGTCCAATGATAGAAAAGATGCCCACCCCGCCGCTATTTTTTGCAGTGACCACATCTTGTGAGGAAAGGTTCACATACGCAA
This sequence comes from uncultured Oscillospiraceae bacterium, assembly GCA_910587335.1. Classification (GTDB taxonomy): domain Bacteria; phylum Bacillota; class Clostridia; order Oscillospirales; family Ruminococcaceae; genus UBA3818. Next base: position 73,929 of record CAJUMG010000006.1, read on the forward strand.
TCTGATAGTTTTCCAGTTTGTTAAGTCCTAATTCATTAACCGCTATTTCGGCAACCGTTTCGTTGGACATCTTTGCATCCAACTCCCGGTTTAACCGCCTATTTTCATTTTGCAGCTGCTCCAGCTGCCCGGTTGCCGATGTAATTTCCGCGCTGATTTCTGAAATCACCGCATTGTTATACAAGAGCAAGGAGGTAATGGAAACCACTATTACCGCGGTCATTACCAAGGTGATTGGCCGCAGGCCATAAATCGATTTTACCGGCTGCGTCCGTTTTACTAAACGCACCTTCGGCTGTTCTTCTCTCGGCTCATAACGCGACAGGTCATAAGCCTGATTTCCCGAGGCCATCTCCCTCACTCCTTTTTCTTTGTTTTTCCTATTCTTTATTTTTTTCGATCACACGCAATTCCGCGCTGCGGCTTCTGCGGTTTTCCGCCAGTTCTTTTTCTGTCGGCAGAATCGGTTTCCGGCTGACCAGTGTGCCTTTTGGACTTTGTCCGCAAACGCATACCGGAAAATCCGGCGGGCAGATACAACCCCGCGCAAAATCCGCAAATTTTTGTTTAACCATCCGGTCCTCCAATGAATGAAAGGTGATAATAGCAAATCTGCCGCCCGGATTTAAAAAATCAAATGCCTGATCCAGCACCTGCGAAAGCGCCTCCAGTTCTCCATTCACCGCAATGCGGATCGCCTGAAAGGTCTTTTTCGCAGGATTTTTGTCCCTTCTGGCAGAATAGGGCATCGACTCCCTAATAATGTCTGCCAACTGCCCAGTAGTCGTAATCGGCGCTTTCGCCCTCGCTTTTTCTATATTTTTCGCGATGCTGAAAGCGTATTTCTCCTCGCCGAATTCCCGGATAATCCGGGTCAAATCGCCGACCGAGTAGGTATTAACCAAGTCCTGGGCGCTAAGCCCTTGCTTGCTCATGCGCATATCAAGAGGGCCATCTTGATGATAAGAAAATCCCCTCTGTGCCGTATCCAACTGGTAAGAAGATACGCCAAGATCTAGCAAGATGCCATCCGCTCCGGTAATCCCCCGCTCCTTTAACGTACAGTACAGATCCTTAAAATCCGCCTGTATTACCGTAGCCTGCGCATAAGACGCCAGCCTTTTTTCTGCAATGCTTACTGCGTCCGGGTCCTTGTCCAACGCAAATAGCTTTCCTGTATCCAGCCGCTTTGCAATCTGACAGGAATGTCCAGCCCCTCCTGCTGTCCCGTCCACATAGATACCGTCCGGACGAATGGCAAGCCCCGCAATACACTGGTCAAGCATCACGGAATAATGGGAAAATTCCATTTCGCCGCTCCTTTCGGTATCCTGGTGACTGACTAAAAGCCCAATTCTTCCATAGCCTGTTCAATGGTCTCGTCGGTCAGCTCTTCGCAGTTCTGGTCCCATCTCTCTTTATTCCAGATCTCTGCCCGGCTGGACGCACCAATGATCATGATGTCTTTTTCCAGGCCCGCATGTTCCCGCAATTTTGACGGGATGACGATTCGTCCCTGTTTATCCACCTCAACCTCCGCCGCGCCAGCGAAAAAGTACCGCTGTAGCGTTCGGGATTTGGAAAGGGGAAGCTCCTTTATTTTTTTCTCTAAGTTTCCCCACTCCTGCGCGGAATATACAAACAGGCACCCATCTAAGCCCTTCGACAGGATAAAGCGGTCCCCCAAATCGGTTAAAAGCTTGGCGGGAAAATTCACACGGCCTTTCTGGTCAAGCGTATGCGCATACTCGCCGATCAGCACCTTTCCCACCATCCTCTCTTTTTATCATCTTTTAACCATTTTACACCACTTTACACCACTGTGCTTCCATTATAACCACTTCTATAAAAAAAAGCAACGCTACGGAGAAAAAAAGCAGGGATTTTTTTTCGATTTATTTCGCAGATTTTTTCTATTTTCTGTCTTAAAGCTCTGTATTTCCAACGAACAATCGGCCCTCCATTCGCATTTTCCTTGACATTTTTCTGGTTTCAGCATAAAATGTCACCAACAAGCAAGAACACAAAGGAGGAATTTCATTTGAACAAATCAGTAGAAGAAGCCTTTCGCCGCCTAGCTCCGGTAATCGGGAATACACCCCTCCTGGAAATTCATTGTACCTGGCGGGATAGGTGTCTGCGTATTTTTGCGAAAATGGAATCCTATAATCTCACTGGCAGTATCAAAGACCGGGTCGCTTACTATATTTTAAAAAAGGCCTATGAAACCGGCGAAATCCGGGAAGGGATGATCATTGCCGAAGCGACCAGCGGCAATACCGGTATTTCCTTTGCGGCACTGGGCGCCGCTCTGGGACATCCGGTGGTGATCTATATGCCTGACTGGATGAGCCGCGAGCGCATTGCCATGATGGAAGGGTACGGCGCACAGGTTCGATTGGTATCTAAGGCCGAGGGCGGCTTTCTTGGTTCCATCGCCATGACAGAAGAGCTTGCCAAAAAAGGCGATGTTTTTCTGCCCCGTCAATTTTCCAACCCTCATAACAGTGCCGCTCATTATACGACTACCGGAGCGGAAATTCTTTCCCAGCTGGGCAATTTAGGCCTGCGGCCAGATGGTGTTGTGGCTGGCGTTGGCACCGGCGGTACTATTATGGGAATCGCCCAAAGGTTAAAAGAGGAAAATCCCGCCTGCCGCGCCTATGCATTGGAACCGCTGAATTCTCCTACCCTTTCCACCGGATATAAGGTCGGTCAACACCGCATCCAGGGAATATCCGACGACTTTATCCCGGATCTTTTGAGCCTTTCTCAGCTGGATGGCGTTGTCTCGGTGGACGATGGCGACGCGATTTTAGCCGCGCAGATGTTGTCCCGACAATTGGGCGTTGGCGTAGGCATATCCTCCGGCGCAAACCTTATCGGTTCACTGATGGCAGCAGAGCGTTTGGGTAGCGATCCGGTGATCGTCACGGTCTTTTCCGACGACAATAAGAAATATCTTTCCACCGATTACACCAAAGAGGAGCCGGTAAAAGACAGTTACTATTCTAAATATCTGCTTCTTGACAAAGTTATCGCTCACAGATAGAACTTTTCCGGTCTGTCGCTTTTTTCAACGAGCCGGGAAACATATAAAAAGGGATGGATTTTAAAAATCCATCCCTTTTTATATGTCTTTTTATTTTTGCTGATTTCGGCCAGAAGTTTTTAACGCCTGTCTGGTCGAACGAACATCGCCTAACGCCTTGGTCAAAGTTTCTTCGGTACTTCTAAGCATCGTTTCCGCAAACTCCTGAGAAGCCTGACGCATCTCTCTGGACTTCATCTGCGCTTGTGTCAAAACCTCGACCGCTCGGGTCTGCGCCTGTTTGGTAATCTCTTCCTGCTCCACCAGTGCTTTGGCCCGATCCTCCGCTTTGCGGACAATGGTTTCCGCCTCGGTTTTCGCTACGTTAATAATGTCCGCCCGATCTGCTACGATCTGTTTAGCCTGTTTAATCTCCGCCGGCATATTCAGCCGGATATCGTCGATCAGGTCCCGGACCTTTTCTGCATCGACCACGCAACGGCCGCCGGTCAGCGGCAGATTCCAGGCGCGATCCAGCATTTCATCCATTGCATCTAAAATATCATCAATTGTGATAATAAGCCCTCCCTTACATCATCTGTATCTATAAAAAACCAATCCGAACAGGCAGAACTACGCTTGCCTGCAAAGACGGCTGGCTACCTCATCCACAATCTGTGGCGGCAAAAAGTCCGATATATCTCCTCCGAACTGAGCGATTTGCTTAACCAGACTGGAACTCAAATACATATTCTGGGACGCGGTGGTCAAAAACACCGTATCCGAAGCCGGATTTAGCTTTTTGTTGGCCAACGCCATCTGAAATTCATACTCAAAGTCCGATACCGCGCGCAGGCCCTTGACAATTGCCACCGCCCCCACATCCCGAACATAATCGGCCAAAAGCCCAGAGAAGGTGTCCACCTCCACGTTGGGAAGGCTGTCGCCAATCACCTCGCGGATCATCCGGACCCGCTCCTCCGGCGTAAAGCTGGGTGTTTTTGCGGCATTGATCACCACCAATACAATAACCCGATCAAATAATTTCGAGGCCCGGGTGACGATATCCAGGTGGCCTTTGGTCACCGGGTCAAAGCTGCCAGGACAAACTGCAATTCTCATCTGCTACTCCTCTTCTGGTCTGCGGTAGGTATGGATCATGGCTTTACCGTACCGCCGCGCTTTTATCAGCCGAAAATCACCAGCCGTTTCCGGCATCTGCTCCTGCCGGTCGGTCTCACAAAGGATCACGCCGCCCGGCGCTGTCTGCCTGGCCGCCAACACAACCGCAGCCTGTGCCAATCCTTTACAATAAGGCGGATCGATAAACACAACATCATATTCCTGGCCGCCGATTTCCAAAAAACGCAAAGCATCCATAGCGACCACCTTGCACTGCTCCTCAAAGCCACAGGCGGCGACATTGCTTCGCAGTGCCTGCAAAGAGGGCCCGCCATTTTCCACGAAGGTGACTGTCCGTGCTCCCCTGCTAAGGGCTTCCAGCCCCATCTGACCAGTGCCGGCAAACAAATCCAGCATCCGCGCGCCCTCTATCTCGAAATGGATTGCAGAAAACACCGCTTCTTTGGTTACCTCCGCTGTCGGGCGGACATCGGTGCCATCAGGCGCTACTAACCTTCTACCCCGGGCCGAACCGGTAATGATTCTCATCTTTTCCTCCATCTATATTGCCTATTCGATGAAAAGGCTCTTTTTTCGACTGCTTCTTTATTGATTTATTATGGGGCAAAAAGAGTCGGATGTCAATATCCCGCTGCTTATTCCTCTTCGTCAGCGTGCAGCCAATCATATAATTTCTGGGCACAGACTGCCGTCATCCCTTTCACTGCCGCCAGCTGTTCCACCGTTGCCTGGCGCATGGCCTTTTGGGTTTTGAACGCCGCAAAAAGTGCCTTTGCCCGAGCTGGACCAATTCCCTCCACCGATGTCATCGCCAGCTCCATTCCGCTTTTCCGGTGGCTTTTGCGGGAAAAATCAATGGTATAGCGGTGGACCTCATCCTGGATGCGGGTAACCAGCCCAAAGGCGTTTTTGCTGGCGCTGATGGAAATTTCCCCGCCATCTTTGGCGATGGCGCGGGTCCGGTGCCGGTCATCCTTTACCATGCCGAATACTGGGACCGATATCCCCATCTCCTCCAGCAATGGCTGGATAGCTGCCACATGGCCTTTCCCTCCGTCTAAAAGGATCAGATCCGGCAGGCGGCCGAACCCCTCGCCCGATTCTTTTTCCTCCTGATAGCGCGCAAACCGGCGGGAGATCATCTCCCGCATACTGGCATAGTCATCGGGGGTCAACTGGGTTTTCATCTTGAATTTCCGATAATTTTTTTTGGAAGGCCGCCCCCCTTCAAATACCGCCATGCCGCCCACAATGGTATCAGAGCCAATGTTGGAAATATCGTATGCCTCGATATAGGCAGGCGGCGCCCCAAGCCCCAGCAAACGGGCCAACTCATCCAGAGCGGACAGCTCCCGCCCTGTGCGGGACACCTCGTGGGAAAGCCGTTGGGAGGCATTGTTCCGGGCCATCTCCACCAGCTTGGCCTGCTCTCCCCGCTGCGGTACGCCCATGGTAATTTTGTGCCCCATTTTCTCCGAAAAATACCTTTCGGTCAGCTCACGGTCCTCAAAATCCCCGTCCACCTCAATCAGCCGGGGGATATCCTCCCGGTAATATCCCAGTAAAAATTCCCGCCGGAAGGCGGATAGGTCCCCGCTTTCATAAAATACAAAGTCCTTTTTATCCACCAGCCTGTGTCCCCGAAACAAAAGGACCACGGCAGCAGTGGCCGAATCGCTTTGGGTAAATGCCACAATGTCCGCGTCCGCCGCCTTGGAGCTGACCACCTTCTGCCGTTCGGTAATCCGTTTGATCGCCTGAATCCGGTCCCGATACTGGGCCGCTTTTTCAAACTCCAGATTCTCGCTGGCACGGGCCATCTGCTCCTCCAGCCGGTCTAAGGCTTTGGCAGAGCCCCCTCGGATAAAATCCAACGCTTCCTCTAGCCGAAGGGCATATTCCTCCTCCCGAATCCGGCCACGGCAAAGACCGATGCACTGCTTGATGTGAAAATTTAAACAGGGACGTCCCTTGCGAAACTCCTGGGGAAACTTCCGATTACAGGTGGGCAGCATAAAGACTTTATTGGCCTCATCTACCGTCTGCTTGACCACATAAGAGGACATATACGGTCCCAGATAAAGGCAGCCATCTCCCTCCTGCTTTTGCAGTACCGCTTGAATCCGACTATAAGGCGGCGGGGTAACTTTGATGTAAGAATAGCCCTTGTCATCCTTTAAAAGAATGTTATATTTGGGAGCATACTGCTTAATCAAGCTGCATTCCAGCACCAGCGCTTCGAATTCACTGTCGGTTACGATTGTTTCAAAATCGTAGACATGCTCCACCATTTTATACACCTTTTCCAGGTGCTTTTCCACACTGCGGAAATAGCTGGACACCCGATTTCGCAGGGCTTTCGCCTTGCCGATATAGATGATTTTTCCCGCTTTGTCCCGCATGATGTATACGCCCGGCTCCCGAGGCAGCTGGCGGACCTTTTCCCGCAGATAGCCAAGTCTTGGATTATCCATCCCTTGCTTCTCCTTGTAAAAGTAGGAAAAGCCCCACCGTGCAGACTGCGCGGGAGGCTTTCCATTTTTCTTTGTGACTACTCGGTAAAACCGGATTCAACCAGCTTTACCAAACCGCCTACCGCCTGCTCCTCATCGGCGCCGTCAGCAATAATGCGGATGGTAGTACCGCCTACGATTCCCAAAGACAAAACACCGAGAAGGCTCTTTGCGTTCACACGGCGTTCATCCTTCTCCACCCAAATAGAAGATTTGTACTCATTTGCCTTCTGAATAAAGAAAGTTGCGGGACGCGCATGCAATCCTACCTGATTCTGAACCTGAACATCTTTTACAAACATTTCTCCAACTCTCCTGCTTCTTCATCTTAAATTTCGGTTTTGCTTCTTCTTTCAATTGGCTTCATCTGAAATATCCAAACTGGCTATTATTATAACACAGTCCCGCCATTCGTCAACATATCTCAAGCAAAAGTTCGCAAGTTTTCTTTAAATTTCTGCTTGTTTGATAAACCAAACCAAAGCAAAAACCAGATCATTTGTTGGAAATGTCTAAAATATTTTCCCCAATCTATGTGAATTCAACGACAAAAAATAGATGAAGCCGTGGAAAAAGATGACGAACCTTTTGAAATGACAGAAAACCTTCTTATTGCTGCCGCCTTAAAATCGTTCCTTTTACAAGAGGGTGATCAAAAGGGATTTTTACCTGCTGCATCGGATGACGGGCCGCCTCTAGCGGCTGGCCTTCCCCATCCAAAATGGCCGAAACTACAAAAGAAAGTGGGGGCTGACCCGGCGACAGGATTTCCAACGTCTCGCCTGGAAAGAACCGGTTCCGCTGAGTACAGACAAGCATCCCCTCCTGATAATCCTCCACCACCGCGGCCACATCGTAAGAACGGATATAGCCGCCGCTTTCATAATACTGCCCGTCTTCAGGCCGCCCAAAATAGAATCCGGTACAATACTGCCGATGGCTGACCTTACGTGTTTCCTCCAGCAGCCAAGAGGGCAGACGGTACTGTTTTGGATCCTTCTCCAGTAGATCCACCGCGCAGCGATAGGCGTTGGTCACTGTTGCCACATAATAAAAGGATTTTGCCCGTCCTTCAATTTTAAAGCTGCTGATTCCCGCATCGGCAAGACGGTCCAAATGCTCAATCATGCACAGGTCCTTGGCATTGAGGATATAGGAGCCGTCCTCATCCTCAAAAACCGGGAAAAACTCTCCGGGCCTTTTTTCTTCCATCAAATGATAGCTCCAGCGGCAGGGTTGGGCGCATTCTCCGCGATTGGCGTCCCTGCCGGTCAGATAGTTGGACAGCACACACCGGCCGGAAAAAGACATACACATTGCCCCGTGGACAAACGCTTCCAATTCCAGATCCGGCGGGGTATTTTGGCGAATATGTCCAATCTCCTCCAGGCTCAGCTCCCGGGCCAGCACCACCCGTTTTACCCCCATCTGGTATAGCTCACAGGCGGTCAGATGATTCACCACCCCTGTTTGGGTGGACATATGCAGCTCCATCTGCGGAATTTCCCGGCGGCAGAGCATCATTACCCCGATATCCGCCACAATCAATGCGTCCACCCCTGCTCCTTGCAAAAAATGCAGATAAGCGGGCAGGTGTGCCAAATCCGTCTCCCGCGGGAGGATATTGCAGGTGACATATACCTTTACCCCTTGTCGGTGGCAATCAGCCACCGCCTGCACGAGCTCTTGCTCTGTAAAGTTTAAAGGCGACGCCCGCATACCAAAATCTTTGCCGCCCAGATAGACAGCATCGGCGCCATATTGTAACGCTGCATTCAGCCGGTCAAAATCCCCCGCCGGAGCCAAAACCTCCAGTCGACTTCTTTTTTCCATCCCAGCACCTCTTTTTCGTTTTTTCCGCGCACACAAACAGCCACCGGAAAACCCGGTGACTGTCCCGCAAGGCGCTTTTAGCTTGCGGCGGAAGAAGAGCTTGCCGCCAGCTCCGCATTGATTTTATCCGCCTGGGCGATGTTGGCATTATGCTCACTCAGCGTTTTCGCATAGTAATAGGTGCCCGCATCATCGGTGATAAAGTAATAATAGGTTTCCTCATGCTGCGCCGGATACAAAGCCGCGTTTATCGCGTCCAATCCTGGATTGCAGATGGGCCCTACCGGCAGTCCGTTGCAAACATAGGTGTTATACGCGTCGTACATCGGCTGGTTGGCCAACCCGATATTTTTCTTAATGACCCGCTCTACATAATAGATCGTCGGATCCGACTGAAGATTGGGATACTCGTCGGGATTGCGCAGACGATTATGGAAAACCTCGGATACGTTTTTCATCTCGTCCGGGTCTCCCGCCTCCTTCTGAATGATCGAAGCCAGAGCCAAAGTTTGATCCAGCGTGAGGTTTAGCTCATTCATCCGAGTGCGCATGTCATCGGTAATCTTGTCCGTAAAGTCCTTTAAGAAACGGTTGATAACCGAATCAACACTTTCGCCTACAAAGAACTGGTGGGTATTGGGGAAGAGATATCCTTCCAGCTTGTAAAAACGCAGTGAATTTTGAGGGATATTTTCCACAAAGGTGTAGTTATAATCGTCGCGGTTCAAAGCCGCAAGGAATTCGCTTGCAGAGCAAACATTGTTTTCCTCTAGCTTTTGGGCAATATCTGTCGAGGTCGATCCCTCCAGGAACATAACCTCTACCACATCGGTACGTTCGTTGCCCGCTTGCAGGGCATAGATAATCGAATCGTAATCCATCTTATCGGTCATAATATACTCGCCGCTTTGAAAGCCGTCTTTCTTTTTCAGCATTACATACAGCCGGAAAGCCAGCGGTTCTGTAATCACACCGTTCTTTTTCAGAATTTTCGCAATCTCCCCGGTCGAAGCCCCTTCGGGGATTTCCACCGTCACCTGTTGTTCGGTTACACCCTCTTCTCCGAACAGCGTCACCGCTGTCAAATCCTCAAAAGCATGAATCGCAAAGACCGCCAAATAAACGCTGAAAAGCAGAAACAAAAAGGTCAGCAAAAGAGCCCGGCCCACGCGGTATTGTTTTTTGATCCGTTTCTTTTTGCGCGGCTTTTTTCCTTCAGAGGATGTCTCGGCTTTTTCTTCGGCTTTTTCCGGCGCATCGTTTCTCGTGAAAGAGGAAGGGCGATTGTAATCCGTCTGGGATATATGAACCTGAAAGGCGTCGCCTTCCTCTCGTTTTGCTTCTCTATCTGCGGACGAGGTCTGTCCAGTTCGTTCCGGTGCTCTTTCCTGGGCGCCCTGCGAAGAGCGAACAGTCCCCTTTTGCGCTGGATTTGCCTGTTCCACACGCGGGCTGTCTGCCCCTTCTTTCCGCTTTTTTTCGGTTAGCCAGCGGGGAAGCTCCTCCTCCCCTTCTTCGGATAATACCGGTTCCACCCTCTTCCTTTCCGGCTTCTTTCCGGCATGGGAACGCTCTTCCGACGGACGGTCGGTACGGCGCACCGGCACCTGCACCGGCTCTTCCGACGGAAGGCCGGCATCCTCCTCCACATGAATGCGGTCGATTAAATCCTTAAAAATATCCTGTTCGTTTTTTTCGTTCATTTGGTCCTCCCTTTGGCTCCTTATCTAAAAAAAGCAAAGCAAGCCGGGTTTTACATCCACTTTGATAAAACGCGAAATACGTTTTATCAAAGCTTTAGCATAAAAGCCGCCGGAAATGGCAGCTAAAATATTCTTTTTTATTTTTAGCCCTTTATAAAGAGCGGTCTCTTTCGTCTCTTCTCGGTTACCAACAGGTCCACAGGCAGGTCATAAAAGCCGTGGGGCAGTCGTTGACGCATGCATCCCTCGTAAGAAATACCGATGGTAAAGCCGGTATAGCTGGACAAAAAGCGATCGTAATATCCCTTTCCGTACCCCAGCCGAAATCCGTACCAATCAAATCCAAGACCGGGAACAATGCAAATGCTTTGAGACGTTTCCCGCATTTTTTCACAGCGCTCGGCCACTGGCTCCAGCACGCCAAAGGTGCGGGGCGCCAGATCCTGCATGGAGCGGATATAATAAAATTCCATCTGTCTGGTCCCCTCTACACAATAGGGGACCGCCACTCTTTTGCCATTTTGCAACGCCTGTCTAATCAAAACCCGTGTATCCACCTCAATCGGAGAGGACACAAAGGTCAAAAGCGTTTGGCACGCCTGATACTGCTTTAAGGATAAAAGGTTTTGGCGGATTGCCGCGTCCTTTTTCTCCTTGACTGCTGGCGGCATACTGCGGCGAAATTCCTTCATCTTTTCCCGCAGCGCATTTTTCTGGACCCGTATATCCTTTTTTAACATTGTATCGACTCTCTGAGCGTCTTAGCCCGCTCCGGCGAAACCAGGATTTCTACCAGCTTCAGTGCAAAATCTATCGCGGCGCCGGCGCCTTTTCCCATAATAATGTGGTCCGAGACAACTACTCGCTCCCCGGTATAATAGGCCTTTGGCATCTGTGACTCAAATCCCGGATAGCAGGTGATCTCTCTATCGTCCAGATAGCCCATATGCCCCAGAATCGACGGAGCGGCGCAGATCGCTCCAATATAGCGATTATCCTCCATCGCGCTGCGGATCGCTTCTTTTACCACGGCAGATTTTTCCAGATTCAGCGTACCCGGAATGCCGCCGGGGAGCACAATCAAATCGGCGGCAGCCGGGTCGATCACCCCTTCTACCGTATCGCAGGCTACAACAATCCCATGGGATCCACCGACAATTTCGCCGGTTACGCCGACTGTTTTTACTTCCAGCTCGGCGCGGCGCAGAATATCCACTACTGCCAGCGCCTCGATTTCCTCAAAGCCCTGGGCCAAAAATACATAGACCATTGTTCTGATCCCCCAATCTCTTTTTCGTTTTATTTTACTCTACTGTTTTCTGTTTGTCCAGTTAAAAGGGCCTGTCGGAGAAAAAATCCGAAAGTACCTCCCAGATTCTTTGTTCGATCTGCTTTGGTGCAAGCAGCGCATCCTGGTCGCAGCATTCCACCATGCGCCATCCCCATTTTTTCGCTACATAAGCTGCCGTCTCGTGGCAAAGGGACAGATAGCTTCGGTTTTTTTCGTGGATGTCTTTTTTCTCCTCATCCCCATCATAACGCTGGGATAACAGGCTTTGAGCGGTATCTAGCGGCATCCTTAGATAAACGGTGGCCGATGGCTGGGGCAGTCCCAGCTTTTGATATTCATAGTCAGACAGCCAGTCCAGGTATTTGTCCCATTCTTCCCGCGGGAGCTTTGCCATCTGATGGATGGCGTTGGAACCTACATACCGGTCGCACAGAATAACCGTACCCGCCTCATAATCCGCCTTCCAGCCGGTCCGATAGCTGGCAAAGCGGTCTACAGCAAAAAAGCTGGAGGCTGCAAAGGCGCTTACATCCTCCGGGCGGCTGCCGAAAATGCCGTCCAGATACATCCGCGCCAGACAAGACCAGGGCTTCTCGTAATCGGGGAAGGATACGGTTTTCACCGGTATCCCGTTCTGAATGAGCCGTTTGGCCAAAAGCGCCGTTTGGGTGGCCTTACCGCTGCCGTCCAGCCCTTCGATAACGATCAGTTTCATCTGGTAGCTTTCCCCTTTCTCATGGCGTCATACGCCCGAACCTGGTCGGGATGTCCACAGCTCATTTTTCCTTCCGGGCAGTTTCCTCGAACGCAGGGCGCGCCAGCATTTTTAAACAAAGACGGCGCCACCTGGTATACCAGCTCCAACATCTGATACGCCACCTCTCGGATCTCCCATTGGGCCCGATTACAGCAGCGGTGGCGGAAAAAATTCAAGAGGCTGCGGGCGTTCATGGTCACCACCATCTGGGTTTCACAAGCATTGGGAAGGACAAAACGCGCGTCCTCAATCGCCATTTTTTCCGCTTTTCGGGCGGCGGATTTTTCGTCCATCCCTTCATCCATCAGTATTTTTGTATGCTCACTTTTCAAAAGCTCTGCCAGACGGTCATAGCTTTCGCCGATTTTCTCCATGGTTTCCCGGTAAAGCTGCTGCGCCTTTGGAATAGCCGCAATCTGCGGCGGAGTAACGTAAGAAAAATCCTTTTCCCGCACATAGCGCTGGCTTTGCACGCTGTAGGAGGCAATACGGTGCCGGGTGATCTGGGCTAACATCGACCGGGAAACGCCCTCAATCCCAAAGGTGAAGGACACATGCTCAATGGGACTTTCATGCCCCATTCTCTCCAGCATTTCCAAAAAACTTTCCGTCTTTTCCGGTGTCAGCCCCTCCATCAGCGTTTGGGGACTGCTGGCGCTGTAGCATAGCTTTGCCGCTGCGGCCACCAGCTTTTCCGGATCCGGCGTGTGCGCTAAAAGGGTTACCTTTGCCATCTTCTCCTCCGCCTTTCTGCTTTCTCCATTTATTCTTCTATTTTCTTCTCCTCGTCCTCATCTTCATCCTCTTCGTCCGGCTCGGCTACTTCCTCTGTGCTTTTATGAAAAACCCATGACAAAGCCGCGCATACGCCAATAGCAGCCGCAAACGGTACAATATACCAAAGCGCCTTATCCGCTGGGGCGCTCCATCCGGAATATCGGCTTGCCCACTTTAATTCACAGTATGTATAGGACACAAAAGCGCACATAATCTGGGATAAAAGGATTGCCAGCGCGCCAAATATACGGCTGACGAATTTCGATGGATTCACTCTGTTTTCCTCCCGTTCTTTTTCAATTGGCATTCGGTTCTTATATGGGAAAAAGCAGCCGTCATCCTTCCAATTTTCTAAGCTTTGCAAAATTGGCCATCAGCTTTTTGGTTCCCACCTTTTCAAAGGAGACCTCTACCAACAAATCGTTGGCCATCGGGGAGGCGGAAAGCACCGTCCCTTTTCCAAAGACCTTGTGGCTGACCATATCACCCGGATGCAGCGGCGAAGCGGGTTTTGGGTCCGCGCTGCCGGAAACAGCGGACAATCCGCCTGCGCGCACTGTTCCCTTGGGAATTTCCGGCATACGATTTTCGCCTTCCCAGCGCTTTTTCTGAAGGGTGACATCAATCACCTGTGCCAGCTCCTGGGGAATCTCCCTGACAAAGCGAGAGGTCTTGTTCCAGGTGGTCTGACCGAACAGCATCCGTTGGGCGGCTTGGGTCAGATACAGCTTCTTCTTTGCCCGGGTAATCGCCACATAAGCCAACCGCCGTTCCTCCTCAATTTCGTCAGGGGAATTCATGCTCATGCGACCGGGGAAGATCCCTTCCTCACAGCCAGCGACAAATACATACGGAAACTCCAGCCCCTTTGCCGCGTGTACCGTCATCAGCGTAACCGAATCTTCCTGCAAATCGGTACGGTCTAAATCGGTGTACAACGCTACCTCTTCCAGAAAATCCGCAAGCGTGCCCTCCGGCGCCTCCTGACTGAATTTGATGATTGAGGACCGCAGCTCGTCGACATTTTCGATTCGGGTCTGCCCCTCAAATCCCTGTAGCTGAAGCATGGTCAGATACCCCGTGTCATCCAGCACCGCGTCCAGCAAAATTTCCAACGGTTCCTCCAGCGCCTTTTCGATTAGCTCCTGCATCATATCCGCAAAGGCCTTTAGAGAAGCCGCGCGGCGCTGAAGCTTTTGGTATTGGTCCGCGTCAGCCATAACTTTTAGGGGGGAAATTCCCGTTTGGGCGGACAACTCCAGCACTGCCGCCACCGTCGCGTCACCAATGCCCCGTTTGGGTTCGTTGATAATCCGGGTCAAGCGGACTGTGTCATTGGGATTATTGATCACGCTCAGGTAAGCGATCAAATCCTTGATTTCCTTTCGATCGTAAAACCGCAATCCACCGACAATCTTATACGGGATTCCCGCCTTGACCAGAGCTTTCTCAATCTCGCCGGACTGTGCGTTCATCCGGTACAATACCGCATGGTCACTGTACGATTCCCCCGCCGCCGCATGGGTCGTAATCTCCTCGGTGATGAACTGAGCCTCGCCTCTCTCGTCCTGCGCCCGATACAGACAAATTTTTTCCCCTTCGTCATTGCCGGTCCAAAGGCTTTTTCCCTTACGTGCGGTATTGTTGGCGATCACTCCATTGGCCGCGTCCAGAATTCGCTTGGTGCTGCGGTAATTCTGTTCCAGGCGGATCACCTTCGCTTTGGCGAACTGCTCTTCAAACTGTAAAATGTTTTCGATGGTCGCGCCCCGAAATTTGTAAATGCTCTGGTCGTCATCCCCCACCACGCAAAGATTACCGTGTCCCGCGGCCAGCAGACTCACAAGCCGGTACTGGGCATGGTTGGTATCCTGGTACTCGTCTACCATAATATAACGATAACGGTTTTGATAATACGACAGCACCTGTGGAAACTGCTCCAGCAGCTGCACGGTCAATACAATAATATCGTCGAAGTCCACAGCGTCGGCGGATTTTAACGCGGCCTGATACTTTTCGTATACCTTGGCAATGCTGCCCATCCGATAATCAGAACCGGCCTGACGCATCATCTGCGCCGGACCCTCCAACCCATCCTTTGCCCGGCTGATGGCGTTCAAAACCGATTTGGGCGGAAACAGCTTCTCTTCCATATTCAAAGCCTTCATCGCCTCTTTGACCACCTTTAGGGAATCGTCAGCATCGTAAATCGTAAAGCTGCTGGAATAGCCCAACCGCTCAATCTCCCGGCGGAGAATCCGCACACAGGCGGAATGAAAGGTTGCTGCCGTAATGTCCAACGCCACCGGGCCCAGGCTTTTTTCCAGCCGATCCTTTAATTCGTTTGCCGCCTTATTGGTAAAGGTGATCGCCAGCACATTCCATGGTTTAGGCGGCGCATCCGCCAAAAGAGCAGCCAGCCTCTCCGGGGATGCATCCCCGCCAGACGCCGCCTGGCGTAGGAAAACCATGTCCTCTTCAGCAAGCTGCGGCGGTATGTAGCTGCTGTGATACGCGTTGCCAAACCGAACCAGATAGGAAATCCGATTGACCAGCACGGTCGTTTTGCCGCTGCCGGCTCCCGCCAAAATCAGCAGAGGCCCTTTCACCTGAAACACCGCTTCCAGCTGCTCTTTATTCATGCGGAAAAACTGCTTTTCCAAAATGCGGCGTTTAAGAGCCATATATTCTTCTCTAAATGCACTTTCCATACCCGGCACCCCACTCTATTTCCCACGGCAGGATCCCTTTCCACACCGGAGATTAAAATCGGCGCGCTTCCCCAATAAAAAGGACTCGCACACAAACACGGTTTACATAAATCCTTTCCCTCAAAACTGCATTTCATAACAATTCCTGAGTTTTCCAGCCGCCAAAGCAGCCGCCTGTTAAGTATTTTACCATAAAGCCCCTAGACTTGTCTATCCAGGAAAAACAAAGAAAGCAGGGACTCGACCTTTTGATCGAATCCCTGCTGAATCGGTTTTTCTAGGGTATTGGAGTCATTTGAACTATTTCATTGGACCCACCTTTTATCCTTTTGATTCAATTGTCAACGCCTAAATCCAATGTCTTCTTCACAAAATTCTCTCTCATCATCCTTTCGATGCTGAAACGGGAATCTTTTCCTATCTATCTCACAAAAGAAAAATCATTTTGCAGGATGAGAAAATCTATTGGTTAGGACATGCAGCTTCTCATTTATTTTATCGGACAACCTCCGACCGGCTTAATGGATCAAAATATCTGACCAACTTATCTACTTAAACGAAGAAACTGCTTTCCGACAGGCTGCGTATTCTCCACGAACCCCGCAGCCTAGGTTCTGACCTGGTTCTTCTTGGTACATGGGAAACGCCCCCTTTCTGTTTCTTCTAAAAATCTTTTGTGTTTTTCTGTGTCTTTACTATAACATATGCTATAGTAAAAGTCAACTGTTTTTTTTAACAAAAAATATATTTTTTATAAAAAATAGGTTAAATAAGAATTCCAATTGACTTCCTGGTCAGAATCAGATAATATGATAATCAGTAACTATGGTAAACCATAATTTTTAAGGTCCGCTTTGCTGAACCTTAAGTCTGGAGGCAACCAAATGGCAGAACAAAACGAATTCGGGCCGGATCTGTTGACCCTGACCGACGACGAAGGCGTTGCCCATACCTTTGAGGTGCTGGACACGCTGGAAAAAGACGGACATAAATATGTGGCAATGGTCCCCGCTTATGACGACGATTCTTTAGGCCAGCCGGGTGAGCTGATCATTCTGCGCAACTCGGTAGAAGGCGAAGAGGAATTCCTGGTTGGGATTGAAAGCGAAGAGGAGTTCAACGACGTTGCGGCAATCTTCATGAAAAACCTGGAGGACTATTACGAGTTCACCGAATAATCCTCCCCATATCCCATAAAATAGTAGCACCCTGCCCTGTGCGATTTTGTCTGCGGATAATATAAATCCAACACGCTTACTACGGGATTCCTTCTCTTGCGGCGGACGACAGACCTCCCGGTTTTCCGGACGAAGGGAGTCTGAAAGCGCAAGGCGGTCTTACCCACCCTATCGTTTTGATGGGTTTAAGCACCCGCAGGGCCGGCAGGGCGGGGCTCTATTTTATCTACAAATAAAGAGGCCATCTGAACATGTTCGGATGGCCTCTTTATTTGTACACTGCGTTTTTTATTTTTTCACTCGGTCTTAGCTTTTTAAGAATCCGGCCGCAAAAGATTTGTCGTGATAAAGTTGATCCCCCGCCGGGTCAAATCTTGGCGGACCAATTCATCATCCACTGTATAAACATTTAAAAGAATGTCTTTCTCCTTGGCATAATCTACCAAAGATCGGCTGCAATGCCGATATTCTAAATCCAAATCGCAATTTTCCAGTTCCAGTACACGATCAATCTCCGCTTTCGATGGATTTTTTGTCAAAAGCATCATCTGAACCGGGCTTAACGCCCGCAGCTTTTGTAGCTTTAGATAATCAAAGGAGATGATAACCGCTTTGTCCTCCATATCCATTTGCCGCAAAAGCTCTACCAATGTGTCATAGTCGGCGTCTTTTCCCACCGTTTTTATTTCGATCACCGGCGTCATATCGTATTCCCCACAAACCTGCAAGAACTCTTCCAGCGTCGGTACCCGCAAATCAGGGTAGGAGCGCAGGTTGGCGCCTGTGTCGATTTTCAGTTTTTTGATTTCTTCCAAAGTAAAGCCGCTAACCGCTCCCCGACCGTTGGTCGTGCGGTCCACCGAAGTATCATGCATCAGTACCCAAATACCGTCCTTTGTCACCGAAACGTCGCATTCTGCCCCCCAGTACCCGTATTCCCCAGCTAGCTGAAACGCTGGAATACTGTTCTCCGGCGCCAAGGTGCTGGCGCCCCGATGGGCGATCAAAAGCCCTACGTCTTCCATCGCCTCTTCCCGGTTTAGTCCCACCTGGCGGGATACAAAAACCATGGAAATATCCTGGTGCCAGACCATACCAGTCACAAATAAAGCCAGCAGTACCGCCACTGGCATCCAAACTCTTTTTCTCTTCACAATCGCTCCACTCGAATCCTTTTTTGCCCAGCGCACACATCCTATTCCTCAGCAAGGATGGCAAATTGCTGCGCCAGTTTGGTTTTGACTATATTATAGACCGCTATGACGCCAATCACAACCGCAGAGCTCGAAACGGAAAATATTGCAATACGATTGTATGGCATTGGTAAATAGGCCGCCAAGGCTGAATCAGTAAGATGAAAGAGAAATGAAGATAAGACCCTTTCATTTTTATCTCTCTTTCCGAAAAAGCCCACCGAGCTTTCTTTCCCCTGGCTAACCTTAGCATATCCCAATGGAAAAGGAAAGCCGCCCTATTTCTTTTTCACGCTTAAAAAGAGGACAGCTTGCACCGTCCTCTTTTTCTTTTCACCTTGCCACAAACAAACGGCAAAATCAATAATCGAACTGGCGATAGTAGCGGCGGATGGTCAGCGGATGGCGTAAAAACAGCTCCATATAAGCGTCTACCCGGTTGTTGACCCCGTGCATCACCAAATGAGATAATGTCCCGCGGAACTCCGGGCTAATCCCCTCCAGCGCAAATTCTTTGGTATCAATGATGGTGTAATTGGCGCAGACCTTCGGCAGGAATCGGGCCACCCGCTCCGCCAAAGGACGCTGCTCATCCTCGCCCATAAACAATGTCACCGGGGTATCCGCCTCGATGATCTCCTGCATTCCATGGAAAAATTCCGGACAGCTGATGGATTTTGTCCGAACCCACATCTGCTCCTCCCAGTAGCACATGGCGTAGGAATAGGTTGCGCCATATTGGGTGCCGGAACCCACAAAATAGTGGGGCAGATCCGGGTGCGCCTCTTTAAATGCGACCTGCTCCTTGGCATACCCATAGGCCCAGGCGTCAGAGGAGATCTCTACCTGTGCCAGTGCTTTGGCCAGATGGGCCTCCATCTCCTTGTTATAGCGGTCGTATTCCGGGAACTCGCCGTTTTTATACATCAGGTAGTTTGCCACCATGAAAAATTTTAGCTGCTCGTTTACCGGGTAGACAATCAGATGCTCCGACTTGCCCGGCTGGGTCAACGCGGAACCAGGGGTATCAATAAAAGCGATAACCCGTGCGCCCAGTGTGTGGACATGGTCGACCAGCTCTACCATTTCCTTTGTATTGCCGGAAACGGAAGAATAGATCACCACCGACCGATCGGTAAATCGCTTATTGCCAGTGGTCAGAAACTCCGCCGCATTCTCCACATAAACCGGCAGCCGGGATTTTCCGCGCATGTAAACCTCTGCCTGCATGCTGGAAGCATAGGTGCCGCCAATTCCCATAAAGTAGATGCCGTCAAACCCCTCTTCCCAGATCTGGTCAACGATTTTTTCAATCTGGGGGCGCAGAGCCAGCGCACCGTTAACGCTGTCAATCGCCTCTTTTTCCGAAAAATTCCGCAGGCAGGGGCCCTCCGTTTCCTTCCACGCTTTTGCCTCGTACAAATTCACGCACTCCTTTGTAACATTTTTCCATATCTGACGAAATTCCGTCGTAGGTCATAGGGTCCGGACCAAAATGGTCAGGGCCGGCCTTCGATCCTATCTTCAGTATACGAAGAGGCAGCCCCGTCCGTCAAGGGAAAATTTCCTAAAATTTTCTCTCTTGGTGTAATATAGCGCGTTGGAAAACGGGGCCGTAAGCTTGCATGTCGCCCGGTTTGACTTTGCGGAGCTGGTGGAAATGGTGGCCGGAAGGCTTTTTCCGGCAGACGGCAGCTACGCTTCCGGACCTCATTGCGTGGTTTGGGCTATATGCTTTGATTTCTGTCCAACGAAAAAGCAAATAAACCATGCCATAATCTGTCAAAAAATAAATCCAACCATGAGACGCAAAAAGGATAAGTGTAGAATGTACTTGCTGTCGCTTGGGTAGCAGTTATATAATTGCATTGTCCCTAAAACATGAGAAAAATATAAAAATTCAAAATCTACACAATAGATTCAAATTCACCTGTTACAATCAGCAGCAAGGAGGTGCGCCATGAGTAAAATCCTGGTTGTTGAGGACGATCTGTCTATACAAGCACTGCTGCATGACTTCATAGAGGAAGCAGGCCATAGCGTTGTATTGGCGGCTGATGGAGTGGAAGCTCTTGCAAAATATTCTGAACAGCCCTTTGACCTGATCCTGCTCGACCTCATGCTCCCCAAAATTGACGGCTACGGCGTTTGTGAGGTGATCCGGCAAAAATCCGATGTGCCGATTATCATGCTCACAGCATTGGACGGTGAGCAAAATCAGATAAAGGGGCTGGACCTGCAAGCCGATGATTATATCACAAAGCCTTTCTCCATGCCTGTCCTTTTGCGAAAAATCGCCGCTGTCCTGCGGCGGGCAGCAAAGCTAGATGAAACGCCGCAGACCATTTTCTATAAGACGCTGACCTTGGATTTAGGTGCGTATAAGGTCTATTCAAAGCAAGGAAGTATCGACCTTACACCGCGGGAGTTTGAGATTCTGCGGGAATTGATTTTACATCAGGGAAGGATTTTAACCCGGCAAAACCTGCTCCAAATGCTATGGAAATATGCGTTTTTAGGCGACGAGAGAATTGTTGACACCCATATCAAAAATCTGCGGAAAAAGCTCGGAGAAGCCGACTACATAGAAACGATCAGAGGGGTGGGATATAGGATTGATAAAGAGGATTAGGAGCGGCTTATCTGTCAAGGTTTTTATGCTTACCGCCGCACTGATGGCAGCCTGCTGTGCCGTAACATATCTGTGTATCGCGCGTTTCTCGCCCTACATCTACACCCACCGATTAGAGGACGCGGAGGAACTGGCCCGGATAGCCTATCTGGAACTTCCAAATCACAACTTCTCCGAGACCGAGCTAAAGTACGACACCGACCTTTTTAACGAGGCGCTGAAGGATCAGTTTGAGGACGAGTTCGTGTTTTATATCCTCCCCAGTGACAGTGCAGAGCTTCGCAGCTTCGACGGCGTGGACACAACCACCCGCTACCACTTTTGCTTTGCGGACAGCAGCGTTGAGTACACCGTTTTTGTGGCAAAGAACACGGAAAAAGAGAGCCAGATCGTGGAGGCGCTTCAAAAAGCAATCCCTGTTTTAAGTATTGTAATTCTCGCCGTTTCCATTGTCGCGGCCTTTTTCTATACCGCCTATATGACAACGCCGATCAAGCGGATCAGCAAAATCTCAAGGCAGATGGCATCACTGGATTTCAGCGGTCGTAGCGAAATCCAGCGCACAGACGAAATTGGCATACTCTCTGACAGCTTAAATGAGCTATCCCGAAAATTATCAGCTGCTTTGTCCCAGCTGCAAAGCGCAAACAAGCAGCTGCAAGCGGATATTGACAAAGAGCGTGAATTGGAACGGCAGCGGATCGACTTCTTTTCGGCGGCGTCCCACGAGCTGAAAACGCCCATCACAATCATAAAGGGCCAGCTTCAGGGTATGCTGTTGGGCATAGGCCGCTACAAAGACCATCAGACCTATCTTGCCGAATCTTTAGAGGTTACAAACACGCTGGAGCAGATGGTCCAAGAGCTTTTGACCGTTTCAAAATTGGAAACGCCGGGATATGTCTGCACCAAGAGCCGATTTGATTTTACCCAGCTGGCCGAGGACCGAATTTCTGCTTTTGATGATTTGTTCGCCGGGAAAGAGCTGACCCTCGAAAAATCCTTGCTCCCGAAAGCATATCTGATCGGTGATGCACAGCTTTTACAAAAGGCGGTTGACAATCTGATTCACAACGCAATCGTATATTCCCCTGTTCAGAATAAAATAGCGGTGCGCCTTTGGACAGAGCAGGATAGGGTGTGCTTTTCGGTGGAAAACACCGGTGTCCATATCCCAGATGAAGCAATACCGAAATTGTTCGAAGCCTTTTACCGTGTGGATGCATCACGTAACCGTCGGACAGGCGGCAGCGGGTTGGGCCTATATATTGTCAAAACCATTCTCGATTTGCACGGTGCAGGAATTGAAATAATCAATACACTGCAAGGCGTGCTTGTAAAAGTATCTTTCTAATTGGTTCTTTTTCCAAACGGCGGTAGGTATGCACCTGCTGCCGATTTTTTATATCCAAAAAAACATATTCACTTCAAAGTCAATACAAATAAGGGCGGTATCTTAGTGCTGTACGCAAAATGGGTACAGAAAGGAGTGCCTAACTATGAAAAAAGGCATCATCGGTTTTCTTGTCATTGTTCTTTGTTTGGGTATGCTGACGGGGTGCGGGGCTGTTGCCGCAAATACCCCGTCCCATATACCAGCTACCCAAAACCCGGCATCTGCGGACGATGGAGCGTCTGTCCTCGCATCCACCTTCAGCGGCGAGGAGCGCCAAATGTTGCAGGCCTTGCAATTCGGCGATTACCGGCATATGAATATCGCAGAATTTCAAAATAAGGTTTGGGAGCTGACGGACACCCCCGCATACAGCGAGCTTCTAAGCCGCCTTTCTAAAGATGAGGCGCTGTATGCAAAGCGGGACAGCGATGAACTCGCCGCGTTCCTCTACTACGTGCTGGAGCCGCTCACAAAGGAAAACTGGCAGTCGCACACATATAGCGGCGCCGCCGCAAGCGATTTCCCCGCAGGTGAGGATAACGCGGCACTGGAGTACACCTACACGCTGACTATTTTGGATGCCGCTAAGGTCATGGTCAAAGATTACTGCGATACGCGCGTGAATGTCAAAGAGGCTATGAACAGCATGATGTTGGGCAGGATGAAAGAGGAGCTGCAAAGCGAAGAATATATGGGAGCTGAGCTCAAGACCCTTGTAGAGGGAATACTTTCCGATTTCCAGACCCCTGAGCTAACCGTTGCCATTGAATATGCGTATTTTCCTCTGACCAGCGCGGAGGAAAATAGTCGGGGTAACGGATCGGGTAATGATGTGGAGTATGAACAGCGCGCGGCCCCGAATGGTACAAAGGCCGACTATCAGTCCCTTCTGGCCCTGAAAACGCCGGACTATCAGGATATGCCTCTTGCGGACTTCAACGCCGCTTTGCTAGCTTGGGCGGATGCGGATTATGAGCGCATGGTTCGGGTCGAAGAGGATGACAGATATGACGATTTCAAGGTGCCGCTGAGCGAGGACGAGCGCGCCTTTGCCCGGTGGACGGTATTTCTGTCCGGCCAGGAAAATGCACAGGTTGTCCGTAGTGTCTATACCGGCATGCCGGAGAATGACCCCTGGTACGACCAGTATCTCCCCATGCGGTTCGGAGCCAGCGGCGACAGGGCGGGTTGGTGCAGCCTGTACTATCAGTTTTCCTGGCACATTGCGGACAAAGCGGCTACCACCGTCGGAGAACGTGACAGGCAGCTCAGCGGCATGATGAAAGCGGTGCAGGATTTTTGGAATGAAACTGGTACAGAGGAACTGCTGAAAATGAGCGAGGCGGATATTGTGGCAAAGCTCCAAGAAATTATGGGGACGTACAGTACAAGCAATATCACCATTACAACCTCTCAAGAGGATGTCACGTTCGAGAGCATCAAGTAAAGCCATCTTTACCAACGGAATGCTTTTTTCGTATCATTTTTTACGCAAGATTGACCAACGTAAGGATCAAGATGGGGACGAAAAAGGGAGTAGCCGTCAGCTACTCCCCGAAACAGGCCGTTTGGTAAAGTTGTGGGCAAGAAAAATGCGGCGTGTCCTTCCTGGGAAGGACACTCCGCTTG
>CAJUMG010000006.1:97725-109520 GCA_910587335.1 uncultured Oscillospiraceae bacterium
CGGCCTCTACCACCCCAAGGTAGCGCGCTACCAACTGCGCCACACCCAGCCATTTTGCGTAAACTATAATAACACATCTTTTGATAAAATGCAAGCCCCATTTCCCGGTTTTCTTCCACTAAGCTTGCTAAGGGGAAAAATCAAGCGCCTTTATCTGCAAATAGCAGGAAAAACAAAAGGATTTTTGAGAATTCAGGAGAATTTTTGTGATAAATCGGACAAAATCTCCGTTTTTTGCACTTTTTTTTCCTGTAAATAGCGTTTTTTTACGAAAAAATAATTGACAAATTTTTGCGTTATGATATAGTGGTAATCGCTGTGTATCGCCAAATTTCTAAACGGCGGTACCTTTGCATCTGTGCACGCCGGGAGACCGGCAAAAAAGCCAACAGTCTTTGCTCCTTATCGTCATCTGCGCGTTTTTACCAGCGCGACAGAGCCGATACCATGCAAGGACAAATCGTCCCGCTGTGATACCGCCTAAAACGAACGGATACTTTCCGTTACGATTAGAACAAGCCTTTTGCGGGGAGCGGTATAAAGGGTAGGACGGGGTCGACAAGGTTTTATACTGCGGCGGCGGTTTTTCCGCCGGCTGATTGCCCGTACCGCAGTCGGGCGGGAAGCGTGAACGGCACAGCGAGGCGCTTCCGGGAATTTTACTTGTGAGACTTAAAAGCCGCAAAGGGGGATGCAAAATGAGCAACACAATCATCAGCCTTAGGGACATCGTGGTGGAGTTCGACGGACAGCGGGTGCTAGAGGGTTTAAACCTGGACATCCACGACAAGGAATTCGTCACCTTTCTCGGTCCCTCCGGCTGCGGAAAAACAACGACGCTGCGTATCATCGGCGGCTTTGTGGATCCGAAGGAAGGCGACGTTTTTTTCGAGGGCAAGCGCATTAACGATCTGCCGCCCCACAAGCGCCATGTGAACACTGTGTTCCAGCGCTATGCACTTTTCCCGCACCTGAACGTGTTTGAAAACATCGCTTTTGGCCTGCGCATTCAGAAAAGACCGGAACCCGAGGTGAAGGAACGGGTATCCGAGATGCTGGCGCTGGTCAACCTAAAAGGCTACGAAAAGCGAAACGTGAACCTGCTTTCCGGCGGGCAGCAGCAGCGGGTAGCGATTGCCCGCGCACTGGTCAACCATCCGCGGGTCCTTTTGCTGGACGAGCCGCTGGGCGCTTTGGACCTAAAGCTGCGAAAGGAAATGCAGACCGAGCTGAAGCGAATCCAGAAAAGCACCGGGATCACCTTTATCTATGTCACCCATGACCAGGAAGAAGCGCTGACCATGAGTGATACCGTGGTGGTCATGAACGATGGGGATATTCAGCAGATCGGTACGCCGGAGGACATATATAACGAGCCGAAAAACGCCTTTGTGGCGGATTTTATCGGCGAGAGCAATATCATCGACGGCATCATGCTTCGGGACTGCTTTGTAGAATTTGCCGGCGCCCAGTTTGTCTGTGTGGACAAAGGCTTTGCCCCGAGTGAGCCGGTGGATGTGGTCATCCGGCCCGAGGATGTCAAGGTAGTGCCCGAGGGAGAGGGACAGCTGTCCGGTATGGTGGAAAGCGTCACCTTCAAGGGCGTTCACTTTGAAATGTCGGTGACGGTGTATGGCCAGGAATGGCTGATCCATTCCACCCAGAGCCAGGAGGTCGGCTCGGTCATCGGAATGCGGTTAAATCCAGAGGATATCCACATTATGAAAAAAATGGAGGAAACGCTATGAAAACAAAGCATTCCTCTTTATTCACTCTGCCCTACCTCATCTGGTCACTGATTTTTATCATCGTGCCTATGGGACTGGTGGTTCTGTTCGCCTTTACCACCGAAAGCGGCCAGTTTACGCTGGACTATGTTTCCCAGGTGGGAGAATATACCAATGTGTTGATCCGTTCGGTCTGGCTGGCAGCAATCGCTACGGTGATCTGCCTTCTCATCGGCTATCCATTGGCTTTCATCATGTCCCGGATGCCGGGGTTTCAACAGCAAACCATGCTCATGCTGATTATGCTCCCCATGTGGATGAACTTTCTGCTTAGAACCTATGCCTGGATGACCATTCTGGAAAAAAACGGCCTGCTCAATAAGCTTTTGGGGCTGGTCGGCCTGGGTCCGTTCGATATGATCAATACCCAGGGTGCGGTCGTGCTGGGGATGGTGTACAACTACCTTCCCTTTATGATCCTGCCCCTTTACTCGATTATGACGAAAATCGACAACCGTACTATCGAAGCAGCACAGGACCTGGGCGCTAATACAAAAAACGTCTTTCTGCGTATCGTCATTCCCATGAGTATGCCGGGCATCAGCACCGGTATCACCATGGTGTTTGTTCCGTCGGTGTCCACCTTTATTATTTCCCGGATGCTGGGCGGCGGCGGAAACCTTTTAATCGGCGACCTGATTGATCTGCAATTTTTAGGGAACGCGTACAATCCCCATCTCGGCTCGGCTATTTCGCTGGTTCTGATGGTGCTCATCCTGCTTTGTATGAGCCTGCTCAACCAGTTTAACGGAGATGAGGAGCGGGAAGGTATGCTTTTGTAAATCCCGCCAAGATCAAAAAGGAGTGTGATACGATTGAAATGGCTTTCCAAGGCTTATATCTGGGTCATTATGCTGTTTTTATACGCGCCTATCGGCGTTTTGATTTTCTTTTCCTTTAACCAGTCCAAAAGCCGGTCTAATTTTACCGGGTTTACGCTGGATTGGTATGTCAAGCTGTTCCACAACGATCTGATTCTTCAGTCTCTGCTCAATACCCTGATTGTCGCGCTGGTTTCCTCTATCGTCGCAACGGTGATCGGTACAGCGGCGGCTGTGGGAATTGGCAGTATGAAAAAATGGAAAAAATCCCTGATTATGAATATCACCTATCTGCCGATTGTCAATCCGGAAATTGTCATCGGCGTATCCTTCATGCTGCTGTTTGTTCTGGCACAAGGGCTTTTGGGGCGGATCGGTCTGGGCTTTGAATTTGGCTATGGCACCTTGATTTTGGCCCACGTGACCTTCAATCTCCCTTACGTCATTTTAAATGTGCTACCCAAAATGCGGCAGATGGACAAATTCGTTTACGAGGCGGCGCTGGATCTGGGCTGCCCCCCTGCCAAAGCGTTTTTCAAGGTGGTGCTGCCCGAAATCATGCCCGGCATCCTGTCCGGATTTTTGATGGCCTTTACCTATTCGCTGGACGATTTTGTCATTAGCTATTTTGTCAGCGGCGCCAGCTCGCAAACGCTTCCTATCACCATCTATTCCATGACCCGGCGGAAGGTCAGCCCGGAGATCAACGCGATTTCCGCCATGATTTTTGTGGTGGTGCTGACCGTCCTGTTGCTGGTCAATTTTCACGGGGCGCATAAAGAACGCCATGCCCGCAGAGAGGGGGGGATTGCGTGAAGCGTTTTACCTGTCTTGTTTTATGCCTTATCCTGCTCACACTCTTTACCTCTGCCGCTTTTGCCGAAGATTCAGTGGATGTGACAGACGAAAGCTACTACACCAAATTTCGCGGGCAGAACCTTTCCATCTCCGTCTATAACTGGGGGGAATATATCTGCGATGGGTCCGATGGCGCGGTGGATGTCAACGCCGCATTTGAAAAGCTGACCGGCATCAAGGTGCTGTACACCACCTTCGCCACCAACGAAGAGCTGTACGCCAAAATCAAAAGCGGCGGCGCCAGCTATGATATCGTAATACCCTCTGATTACATGGTGGCCCGTATGATCGCCGAAGACCTGGTTCAGCCGCTGGATTTTAAAAACATCCCCAACGCCCGTTTTTTGGATGAGCAGTACCTGTACACCGATTTTGATCCGGAAGGGGCCTACTCGGTCCCCTACACCTGGGGAACTGTCGGCATTATCTATAATACCCAGTATGTCGAGGAGGAGGATACCCATAGTTGGGATCTTCTCTGGGACGAACGATATATGGGCGAAATTTTGATGTTCTCTAACCCGCGGGACAGCTTTGCCATCGCTTTAAAACGGCTGGGATATTCTATGAACTCCACCAGCGAAGAGGAATTGCGGGATGCTTGTGAAAGCTTAAAAGATCAAAAATCATTGGTTCAGGCCTATGTCATGGACGAAATTTTTGACAAAATGGAGGGGGAAGAAGCCATGATCGCCCCGTACTATGCGGGGGACTCTATCATCATGGCCGCCGAAAATCCCAATCTGGCTTTCTCCATCCCGGATGAAGGGACCAACCGTTTTATTGACAGTATCTGTATCCCTGCCAATGCCAAGCAGAAGGAAGCAGCCGAAATGTACATCAATTTTCTGTGCGAACCGGAGATTGCCGCCGCCAATATTGATTTTATCGGCTATTCCACCCCGAATCTGGCGGCTTATGAGCTGTTGGACGAAGAAATGCAGCAAAACAGCATCGCCTATCCGGACCAAACTGTGCTGGAAAATACCGAAGCGTTCACCTTTCTCCCCAGCCAGATCAGCACATTGATGGATAAGCTCTGGACAGAAATTCTTTCCAACGATGAAAATTACAGCAAATGGACCATCCCGGCTTTTTTGCTGGTCGGCATTCTTTTTTCCATCGCCATCAACATTCGGCGTGTGATCAGACAGAAAAGAGAAAATATGCTGTAAATTTTCTTGGGTCTACCCGCTTGATTCGGCCTTCAATTTAGCTGTTTTTTCTCATAAAAAGGATAAAAAACCGCCGAAAAACCCCATAAAAAGCACCCGCTTTCCCACAAAAAAAGACCGATACCCTTTTTGGGTATCGGTCTTTTTGTTTCACAAATTTGGGCAGATTAATACATGCCGCCCATGCCGCCTGCGGGCATTGCCGGGGCCGGATTCTCTTCCTTGATATCCGCTACCAGGCTTTCGGTGGTCAGAACCATTGCCGCTACAGAAGCCGCGTTCTGCAATGCGGAACGGGTTACCTTAACCGGATCGACAATACCGCTGGGGATCATCTCACAGTAGGTCTCCTTCGCAGCATCATAGCCATAACCAACCTTGCCAGAGCTTATGATCTTATCGATAATGACCGCGCCGTCTAAACCAGCATTGGTCGCAATCTGGCGTACCGGCTCCTCAATTGCCTTGCGGACGATCTTCACGCCGGTTTTCTCATCGCCTTCCGCCTTCTCCAGCAGCGCCTCTACCGCCGGGATGGTATTGATTAACGCAGTGCCGCCGCCGGCTACAATGCCCTCTTCCACCGCAGCTTTGGTCGCGGACAGCGCATCCTCAATCCGCAGCTTTTTGTCCTTCATCTCCACTTCGGTAGCCGCTCCAACTTTGATTACCGCTACGCCGCCGGACAATTTTGCCAAACGCTCTTGCAGCTTTTCTTTGTCAAACTCGGAGGTAGTCGTCTCAATCTGCGCTTTGATCTGATGAATGCGGGCTTTGATCTCTTCAGAAGAGCCGGCGCCATCCACAATAATGGTGTTTTCTTTCTGGACCTTCACCTGCTTCGCGCGGCCCAGCTGCTCCATAGAAGCATCCTTCAGCTCCAGACCCAACTCCTCGCTGATCACCTCGCCGCCGGTGAGAATCGCAATATCCTGCAGCATCTCTTTTCTTCTGTCGCCAAAGCCGGGGGCTTTTACCGCCACACAGGTAAAGGTGCCGCGCAGCTTATTGACAATCAGGGTGGACAGAGCCTCGCCCTCGATATCCTCCGCGATGATCACCAGTTTTTTGCCAGCCTGAACAATCTGTTCCAGCAACGGCAGAATCTCCTGAATAGCGGAAATCTTTTTATCGGTGATCAAGATGTACGCATCATCAATGACCGCTTCCATTTTATCGGTATCGGTAACCATATAAGGGGTAATATATCCCCGGTCAAACTGCATTCCCTCGACAACCTCGCTGTAGGTTTCGGCTGTTTTAGATTCTTCAATGGTGATAACGCCATCCGCGGTGACCTTCTC
Source organism: uncultured Oscillospiraceae bacterium (assembly GCA_910587335.1). Lineage (GTDB taxonomy): Bacteria > Bacillota > Clostridia > Oscillospirales > Ruminococcaceae > UBA3818. Next base: position 103,671 of record CAJUMG010000006.1, read on the forward strand.
CATGGCCTCGCCAATCAGCTTGCCCACCGACTCATCTCCGGCAGAGATCGCGGCAACCCGCTCGATATCAGCGGTGCAGGTGATTTTCTGGGCGTTGGATACCATGGATTCTACAGCGGTGTCAACCGCTTTCTGAATGCCTTTTTTCACGACCATGGGATTTGCGCCGGCCGCTACATTTTTCATTCCCTCGCGAACCAGGGCCTGCGCCAGCAGCGTTGCGGTGGTGGTGCCGTCGCCGGCAGCGTCGTTGGTCTTAACCGAAACTTCCTTGACCAGCTGCGCGCCCATGTTCTCAAACGGGTCGTCCAGCTCGATCTCCTTGGCGATGGTCACGCCGTCGTTGGTGATGAGGGGAGCGCCGTATTTCTTATCCAGCACCACGTTGCGGCCCTTGGGGCCCAGGGTGACCTTGACGGTATCGGCCAGCTGGTTGACGCCGGTCTCCAGAGCTTTGCGGGCATCCTCGCCGCGCTTGATCAATTTAGACATAATCGCATAACCTCCAATTTATTCAGAAAACATTACATATTCGTTGTCCTGCCGGACCCTCCGCCGCCAAAGGCGGCGCATTGGCCGTCCGCCCAGGACCGCATTGGCCGTCCGCACGGGACTTATTCGACAATGGCCAGAATGTCGCCCTGGCGGACGATGACGAACTCGTCGTCGCCGATCTTCACATTGGAGCCGGCGTACTTGTCGGTGATGACCTTGTCGCCGGGCTTGACGCTCATGGTGATCTCCTTGCCGTCCACCATGCCGCCGGGGCCCACGGAGATGACCTCCGCCACCGAGGGCTTCTCCTTTGCGCTGGATGTCAGGATAATGCCGCCTTTGGTGGTCTCCTCCGCCTCCATCGCCTTCAGGACGACGCGGTCTGCTAAGGGTGTGAGCTTCATGATCAGGTTCCTCCTATATCAATTTTTTTTGAAAACGAAAGTAAGCACCGTTAGCACTCAAACTCTCGGACTGCTAACGGTGCTTATATTACAACATCTCTCTCCATATTGCAAGAGGGTTTTGAAAAATTTTTGGCTGTTTTACAAAATGTTCACAATCTGGGCTGTTTCGGGCAGCGGGCGGCAGGTTGCGTTGGGATCGCAGCCCGCAGGGCCAAAAAAGCCCACCTTTTTCTCCGACAAGCGCAGCGCCGCCCGGCGGGCGTACACCGACTCGCCGTCCAGACACATCACGATATCCCGCTCCGCCGACGCAATCACGATTTCGCGGGCCTGGGAGCCTCTGGCGATATCCGGGAACCGGTAGTACCCGCCCTGGGCATAGGCCCCCACCAGGCGCAGGAATGCCGCCCGGCTGACCCGCCTGACCAGCACCGTGTTCAGCACGCCGTCGTCCATCCGGGCCTCCGCCGCCGGCATAAAGCCGCCGCCGTAGTACCGCCCGTTGCACACAGCCGCCAGGATGAAGTCCCCCTCCAGCCGCTCCCCGTCCAGGGTCACCGTCCAGCGGTGGCTGAGGCCGCGCAGCACAAAATTCACTGCCAGAGAGAGGATATAGCTGCCCTTGCCGCCTAAAAACGGTACTTTCCCATAGGTATGCACATCGTCCGCCACCTGTGCGTCGAAGCCGAAGCAGGCCACGGTCAGGGCCAGCCGCCCGTTGCAGTCAATGGCGTCCAGGGGGAAGCGGGGGCCGTCCCACAGGTTCTCCGGGTCGGAGAAGAGGGGGGCCATCTCCCCGAAATTCTTCAAAAAATCGTTCCCCGTCCCCACCGGCACGCAGGTCATGGCGGCATTGTCCGCCCCGGCGACGCCGTTGGCCACCTCGTTGACCGTGCCGTCGCCGCCGCAGGCGTAGAACCGCAGCGCCTGCCCGGTCTCCGCCAGCTTCCGGACAGTGACGGCGGCGTGGCCGGGGCTTTTGGTCAGGATGCACTCCACGTCCAGGCCGTGGCGGGCAGCCAGGGCCCTGGCCATCTGCACCATCTGCGCGGTGCAGTCCTGTTTTCCGGCGGTGGGATTGATGATGAACACATGCCTCACAGCGCCGCCCCTTCCTGCGACGCCAGATATGACCGGGCGCTGTCCGCATCCCTGGCGATTTGCCGGCGCAGGGCGTCCATGCTCTTGAACTTCTGCTCCGGGCGCAGGCGGCGCAGAAAGTCCACCCGGCAGCCCTTCCCGTACAGCTGCACCGACTGGTCCAGCAGGTGGCTCTCCACGGTCACGCCGCCGTCGATGTCCACCGTGGGCCGGACGCCCACGTTGGTCACCGCGCCGTACACCCTGCCGCCCACGCTCACTCGGGCCGCGTACACGCCGTAGGCCGGCACCAGCTGCCCGGCGGGGGGGACCAGGTTCACCGTCGGCGCGCCCAGCCGGGAGGAACCCAGCCCCTTCCCGTGCCGCACCGGGCCGCTGAGGGAGAAGGGCCGGCCCAGGAGCCGGGCGGCCTCCTCCGCCTCCCCCTGCTCCAGCAGGGCGCGGATCCGGGTGGAGCTGACGGTGACGCCGTCCAGGGTCACGGCGGGGATGATGTCGCAGCCCATGCCCAGCGCCGCCGCCTTCTTCGACAGCAGGGCCGGCGTGCCGGCGTTTCTGTGGCCGAAGCGGAAGTCGTGCCCCGCCACCAGCCACCCGGCCCGGTACTTCTGGGCCAGCTCCAGCACAAAGTCCACCCAGGGCATGGTCATCATATGCTCGTCAAAGGGGGCCACGATGATCTCATGGATGGAAAACAGCGCCTCCACCGCCGCCCGCCGGGCCTCCGCGGTGGTCAGCAGCGGCACCGGCACGCCGGTGACAAACTCCCTGGGCGAGCGGTCGAAGGTAAACACGGCGGGGATGAGACCGCGCTCCTCCGCCCGCGGCGCAGCAGGGCCTGATGACCCAGGTGTACGCCGTCAAAAAAGCCTAACGCGATCACTTTTCTGGCCGTCTGCTCCAAGCCGTCAGCCCCCCTGTTGAAAGAAATTTTTGATAGGAACCAGTCTGCCGTCCGTCCACCGGCTCAGGGCGAGAAACGCCCCGTCCCGCCCGTAGACCCGGTACGTCCCCGCCGCCAGGCCCCGCGCCGCCACCGGGTTCCCGTTGCGGCACAGCTGCTCCTGGCGGGGGGAGGGGAGGGTGTAGGCGGGGTAGCCGCCGAAAAAGCAATCCACCGGCAGCAGCAGCGCCTCCCCCTGCGCCTGGACCTGCTCCAGCGTCACCGCCTGCTCCAGGGTGAACCCGGCGGCCATGGTCCGGCGCAGGCTGCTCATGCACCCGCCGCAGCCCAGGGCCTGCCCGATGTCGTGGCAGAGGGTGCGCACGTAGGTGCCCTTGGAGCAGCGGACATGCAGCAGATACTCCGCCTGGCCGCGCTGTTCCAGGATCTCCAGGGTGTGGATGGTCACCGGGCGGGGGTCCCGCCGGACCTCCTTTCCCGCCCGGGCCAGCTCGTAGAGCTTTTTACCGTCCCGCTTGATGGCGGAGTACATGGGCGGGATTTGGGCGATGGGGCCGGTGAACCGGGGCAGGACCGCCTCCAGCGCGTCCCGGCCCGCCGTCACCGGGCGGCTGTCCAGGATCTCCCCGGTCACATCCTGGGTATTGGTGGTCACCCCCAGCCGCAGCCCGGCGATGTACGCCTTGTCCCCCTTTTCCGCAAACTCCACCGCCTTTGTGGCGCTGCCCACGAATACGGGCAGCACGCCGGTGGCCAGGGGGTCCAGCGTCCCCCCGTGGCCGATCCGCCGCTCCCGCAGGATTCCCCGCAGCTTGGCGCATACGTCCATGCTGGTCCAATCCGCGGGCTTGTCGATCACAATGATTCCGCTGGGCATACCCTTACTCGCCCGCGCCGTCCGCCGGCGCGCTGTTGCCGTCCGCCGCCGCGCTGTTGCCGTCCGCCGCCGCGCCGCTGCCGGTATCTGCTCCGGTATCCGTTCCGGTATCCGCGCCGTCGCCGGTATCATTTTCTGCGGCTTTGGCGGCGGAGATTTCCTCTACCTTGGCGTTATAGCTGGTATAGAACGCCTTGAGGTCGAGGGCGCTGATCTCCTCGCTGGCCTTGAGGTCAAAGCCGTCCGCCAGCTGGGCCAGCTGGTCATAGAGATGCTCCTCCGCCAGCGCGGATGCCTGCTCCGGCTGTTCCCGGAGGACGTCGGCCATATGCCGGCGGTAGAGGATGTGGTAGCCGTAGGTGCTCTCCACGATATCGCTGACCTGTCCCGGCTCCAGGGCCAGGGCGGTGTCCAGGAACTCCGGCACAAAGCTGGAATCCGCCGTCACCATATACCCCTTGGCAGCGGCCCGGCCCGGATCCTCGCTGTACTCCTCCGCCAGCTGGTCGAACAGGGCCTCCACGCCGTCTCCGGCGCTTTGCAGCTGGCCCAGCAGGTCCTCGGCGGTGGCGCGCTTCCGGGCGATCTCCTCGTCGCTGAGGGCCTCGCCGGTCTCCTGGTTGGTGGTGCCCAGCAGGATGTGGTCCGCGTAGGAGGCGCTCTCCTCATATGTCTCCGGAGCCACATAGAGGGCGCTGTCCTCCTCCATCACCAGGTCCAGCAGCTTCTGGAATAGCATGCCGTCCTCGGTGATGCGGTCAAAGGTCTCCCGGCTGATGCCCATCAGCTTCAGATTTTCCTGGAATTCCTCCTCGCCGCCCATCTGCTCCATGGTGTCGGCAAAGCTCTCCGCCAGCTGGGCCCGGTCCTCCTCGTCCAGCGCCACGCCCAGCTCCTTGGCCTTGCTCTCGATGGCGGCATAGAAGCGGACGTTGCCCTCCGCCTGCTGCTCTGCCTGCTCAATGAGGGGCGTGCCCTCCAGCTCCTTGTCCCACAGGAGGTTCCCGTCCTCGTCGAACATCTCCTCATAGAGGCCGTAATAGGCCCGGTACATGTTCAGGTTGTACTCCATAGAGCTGCACGCATAGGCGGCCCAGTAGAGATAGGCCTCCGCCGGGAATGTCACATCCCCCACGGTGTAGGCCGTATTCCGGGGGTCGATGCCGGTGACATCGTAGAAGATGCCGGAGGGCGGCTCCTTTTTGGCGCAGCCCGCCGCCAAAGAGACAATCAATACCAGGGCCATCAGCCCGCTGCATAGTCTTTTCATCAAACTCGTATCCTCACAGTCTTTTTTAAGTTTCGTCCGGCCAAAGGGCCGCGACAGCTATCATACCACGGTTTGGCCGCCGGCACAAGGGGTATCTGCGCCGGATTTCAGCGCCGCCGCCAGCTGGACGATCCAGCGGGGCCGATAGTCCCCCTCCAGCACCAGCTCCCCGTTGCGGTAGGACGCCACCCGCGCAAAGCCGTTGTCGTTGTCATAAAACTCCGCCTCATCACAGTAGGGCAGGATGTCCGCCACAGCCTCCCAGCGGTGGAGGAAGCGGCGCTCCACGTCTGCCGTTGGGACGTCGTGCCCGCCCTTTGACACCCGGTTGGCAATGCGCCGCAGGCTCTCCCCGGCGGTGTCCAGGCCCACGTAAAAGAGGCGGACGGCGTATCCGGCGTCCCGGACCCGGCGGGCAGTCTGGCGGATGCGGTGGCCGGAGAGGGTGGTCTCCTGGGTGAAGCTGACGTTTTTCGCGATGCAGTCCTCGATCAGGCGGACCGCCCGTTTTCCGCCCTGCAGGACGCTGCCGCCCGCCTGGGCGGTCATTTTATCCACATCCACGATAATACCCAGGTCTGTCATGCGGCTTTTCAGGGCGCCGGTGAGGCTGCTTTTGCCCACGCCGTTGACGCCGCCGATGATGGTGTAAATTTTCATGGTGCTGTGTTCCTCCTTTTACCGGGGGTTTACAAACAAAATATAGCAAAATACTTGTATTATGCTGCGTTCTCTTCTACAAACTGGAAGTTACTCAATTAAAAGTTTCCCAATTTCCAGGACTATTGACGTATAC
>CAJUMG010000006.1:109530-113293 GCA_910587335.1 uncultured Oscillospiraceae bacterium
AGGCTATTTCTTGCGGATAGACTGCAATAAAGCAGTGGTAATTGTAATTCCCCCGAATTCGGGGGAATTACATCACTTCAAGACCTTGGTTGTCTGTTCTTCCAAAATACATTTCTTCCCATATGCCAAGAAATTCTATTGTATTCTTGTTGCGTAACCATTTTTCTATCAGGGCAGGTCCATTGTTAATTTTTCTTACCATATCAGTTAAAGAGATATAGTCATCTTCCTCAATCTGTAAGACTTGTATTTCTGTTCCATCAACATTTAGTTTTCCCATAAGAAGATTCCTTTCGTTTAATAATCACACACTTGAAGAAGTGGTTATAAGTCATTTACAGTATTCATCAAGTTTTCCGTCTGCCGCTTGATCCTGGTATAAAACTCCAGCTCATCCTCGTGGTGGATATACGCCCCGTTTTTCATCTGCACCCGGAGCGACGCGGGGTTGTCCCTGCTGACTGACATATAAATCTCATCCTCACGGATGATATCCCACGCCTTTTGGATGGTCAGCCGCAGCCCTGCGGAGGCATAGCCTCTTCCGCGAAACGCTTTTCCGATGCCATACCCGATGTGTCCCGCCCCGCTGGCCAGCGCTTCCGTCAGGTAGTGCCGTATCCGGAATAAGCCGACAATCTGTCCGTCGTCCCATAAGAACAGCTGTGTCTGGGGCACCCGGCCCTCCCGCAGCCCGACGCCCCTGGCCGCGTCGATATAGCCGGGCAGGATTTTCTGCTCGAATTCCTCTCTGGAACAGCCGGCGTGGGGATTTGTAAAGCCGTTTTCATTGGCGGGAGTGTTGGTAATGAAAACGTATTCCTGTTCCAGGTCTTCCATGTTCGCTTCTCGCAGGCATAGCATGGCAAGATACCTCCTAAGGTCGAAAATACTTCAAATTCCTTGAATCCAAGTGAGCGATAAAACGTATTATACTCGCGGGGGAAAAATGTGCCAGAATGCGGAAACCCCTCAGCCGCGCTCCGCCCACGCCGCCGCTTATCGGAAGATGTCACCTTAACCGCATATACAAGAGCGGATAGGGGTTCCCCTCCTCATCATGATCCGTGCGTTTATAGGTCTCAAATCCAAGATGCTCGTAAAAACCGACTGCCTGCGGGTTCTGCTCATTGACTGTTACCTCCAGAACCCCATAGTTCTCAATACCGGCTCGAAGAAGTCGTTTCCCAAGCCCCTTCCCGCGTTCTGCCGGGGAGAGAAAGAGCATCTCCAACCGGCCACCCTGCACACCCATAAAGGCAGCCGGTACGTCCTGTTCTTTTTCGGCAACGATCAGGTGGGCAACGCCGTTTAACGCCTGCGGGACATATTCCTTGATCTGCGCAATACCGGCATCAGAAAGGAACAGATGCGTGGCACGAACAGACTCTTCCCAAACTGTCAAGAGCTTTTCAACCAGCGCGGGGGTCCTTGTTTGGACTTCGTAGATATTCATCGCAGCTCCTCCGGCGGCTTTCAATTTGTACAGTATTTCTTTCAGCGGATGGCGCAGGGACGCCGCTGCTTTTATCCTGCAAACTGGAACTTACTTTTTCATAATTCCAATCTCATATAAACAACTTCTTGAAATCCCGCCATTCGGGAATGAAAGCCTTTCGGATTTCTGCCGTATTCAACAAACCCGTTTTTTTCATACATGGATATTGCCCGTGTATTTTCAGCAACCACATTCAATTCCAGCTGGATATATCCCGCAGCCCTTGCACATGCAATACACGCTGTGGTCAGCGCCTGTCCGATTCCCAGCCCCCAAAACTCTTTGGCCACACTGATCCCAAACTCAGCGCGATGCCGCACTTTATATTTTGCGCCGATTGCTCCAATCCCAGCGGTTCCCACAACTACGTTATCAACTACGGCGACTATCTGAATTTCGTTTTTACTTTCCGTTTTTTCTTTGAGAAATTGGCTTTCCTGCATCACGTCGAATGCGTTCTCGTCGGGATAGGTGAGCAGATAATCGGTTTCTCCATGTGTCAAATTGAAGTTATCGAATACAGCCTGTCCATCTCTCTCCACGCCATTTCGTAAACAGCATTCCACTCCGTTTTTTAATCGTATCACTTGATGATATTCCATAGTGGTCCGTGTTTCCTCTTTTCTTCTATAAACTGGAAGTTACTGCAAAACAGCTTGTCATCTGGTTTTCAAGCGCTCCAAGACCCAAAAGGTGACCGGCCTGAAAATAACGTAAAGGCCATAGCCCAGCGCCCCGCCGATCACATTCGTAATTAGGTCCGTGATGTCTGAGGAGCGGTCGAAGAACGGCTGTAAGAGTTCGATACCCAAGCTCATCAAAAAGCAGAAAAACACCGTCACGCCGAAGTTGGCCCTTTTGTTCCGGGTCAGAGGAAACAGAAAACCGAAGGGCAGGGTCATGATAACATTCAAGACTACTTGTCTGAGAAAATCCCCTCTCCCCAAAGAAACGTCAATAAACGGCACCAGGTTCATCGGCTTATAGGGGTGGTCTAATATGGATGGGATAGATGTGATCACCGGCATCATAGTAAAAAAGAGCACTAACGAGAGATAGGCATACATGAGCGTGTTGACAAGCAGACTTCCCCTGCCCTGAGTCCTCCATTTCTTAAAAAGGACAAGAGCATACAGGAAAACCAACGCTGTAAAATCTATGAAATATTTTATCAGGTACTTCATCTTATCACCCTATTCAATCGGAATTTGTACATCTATTTTTTAACCATTTCCGGCATCTCCCGCCCCTCGGACGCCAGCCGCAAATCCTCCACCAGCGTCAACGCGGTCTCCAGCACCGGCTCCCCCTTCTTCAACGCCAGCGTCAGCGCGGGCACATCCCCCGCCGCCAGCTTCAGCCGCTGGCGGTACTTGGGGCTGGAGCAGATGGCCGCCAGGGCCTCCGCCTTGAAGTCCGCAATCACCAGCCGCAAACTCTCCCCCCGCTGCACGATCTCCGATACCCCGGCCCGCACCGCGTTGGCCCGCAGCATCGCCACATCCAGCAGGGCGTACACCGGCTTCGGCGGCTCGCCGTACCGGTCCATCAGCTCATCCAGCAGGTCGGCGGCGTCCGGCTCCGTGCGGATGGCGGCAATACGGCGGTACAGGTCCATCCGCTGCTCGTTGGACGGCACATAGCGGTCCGGGATGTTGGCGGAGATGGTCAGGTCGGCGGAGCACTCCGTGGATACGGCCTTCTTCTTGCCCTGCTCCTCCAGCACCGCGTCCTCCAACAGCTGGAGGTACATGTCGTAGCCCACGGTCATCATATATCCCGACTGCTCTGCCCCCAGCAGGTTCCCTGCGCCCCGGATCTCCAGGTCCCGCATGGCGATCTTGAACCCGGAGCCGAATTCCACATACTCCCGGATGGCGGTCAGCCGCTTCGACGCGACCTCCGACAAAATTTTCCCCTGACGGTAGGTCATATAGGCGTAGGCCCGCCGGGCGCTGCGGCCGATGCGCCCCCGGATCTGGTGGAGCTGGGCCAGGCCCATCTTGTCCGCGTCCTCAATAATCAGCGTGTTCACGTTGGCGATGTCGATGCCGGTCTCAATGATGGTGGTGCACACCAGCACCTGGGCCTCCCCCTCCACCATCTGCTGCATGACGGCGCTCAGCTCTTTCTCCTGCATCCGCCCGTGGGCCACCACCACCTTGGGCTCCGGCCCCACCAGCTCCTTGACCCGTGCGGCGGTGGAGTCGATGGACTCCACCCGGTTGTGGAGGTAGTACACCTGCCCGCCCCGGTCGATCTCCC
>CAJUMG010000007.1:0-5779 GCA_910587335.1 uncultured Oscillospiraceae bacterium
TGGAAATCCACACATTTCCTAGCTTTTTCTTCATACGGGCAGAATGGCAAATGGAAAACATCAGTCTTCTGCCAATTTGGATTTCACAACTTCCAAACTTTTTCTTTTTGACTCATCGGTTCCAAACCCTTTTACAACATCGTGCATGGTTTCAGAACTCCAGTAAATTTTCAGATTTGTTTTTGCTCGAGTGATTGCTGTATAGAAGATACCGTGGGTTATTTTTTCAGCATTGCTGCTTGGGATAATTATCTTGACAGAATCATACTCCAAGCCCTGCGCCTTGTGGATTGAAACAGCATAGGCAAGTTGGAAAGGGACAACAGATTTGAACCGTAAATCATCATCATCTTCCTCTATCTCCCCATTTTCATGTGCATATACGACAAAACGAATACGCGTACCGTTTTCCACGGCTTCGATGAATTCAATATTATCCCTTCTACACGCCACTTCAGTTAACGGGATATCCACATCAACAGTAAAAGAAATAGAATTTATACCCTTTTCGATATTAGCAATTCGTCCTTTCAGATTATTGTATAAAAGATCGAATCTTTTCGAGTCGTTAAAAAGGATAGGGTCACCAATCTTATAAGTCCATTCAGCCCAGGAAACAGCCTCACTCTTGGTATTAGCTGCCTGAAAATAATTGTTCATGTTATTCAGACCAAATTTTCCGTCATAGTTGAGGCAGAGAATAACCTCATCGTCCGTTTCTCTCACGAAGATTCCAGAACCAATATCTTCCGAAAACGGACCGTCAATAACAAGTTTTTCAGTTATTATATCATTCCTAGTTCTAACTTCATTCCACAGGCTAATGAGATTTTGATCTTTGGTTCTCCATGTGCTTAACAGTTCAACGTTAGAACCCTGTGTTTTAATAACATCTTTGGCATAGAAGAACCAATTTCCAAACTCAATAGATTCAATTTGGTGAATGTCTCCAGCCAATACCAGAAAGGTATCCGGGCTCATCCTATTCAGGAACCTTTCCATGGTCCGATTGTCGATCGTACTGCACTCATCAACAAAAATGATATCATAGTCCGGAAGATTCACCTGTTTCGTAAAACTATCTATACTGATAAAATCAGAATCTGCCCCTGGATTATCAATGCGTCTTTTCAGATTCTGAAGCGCCGTATGGGTTTTGGTAAGGAAAAGTTTCCTCTGACTCGCCATCAGATTTGAAATATAGTTAATCAACGTTGTTTTTCCTGTCCCTGCTGCTCCATAAATCAGAAGAAGCCGTGAATTAACAAAAACATCTTGGATTGCCTGTTTTTTTAAATCATCGGCAAAGTCCAATGTGCTTTCACTCAGAAATTTTCGGTTGAATTCGCGCTGTCCTTTATTTCCTTTATTGGAAAATTTTAAAAGATTTCTCAGGATGAACAATGTCGTGCGCTCATAAGAATCAATACACGAAAACCCATCGGATAGATTGATCTGATATCCCTGGTTTCGTTCCCATTGATCTAGCTGATCGTTATATTCTTGAATCTCCGTGATACTGGAATCAGGAGTAATCTCAAAATAGATTTCACCGGTTTGCTTGGTTGCATTTTTGAGCACCAGATATGGGCGAACCACATCGATTTTTTCAGCACCAGTGACTCTAATGAGATCTTTGATCCGACCACTCACACTCGTCTTACTTCCTGCCAAGTTAGAAACAAATGGATTTCTCTCAAAAGGAAAACAATTGTTTGAGAGGTACAACTCATCGCAAAGCAACTTGCGAGTAAATTTTGTCGGCATTACACTTTCCAAGGTTTTTTCACGAAGATTCAGAAGCAAATATCTTATAACATTGTGTCCAACCTTGTCCGAAGTATTGGAATAGTTTTCCCTGAGTGCGAAAAGCACCTCCTTATACACAGATGTACTCGTGTTTTGATAGATAGTATCAATGACTTTTGAGAATTCGACTTCCTTAAAATCAATCAAATCAAGGAAGTTAATCCCTGTTTGAGTAAGGAAAGACATCAATTCTCGATACTCTCCATATTGAGAGGATATCCGAATGGGAATATTCAAAACCTTCCCCAGTTTGTTCAGACATACAGGGTCTATAGATACCTTCCAATCAGTAATAACCTTAATTTTAGAGTCGATTCCCCACAAGTCTATTGAAGCGTCTACATAGCCAATTTGAATAGAATAACTTGTGGAGATGTTCTCTTTTGTATACGCCGTAATTCGATTATATTTTGAAGCATATACTCCAGCTAACTGTAATGTCATTTCATAATATCGTTCGCGCCCTATAAAAAACGGAGTTTTTTTCTGAATATAATATCTTGATGTTGGCAGAGCGCACCAAGTAGGATCAACAGATTCTATCGCTTTTGCTACCTGTTCATAGTATTGCATATCGATTTGGTCGATATGAAGCGGAAACTTTTCCAGATTGGACAAAACCCTCATCCCATATTTTTCATACAAGGACTTCCGGATTTGCCACAAAAAATTATAATACTTCAACATCAAGCGTTCTGACTGTCCGTCATCCGGAATGCGCTTGCCGATGTATTGCAATCCTTTGAGAAATGTACCAAGATACTTAGTTTCGATATCCAGCATAGAACGTTCCCATGCTAATGGAAGACTGACATTTTCAAATCCAGCGTTTATAGCGTTGAGCAAAAGAGTCGCTGTGCACAAATCGTCTAATCTCGTGAGAATCCTTTGTGATACACCATCTCGGGTATCATTGACAGTCTCAAGTCTATCAATGCTTTCGGTAATCTCTGTATCGCATACTGTTATAATTCGTTCTACATCACGCCGGGTATAACTTCGGCTATCCAGTCGATTTACAAATGAATGACGACTGATAATTGCTTCTAGCTTTTCACAAAAAGTAGCAACGCTTTCGTCAGTATTGAAGATTTCCTCATCAGCAGAGAAACAGAGGGTAATGCTGCTGTTATCAAAATTGATTGAGTTAAGAAAATCCACAGACATATACTTCCAAAATACGCGCTGGGAACCACGCTGATCTGGATTAAGTACAACGAATAGTATGCCGGGATCTAGCGACACATTATCACATATATATGCAGGAAATGCTAAATCTTTTAGAGAATACTTGACTATCCCATCTTTTTCTGTGTATTGGTGAGTACCTTTAATTTGGACGACAAAATTTTGCTTTGGTCGTCTGGACATGTTTGGATTTGAAACAAATTCGAATGTGCCATCGTGATTTGGCCAGGTATCATTTGCTGCGAAAGAAGTATTTATTCTTCCGCCTGGATTTAAAAAAGCTCCTAAAAGTGAAATGGCGGAACGGTCATCAGAAGACCTATCGGAATGTGTTTTAATATGTTTCCTGATTTTTTCTTTTGCCTGATTCAACATCGTTCAGCCCTCCTGGCATCCAACTAATTATCTTAAAAATACATTTTGTGCCTCTTATATAATAATTATAACTCTTGGCAAACAGGCAGTCAACGAAGCTGCGGGAGGTGGCCTAAACCATCTGGTCTGCTGCTGGATACAACAGGGAACGAGTATTTTTTATCCCCGGCGCGAATTCACGTTCTGGGGCTTCCTCATGTCCAAAGGAAGCGTCCGTGCCCTGCACATAGTGATTTTGACCGGTTGCTGCAAAAGAAAAGCCTACAAATCTACTGTTTAAGCGGGTTTATGGGCTTTTCTTTTTTGTGTATAACACATTATTTTTTCTTTCTAAAAAATAGACTTCTTCGCGGTAGGGATCAGATAAACATAAATCTAGGCTTTCTATAACGGAACCGGAAACTCCCTAAAGATAGAGAAAATTCCAGTAATTAGTATCTCACTGGAATTTTTTTATCTTCAGGGGTTTTTCGCTTTTCGCAGGTCATCTACCAGTTGACGAAGATGAGAAACTGTGTCATCTGGCAATCCGCTGACATCGATATAGGTATGCTGATCAATCCCTAATAGGTAATCTACAGAAACAGAAAATACTTTGGCGATTTTCATAACCATTTCAACAGAAGGCTGTATATTATCATTTTCCCAATTAGAAACGCTTTGTTTTGTCACATTTAATTCTTTTGCCAGCTCTACCTGGCTCATTTTTCGAGACAAACGTATCATTCGAATCTGTTGATTCAGCATAGTCAAACCTCGATTGTTAAAAATTGCAATACTATTATATTGTTTTGCTTGACTTTGTATAAATACTATGGTATTTTATTTTTGTACTCTGCGTGTCGAAATAGGGCGGTGAGAAAATGCTTTGGAAGCATTTGCAGGGAAAAATGCGGATTGGTTTTTCTTTCTTGCTGGGCTTGTTCCTTTTGGTTCTAAGGCTTTTTCTCGGGTGTCCAGTCTATCGTTTTTTTCATATTCGCTGCCCAGGGTGCGGATTAACTCGAGCTTGGCTTTGTTTTATCTCTGGGGATTGGCGGAGTGCTTTTAACTATCACCCTTTTTTTCTGATTATACCAATCTTTATTCTGTTGTTCGCCTGGAGAAATATATGCGCTTTTAAAAGGCCAAAGATCCCGGCGCTGTTAGATTTTTCTCTATATCTTTTTGCCTTTTTGATCGTTGGTCAATGGTTATTTCGTCTTTTATTTATTCATTAAATAATAAAAGATAAAAGTAAAAAAGGAGTAAGAAGAATGACACAAGATAAGGTTGATATGTACATCATGACCAATCAAAAATTTTTGCCTCCGGAGAAGATCGCTTTTGTCAAACAAAAGCTGATGGATGCTGACGAAGCAAAATTCGCCTCTGTTTCCACTGTGGAGTATAAAGATCCCACCACCATTTTGCTGATCTCTATTTTTCTCGGCGGCTTGGGTATCGATCGTTTTATGCTTGGTGATACTGGAATGGGGATTTTAAAGCTTCTTACTGCAGGCGTATGCGGTATTCTGTCGATTATAGACTGGTTCACCATTCAGAAAAAAGCACGGGAGCTAAATTATAACAACCTAATGCTGGTGCTATAATCAGAATATATCATAGGTTCCTAAAGGCCTGGACGAGAGTCATTTCGTCCAGGCCTTTTTCCATTCGCTATCTTTCCCAAGATTTTTGCCTCTAAAAATTGATTGCCTACATAAGTTTTTTGGCGGAAATAGAGCAGCAAATAGGTGAAGAAAGATTTTCTAAATGTGTGGAAGGAAGCATATCAACTACAAGCTTTGTATTGTCTTCCAAATCATATTCGCCATGCTCCAAAACTGTCAGCCGATACCCGCTCTGTTTTCGGATATGGCGAATCGTTTGATTCAGTATAGCGGTATTACAGCGCAGAAAAAAGTCGGTTTCTAACGCACAGGAAGGGGGGATTGAAACAGTGTAAGACAACTCATATGTACCGCCTTTTTTTACCTGCAAGGCACATCCTTTCCAAAGAGAGGACTGGTTTTGTTCCATGGAAAAAGCTCCAATCTCCGTGCCTGATTCGAGGGCGTTCCCCGCACGGTAAGGATAAAAATCTGACCTCTCTTTATACTATGCCGCTGCAAAGTAGTTGGTACTATTCATTTTTTTTGGAACGGTCCATTAAGTCGCCGATTAAAGCCGCAATAAAGCCGGATACAAAGCAAGAAGGAGCGGCTTCCATCGCAGTACGATGAATCAGCATTTGCTGATGAAAATCCAGATAAAATGCCATCCGATAGGATAAAAGTGCGAGGACAAAAAGAATTACAGAGAGCCAAAAGCTAAAGATGATTACCTGTTTGGAATAGACGCAGATTCCATTGAGTTCTTTATGAATTTTTTTAACAAATAAAATTAAATTACATAAAATATAACA
>CAJUMG010000007.1:5789-13722 GCA_910587335.1 uncultured Oscillospiraceae bacterium
TTGCTTCCTTTCCACAAAGCATATCTTTATTTTATGGGAAAGACGCAAAGGAGGCAAGAAAAAAACTCTGCCAGAAAACAAGGAGAAATCCGGCAGAGTTTTTTCTTTATTCTGTTTTCTCCATCCAGGCATCCAGCAGAGCCAAAGCCGCAGACGCCTCTACACAAGGAACAGCCCGTGGAACAATACAAGGATCATGCCGCCCCTGAATGGACAGCTGCGCCGGCTCCATTGTTTGAAAATTAACCGTGTCTTGTACGCGGGAAATAGAGGGGGTCGGCTTAAAGGCTACCCGAAGAAGAATGGGCATTCCCGAAGAGATACCGCCTAGAATTCCGCCGTGATGGTTACTTTTAGTGCGGATTTTTCTATTTTCTAAACAGAAAGGATCGTTCATCTGAGATCCCAAACAGCGGGAAGAATGAAAACCAGCGCCAAACTCTAGCCCCTTGACAGCCGGAATTCCAAATAGTAACGAGGCCAAACGGTTCTCTAATCCATCAAACATGGGGGACCCAATACCGGCAGGAAAGCCAATGGCGGCACATTCCACCACACCGCCAACCGAATCCTGGTTGATCCGGCAATTTTCAATCAGCTGCTGCATCTTTTCACCAGCATGGTCATTTTGTACGGGAAAATCCTTTTTTCCAGGGGACAAAAGGGTATCCGTGGAGAGGGTTACCGGATCAAAGGGTATATCATCTATCTCGCCAATCGAAGCAATATGCCCGCCGATTTGCACACCGCGATGGGCAAGAATCTGCATTGCAATGCCTCCGGCAGCGACCAAAGGCGCGGTCAAACGACCGGAAAAATGCCCGCCGCCACGAGAGTCCTGTGCACCATGATACCGCAGATAGCCGGTATAATCTGCATGGGCTGGTCGGGCTATGCTGGCCATTTGTGCATAATCTGTGCTATGGGTGTCGCCATTGCGAATAACAATGGCCAGAGGCGTTCCGGTGGTCCGTCCCTGATAAAAGCCGGAGAGGATGTGGGGATGGTCGGTTTCCTTACGCGGGGTAGAAAACCGGTTTTGCCCGGGACGTCTGCGGTCCATAAAGGCCAGCAGCAAATCAAAATCGATTGGTTCTCCAGCGGGTAGCCCGTCTATCACAACGCCAATCGCTGTACCGTGTGACTCGCCGAAAATAGAAATTTTTATTTGATTTCCCCAATTAGATGACATCAACGCTACCTCCTAAGGATTTTAAATCTTCGAAAAACCCGGGATAGGATTTTTCTACTACCTGTGCGTCCCCAATAATGACCGGCGAATCAGCCAGACCTGCGGCAATTGCCATAGACATGGCAATTCGGTGATCGCCATAAGAAGATACCCGAGCGCCATGCAAAGGGAGTCCTCCGTCAATGACAAGAGCGTTTGGTTCCTCACGGATTTTGGCGCCCAGGCGGGTCAGACAGTCGGTCATGGCAGACGCACGATCGCTTTCTTTTATTTTTAAGCGTCTGGTGTCATGAATAACAGTTTGGCCAGGGACAGCAGCAGCGGCTACGCACAAAATAGGAATCAGATCTGGAATATCCTTTCCATAAATCTGCGCAGCATGACAGATAGGTTTTTGGATTTCTATAGAGTCTTCATTCCAAACTGGGGAAGCGCCAAAGCAGGACAAAGCGTTTAAAATTTCCCGATCGCCTTGCAGAGAATTGCAAGACAAGCCAAATAGCTTTACAGGATTTCCAAGCGCCGCTGCGGTGAGAAAAAAGGCAGCGTTGGAATAGTCTGATTCCACCTGAAAATTTTGGGGTTGGTAGCTTTGTCCACCAGGAACAAAAAAGCGCCCTTGCTCTTGAAAAATTTTAACACCGAATGTTTTTAAAACCTCTATTGTCAAATCAATATAAGGCGCGGATTCCAGTGGGGTGGACAGAGAAATCACACTATCGCCGGAAAGCAGCGGCAGAGCAAACAGCAGTCCAGTGATAAATTGCGAGCTGATATCTCCAGGGATTTGATAGGTGCCAGATTTTAACTGTCCAGAGCAATGTGTTGGAACAAATGATCTGTCAAGCTTGGCGCCATTACATGGAAAAACGTCGTAATAAGGGGTAAGGGGACGTTGAGGCAATCGGCCAGATCCGGTAAACTGACAAGAAATTCCCAAAGCAGACGCCACCGGAATCAAAAAGCGAAGAGTCGAACCGGATTCAATGCAGTCAATCTTCGTTTGTTTTGGCGCCTTACCGATCCCGGTGACGGTAATCTTTTTTTCCTCTCGAACAATAGCTGCACCCATAGCTCGAAGTCCGCCAATAGTAGCATCCATATCTTTAGATAAATCTACAGGAGAAATAACGCTGGTTCCTTGCGCCAGCGCTGCACAAATCAAAGCCCGATGCGCAATACTTTTGGAAGGCGGCGCATAGACCGACCCATGCAAAAGACCAGGGGTTATTTGGATATTCATTTCGCTTCACCGCCTTTTATAAAGCGTTCAAATTCCGAAAAGGGAAAGCTTTGTATAAAACTGTCGCCGACTTCCCGTAAAAGGATAGCCCGAATTCCCTGTGTCGTATTCTTTTTATCTTGGCGGCAGATTTCAAATAGATTTTCCCACGCGGCATTGCAGGAAACGGGTAGACTATATTTTTGACAAACTTTCAAAAGTCGGTCAAGCGCCGGGGAAGGAAGCATTCCAGCCGCTACCTGGGCCCGAATTATCATTGCCATACCTATGGCGACACACTGCCCATGCCGCTGTTTGTACTGCATCCAGTTTTCGACAGCATGCCCCATTGTGTGGCCAAAATTTAATATCATGCGGTTTCCAGTATCCTGCTCATCTTCTTCCACCACGTCTCTTTTAATGGTAATACAGCGGCTGATGATCTCTTCTAGATGATCCTGCGGATTTTCATCGGCCAAAAGATCAAACAGGACAGCGTCTTTTATCATACCGCATTTAATCGCCTCGGCAATTCCGTCAGAGAATACCTCTTCCGATAAAGTCGAGAGGGTATCCGGATCGCACAAAACCAGAGATGGCTGCCAAAAGGTACCGACTAAATTCTTTCCTGATGGAAGATTTACCGCGGTCTTTCCTCCGACCGAAGAATCTACCTGTGCTAAAAGCGTAGTGGGAATTTGGATGAAGGGAATACCACGTAAATAGGTAGATGCCACAAAACCGGTCAAATCACCGATTACACCGCCGCCCAAGGCAATTAGACAGCAATCACGAGAGATTTTGTTTTGAGAGAGCAGCTGATATAAAAGTCCTGCACTTTCCAGCGACTTGGTATTTTCGCCTGCTTCCAATGTAAAGGAAGGGATATCCCGGTATCCTGCATTTTCCAGCGAATCCAAAAGCTTACGCAGATATAAAGGGGCTACGTTAGAATCGGTTACAACTGCAAGCCTTGCCCGAGGCTTGATCTTCTGAATCTTTAATCCAGCCTCCTGCAGAAGTCCTCTTTGAATCAATACCTCATATGGGGCTTGTGTTTTAACCTGTATACGCTTCATAACCATTCCTCCATTTTCCCGGCTGATTGAAAAAAGCCGATACGATTGTATCGGCGACTGCTATTTTGCCTGTTCAAAGTAAGAATAAACAGGCGAAATATGTTTGTCAATATCTGTTGCTGA
The DNA here is from genome assembly GCA_910587335.1 of uncultured Oscillospiraceae bacterium. GTDB lineage: Bacteria > Bacillota > Clostridia > Oscillospirales > Ruminococcaceae > UBA3818. The sequence continues at coordinate 9,406 of CAJUMG010000007.1, forward strand.
AAAAAAGCGGATGTGATAAAATATAAAAGAATGTTTGGATAAAAAGGATACAAAATTATGGTACTTTCAATTGAACAACTGAATAAAAGCTTTGGCGCCAATGCGGTGCTTGAAAATATTACGGCAAAAATTGAGGATGGTGACCGCATTGGTCTGATTGGAGTGAATGGAGCGGGAAAATCCACTTTGCTGAATTTGATTATAGGTGATCTTCAGGCAGACAGTGGTACAATCGCGGTTTCCACCGATGTGAATATTGGATTTTTGCGCCAAAACAGCGGTCTCTCCAGCGATCATACGATCTGGGAGGAAATGCGCAGCGTATTTCATTCTGTCCTAGAAATGGAACATAAGCTGCGTGCGCTGGAAAAACAGATGGCTTCTGAAAACCTAGACCACGAAGGGGAAATCTATCGGGTCCTGGCGGAAGAATATGCTGTTTTAGATGAGCGGTTCAGCAAAGCGGAAGGATATTTGGTGGATGTGAAAATCCGTACAATTTTAAACGGTATGGGTTTTTCCGATAAGCCAGTTGACACGGTCATACAAACCCTTTCTGGTGGGGAAAAGACCCGACTGGCACTGGCAAAGCTTTTGCTTGAGCAACCAGCGCTGCTCATTTTGGATGAGCCGACAAACCATTTGGATTTTAAAACGTTGACCTGGCTGGAGGAGTACCTTTCTGGCTATAAAGGGGCTCTTTTGCTGGTTTCGCATGACCGTTACTTTTTAGATAAGCTGGTTTCGGATATTTGGGAAGTGGAAAGGCATAAGCTGGAAACATATAAAGGAAACTATTCCAAGTATGTGCTGCTTAAAAAAGAGCGGCGGACACGCCAGCAAAAGGAATATGAGCTGCAGCAGAAGGAAATTGCTTCTATGGAGGATTTTGTGGCCCGCAACCTTGTCCGAGCCTCGACGACAAAACGGGCACAAAGCCGCATTGCCGCTTTGGAGAGGATGGAGCGGGTAGAAAAACCGCAAAATGATCTAAAAGCAGCACGGTTATCCTTCTCGTTTGACCGGGAGCCGGTTAAAGATGTGTTGATGGTGGAAAATGTATCTCTTTCCGTGGGGAAAGGGGAAAACCGAAAGCATCTGGCAGACGGAATCAATCTGCATGTAGAAAGAGGGAACAAAATTGCGATTATCGGCGCCAATGGCGTAGGAAAGTCGAGCTTTCTCAAAGCGGTTTTAAAGCAGATTCCCATTGATGCAGGTAGTTTTTATTGGGGAAAGAATGTCAAAACCGCTTATTATGAACAGGAACTGAGAGGATTGGATCTAGGCAAAACAGCATTAGAGGAAATCTGGTCAAGGTATCCACAAATGACAGAACATCAGGTGCGCAGCGTTTTGGGAAGCGTTCTCCTCACAGGAGAAGCTGTATACAAAAAAGTATCGGTTCTTTCAGGAGGGGAGAAAGCAAAACTTGCTTTTGCAGTGTTAATGCTCCAGCGCGGGAATGTCCTTTTGCTCGATGAGCCCACCAACCATCTGGACCTCTCGTCTAAAGAGGTTTTAGAAGAGGCGTTGCAGGAGTATGAAGGGACTGTTCTGATGGTTTCTCATGATCGCTATATGCTGAATCGGGTACCGGATTTTATTATGGAGTTTACAGGTTCAGGGGTAGAGACATATAAAGGCGGATATGACGACTATCTTGCAGAAAAGGAACGGCGGAAAAATAAAACTGCCCAACAGCTAGAGCAAAAACCGAATGTGCCAGCTAAAGCGGCGAATACAGGCGGATACCGCACCCGTCAGCAGAAAAATGAGGAGATCAAAAGACGGCAGCTTTTAAAGGAAACCGAGAAACGTATTGCGGAGTTGGAGGAGCAAATCCGCCTGTTGGAAGAAGAGATTACCTTGCCCCAAGTATATGAAAATTATGTTTTGATGGGTGAAAAGTGTAAGGAGCTGGACGAAGCGAAGCAGAGTCTTTCCTGTATCATGGAAGAATGGGTACAATTAAGTGAATAGAGCGTCGAAAAAAAGAGAGGTTCCTTCCGTTTTTACAATACTTTTACATCCGCATTTTCTTGTTTTACAATTATTTTTTACCAAAAAGGGTGGTGTTTATTTTGAAAATTGAATGGAATCGAAAATATACGACGATAGCGGTTTATGCGGTGTTAGTAGTGATCGCTTCTTTGGTCTGCTATAATATATTACACAATTTTAATTCCTATAAAACTGCTTTCCGAAAGCTAATAGATATACTTCTGCCAGTGATTTATGGCTTTTCCATTGCTTTTATACTCGACCCAGTAACGAACTTTTTTGAAAAGAAGGTTTTGCCAAAAATCAGTCGGGGAAAGATTTCTCCCAAGTGGAATAAAGGGCTATCTGTACTGCTTACTTATCTAGTGGCAATTTTGGTAATCGGTATTTTTTTGTCGGTTGTTATTCCGCAGGTCACAGCAAGCATCGCAGGCATTGTATCGAACCTTTCTGTTTATTGGGGAAGAGTAAGTGAATGGATTAACGGCTTGTTTGAAATGCTTCCGAAGGAAGAGCTTTTTCAAGAGACGCTGGATAAGATCAATGAATCGGCGAAAGCGATATTGGAAACCTTTTATAATTGGCTTTCTACCTCGCTACCTTTGGTGTTTAACGTAACCAAAAACCTAACCACCGGACTGACCAATTTGGTTCTTGGCATAATCATTTCTGTCTATTTTTTAGTTGGAAAAGAACGTTTTTTTGCACAGATAAAAAAGTTTCTTTATGCGTTGTTGCCAAAAGACCTGGTGGGACGGCTGATTGATATAACCCATACAAGCAATCGGATTTTTAGTGGTTTTATTTCTGGAAAAATTCTGGACTCTTTGATTATTGGCATTCTGTGTTTTGTAGGTATGTCAATTTTTCGTATGCCTATGGCAATGCTGGTCAGTGTTATTGTTGGTGTGACAAATATTATTCCGTACTTTGGCCCTTTTATTGGCGCAATTCCATCGGCGCTCATTGTTTTTTTGGTCGATCCTATTAAAGCGCTTTGGTTTGTGGTTTTTGTCGTCTGTCTGCAACAGTTTGACGGCAACATCCTCGGACCGCGGATTTTGGGTGATTCCATTGGAATGCCTGCGTTTTGGGTTGTTTTTTCGATTTTACTGTTTGGCGGCTATTTGGGTGTTCTCGGCATGTTTATTGGTGTCCCAACATTTGCAGTGATTTATTCTATTTTTAAGCTTTGGACTGAGGGGAGATTAAGCCGAAAAAATCTACCAGTTGATACAAAAAGCTATGCTTCTAAAGAACATCCTTTGTTATAAAGAAGGGAAGGACAGCACTCTTTTCATTGACGGTTTGCTTTTCAATAGGGTATAATAATCATATATAGCCTATGTATATGATCTGACTTTCCTGTTTGTACTCTAAGTGTTTAAGGCATGATATTCCGCAGGAAAAAGGACAAACACTTTTGTTCTTTTGGAGGAGTTTATGAGCAATAGAATCGAATTGACAAAAAAAGATCTGGCCGAACAGCAAAAATGCATGGAAGAGGTACGAAAGATCCTGTTGGAGCGGTATCCGGACAGACAACCATTGGCCTTTACCCACAGCTATGGCTGCCAGCAGAATGTTTCTGATGGTGAAAAAATTCGTGGAATGCTGGCGGAAATGGGCTACGGGTTTACAAATCAGGAATCGCAGGCGGACTGCATTATTTTTAACACCTGTGCCGTTCGGGAAAATGCAGAATTTCGTATTTATGGAAATGTCGGCAATCTAAAACGTTATAAAAAGGCAAATCCCAATCTGGTTATTGGTTTATGTGGCTGTATGATGCAGCAGGAGCATGTTGCTGCAAAAATCAGAGAAAGCTATCCTTATGTAGATTTGATTTTTGGCACCCATGCTTCACACCTGCTTCCTTCCATGTTAAAAAAGCGTCTACAGGGTCAAAAGCATGTGGAAGAACTTGAAAATCATGACGGGTTTATTGTAGAGGATATGCCGCTTTTAAGGGACGGCACCTTTAAAGCCTGGCTACCGGTTATGTATGGATGTGACAATTTTTGTACGTATTGTGTTGTGCCGTATGTCCGCGGTCGGGAGCGCAGCCGCCGTCCGGAAAAAATTCTGGAAGAGGTAAAGGAGTTATCTCAAAAAGGATATAAAGAGATCATGCTGTTGGGGCAGAATGTCAATTCTTATGGAAAAGGGTTGGAGGAACCGACCAATTTTACACAACTACTGCGCCGGATTGATGAGGTCGAAGGAGATTTTCGCATTCGTTTTATGACCTCTCATCCAAAAGACTGCACGCATGAGATGATTGATACAATCGCTCAGAGCAAAAAAATATGT
>CAJUMG010000007.1:13732-16417 GCA_910587335.1 uncultured Oscillospiraceae bacterium
TGCCGGTGCAAAGTGGATCAGATCGAATTCTTCGTCAGATGAACCGCTGTTATGATACAAAGCAGTACCTAGATTTGATTGACTATGCCAAAAATAAAATTCCGGATGTAACATTGTCTAGCGACATTATCGTTGGCTTTCCCGGCGAAACATATGAAGATTTTTGCCAGACGTTGGATTTGGTTCGGCAGGTGGAATACGATTTTCTGTTTACCTTTATTTATTCCAAACGAGTAGGGACAAAAGCGGCACAAATGGAAGATCCGGTTTTGGCGCAGGAGAAATCCAAGTGGTTCCGTGAGCTTTTAGAAACGCAAAGCGCGATCGGACAAAAACGCTATGAAAGGCTGATCGGTTCGGTCCAACGAGTATTGGTAGATGGCCCTGCAAAAGAGGGAACTGGACGGGTTGGCGGGAAAAGCGGTGGGAACATTACGGTAGAGTTTGTGGGTGATGCTTCTTTTACTGGCCAATTTGTCAACGTAAAAATTACCAAAGCACATAATTGGGGTGTAATTGGCGAAAAACAGGAGTAGAAAATCTGGAAAGTAAATTAACTAGGAGGAAGAAAAATGGATATTATTAAGATGGCACGAGAGTTAGGAAAGGCGATTCAGGAGGATGACCGATACCTTGCTTTGCGTTTAGCAACTCAATCTAACGATGAGGACCAGGCTTTACAGGACATGATAGGTGAATTTAATCTAAAACGGGTGGCACTGAACCAAGAAGTACAAAAACAGGATAAAGATCAGGAGAAAATGAATGCGTTAGATCAAGAGATCAAGGAGTTGTACCAGAAAATCATGTCCTACCCCAAAATGATTGTTTACAATGGAGCCAAAAAAGAAGTGGATGCGATGATGAATTATATCAATCGAATTTTGGTTTTGAGTGTAAATGGTGAAGATCCGGATGCTGTAGAAATGTCCGATACATCCTGTACTGGTAGCTGCTCCACCTGCGGTGGCTGCAATTAAAAATGTGATTTTGGCCGCGCCGGATTTCTGGTGCGGTTTCTCGTATTTGACAATGGAGGTACACAGATGGCAAAATTATCTCCGATGATGGAGCAGTACTTCTCAATCAAGAAAAAGCATCCAGACCAGATTCTGTTCTTTCGCTTGGGCGACTTTTATGAAATGTTCTTTGAAGATGCAAAGCTAGCTTCGAAAGAACTGGAATTGACCCTTACCGGACGGGATTGCGGACAAGAAGATCGGGCACCGATGTGCGGCATTCCGTATCATAGCTGCGAGGCATATATTCAGCGGTTGATAAAAAAAGGTTACAAAGTTGCAATCTGTGAGCAGATGGAAGATCCTGCGCTGGCCAAAGGATTGGTAAAACGAGAGGTTGTCCGTGTTATTACGCCAGGTACGATTATCGAAACCAGTATGCTGGACGAGGGCTCTAATAATTATATTGGCAGTATTTTTTGCCAACCAGACGGGTACGGGCTGTGTTTTACAGATATTTCTACTGGTGAAATCCAAGCGACCCAGGTGGAGGGAAAAGGATACGAAGAGAAGCTGATCAATGATTTGGCACGATTTTCTCCTTCGGAACTGATATTTAACGGTGTATTCTTGGATCAAAAAGGCGTATGTGATTTTGTAAAAAACAAATTGGACTGCTCAACCAATTTGTTGGATGATGAAGATTTAGGGTATCAAGACAGCGAGCAAATTGTTTTGCGGCATTTTGGCATATCGGATTTAGTGAAGATTTCATTGGACAATAAGCCGTTTTGCAGAATGGCAGTTTCCTCTTTGCTGCAATACTTAAGTCAAACGCAGAAAAATGGGCTGGAGAGGCTTTTATCCATTCAATTTTATCATGAAAGCCAGTATATGAATCTAGATCTGACAGCTCGCCGAAATCTGGAATTGACCCAAACTTTGCGAACAGGGGAAAAGCGTGGCTCTCTTTTATGGGTGCTGGACCAAACCCGTACTGCTATGGGAAAGCGGATGATTAAAAGTTTTATTGAACAGCCGCTCAACCACCCTTCCCTCATCAATAAGCGGCTGAATGCGGTAGAGGAACTGTATCAGGAAGGAATTTTGCGGCAGGAGATCATTTATGCGCTGGGCGGCATTTTTGATTTGGACAGGCTGATGACCAAAGTGGTTTATGGAAACGTCACCCCTCGGGATTTGAAGGCGCTACAGAGCACGGCGGAAAAAATTCCTCCATTACGCAAACTGATGGAATCGGTACAAAGTCAATATTTACAGGAGATTTTTGAAGAACTAGACCCGTTGGAGGATTTGGCTTTATTATTAGGGAGGTCCATTTGTGATGATCCACCAGTTGTGATTAAGGAAGGCGGTGTGATCAAAGAAGGATACAACGCCGAGCTGGACGAACTGCGAGGTTTAGTGGGAAATACGAAGGAATACATTGCAAAAATCGAAGCGCGAGAGAAGGAAAGCACTGGAATTCGAACGTTAAAAATAGGGTATAATCGTATATTTGGCTATTATTTGGAGGTATCTAAATCCTTTTTATCCGATGTGCCGGATACCTATATCCGAAAACAAACATTAGCAAACTGCGAAAGGTACATTACGCAGGAGCTTAAGGAGCTAGAGGATAAAATTGTAACAGCTGGAGAACGAATTTTGCGACTGGAGGCAGCGCTTTTCGATGAAACACGCCGTTTTGTTGCGGAACAGCTTA
>CAJUMG010000007.1:16427-25355 GCA_910587335.1 uncultured Oscillospiraceae bacterium
CACCTTACACGAACACAAAAAACATCTAATGCCATTGCGCGGTTGGATGTGTTTTGTTCTTTGGCGGCAGTGGCGGTCAGCAATCGTTATGTGCGCCCATCTGTTGATCTTTCAGATGAAATAAAGATCCAGGATGGACGACATCCTGTGGTTGAATGTATCTTAAAAGAGGTGCCTTTTGTAGCAAACGATACATATTTGAATCGTAGCGACCGCCAAATTGCTATCATCACCGGCCCGAATATGGCGGGTAAATCCACCTATATGCGGCAGACTGCTTTGATTGTCTTAATGGCACAGCTAGGGTCTTTTGTACCGGCGACTTCTGCCTCTATTGGTATCGTTGACGGAATTTTTACTCGAGTTGGCGCATCAGACGATTTGACATCCGGACAGTCCACCTTTATGGTTGAGATGAACGAAGTGGCACATATCCTAAAAAATGCAACGCGAAAAAGCCTGTTGATCCTTGATGAGATTGGCAGAGGAACCTCTACCTTTGACGGGATGAGTATTGCACGCGCCGTATTGGAGTATATTGCAGATCAGCGGGGATTGGGGGCAAAAACCTTGTTTGCGACCCATTATCATGAGCTGACAGATTTAGAGTCGGTGTTAAGCTGTGTAAAAAATTATAGTGTTGCGGTAAAAAAGCGGGGAGATGAGATTACCTTTTTAAGAAGAATCATACCAGGCGGAGCGGATGACAGTTATGGAATAGAAGTCTCTAAATTGGCAGGAATTCCGGATCAAGTAATTGAGCGGGCCCATGAAATACTATCTCGATTGGAGAAGGGGGAGCTCATTTCTCTCCCCAAAAGTGAAAAACGAAAAAAAACTCCAAAAGAGGAATTGGATCAAATGGTCTTTCTTCCTCCGCAGGACAGTGCCTTGCGGGAGCGCTTGGCCAGGGTTGATTTGAATGCCTTGACGCCAATTGAGGCGCTGAATATCTTGTTTGAGTTAAAGGCTATGTTAAAATAGGGAAAAGGAGGACGTATTTTGGGTATTATCCATATGTTGGATAAAAGTGTAGCAGAACTGATTGCCGCCGGCGAGGTGGTGGAACGTCCTTCTTCCGCCATTAAAGAGTTGGTCGAAAATGCTATTGATGCAGGCGCAAAAGCTATTACCGTCGAAATACAAAAAGGCGGCATGTCCTTTATGCGGGTAACAGATGATGGATGCGGCTTTTATCCGGAGGATGTGAAGAACGCATTTTTGCGCCATGCAACCAGCAAGGTGAAAAGCGCACAGGACCTGGAGGCAATCCACACGATGGGCTTTCGGGGGGAAGCACTGGCATCTATTTCCGCTGTGGCGAGAGTTGAGCTTTTGTCCCGGCGCAGGGATGCGGTAGAAGGTATTCGCTATGTGATTGATGCTTCGGAGCAAGTTGCATATGAGCCTATCGGGTGTCCTGTCGGGACAACAATTGTTGTACGAGATCTATTTTATAATACGCCAGCCCGATTGAAATTTTTGAAAAAGGATGTGTCTGAGGCCAATGCAGTGAGCGGAATTGTAGAAAAAATTGCGTTGGCACATCCGGAAATTTCTTTTTGCTTGATTCGTGACGGGCAGCAAAAACTGCACACCCCGGGGGATGGACAGCTTCTATCGGCAATATATGCGGTGTTTGGGCGGAATTTTGCGTCTGGTCTTTTGCCGGTAGAGTATCAGGCGAATGGCCTTTCAATTAAAGGGTATATCTCAAAACCGCATATGACCAGGTCGAGCCGTTCCATGCAGAATTTTTATGTCAACCGCCGGTATGTAAAATCGAGAACCTGTACTGTAGCACTGGAAGAAAGCTATAAGCATTTTATTATGACAGGTAAATTCCCAGCCTGTGTTTTAGATTTATCTATTCCTCCAGAATCGGTAGATGTCAATGTACATCCCGCAAAAATCGAAATACGCTTTGAAAATGAAAAAAACATTTTCGATTTAGTATACTTTGCTGTTAAAAATGCTTTACGCGGCGCAGATTTGACAGTGGAGGGGAGCTTTGGAAAATCAGACCTTCCTACATTAAATCAATTGCCGGCACAAGAGAGGATGAGCGCTGAGAAATTTCAGAATTCAGCAAGAGCGGAAACGAACGAACAAATAGATTTAGAAAAACAAACAATGCATTTTGCTATTGCAGACAAAAAGAATATATCGGGTATTTTTGGTGGCTTCTTAGAGGACGACTCTTCTAAATGGATTTCCTTTGATACAACATCCGCCTCTCTTTTTAGCACATATGCCAAAAAAGAGAGAGAAAATACAGATCAGGCAGGCGTTGCAACCTCAAAAGCTTATTTGGATATTGAAGGCGAAGATGTTTTTATGCCGCATAACGCAAAAAAGAGTGTGGAGAAAAACGGCTTAGAATCGGTCCAAGCATCAGCTTTTTCGGCAGAAAAACAGGAATATGTGGCGTGCGGCTCATCCGATCAGCAGGTGATCATTCCAGCGTCTCCCTATGAGAATTTACGTTATATTGGCGAAGCGTTTTGTACATACATTCTTTTTGAGGGGGATGGCCGTTTGGTCATAGTAGATAAACATGCAGCGCACGAAAGAATTTTGTATAATCGGCTAAAAAAGGGTGAAGCACGGCAGTTTATGCAGAATTTACTTACGCCTGTTACTGTGTTGTTGTCTCAGGAGGAATACTCTGCCGCGTTGGAGAATCTGAATATCCTGTTTGAATGCGGATTTGAAGCGGAGGATTTTGGCAAAGGCACCTTACTAATTCGAAGCGCTCCCATGTGGCTGGAAAATGCACAGATTGAACAAACTGTTGGAGAAATCTGCGGCTACCTGGTTCAGGGCAGACAGGATGTTTCCCCGGAGAAATTGGATTGGCTGTATCATAATATTTCTTGTCGCTCTGCGATAAAAGGCGGAGACCGCAGTACGCCAGAAGAACTAAAAGAAATCCTTAGGCTCATGCAGGAAGACGGAACGGTGTTTCATTGTCCTCATGGACGGCCGGTAGCGATTACTCTAACCAGAAAGGAAATGGAAAAACAGTTTGGGAGGATATAGTATGCCTGAAAAAAGGGGGCAAATTCCAGTTGTTGCTGTTGTTGGCCCTACTGCCTCGGGAAAAAGCGCTTTGGCTGTGGAACTGGCGCGAGCTTGGAATGGGGAGATTGTATCTGCCGATTCAAAACAAATTTATCGCTATATGTCAGTGGGGACAGCCGTGCCAACCCTTAAAGAAAGGGGAGGGATACCACACCATCTTTTGCAGTTTCTAAACCCGGATGAAACATTTAGCGTAGCAGAATACGTCCAATTGGCGGAAGAAGTTATCCGGGATATTGACAGCAGAAAGAAGCTCCCTTTTTTGGTGGGAGGAACGGGTCTATATGTCCGTTCATTGCTGGATCATATCACTTTTTTTGAAAACAAGAGTGACCCGGAACTGCGCCAGGAGTTGGAAAAGACTGCAATGGAGAAAGGCAATCAATTTTTGCTGGACATGCTCAGAAGCTTTGATCCGCAGTTAGCTCAAAATTTGCATCCCAATAATCTTGGGCGCATCATCCGGGGAATTGAGGCATATCGCCTTACGGGCATTCCCATGTCTGAGCAGCAAAAAGCATCTAGGCAAAATCCCTCCCCTTATGACTGCTGTATGATCGGGCTTACGTTTAGAGACCGGCAGCTCCTTTATCAAAGGATTGACCAACGGGTAGAAAAAATGATGGAAAATGGTCTGTTGAAAGAAATTCAGGAGCTTATTCACAAAGGATATTCCCAAACAGCAGCACAGGCAATTGGCTATAAAGAGTTCTTTGACTATCTACAGGGGAAAAGCACACTGGAGGAGGCAGTCTGCCGGGTGCAGCAGGAGTCGAGACGGTATGCCAAGAGACAATTGACTTGGTTTCGAAAAGATGAAAAGGTAAATTGGCTTTACATCGACGATTATGAGGAATATAATGTTCTTGTCAGGCAGGCGGCTGAGTTAGTAAAAAACCAGTTTGGTAAGCCAGCTGTTTTTTAACAATTGCATTTTATTTAAAGACAGAAAGGTTGAAAAATATGAATAAGAGTATGAATTTACAGGACGTCTTTTTAAATCAGGCGAGAAGAGAGAAAATTGCCGTAACAATTTTTTTGACAAATGGTTTTCAGTTTAAAGGAACTGTAAAGGGATTTGACACCTATGTGGTCATTCTGGATTCAGATGGAAAGCAGAATTTAGTTTATAAGCATGCCATTTCAACAATTGTTCCGGCAAGACCTATCAGTATTCTGGATTCGGTAGACCGGGATGAGGAAGGGGATCGATAAAGCGTTATGAACAGCCTGAGTGGAAAAATTCTTGCGGTTGTCATGTCGCTGTTTTTAGTGGTGTATGTAGGGTATCAGGTTTACCGTTATATGTATTCACCTATTAAAACGGAGCCGGTGCAGCAGTATGTTATTGACGATACAGTTTATGCCCAAGGTATTGCCATTCGGGACGAAATACCGGTAGAAGGGGTATCTTCAGGCGTTGTCAGCTATTTTTATGATGATGGAGTGAGAGTCATTACCGGTACTTCAGTGGCCGAAGTACATGCAAACCGTCAGAGTGTTCAAAATAAGCATCGGGTTGAAAGAATAGATGATGAAATAGAGCGGCTGACCAAAATTCAAAAAACAGCTGACAGTATAGCAAATGTATCTTCTATTTCTTTGGCGATTGAAGAGCAGATTAGCAGCCTTATTTTCATGAATGAATCTGGAGATTTGCAAAATGCCGAACAAGTCAGTAACTCTTTACAGGATATACTGAATAAAAAAGCAATTGCTATACGAGATATAACTGATTTTTCCAATAAGATTAACCAATTGGAAAATGAAAAAGTTACTCTGCAAAGTCAAATGTCTGCACAGATCAGCCAGATTGTTTCCCCGGCATATGGTTATTTTGGTAGTTACTGTGATACAGCTTATAACACGATTACAACAGACTTACTTTCGACAGCGACCGTTTCCCAACTGGAAGAATTAGCATCCTCTAAATATGAGCAAAACAATTCCTGTGTTGGAAAGGTGATTTTGGGATATATCTGGTATTATGCTGCATTGGTTAGTCCTGAAGATGCAGGTAAGTTTTCTTTGGGTACTAATGCATCTCTTTATTTCGGATCATCTTCTGAAGAGGTTCCTGGTACAGTGACACAATTGATTCAAGATGCTGATTCGGGAAAAACAGCAGTTGTTTTTTCCTGTGATTATATGTCTCAAGATATTTCGCGTTTGCGTAATTCTGCGGTTCGAATTGAATTGGGGAGCTATAAGGGCTTAAAAATCCCCTATAAAGCCTTACGATTCCAAGATGGTGTACAGGGCGTTTACGTTGTTAAAAATCAAGTTTTGGAATTTAAGAAAGTAGAAATTATTTACGAAAATGTGGGATTTTTTGTAAGCAGTATAGATAGCAATGATGAAGAGCGGGTTCAGCTTTATGATGATATTGTAACGGAAGGGACCGATTTATATGAGGGAAAGGCCACCAATTCCTGATCTGGATTTACAGGAAAATATTCGAGAAATTCGTGAAAGGGTAGAATCCGCGGCAGAGAAAAGCGGGAGATCGTTTAAAGATATTTCCATTATGGCGGTGACAAAAACTGTTCCACCCCAGAGAGTCAATCAAGCAATTATGTGCGGAATTTCACTGTTAGGGGAAAACCGTGTGCAGGAATATCTGGAAAAATATCCTTTTTATGAAAAAGAGGATTGCTCAGTTCATTTTATTGGCAGATTACAGACCAACAAGGTCCGGTATATTGTAGACAAAATTGATATGGTTGAATCGGTTGACAGCCTTCGATTGGCACAAGAACTGGAAAAACGCTGTGCTTTGGCTGGAAAAAGAATGGATATTCTGTTAGAAGTAAATATTGGGGCGGAACCTACAAAATCGGGTGTATTACAGGAAAATTTGCCCGAATTGATTCAAGCAGTTGCAGTATTGCCCCACCTTCGTTTATCTGGTTTGATGGCAATCCCTCCATTGGGAGGTAAAGAAAATGCGTATTATTTTTCGAAGATGCATGATCTGTTCCTTGACATACAGGCAAAAAAAATAGATAATAGTGATGTGCGATTTCTATCAATGGGAATGTCCAACGATTTTGAGACTGCAATTGCCTGTGGAGCGAATATAGTTCGGCTGGGTACGATTTTATTTGGGAAACGAAAATAACAGGAGGAACCAACATGGGTTTAATGGATAGCATCAGAAGATTGTTTGATTATCCGGAAGAGGATGAATATGAGGAGGAAGACGAATTTCTGGCTCATGAGGGTACAAACGGAGGCGTATCTGTAGCAGAGCAAGGCTCCAGAAGAAATAAAGTGGTTAATATTCATGCAACAACACAATTGGCAGTGGTGTTGGTAAAACCAGAGCGCTTTGATGATGCACGGTCTATTGCTGATCATCTGAATACCAAGCGAACAGTTGTTTTAAATTTGGAACAAACCAGCAAAGATGTCTCCCGCCGGCTGATCGATTTTTTAAGTGGCGTTGCTTACGCCAATAATGGACAGATTCAGCGTGTAGCAAACAGCACCTATATCATTACGCCGTATAATGTGGATATTATGGGTGATCTGTTAGATGAACTGGAAAATAGTGGTGTGTTCTTTTAACAATGGTTCATTTGAAGGAATTGTCAGGGGAAGAAAGGATTTTGCAATCCCGCTTTCAGGATGCTATCTATACAGCACAGATGAAAAATCAGCCTAAATTTATTGGGTTTTTAGACATTCGTCAGCAGGAAATTTTAAAAGCTGTATCTGCTGCAAACACTTTTACTTCTTGGCAACTTTATGGCGGGTTTCCAGAAGCGGAAAGAAAGGTAGCTGGCTTTTTTCCGAGCTATATGGATACAGATGAACTGCAGTCGGATTTTTTTCCTGTTTTGTCGTTTACAGCGCATTTTCGTGAGCAGGATAAACTATCTCATCGGGATTTTTTGGGTTCTTTGATGGGGCTTCGTATTTCACGAGAAATGATTGGCGATATTCTTGTCGGCAACGGTTTGGCGGTCTTTTTTGCTTTAGAAAAAGCTGCTCCGATTTTATTGGATGAGTTTGTAAAAGTTGGGCGGATAGGAGTTACGCTGTCCCAGGGCGCACAGGATTTGGACAAGCTGCGGCCCAAACAAATTGTTTTAACTGGAACAGTATCCAGCAACCGTTTGGATGCAGTAGTGGCATTTTTAACTCGTTTGTCACGAGAGAAGGCACAGGGAATGATCCGACAGGAACTGGTCAAGGTGGATGGACAAGTACGTGTTGATGTTGCAGGCCAGGTGAAAGCGCCAAGCCTATTGTCCATTCGTGGTTATGGAAAATATGCGGTCCGTGCTTTTAATGGTATTTCGAAAAAAGGCCGATTGCACATAGAAGCAGGGCATTATCAATAAAGGAGTGGGATTATGCTGAACGCGCAGGAAATATTAGAGAAAAAATTTGAGAAATCTGCGTTTGGTTATCGGAGCGACGAGGTGGATGACTATCTTCAAGAACTTGCTGCAGCTTTTGATAAGCTGCAAAATGATAAAATGCAGATGGAAAGAAAGTTAGAGGTATTGGCAGAAAAGATAGAGGAGTATCGCGCAGATGAAGATAGTATGCGCGATGCAATTCTTGATGCAAGAAAACTAGGTTCTTCCATTGTAAAAGATGCACAGCGGCAGGCAGATTCTATTCTTGCTGATGCAAATGCTCAGTCTGCAAAGGTAATTGACAGCATTCAAATGAGAGCAGAACGGGAGAAAATGAATCTTTCTCATCTGCAAAAAGAAGTGGCGACTTTCAAAAATCAATTATTGGCCTTGTATAAAAACCACCTAGATCTCATTAGTTCATTGCCGGAGAATACAAAAAAGGAAAGCCATGATTCAGAGAAGAAACCGGTTAGAGAAGAGGATATCCGGCATGAGCAGATCAAGGAATCGACTCCATCTGTACAGGATGTTTCGGATTTTGAAGAACCTTCGGTTTTAGAGGAAGAACCTGCTCCTGCAGAAGAAAGAGAATCTCGTTTTGGCCCATTACGTTTTGGCGCCGGTTACGATTTAAAAAGGGACTAAAATCATCTGTTGAAAAAACGGGGTGGGGGGAAAGTAAAGTGAAAAAAGGAATACTGTCTTTTCATCCGGTTTGCTTGTCAATTTGTTGTATATGGAAAAAACGGCTGAAGCTTTTTTGTTTGCGTTGCATTTGGACATAGAATGGCGCCTATTGCGAAATGAGAATGAGTGATTCTGTTCACGAAGAAAATCGGATATTTGTTATCTGTTGGTAAGTATGTGTAACGTGACACTATGTTCTGATCGTAAGGCGTTTTTATTTTGCTTTTATATAGGAGGAAAATCTTTGGTTATTGGGATTTTAAGCTTGATTGTGGCCTTGGTTGGAGTAGATCAGCTTTTTAAGTATCTTGTTATTACGTATCTGGAGCCAGTTGGATCAATACCGCTGATAAAAAATGTATTCCATTTGACATATGTAGAGAATTATGGGGCTGCCGGTGGAATTTTACAAGGAAAACAGGCCCTTTTGATTATAGTAACCACTATTGTAATACTGGCGTTATTCATTTTATTGATTTTAAAAAAATTTCCAGGTCGTTTTTTTCCTTGGATGGTAGGCTTAGTTGTTGCAGGCGGGATTGGGAATTTATGTGATCGAATTTTCCGCGGCTTTGTTGTTGATTACCTGGATTTTTGTTGGATTCATTATCCAGTTTTTAATTTTGCAGACTGCTGCGTGGTCGTTGGCGTTCTTTTTATAGCTGTAATAATTCTTCGTAGTGAACAAAAAACAAAGAAAAGTAAAGCAGACACACAAAAAGGTGATGGCTGATGGAATTTGAGAAAGCGTCAGTTTTTAAAGTTTTGCCGGAAAATGAAGGAA
>CAJUMG010000007.1:25365-27377 GCA_910587335.1 uncultured Oscillospiraceae bacterium
TTGATCATTTTTTAGCACAGGTAAATTCAGAATATACTCGTTCATTTTGGCAAAAGCGTATTGAAAAAGGTGATGTTTTAGTAAATGATCGGCCAATTTCTAAAAGTGTTCGTATGAAACAGGGGGATCTTGTATCTTTCTGTTTGCCGGATCCAGAGCCGGATGCTGCACAGCCAGAGGATATTCCGTTAGATATTGTCTATCAGGATGATGAACTTTTGGTTGTGAATAAACCAAAAGGAATGGTGGTGCATCCTGCGCCAGGAAATTATACTGGTACTTTGGTAAATGGCCTATTGCATTATTGTAAAGGGCAGCTTTCGGGGATTAACGGTGTGGTTCGTCCAGGAATTGTTCACCGAATTGATAAAGATACCAGTGGCCTTTTGATTGTTGCAAAAACAGATCACGCTCACCAGTTTTTGGCAGCACAGATACAGGAGCACAGCTTTACCCGAGAGTATGAAGCGGTTGTTTATGGTCACTTGAAACAAAAAATAGGAACAATTGATGCGCCAATTGGCCGCAGTAAAAGCGACCGTAAAAAAATGGCGGTAACCTATGAACATGCGCGAAATGCGATAACACACTATACAACGCTAAAAGAATATGAGGGATTTACCCACATTTGTTGTCGTTTGGAAACGGGACGAACCCATCAAATTCGTGTTCACATGGCCTATATTGGTCATCCTATAGCTGGCGACCCGCTGTATGGCCCCAAAAAGGTCATTCAATCGCTGTGTGGACAATGTCTTCACGCAAAAAAAATTGGTTTTATCCACCCTTCAAGTAAGGAGTATATGGAATTTGATAGCCCACTACCAGAGTATTTTACGCAATTTTTAGGACGATTGTCCCCAAAATAAATGTGATATAAGGAGGAAATGGTTTTGGAGAAATCTCTGTCCCGCTATTTAATCGTAACGGATATTGATGACACACTTCTTCCCCATGGGGGCGAAATTCCAAAAAGAAACCTGGAAGCGATTCATCGTTTTCAGCAAAGGGGAGGTAAATTCACCTTTGCAACTGGCCGCTCTCACTATCACTGCACACAGCTGTATCATGATCTAAAAATTAATGTGCCATCTGCTCAAAACAATGGGGCTTATATTTATGATTGTACAACACAAACAGTAATGGAGCGTACCTTTGTTCCTCGCACTGCTAACGCTTACATCAAAGAGGCCTGTAAAGTGTTTCCGGACATGGCGGTAGGCGTGTCGATGGAAGATGATTTTAAGGTTATTTCTTCTTTAGAGAGTCTGAATCTTCAAAAAGACCGCATTAACAGCCGGCTGTTATGTGGAATTGATGAAATTGGACAGGATTGGTTTAAAGTCCTTTTTGTCAGAGCCCCGGAGAAAATGGCAGAACTGCATAAATGGATGGATGAACATCCGCTAGAAGGCACTTATTACACCAATTCCAGTGCGGTTTTTTGTGAGATCATGGCTAAAGGAGTTGATAAAGGAGAGGGCCTTCGCAAACTCGCCCGCGTAATGAATGTAGATATCAAAAATACATATGCGATCGGTGATTTTTATAACGATATTGATATGCTAAAAGCCGCCGGAACTTCCGTAGCGGTGGGGGATGGTGCAAAGGATATTGTTGATATGTGCGACATGGTAGTCGGCTCCTGTGCAGATGGTGCGGTAGCTGATTTGATCGAATATATTGAACGTTTATAATTTTTTGAGGAGGCATCTGTGATGGAAGTATCTTTAAAACATCAGCTGCAAAAAACTGCCTGTAGAGTTCGTTTAGGCGCCTTGGAGGCGGTCTATTCCGGTAAATCTGGGCATCCGGGCGGCTCTTTATCGGTAGCGGATATTTTGACCTATTTGTATTTCGCAGAAATGCATGTGGATCCTCAAAACCCTCAATGGTCTGAACGGGACCGTTTTGTGCTTTCAAAGGGACATACCTGTCCTGCGCTTTACTCGGCATTAGCGTTAAAGGGATTTTTTCCGTTAGATGAGCTTAAAAAATTTCGGCATCCAGGG
>CAJUMG010000007.1:27417-50197 GCA_910587335.1 uncultured Oscillospiraceae bacterium
AATGTTGCAGGGCCACCCAGATATGAAGCATATTCCTGGAATCGATATGTCTACTGGATCTTTAGGACAAGGCTTGTCTGTTGCCTGTGGCATGGCTCTCGCAGGTAAGCTGGAACAAAAGGACTACCGTGTTTATGTGGTAGCCGGTGATGGTGAAATTCAGGAAGGGCAGATCTGGGAAGCTGCAATGTTTGCAGGGCATCGAAAGCTAGATAATTTGTGCTTGGTAGTGGACAATAACGGCCTTCAGATCGACGGGAGAGTAAGCGAAATTTGTTCACCTTATCCAATTGCAGAGAAATTTGCTGCCTTTGGTTTTCATACGACCGAAGTAGACGGCCATGATTTCGAGGCTCTTTCAAATGCCTTTGATGAGGCAAGGCAGATCAAAAAGCAACCAACAGTTATTGTTGCAAAAACAATAAAAGGTAAGGATGTTTCCTTTATGTCCGATAATGTGGCATGGCATGGAGCAGCGCCAAATGACGATCAATATAAAACGGCAGTAGCTGATATTGAAAAAGTTCTCGCAGACATCGAATAGAAATTCTGAAAGAAATTTTTACCTTTGGAAAAGAAAGGATGTTCTAAATGAGTCATTCGATCAAAAAAGCCACCCGTGAAAGTTATGGTGAGGCGTTGGCGCAGCTGGCAGAGGAAAATAAAGATGTTGTTGTGTTAGATGCGGATCTTTCTAAATCAACAAAGACAGACCTTTTTCAAAAGAAAGCGCCGGAACGCTTTTTTGACTGTGGCATTGCTGAAGGAAATATGATTGGTGTTGCCGCGGGACTCGCAGCTGCAGGCAAAATACCATTTGCTTCCTCTTTTGCAATGTTTGCTGCTGGCCGGGCTTTTGAACAGATTCGAAATTCAGTGGGGTACCCTCATCTAAATGTAAAAATCTGCGCTACACATGCGGGTATTTCGGTTGGAGAAGACGGCGCTACCCATCAATGCTGTGAGGACATTGGTTTAATGCGGACGATACCTGGTATGGTTGTACTTAACCCGGCAGATGACTTGGAAACGAAAGAAGCAGTCAAAGCAATTGCCCAATATAAGGGTCCTGTTTATATGCGATTGGGAAGGCTGTCGGTAGAGAGTGTAAATGATCCTGCAACCTATCGCTTTCAGATAGGAAAAGGTATTACCTTACGCGATGGAAAAGATTTGACCATTATTGCTACAGGACTCATGGTTTTCAGAGCGGTACAGGCGGCTGATATGCTGGAAAAAGAAGGTGTTTCTGTAAGGGTACTGAATATCCATACCATTAAACCCTTGGACCTGGAGCTTGTTGTGAAGGCAGCAAAAGAAACCGGAGCAATTGTTACAGCCGAGGAACACAGTATTATTGGCGGTTTGGGCGAAGCAGTTTGCGCAGCAGTCTGCGAAGAATGCCCTGTTCCGGTAATTCGAGTTGGTGTCAACGATGTGTTTGGAAGTTCCGGTCCGGCTGAGAAAATGTTAGAATTGTATGGTTTGACCGCCGAAAACATTGCACAAAAGGCAAAAGAAACACTTGCAAAAAAGAAATAGTATTTAAAGCAGAATAAACTCATATCTAAAAAGATATAAAAACCTCTTTGTGGTGAAAAAGTAACTGTCAATTGCTTTTTCATCATAAAGAGGTTTTTGTTTTTGCCGTAATGGAGGGGATAAAAACGCTTTTCGTCTGGGATACTATCCAGAAATTCTTTTTCGAGTGGTTCTCAAATCGTAAGGACAGGCATATCTATAGTGCATAGGACAAGTTTGAGAGGACGATGAAGATGAAGGAATGTATAGAGACCAGAATAATCCCGTTGGCAAAAGGCTGCAAAAAAATTTTTGGACACTAAAACCGGTAATAAAAGGCAGCGCTTTTGTGCAGAGGGGGAAAAACAATGGACGTAGATTTGATTTTTAAAATTGCCGCTATTGGCATTATTGTAGCGGTTCTTAATCAGGTGCTGATCCGGTCAGGCAGAGAGGAGCAGGCGATGATGACCACTCTAGCAGGTCTGATTGTTGTTTTGATGATGATCATCAATGAAATCAATACACTGTTTGAAACGGTTAAAACCATTTTTGGGCTGGGGTGATTAAAATGGAATGGATCAGTGTGATTGGTATTGGATTGATTGGGATGATCATCGCCGTACTACTAAGACAATATAAACCAGAATATGCTGCTTTTATTTCTCTTGCAGTAGGAATCCTGATTGTTTGGAAATTGTGCACACAGTTATTTCCAATTTTTGAAGAAATGAAGGAAATGATGTCCGGCGTAAATTTGTCACTAGAGTATATTGGCATTTTGGTAAAAAGCTTAGGAATTTGTTACTTGACGCAGTTGGCAAGCGATGCTTGTCGGGATGCAGGAGAAACGGCTATCAGCTCCAAGGTGGAGCTGGCCGGAAAAATTACAGTCCTTTCGTTGGGAATGCCCTTATTCGGAAAGTTATTGGAGATTGTAAAAAAATTGGTTTCACAATAAGGAAATAAAAAATGAGACAAAAGATATTTAGTTTATTTTTGATCTGTTTATTTATGTTTTCCGGTGTTGCATGGGCAGAAGAATTACCAGATGAATCAACTGACCAAAATTTACAGGGACAGCTAGAAGCGTCTGGCGCGGATGAACTAGTCCAACAAGTACCAGACCAAACAAAAGAAATTCTTTCACAGCTGGAACTGCAAGACCTAGATTATCGGTTGCTTTTATCTTTAACACCTGGTCAAATTTGGCAGGTATTCAAAGCTGTATTCTCAAAAATGGTTCGAGCACCGCTTCTTTTGTTGGGAACGTTGGTTGCAGTCATTTTGCTTTGTGCGGCGATGGATGCGCTAAAAATTGGCTTTAATGCCAAAGGATTAGAAAAGATGTTCAACGGTGTGGCTGTATTGTGTTTGATTACAGTTGTACTAGAACCAGTAACAGGCTGCATTCAAAAGGCATCCCGGGCAATTTTACAAGGATCAATGTTTATGAATGGGTTCATTCCGGTGTTTTGCGGGATATTAGCGTCCGGGGGACAGCCAGTTTCAGCTGGCGTTTACCATCTTTTACTTTTTGGAACCTCTCAGGTAATTGGACAGGCAGCATCTCAAATTCTTGTACCGCTTATCAGCATCTTTTTGGCTTTTTGTTTTACTGGGGCAATTGCGCCGGAGCTGCATTTGGATCAAATTGGAAAGACAATAAAAAAATTTGTAAACTGGTCATTGAGTTTATTGCTAACGGTTTATGTAGGTCTTTTAGGTATTCAAAGCATAGTGGCTGTCAGCGCGGATACGGTAACGGTTAAGACTGCAAAGTTTGTAACCAGCAGCTTTGTCCCAGTAATAGGAAGCGCTTTATCTGATGCTCTCGTTACAGCCCAAGCATGCTTAAAGCTTTTAAAAGCTTCAGTCGGTGCGTATGGAATTTTGATTGCTGCCTTTACCTATTTGCCATTACTCTTAGAAATTATTTGTTGGTATTTAGCTATGCAAACAGCAGCTTTTTTAGGACAACTAGTGGGAGCAGGAAGTATTGCAAAAGTACTAGAAGGAACAGCGTCGGCGCTTGGGCTTTTGATGTCTATTACGTTATTATTTGGGTTGTTATTTATTATTTCTACTACCGTTATGCTGGTTGTAGGAGCAGGAGGATAAGAGGACAAAATGAATGCTGTACGTATTTGGGCAGCTGCAGTATGCGCTGCTGCAATTGCTGCGTCGATAGCGCAGCTTGCTGTACCTGAGGGAAAGATCCAAAAGGCTATGAGGTGTGTGATAGGCTTATTCTTTGTCTGCTGTGTTATCATGCCATTTGCGCAGGGATTACCCTTATACACAGAGACATTTGGATGGGAGGAACCTCGTTTTGCAGAAGTCACAGATGATTTGTCCCAAGAATTGATGAGTCAAACAGTGGAACGATTTAAAAAAAATGTCTATCAGATTGTCCAGGATATTCTTAATGCGCAACAGATTTTTCCTCAAAAAATTGAAATGGATGTACATGTTGCGGAAGATTCCAGCATATATATTAGCAGTCTAAAAATCCAGTTGAAAGAGGGAGAAAAACACAATATTGAAAAAGTCTCCCAAGTTGTCCAAAAGGAAACAGGAATTATACCTGAAATTTGGGTAGAAGGAGAGGAAGTGCCGTGAATGGAAAAGAAAAAATAATAGAAATACAGAAAAAGATTCTATGCCTTTTCGCTGGAGATAAAAAGATCAAATGGGTAGTTCTTATTGGTCTTGCAGGAATTCTGTTGATTTTGTTTTCTGAATTGGCTCCACAGAAAAAAACGCAACCGCCGCAGGATGCGGTATCTGTTTCGGTGGATAATGAGGAATTCTGTAAAAAAACAGAAGAGAAAATTTATAGTTTGGTTAGCAGTATCCAGGGAGTAGGAGATGTAAGAGTATGGGTCACGCTGGAAAGCGGGGTGGAATATGTTTATCTACAGGAACAGGTGCGTAATACTGACCTGACCAAGGATTATGATGACGGAGATGTTAAAACTCTACGAGAAAAGGATAATAGTGAACAAAAATATATACTGGTTAATAAAAATGGCGAAGAGCAGCCGTTGGTCCAAAAGCAATTGGAACCAACCATACAAGGAGTCGTCGTTGTATGTGAAGGGGCTGGTAGTGCACAGGTGAACGAACAGGTAGTCAATGCGATTACCTGCGCACTTGGAATATCGTCTAATCGGGTATATGTCGCACAGCTGACAAATCCCTCAAAATAAATTATAAGAACGGAGGATTTTCCATGAACATGATTTTAGGAAAAAGGCACATTATTTTAGCTGCGTTAGTTTTGGTTTTGGGCATTGCGGTTTATCTAAACTGGACATTTGGCGGTAAAGAGGGCGGATTCAATATCACTGATCAGCTCGAAACAGGGAAGAATTATGGCGATGCTCAGTATGTCGATACAAATACAGGAGACGAAAACGATGAGCTGGAGGTCAATGCAGCTAGTGGCACATTTTTTAGTGAGGCAAGACTTACAAGACAAAAATCGCGGGACAGTGCGATTGATACTTTAACACAGATGTTCCAGGATACCTCCTTAAGCGATGAACAGAAATCTCAGTTGACAGTAAAAGCAGCAAGTGTTGCTGAGGCAATTGAAACGGAAGGGAAAATTGAAAATATGATCAAAGCTAAAGGCTTTTCCGATTGCATGGTTTATATAGATGGAGATCGGGTAGATGCGATTGTAAAAACGAATGGACTATTAAAAGAGGAAGTGGCTCAAATTAAAGATATCCTGGTTGCTGAAACTGGAGCAGCTGAAGAAAATATTTCCATTACTGAGGCACAGTAAAAAATGATCCCAAAGTCCTGTCCGGGATTTTGGGATCATTTTTTAATAAAAGAAAAATTTCTATGAAAAACTTGCAAATATTCCCCTAAGGTAGTTGTGTCCTATCTTTTTTGTGGTATAATGATATACATTAGAATCTGTTTTTCTTATTCGTGATTTAAGATAGATAAAACAGATGAAAAGTAGTTTGAAAATGTTTTTGAATTTTTTATAGTATCTGACCGGCAGCTCTTTCCGGCAGTAGGAGGGATTTTGATGGAACGAGAGAAACGTGAAACTGTTGGGAATTTGAAAATTTCTCAAGAAGTTTTAGCGACAATTGCCAATTTTTCTACCAAGGAAATTGATGGGGTAGCTTCTATGGCTTATTGCCCAGCAAGTGTAAACCTGAAAAAGCTTCTAACTAAGTCACAAACGGCTAAATCAATTAACATTGAAATGAACGACGATGTCGCAGTGATTGATGTATATGTTAATTTGAAATATGGAGCAAAAATTCCAGTTGTTTCTGAAAATATCCAAAAAAGTGTAAAAAACGCGGTACAGAATATGACTGGAATTGTTGTAGCAAGGGTAAACGTATTTGTAGTGGGTATTACCTTTGACGAAACAGCGGCCCAATAAACGGTATAAGCCCTCCCTATATGGAGGGCTTCTTTTTCGTATCAGTAGAAAAAAGGACTACTCTATCGAACTGGAGGTTTAAAATGACGAGGCGTGAGGCGAGGGAAGAAGCATTTTTTATTGTTTTTGAACATTCTTTTTCTGGAGAACAGGTGGATGATATAATTGCCAATGCAGTAGAGGGGAGATCCTTGCAAATCAATCCGTTTGCATATTCTTTAGCAAAAAATTCAATTGAACAACTGGATGAATTAGACCAGTTAATAGAAAAACACGCAATACGTTGGAAAAAAAATCGTATTTCCAAGGTTTCTTTGGCCGTTTTGCGGTTGGCGCTGTATGAGATGCGCTATGAAGAATCCATTCCGGAAAGCGTTTCAATTAACGAAGCGGTGGAATTGGCAAAAAAATTCGGCGGAGAAGAGGATTCTTCTTTTGTAAATGGAGTACTGGGAGCGATTTCGCGCGAAAGCGGTCATATAAAAGAGGCGGATGGAAAAGCATAATGGGAGTATTTTTGGGGATTGATACCAGTAATTATACAACCTCTATGGCTTTATTGAATACCGATTCAAATGAGCTGATCCAACGTAAAAAGCTGCTTTCTGTGCAGGATGGTGCATTGGGACTCCGACAAAGTGACGCGTTATTTCAACATGTTCGTCAGTTGCCGGATATGGCTTCTGATCTATTTAAAGAGTTGCCGGATTTGTGCTTGACTGGGATTGGTGTTTCTACTCAGCCGCGCCGTCACAAGGATTCTTACATGCCTTGCTTTTTAGCGGGAGAGTCTCAGGCTAGGACGGTGGCGGCTCTACTTCATATTCCTTTGTTTTCTTTTTCCCATCAGGAGGGACACATTGCAGCAGCGCTTTACGGTTCTGGTCATTTAGATTGGCTGGAACATCCTTTTCTTGCCTTTCATTTTTCAGGAGGGACCTCAGAAGGGCTATATGTCAAGCCCAAAGAAAGATGGATAGAGGTAGAAAAGGTTGCGTCCTCTTTAGATCTTAAGGCTGGACAAGCTGTGGACCGCGTAGGGAAAATGTTGGGGCTGCCGTTTCCAGCTGGTCCCTGGTTAGAAGAATTGGCATTAAAAAGTCAGAAGCATTTTCCAGTTAGACCAGTTATGAAAGGCTATGATTGTAGCCTTTCTGGCGTTGAAAACCGTTGCCGTGCTATGTTAGAAAAAGGAGAATCGCCAGCGGATATCGCACAATATTGCCTTGATTTTTTGGCTGCATCTATTTGCGCGATGACCGAAGCGCTTTTAAAAAAATATAAAGGTATTCCATTACTGTTTGCTGGAGGAGTTATGTGCAACTGTTTTATCCGACAAATTATTGAACAGCGGTATGGCGGCGTTTTTTGTCCGCCGGTTTTTTCCAGCGATAATGCTGCTGGCATTGCAGTTTTGGCGGCCCGAGCGGCCCGGGAGGTCTAACATGCCCCAAAATATCGTGCTAAATGTTTCTCAGCTTAACCGATACATTAAATCTCTTTTTGAACAAAATATACAGTTGAAGGACCTTTTCATTAAAGGAGAGATTTCAAATTTTAAGGGTCAATATGCGTCTGGACATTTGTATTTTACATTAAAAGATAAAGATTCTGCTATTAAAGCAGTAATGTTTCGCAATTATGCATCAAAAATTCATTTTGTCCCAGAAAATGGCATGACCGTACTGGTTCGAGGTGAAGTGAATGTTTATGAGCGAGATGGTGTATACCAGATTTATTGTTATGAAATGCAGCCAGATGGCGTAGGCGATTTAAGTCTTGCTTTTGAACAGTTAAAAAAGAAGCTTTCGAAAGAAGGATTATTTGATCAGGCCCACAAGAAACAGCTTCCTCGTTTTCCACAGGTTATTGGCATTATTACAGCAAAAACGGGAGCAGCGCTACAGGATTTGCTCAATATTTTAGGTCGTAGATATCCGTTGGCAACTGTGCTGATTCGTTCTGTATTGGTTCAAGGAGAAAAATCGGCGGCAGATTTGTGTGCTGCTGTTCGCCAGATGGACAAGCTGGGCTTGTGTGACCTTTTGATTATTGGACGCGGCGGCGGTTCTTTAGAGGATCTTTGGAGCTTTAATGATGAAGCGCTGGCCCGAGAGATTTTTAGTTGCCATACTCCGATTATCTCAGCAGTAGGACATGAAATTGATTTCACGATTTGTGATTTTGTTGCGGATCTGCGGGCGCCGACTCCTTCTGCCGCAGCAGAATTGGCTGTACCAGATCAGAAGGATTTACAATTTCAATTGTTTTCCTATGAACAACAAATGGTACAAAAATTAGAAAATAAAATCCGGCTATTAGAAGCTCAGTTCGGCCAAAAACGGCGGATGGTTGATAGTTTAACTCGCTATTTTGTTTCTTTGCAAACAAAGCTAGAAGGGTATCAAAATCATCGAGCTCTTCGGTTTCCCTATTTCAAGGTTGAACAGGCGCAGACATGGACCAAAGAACGATCAGACCGTTTGAATGCGCTCATACAAGTTCGTCTAAAGCGCGAAGAAGACCGTTTAAAAAATGCCGCCGGTATGCTTCATTCTTTTAGCCCATTTCAGGTGATGGCGCGAGGTTTTTCGGTAATTACTTTGCAGGGCAGGGTAGTTAATCGGATTGAGCACCTGAATCAAGGAGATCAAGTATCACTGCATATGCTGAATGGAGTTGTTTCAGCGCAGGTTTTGTCAAAGGAGGCACAGACAAATGGGGAAGAGCACCGGGAAAAAGGAGCTAACACTTGAACAAGCAATGACCCGGATTGAACAAATTTTGCAAATTTTAGATAATGGACAGGAAACTTTAGATGAATCTTTAGCGTTATTTGAAGAAGGTACAAAATTAGTCCGTTTTTGCAATGAAAAATTACAGCATGCAAAGATAAAGGTAAAAGAGGTAATGGCAGAAGATGAATCAGATGAATATGAGGAAACCCTTTCCTGATCAATTGAAGGCATATCAGCTAGCTATAGAAGAAGGGCTAGATCAAAGTTTAAAGCAGTTTTCTTGCCCTCAACAGAGAGTTCTGGAGGCAATGCGGTATTCTCTATTGGGCGGTGGAAAGCGTGTTCGGGCCATTCTTACTCTGGAGTTTGCCAGGATAGGTGGCGCACCAATAGAACAGGCCATGCCGGCGGCGTGTGCGATAGAAATGATACAGGCATACTCGCTGATTCATGACGATCTTCCATGTATGGATGACGATGATCTACGAAGAGGAAAGCCCTCTTGTCATATCCAGTTTGGGGAGGCGACCGCCCTGCTTGCAGGAGATGGACTGCTAACCTGTGCATTTGAAACGCTCTGCCAGACAGCAGATTATTTTCCGGCTCAGAGAGTTCTAGCGGCTGTGCGTTATTTGTCCGAATATGCCGGATATCGAGGCATGATTGGTGGACAGATGATTGATTTAGATCATGAGGGAAGGAAAATTGATCGGGAAACGCTGGAACAAATGTACCTTTTAAAAACTGGTGCTTTATTAAAAGCCGCCTGTGTGTCTGGCTGTTTATTAGCTGGAAGAGAAGACCTTGTACCTACAGCAGAAAAATATGCCCAATATTTGGGGTTGGCTTTTCAAATTGTAGATGATATACTGGATATAACTGGCGATCAGGCGATTTTTGGAAAGCCTATTGGCAGTGATTCACAAAATCATAAGAATACATTTGTTACCTTATTTGGGTTAGATAAAGCAGAGGAGTTGGCAAAGGAATATACCCAAAATGCTTTGCACCAGCTGGCTTGTTTGGGAGCAGCGCCAATTTTTTTGGAAGATTTGACCAATACACTGCTCAACAGACTGCAATAAAAGGATTTGAAAAAATGGACTTTTTAAAAGGGCTTACTGCTAATTACTATATTGATGTTGCCATTACAGCTTGGTTTCTAGCCCAGGTTTCTAAGACATTGCTGACATGGGCTATCCAAAAAAAACTAGTGATGGAGAGAATGGTCGGTGCAGGGGGCATGCCAAGTTCCCATACAGCGTTAGTTTGCTCTTTGACTATTGCAATGGCCAGAAAAACTGGAGTATCCTCAGCTGAATTTGCATTGGCATTAGCATTGGCATGCATTGTCATGTACGATGCTATGGGTGTACGGAGAGCTGCAGGAGAACATGCAAAGGTATTAAACAAGCTGGTATTTGGATTTCAACTTTTTTCAGAAGAATCAGATAATCTGGAAGATGATCAGATTGCAGAAGAGTTGAGTGACAAAACGCTGAAAGAGTATTTAGGTCATACGCCATTAGAAGTATTGGGCGGTATGTTGCTTGGAATTTTGGTTGCAATGGTGTTCCCAGTATAATTAGCGTTAAAAAGAAAAGGACTGTTGAGATTTGGGTAGTTTGCTGGATCGAATCGATCAGCCACAGGATTTAAAGGAACTGTCATTCGAGCAGTTGAATTTGTTGTGTAAGGAAATCAGAGAAGTGTTGATTCACACTGTTTCTCAAACGGGTGGTCACCTGTCTTCCAATCTTGGGGTAGTAGAGCTGACCGTGGCTTTACATAAAACTTTTCATGTGCCACAAGATCAACTGGTTTGGGATGTAGGTCATCAGTCCTATACGCATAAGATTTTAACCGGTAGAAAAGACAGGATGCATATGCTGCGTCAAAAAGGTGGTTTGTCTGGATTTTCTAAGCCAGCTGAAAGCCCTTATGATGCATTTGTGGCGGGACACAGTAGTACTTCTATTTCAGTAGCGTCGGGATTGGCACGCGCGAAAAGCTTAAAAGGGGACCCGGGATTTGTTGTAGCGATTATTGGCGACGGCGCCTTTACAGGTGGTTTGGCTTACGAAGCCCTAAATAATGCTGGACATTATAAAGACCGAATCATTGTTGTATTAAATGATAATGAGATGTCTATATCAAAAAATGTCGGCGCTTTTGCTCGTTATCTGGCACAAATCCGATCCAAACCAGGATATTATTCTACGCGTAATAAGATTAAAAAATTTGTATCGTCTGTTCCGTTAGTGGGAAAGCCATTAGCTCATATGATTTCCGATTCTAAAAGTTATGTTAAGGAAATACTTTATCACAGCAATCTGTTTGAGGATTTTGGATTTGAGTATGTTGGACCTATAGATGGACACGATCTGGAAGGGCTTTGCGGTGCTTTTGAGCGTGCAAAAGCTTCAAATGGACCTGTTTTAGTCCATGTTGATACAGTGAAGGGAAAAGGCTACAGTTTTGCGGAGAAAAAGCCGGATACCTATCATGGAGTGCCGCAGTTTGATATTCAGTTCGGAAGCTGTGAAAATCGCCCCCAAGACTTTTCTACTGTTTTTGGTAAATGGGTTGCAGAGGCTGCCGAAAAGGATCCCCAAATTTGCGCGATTACTGCCGCCATGAAGGATGGAACCGGACTGGAAGAGTTTGCTGCTCGATATCCAGATCGATTTTACGATGTGGGTATCGCGGAATCTCACGCAACAGTGTTTTCCGCTGGGTTGGCCCAGGGAGGGCTTCGCCCAGTGTTTGCCGTATATTCAACCTTTCTTCAGCGGGCTTATGACCAGATCATGCAGGATATAGCAATTGCTAATGAGCATGTTCTATTAGCGATAGACCGCGCTGGTGTAGTGGGAGAAGATGGGGAAACGCATCAGGGTGTTTTTGATATTGCCTTTCTTTCCTCTGTTCCAGGTATAACAATTCTTTCTCCCGCAACCTATTCAGAATTGCGTGCTTGTTTGGAGCGAGCGATGTATCGATGTACAGGGCCGGTTGCTGTCCGTTATCCTAAAGGCCGCGAAAAGTCATTTCCGGCGGGTTTGCATGGAAATGAACAATATCAACTTTCTGATGAAGATGGTGATATTCTGCTTGTTTCTTATGGCAGACTTTCCTCTAATTGTTGTCAAGCGGCGGAAATGCTACGCCAAAAGGGAATATCTGTTGGCGTACTCAAATTGACACAATTGCTTCCCTATTGTGAGGAGTTAATTCCGCTGATGCTAAAGAAAAAGAAGATTTTTTGGGTTGAAGAAGCGATAGAGCAGGGTTCGA
This sequence comes from uncultured Oscillospiraceae bacterium, assembly GCA_910587335.1. GTDB lineage: Bacteria > Bacillota > Clostridia > Oscillospirales > Ruminococcaceae > UBA3818. Next base: position 39,394 of record CAJUMG010000007.1, read on the forward strand.
TTGCTCAGATGACAGGCAATTTTCTGTTGCAGCACGGATATCGTGGAAGTTTTTTTCTTAGGACTGTGCCAAACACTTTTTTGTCGCAGGCTTCGGTCGATGAGATCTTTGAAGAATTGGGTTGGACACCTTGTGCAATTTCTGATTGGGTAGAGAAGTCTTCAAGGGGGACAGAATGAAAACACGGTTAGATTTAAAATTAGTCCAGTTAGGATTGATTTCAGGGAGAGATAAAGCCAAATCGGTAATTATGGCTGGCAACGTCTACGTAAACGGTCAAAAAGCAGACAAGGCGGGAATTGAGGTCACAGATCAGGATAAAATCGAAAGAAGAGGAGAAAAGCAGCGCTACGTTTCTCGCGGGGGATTAAAATTAGAAAAAGCTTTTGAGCAGTTTCCGATTTCAGTTCGAGATGCTATATGCATGGATATTGGCGCATCTACTGGAGGATTCACTGACTGTATGCTGCAAAATGGCGCCAAAAAAGTTTATGCCATTGATGTTGGGTATGGTCAGCTAGCGTGGAAGCTGCGAACAGATGAAAGAGTGGTTAATCTAGAACGAACGAATTTTCGGCATATTGTTCAGGAAAAGGTTCCAGATCCGATTGATTTTGCGAGTGTAGATGTATCCTTTATTTCCTTAACGCTTATTCTACCGGTTGCATATCCATTATTGGCCGAGGATGGGGAAATGGTCTGCTTGATTAAGCCTCAGTTTGAAGCAGGAAAAGGTTTGGTAGGGAAAAAAGGAGTGGTAAAAGACTCTCAAATTCATCAGGATATTATTGTAAAGGTTATAAGCTTTGCGGAAAAATTGGGCTTTTCAGTACATGGACTTACCTTCTCTCCGGTCAAAGGGCCGGAGGGAAACATCGAATATCTGCTTTATATAAAAAAACAGCAGCAAGCTCAGTCCCTTGTTGATATAGAATGTATTCGGAAAACTGTGGAGAATTCTCATAAATACTTGGATAAACCGTAAAGGGGGACTGTCAATGAAAGGGTATATCATCCCCAACTTGGAAAAACCAAATTCTCGGGAATGCGTGATTGCCGCTATGAATATTATGAAAAAATGCGGAATGGCTGTCATGATGTCAGATACGATGAGAGAAGAATTTCCTTTTCACCATATTACTTTTCAGCCCAAGGAACAGGGATTGAGAGACAGCGATTTTGTTATTGCGATTGGTGGAGATGGTACGATTTTACATGTGGCTCGAGATGCGGTTTTATATAATTTACCAGTTTTGGGAATCAATGCAGGACGAGTCGGTTTTCTTGCTACAATTGAGATGGAAGAAACGCATTTAATTGAAAAAATTGCATTGGGCAATTATAAAATAGATGAGCGGATGCTGATTGAGGCGAGAGCAGGGAAAGAAACTTGCTGGGCAGTAAATGAGATTGTATTAACCCGTGGTGAATACTCTCGAATTGTAGATATTGATATTCTGTGTGATGGTAATCCCCTTTACACGGTTCGAGGGGATGGCGTTATTCTTTCTACACCTACTGGATCAACTGCATATGCAATGAGTGCTGGCGGTCCGGTAGTTGATCCAGCAATTTCGTCGATTGGCTTGTCGCCTATCTGTCCATACTCACTTTTTTCCCGGACAATTTTGTTTGCGCCTGAAAGGAAATTGACCTTTCAGGTGCATTCTGCTGATCGCAATAGTGACCTTCTTTTATCTGCAGATGGTAATTTGGGTATAAAGATTCCGATGGGGCAGGAAATACAGGTAGAACGGTCCCGCCATACACTTCAATTGATCCGTTTTGAAGGAAAGGGGTTTTATGAAGCTTTAAACCAAAAAGTGATGTGGGGAGGAAGTCACAAATGAAATCAAAGCGCCACCAGAAAATTCTAGAATTGATACAGGCAAATGCGGTTGATACACAAGAGGAACTTCTTCGTCTTCTCCGAGAAAACGGTTATGAAGTAACACAGGCAACCGTATCGCGGGATATAAAAGAATTGCGCTTGATAAAAACCGCCTCTAGCAATGGAAAATATCGGTATAGCGTCTCTACAAGAAAACAGCAATCTGATTTATCATCACAATTTTACGCTTTTTTTAGTAAATCTGTTTATGGAGTGGACTATTGTAAAAATTTTGTGGTTGTAAAATGTCATACAGGAATGGCAAATGCTGTTTGTGAAATGTTGGATACAATGGATATCAATGGGATTGTAGGAACACTTTCGGGTGATAATACCTTTTTTGTGATGATGCGTGAGGATAAGATGGCGCAAGAACTAGCAGAAGAATTAAGCAAGTATATGTAGGGCAGGTGGAATTATGCTTTCGCGGCTTTATATTCAAAATATTGCAGTTATTGAAAAAGTTGAGGTATCCTTTGAAAAGGGGTTAAATGTATTTACAGGCGAAACAGGTGCAGGTAAGTCAATCGTTATTGACTCGATAAACGCTGTTCTCGGCAGTCGTATATCCCGTGATCTTGTACGCAGTGGAACGTCAAAAGCATTGGTAACTGCCTTGTTTGAACAGATTGGAACGCAAACAAAAGAAAAATTGCAATCTTTGGGGTTTGAGCCTGAAGAGGATGATTCGCTTTTGTTGTCCCGGGAAATTTCAGCAGACGGAAAAACCTCATGTAAGATTGGTGGTCGACCAGCTACTGTATCCATTTTGAGGGAGATAGCACAAAGTCTCATTAGCATCCATGGGCAGCATGAAAACCAATCCCTTGCTCTGCCAGAGCAGCACTTGGCATATATTGACCAGTTTGGTAAGACAGCGGGTTTGTTGGCTGAGTATCAGCATCAATATGCTCATTATGTCGAATTGGAACGAAAACTCTCTCAGCTTCAGCAAGACGAGAGAGAAAAAGCCCAAAAAATCGATTTGCTGTCCTACCAAATTCAAGAAATTAGTGCAGCACATCTTCGGCTAGGCGAAGAAGAGGAGTTACAGACAGCAAAGAAAAAAATACAAAACAGCGCAAAGATTTTAGAAGCGCTGCATATTTCTTACGACTTATTACAGGGAGCTGAAGAAAGTGATGGCATGCTCTCAATGCTCGATCAGCTATGTGGACAATTTGATAGGTTAGAAGATTTTTATCCACAAATGAAATCTAATCGGATATTGGATTTTCGATACGAATTGGAAGAAATGGGAGAAGCATTACGAGATGCCTTATCGGACGTCGAAATAGATCCAGCTGAATTGGAGCAGATCGAGGATCGATTAGATCTTATCTATCGACTAAAGCGTAAATATGGCAGCTCGATAGAAGAAGTCCTAGTTTTCAAAGAGCAGGCGCAGCAACAGTTGGATTCAATCACCCATGTGGAAGAATTGCAAGAAAAGCTGGAACAAGAAAAAATACAAAGTGAAAAGAAATTATTAGAAACCGCAAACCAATTGAGCAAAAAACGGAAAGCCGCCGTAGCACAACTACAGCGACAGGTTGGTGATGAATTGGCTTTTTTAGATATGCCCGCAGTACAGTTTACTGTGCATTCTGAGATTGCTCGTCCAAATGAAACGGGTATTGATCGGATGGAGTTTTATATCTCCACTAACCCTGGAGAACCACCTAAGCCTCTTGGAAAGATCGCATCAGGAGGTGAGCTTTCCCGAATCATGCTAAGTTTAAAAAATGTTATCGCGGAAGGCGATCAAATTGGTACTTTGATTTTTGATGAGGTTGATACAGGTGTAAGTGGGCGGGCAGCCCAAAAGATCGGACGCAAGCTTAAGCAGGCTTCGGCCAATAGACAAATCATTTGTGTGACACATTTGGCACAGGTGGCGGCTTTTGCAAATACACACCTATTGATTGAAAAAAAGGTGCAGAATGAAAGAACGTTTACCACTGTCCATTCATTACAACAGCAGGAACGCACCCGGGAATTAGCACGTATTATGGGTGGAGAAAATGTTACCTCGACGGTGTTGGCTAGCGCACAAGAGTTGATTTTGCAAGCGGAGGGAAAAAGCAATGGAAAATGAAAAACTTCTCCAGCTTGTTACAGATATTGGATTTCATATGTTATCTTATGGCGGAGAAATCTATCGAGTAGAAGAAACGGTTAAACGGATTTGTTCTGCATATGGTGTAGACAGTGCTGATATTTTTGCAATTCCAAGTACAATTATTGTATCCATCACTTTCCAGGATAAAACTTATAGCAAAACACGCAGACTTTCAGTTAAAGGAACCGATTTAGATAAGGTGGATCGTCTGAATGATCTTTCTCGTCGTATGTGCCGAGAAAAACCGGACTATACAACAGCAAAGCAAATGCTTTCGCAAGTTAATGCGGGGAAAGAATATCCTTTATGGATGCTGTGTTGCGCCCATGGAAGTGCTGCACTAATTTTCGCACTGTTTTTTGGTGGAAATTGGAAAGATGGATTGTGGGCATTTCCAATTGGCGTTATGATTAAATTGACCTCTTATTGGCTTGGAAAGCGCAACGCCAACAGCTTTTTTGTCACTGTAATTTGTGGTGCGTTATCTGCTTTGTTGGCTGGCTTGGGCGCTCAACTCCATGTCATTGACCAAATCAGTCATGTGCTGATGGGCGCTATTATGAATTTGGTACCTGGACTTATGCTGACAAATGCTATGCGGGATATTATGGCGGGGGACTTTATTGCCGGGTTAATGCGTGTAGCTGAAGCAATGCTGATTGGTGCGGGAATTGCAGTTGGCGTTATGGTTCCATTATCCTTTTTTCAGCCTTTATTAGGCAAAAGTAGTGTTCGAGGAGATTTTTTGACCTGTTTATATGCAGCAGCAGGTGTCGTTGTCTTTGGTATTGTATTTAATATTCGCGGTAAAAAACTGCTGTTTTCTGCTTTAGGCGGCGCTATAAGTTGGTTTGCTTACCTTTTAACCTGTAACTGTTTTTCGGCCGATATTTTTGGCTATTTTTTTGCTGCGATTGTGATGTCTATTTATGCAGAAGTCTTTTCCAGAATTCATAAAACCCCTGTAACAATCTATTTGATAGCGGGCTTAATTCCTTTGGTACCTGGAAGCGGTATATATCGAACAATGGAATATTGCGTTATGGGAGAAAATCAGTTGTTTTGGCAAACAGGATTATATACACTGGAAATTTCAGCTGTCATTGGATTTGCAATGATTTGTGTTTCTTCCATTGTTCGTATCATCTTTTCTGCCCGCTATTCATGGCCGAACAAACAATCGAAGAATGCTGTTTGATTTTTCATAAGGGCTTTCACTTTTGCAACTTTTCTCCTGAAGAAAGCTTGACAAAAAAAGAAAAAACAGTATAATTGATTTTAATAAGCCAAAAGCGGTGAAGAGAAAAAGTAACAGTTTGGATTTTGAGTAAAGAGAGCCTTTGGTTGGTGTAAAAAGGACTCAGACCATTTTGTGAATACATCTTAGAGCTATCCTTCTGAACGGAAAAGTCTTAATAAGAAGGGGCGGGTTCTCCCGTTACAGAGAGAGGATATCGGTAAGATTTACCCGTATCCGGTAAGGCCACAGAAATGTGGTGAATGAGGTGGTACCGCGTAGTTTTACGCCCTCTTGTTCCTGATATAGGAATAAGAGGGTTTTTTATTTTAAGGAGGATATTCATATGACGCTTTTCGAAGAATTTAAACGCCGTGGACTGATTGCCCAGTGTACAGATGAGGAAAAGGTCCAAGAGCTTTTAGAAAATGAGCAGGTAACATTTTATATTGGATTTGACGCTACAGCAGATAGTCTGCATATTGGCCATTTCTTACAGTTAATCGTTATTAAACATCTACAAAAGGCAGGGCATATGCCAATTTTGCTGTTGGGCACAGGTACCACAATGGTTGGTGATCCTACAGGAAAAACCGATATGCGTAAAATGATGACAGTGGAAGAAATCAATTACAATGCGGATCAGTTTTTAAAGCAGATGGGAAAATTTGTTGACATAACCCCAGAGAAGGCAATTGTAGCCCGCAATGGGGATTGGCTAATGAATTTAAAGTATATTGAGCTGTTACGGGATGTGGGCGTTCATTTTTCAGTTAATAGAATGCTCACCGCAGATAGTGTTAAAACCCGACTGGAAAGAGGTTGTACCTTCCTAGAATTTAATTATATGATCATGCAAAGCTATGATTTTCTTCATCTGTTTCGAGAATACAACTGCAAAATGCAATTAGGCGGCAGTGATCAATGGTCTAATATTCTAGGAGGGGTTGATCTTGTTCGTCGGGTTGAGCATAAAGATGTATATGGATTAACCTTTACACTTTTGACAACAAAAGAAGGAAAAAAGATGGGCAAAACAGAAAATGGTGCCATCTGGTTAGATCCGCAAAAGACGTCCCCCTATGACTTTTTCCAATATTGGCGTAATGTGGACGATGCAGACGTAATCAACTGTCTAAAGCTATTAACATTTATTCCGATTGAAGAAATTGAAGCAATGGAAAGCTGGCAGGGAAACGAGTTAAATAAAGCGAAAGAAATTTTGGCCTATGAACTGACAAAAATGGTCCATAGCCAAGAGGAAGCTGATAAAGCTTTGACAGCCGCGAAAGCTTTATTCTCTGGCGGTGCAGACAATAGCAATATGCCAACGACACAGATTTCATCTGAGTCGTTCCAAGAGGGCGCTATTGGTATTTTGGATTTGCTTCTCGTTTCTGGATTGTCCCCATCAAAAGCAGAGGGACGCCGTTTAGTTCAGCAGGGCGGTATTTCTGTTAATGAAGAAAAAATTACTGATCCTATGGCACGTGTTTCTATTAACGTGTTCGAACAGGGAGAGGTTATTATAAAAAAAGGAAAAAAGGTATTTCATAAGGTCGTATACAAAAAATAACTTTTGAAAAAGCGTGAACTTAAAAACAGAGACTTTTGAGAAACACTCAAAAGTCTCTGTTTTTTGTTTATCTACCTAATGGAAACATGAAAATAGAAACAAATATACTTAAGAAAAGGATGCTTGTTCTTTTTTTTGCCGTATATCCTGGCCAACAAAAAAAAGCGGGATATAATGGCCGATAATACGCGAAAAAACACGCTCTCCGTAAAGATTCAACATTTCTTGTGGGGTTAGATTAGTACTGATAATAGTGGGTAGGCGTTTGTTCAAACGAGTATTCATCAGCTGATAAATAGTAGCGTTTGTAAAAGAGGTAGAAAATTCAGCGCCCAAATCATCCAAAATCAATAGGTCACAAGCCAATATCAGCTCTAATGGTTGTAGATCTATTTCGGCACGAGAGAAACGTTGCCGCTCAATTTGGGACAAAAGATCAGGCGCAGATCCATAAACGACACCAAAACCTTTGTCAATTACTGCTTTTGCAATGGAAAGAGATAGATGGGTTTTGCCAAGCCCTGTCCGACCGCTCATTAAAAGATTATCACATGCAGGGGAGAAGGTTTGAACATAGCGTTTACAATATTGGAGAATTTTTCCCATTTGTTCTCGAGGCGAAGATTCTTCTCCCCGAGAAAGAGAAGAGTAATAGGTAAGATCAAAATTGGAAAAGTCGCATAAAGTCAAAGGGGATTGACTATTTAACCTTCTGAAAGACTCTTCTTTCAGGATTTTCTCGTAGCATTTACATCGCTTTCCGTTTTTGTATCCTTCATCATGGCAAATCGAACAGAAAAAAGATTCAGTTAGATAATTATCAGGAAGATTGATAGAATGGAGAATATCCCGCCGTTCCTGTTGCAAAGAAAGATTCTTTTCCTTTATCTTTTCTAACTGACAAAATCCTTTTTTGCCAGATATAGCCGTTCGGATAGCATGATATCCTGTTGTACTCAACTCCAGTTCAATTTCTTTCAGTCGTGGAAAACGAGAATATAGTTCATTTTTGCGCTCTTCTAACAAATAAGACGCTTGCTGCCTTCTGCGGCTTAGCACTATTTGGCCGTATTCTAACAGTTCCTTGGAATAAGACATACACATTCTCCTAATCAATTGTGGGGACATGCCAGCGATGACGCCGCTCAAATTCCTCCAAATCAAATGAATACTCTTTTTGCTTTTCTGCTTTGGGTTTTGTACGCGGCAAAGATTCTGTTATAGCTTCTTCTGGAGTTTTAAATCCTTTTTCATGCCAGGTAGATAAAATTTTATGGATATATGGAAAGCTGATTTTTCCCGTATTATCCACTGATTTTTCGTAGGCAAGCCGAATTAGGTCAATAGAAAACTGATAGTCTGTATACCATTGATCAATGTATTTTTGTTCTTTGGGTGTTAACCGTCTATCATAAATGCCGAAAGCACTTTGTACCTCTTGTTCTTGTTTTCGAAGAACGGATTGGCGATCCAAATATTCTTCAATCGCCTTGTCAGTGTCCAACCCCATTTCCTGCCAGGAAAGTGCTATTTTTTCCATATATCGAAGGTTGCGTTTATCGATAGAAGCACAGTAAGCTGCCGCCATTAGAATGACGTTTGCAGGAATTCCAGCCCAATCATATAAGGAAATAATAGTCGAAATATCGGTAGAAGTCAAAGTTTTACCCAAAATTGCCTCTGTTTCATGCAGCAAAGACCGAATAACCGGCTGTCTTTGTGTCATTTCGTGAATTTCGCTGGCTGTCATACGAGCAGGGGAAGGCTTTCCTTCAGTAGGCGTAGATGCCTTGTTAGTTGTTTTTTCTGTTGAGTTTAAAACCTTTACTAAAGAATTTGGTTCGGCTGTCTGCGACTGTCCGGTTGATTCAGATGGAATAATCGGAGCAAAAGTCTCTTTCAAAATACCGGATGCAACCCAATAATTGAGTGCATCCCGGATATCTGACGCTGGAAGAGAAAGGAATTTTGAAATTTCTTCTGGAGAAATGGGTTCGGACTGATTCCTTAACACCAGAAGCAGGACCTTTAACTGTACAGCACCGCAGCCAAGTAAAAGCTTGTCGGCCACATCACAGGGAACCGAAAATGTATTTTTCCAATTTTCATAGCATATTTGATATTCCATCGTTTCCCCTCATTCCATCTTTGCTTTTTTCTTTTTTGATTATAGCAGAAAAGAAAGAAAAAAGACAGTTTTTCATGGAGAAAATATACTTGACATATGATGTATGTTTCGTTATACTTAGAGAAGTGATTGCGGGTTTAGCTCATCTGGTAGAGCGCCACCTTGCCAAGGTGGAGGTAGCGAGTTCGAGCCTCGTAACCCGCTCCAATAAAAGACCTGCAGTTTGCAGGTCTTTTATTTTTATTGCTTTTGAAATTTAAAAGTTCTTTCTTCACAGAGTTTGGGTTATATTTATTGATAAATGGTGAAAAAAGTAAGATGAAAGGGAGAGATATTTATGAGAAAAACCAAAATTGTATGTACAGTTGGTCCTGCATGTGATAAAAAAGATACGTTGCTCCAAATGATAAACGCTGGAATGAACGTCGTTCGTTTTAATTTATCCCATGGTACGCATGAAGAGTTAAAGCATCGGATGAATTTGGTGAAGGAAGCGATTCGAGAAAGTGGAAAACCTGTTGCTGTTTTGATTGATACAAAGGGGCCAGAGGTCCGAATAGGCACTTTTCAAAATGGTTTTGTCATGTTAAAAGAAGGACAAAATTTTTCTTTAATGAAGGAATCCTGCTGTGGAGATGAGGAGAAGGTCAGTATAACATATACAAGATTGATTGAGCTGCTGGCCGAAAAATCTGCCGATGAGCTGGGAAAAATGGAAATTTTAATTGACGATGGAAAAATGTCCTTGTCTGTGATTCAAGTACAGCAGGACAGGATTGTCTGTAAAGTTGTAAAAGGAGGGAAGCTTTCCGATCGAAAAAGCATCAATATTCCCAATTTTACAATTTCTATGCCGTATATGAGTAAGGCCGATCGGGAGGATTTGGAGTTTGCTCTTGCAATGGGAGCCCAGTATGTTGCTGCTTCTTTTGTTCGATCGGAAGATGATGTAATGATGTTGCGAGACTATCTGGATAGTTTAGGATATGAAGACGTTGAAATTATTGCAAAAATTGAAAATCAAAGCGGCGTTGACCGTATTGATGAAATTATCCAGAAAAGTGATGGAATTATGGTTGCAAGAGGGGATATGGGGGTGGAAATTCCTTTTATTAAGCTCCCCGCTATTCAAAAAATGTTAATCAGCAAATGTATTGCCAACGGAAAGTACGTGATTACCGCAACGCAGATGTTGGAATCTATGACAGCTTCTCCTAGGCCTACACGAGCAGAAATCAGCGATGTGGCAAATGCTGTTTATGACGGAACCAGCGCTGTTATGCTCTCTGGTGAATCAGCAGCTGGACAGTATCCGGTGGAAAGCGTCAAAGCGTTGGCATCTATTTGTGAAGAGGCTGAGTCAAATGAAAAATACCTAACAAAGCAGGAACTGATTCAAGGACCACAATATGGTGATTTTTCTTTTCGGCATACTATTTGTATGATTGCAAAAAGCGCTGCTCTACACATTGGCGCTAAGGCGATTATTGTTGAGAGTAAAACAGGGAAAGCGGCGCGAACGATGGCTGGGTATCGACCCAGTTGCCCGGTAATCGCCGTTGTGACTTCAGAAAAGGTTTGCAGTCGTTTAGCACTTAATTGGGGGATAACGGCGATTAGCGGGGAGGAGAAGTGCTCTTCTGACGAAATTACTAGTCAGGCGTTACTAAAAGCAGAGGAGACAGGACTTGTTCAGAAGGGGGATCCTGTAATCGTTATTTCTTCTAATCGAACAAACCCTACCAGCAGTACGGATACTCTCAATATTCGAATTATCTAGTTAATATAAAGGGAAAGGAAAAGAATATTTTTATGAAACAAACACCTTTTAGTCTTTTTTTTTTTTTTTT
>CAJUMG010000007.1:50207-68481 GCA_910587335.1 uncultured Oscillospiraceae bacterium
GGTCAGTATGAGAAAGAATGGTAGAATATTTGTTCTGTTTTTGGTATTTTTGTCTGCTTCTGTATTGATCGAATTCTGAATATCCAAGAAGCTAACTTTTGGCAAAGCCTTTTCATGGCGGTTGCTTATCTTTTCATGTATTGTATTTTTCCGTATTATGTCGCTTCCAGACAAGCGGACCAGGATAGAAAGATCCTGCGATATAAAGAACATTATCCTGAAGAGATTCCGTATTCGCTGGAAAGTTTGAATCGGCCTAAAAAGGGCTTAAAGGCTGGTTTTATCGTTATGATTCCCCATATGCTGACCACAATTATCCCTTTTTTGACCTTTTTCGGCGTGACAAAGAATATCAACTCCGTTTATGTATTTTTGAATATCCATCTGCGGGAATGGATTGATTTTGCTGTTCCCGCCAAAACGAATGGAACTTGGCTGGGAATGCTTTTTCTCATTGCATATCAATTTGTTGTGCCATTGATTAGCCACTTTGGTTATTATGTAACCTTTAAAGAAATACCTGTTGTTCATAATATTTTATTTAAAAAGGAGCCAAATAAAAAATAATTGTTTACCCATCAGACAATGTGAGAAGGTTAAGGAAAAAACACAGGCATTGAGAAAACAATTGTCATAATCACCCCAAAAAGTTTCATAGATTCATTTGAGGTGATTTGGGATATGCGAAAAAAAATCAATCATTTTTGGGTATTTTTTTGCTTTATTGCACTGAGCTTTATAAGTGTTACTGGTATTCTACTTCATGTTCATCAATCCAAACCGATTTTAGCCGCCTATTCTCCGTCGCCGGTGATTATTATTGACGCTGGACATGGCGGAATGGATGGCGGCGCTGTTGGAATTGATGGACAAATTGAAAAAGAAATCAATCTATCTATCGCCTTAAAATTGGATGTTATGTTGCGCGCTTATGGTTTTCAGACGATTTTAACTCGAGATACCGATAAGTCGATTCATAATCCTGATGCTAAAACGGTCCGGCAGCAGAAGACCTCCGACTTAAAAAATCGTCTTCAATTGTTGGAAAATACTTCTTCTGGAATATTGATCAGTATTCATCAGAATAAATACTCCCAAAGCGCCGCCCACGGTACACAGGTTTTTTACGGAAAAAACTGTCCTGAAAGTAAAGAATTGGCCGAAATGCTGCAAAGGACGATTACTGGGTATCTTCAGCCAGAAAATAAAAGGGAAGTTAAACAAGCTACAAAGGATATCTATATCCTTTATCAGGCTACAAAACCAGCAGTAATGGTAGAATGCGGATTTTTATCGAATTCTGAAGAGGCAGCCCGTTTAACAGATGAAGAATATCAAGAGCAAATTGCATTTTCAATTTGTTCCGCACTAATGAATTGCCTGGCAGATTCATAAGAAAAAGGATGAGTAATATGGCAAAAACAGCTAAAATGGTTTATGTTTGTTCTAATTGTGGATACGAATCTCCCAAATGGTATGGCCGATGTCCAGAGTGTGGAGAATGGAATACTTTTTTGGAAGAGATCAAGCAGCCCACGGCAAAAGCGCCATCTGTCTCGGCTGCTTTGGGCTCTGTCCCCCCAGCAGGCTATAACCCCGATGCAGTTACAAGACTAAAAGATGTCGATTCCAATGAAGAGGTTCGCTACTATACAGGCATTAGCGAATTGGATCGGGTTTTGGGCGGCGGCATTGTACGCGGCTCTTTAGTTTTATTGGGCGGCGATCCTGGAATAGGAAAGTCCACACTGTTGCTCCAAATTTGTGAATATCTTGGGGAGAAAAAGAAAATTTTATATGTATCGGGAGAAGAGAGCCGCTCCCAAGTCAAATTGCGTGCCAGACGGCTTGGGGTAGAAACAGACAACCTTCTTCTTGCTTCCATAACCGATATTGAAAATGTGGTACATACGATTATACAAACGAAACCAGACATTGTTATGGTAGATTCGATACAGACTATGAATTTTGCTTCAGTAAATTCCTCTTCGGGCAGTGTTTCTCAAGTAAGAGAATGTACACAAATATTGGCAAGAGTTGCTAAAAATGAGGAAGTTGCTATTTTTTTGGTTGGACATGTGAACAAGGATGGAGCAATAGCCGGACCTAAAGTATTGGAGCACATTGTAGATGCGGTTTTATACTTTGAAGGGGAGCGGCATTTATCTTACAGAATTTTGCGAGCGGTAAAAAATCGATATGGCTCTACAAATGAGATCGGTGTATTTGAAATGACTGGTGAAGGCTTAAGGCAGGTAGAAAATCCTTCTATGATGCTTTTGTCGGGTCGGCCCAGTAACGTTTCTGGAACCTGTGTTGCCTGTGTAATGGAAGGATCCGGCCCTATTATGGCTGAGGTTCAGGCATTGGTTTCAAAGACGAGTTTTGGCACACCGCGCAGAATGTCTACAGGATTTGATTTTAATCGAACTGCTTTGTTAATAGCTGTATTGGAAAAGCGTGCAGGATATTTTTTTGGCAATCTTGATACTTATATTAATATTGTTGGAGGTTTACGTTTGGACGAGCCTGCTGTGGATCTTCCTATTTCTTTAGCGCTGATATCAAGTCTCCTTGATAAACCAATTGACGATGGGGTAATCGCTTTTGGAGAAATAGGACTGGCAGGAGAGATTCGAGCAATTGTCAATGCGAGTAAAAGAGGCGCAAAGATTGGGCTTTAAAAAATGTTTAATACCAAGAGCCTCCATGAAAAATTTACATCGGGAATTGTATGAAATAGAATTAATTGGACTTAGCTCTATTTCCGAAGCTTTTCAATATGTGAGTCGATAACGCTGGAGGGGAGTAATATTCCATTTATTGAAAAGAGCAGAAGTTGCCAATTCAGTTCCTGTTCTGCAGTACACATAAAAGCAGAGAACCAGTCGCTTCGAAGGTGGTTGATTCTCTGCTTTTGCGTTCTATTTTTAACCTTTGTTTTTTTGGGGGGCATCTTTTGCCTGATAATATAAGCATCCTTTTTCGGCGGTTCCAGAAACATCAGATATACCGGTTAGGTTGCAATAGCCTTCTAGTTGGTTTATACAGTCTTTATCACATGGAATTAAATTCAAAACCGATCACCTCAGGCTTTAGTATACGTTACAGAAATTTAAATATTCTTTTGTGTATGTTTTTTCTCCCAGCCGAGATACTAAATTTTGTATCTGTAAAAAGCAGGGGAGGAAATTTTATGAAAAAAAGATTTGTCCTACTACTTGTTCCAATGCTACTTGGTTCCTTGTTGGCATATCTGCCAACCATCATTTATAAAATAGCGGTACCAGTAAACACTGTAAAGCCAGAAGCAATTACTTATCAAAGGACAATTTCTTATATTGGGCAGGTCGAGCCTTCTGATACAAAAGAGATTTATTTGGAAACAGCTGTAATACCATCCAATATTTTTGTTGAACCAGGTGATTACGTGCGAAAAGGGGAGTTGCTAGCAAGCATTGATACACAATTAACCAAAACTGTACTGGCGCAGGGAGTATACACTTCTGACGAAAATCAAACATTAAAAGAAAAAAAGCTTCTCGAAGAATATGGAAAGGCATATGGCTTAACAGATGAAGCCGCAGCACAGGTGTTTAATACAAGAACTACATCACCGGTTCAACGTTCTGAGGATGCTCTTTTTATTCCATCTGATCTTTTTTCTCCAATGGATGGAATCGTCACACAGGTTAATTTATCGGCTGATACACTTTGTTCTCCCAATAAAGCAGCTATTGTTGTCAACTCAATCGAAAGTTGTAAAGTTACGATTCAATTGCGGCAAAGCGATGTTGATGAAATTCAGGTAGGAACCGCTGCTCTTATTCAGGGAGAGGGACTAAATGGAAGAACTTATCAAGCTGTGGTACAAAAAATTTTTCCGACAGCACAAAAAGAATACAATGGTTTTACCAGTGAGACTGTAGTTCAAACGGAATTGATTGTTTATGACTGGGATGAAAATTTAAAAAGCGGATATTCTGTAGAGGTAGTCTTGATGCCTGAAGAACCTGTGAAATACTTCTCTTTACCATATGAAGCAGTATGTCAGGATAAAGACAACACAGAATATGTTTTGGTCGCTCAAAATGGTCGGGCCGTTCGTCGCAACATTGTAACCGGTGTGGAAATGCCAGAAGCTGTTGAAATACAAAGCGGTTTGTCCTTTTGGGATGATGTAATTCTTTCACCATCTGGGCTTGAGGAAAATCAGTTGATTAATGTGCGAGGAGAGAAGTAGCGAAATGGATTTATTAAAATGTGCTTTCCAGAACTTGGATAGAAAAAAATCTCGCACTTTTTTGACGATTCTATCAATTTCTATAGGCGTTGCATCGGTTATACTAATTTCTTCTATCGGGGCTATTGGAACACAAACTGTAAATCAAGAAATCAATAGCTTAGGTATTGGTGCATTAACCGTTTCTATAGATGGCCTAACTGGAAGTGATGTACAATTAAATGAGGAGCACTTGGACTTTTTGCAATCTCGTCCCCAGATTGTCGAAGCTGTTCCGATCCTTACGGAAAAAGCAAAAATTGAAATGAGAGGTTTGTCAGCTGACGGAATGATTTGGGGAGTTGACGCCGGTGAAAAACAGATTTTTCATTTAGATATACAGTATGGCAGATTGTTTCGAAAAGAGGATATTCGTTCGTGTAAAAAGGTCTGCCTTGTAGATGAAACAATGGCACAGGCCTTTTACCATAGAGAGAATATCACTGGGAAAGAAATGGATATTATTCTGGATGGGCGCCGAGAAAGCTTTGAAATTGTAGGAGTTGTATCTTCAGGAGGAAATTTATTACAGAGTTTTATGGGAGAATATGTGCCATCTTTTGTATATCTCCCTTATTCTTCTATGCAGCAAGTATTTGGGAAAAGCGGATTTGACCAGATTGCTTTGCAATTGGATAATGAGGAGGAAGTCGAGGCGTTTTCGGAACAGATTATAACACAATTAGAGGAGAGGGAAGGGAAAAGTGGTATTTTTCAAACGCAAAATATTGCCATGCAAAAGGAGAAACTAAATAACATTATGCAGATTGTATCACAAATTTTAGCTGTAATTGCGGGGATTTCTATGGTGGTAGCTGGATTGGGGATCATGTCGGTTATGTTGGCTGCTGTAAGTGAAAGAACCCGTGAGATTGGCATAAAAAAATCAATTGGTGCAACAAAGGGAATGATTGTTCGGGAATTTTTAATTGAAGCATTTGTGTTGTCACTTTTAGGTAGTATTTTGGGAACAGCAGTAGGGTTGGGCGTTTTTTGGATTGGATGCCAGGTTATCCACATGGACTTTTTGTTAGAAAGTGGATCAATTTGCTCTACTATTGTCTTTGCCGTGATTATTGGAATTGTTTTTGGCTCCTATCCATCGTTAAAAGCAGCAAATTTAAAGCCTGTTGAGGCTCTTCGGCAGGATGGCTAATCCTGCTTAACAGTTTTTTTATTTTTAGGAGGCTTGACATTTTTTAGTGGAGAACTTTCTGCCGCATCTTTTAGTTGCTGACTTGAAGTATGTGTATATATTTCTGTTGTTCCAAGGTTCACATGCCCTAACATCTCTTGTAGAACCCGTATGTCTACACCGCCCTGTTGATATAACAGGGTAGCGGCTGTATGCCTTAGCTTATGGGCAGAGAATCCTTGACCAGCTAGTCCAGCCTGTTCCAGCGATCTTTGGATAATTTGTTGTACCCGCCGTGTAGTAATACGTGTTCCGCGACTAGACAAAAAGAGAGCATTTTTTTCTTTGATTCCAGAAATTTGTGAACGTTCCTTCAAATATTCTTCAATTGAGTGAATACAGGCATCATTTAAATACAAAAGACGTTCTTTATTTCCTTTTCCCAGAACAGTCATCTTTTTTTCTTTTAAATGAATACTAGATAAATTTAAACCAACCAACTCCGACAATCGAATTCCACAGTTTAAAAAAAGGGTTACCATACAAAAATCACGTTTGGGAGAAGAAGAATCTACATGTGATAGCAATTCTAGACTCTGTTCCAAAGTCAAATATTTTGGAAGGGACTTTTTAAGTGCTGGAATTTCCAGTTCTTGGATAGGATTATCTTCTAAAATATTGGCTTTTGTTGTCAAATATTTAAAAAAAGAACGTAAGGAAGAAACTTTTCTTGCACGGGTTTTGGCATTGTTTTCTCGTTCAGACATGGTATAGTTTAGATATTCATATACGTCGGAGAGGGTAATGGAACGGATAAATTCCTGTCCAATATCAGAAATATCTATTTCATTTAAGTTATCATATTTGGAAAGATCATGCTTATAAGCTTTCATAAAGCAAAAGAAGGTATGTAAATCTGTATAATATGCTTCAACCGTTTTTGGAGAACGGCCACGAATGGTTTCCATATAAAAAAGAAAGTCTCGCAAAAGCTGTGGACACTTTTTTAAAATAGCGGAATTCATAATCGAAAGACCTCATTTCACATTGGTTTGGTTTTATTATAGATGCAAAAATGAAATTTGGCAAACCATTCGTCGATTACCAAAGAGAAGGGGATTATTTCAATATATAATTTCGCTAAATCAAAATTTAGCGAAATTTAGAGGAGTGAAAACGAAAAGTTCTAAAAAATACTATGTAACAAATTTCCTTTGTTTATCTTGTCTTAGGTTGTCATATGTGCTATCATTAGTTTATCTCATAAAAGGAGTTGTTACAATGTCGGCAGATATTCTTTTGTATTCTCAAAATGTTTTCACAGCAAAGACTTTGGAACCGTCACCTCTATATGTTGCAGTTAAAGATGGTTTAATTGTTGGTGTTGGCCCGATTGAAGAAAAAAATCAGTGGGTTGATGAACATACAAAAGTTTATGATTTGGGCAATCGTGTTATTTCACCTGGTTTTACGGACACGCATTCCTTCTTTACCGGATACGAATTTGGTTTTTTAGGAGCAGATTTAACAAATGTAAAAAGTTTAGACGAAGCGCTTCATGTAATCCAGGACTATGCGGAAAGAAATCCGAAAAAGAAAATTGTTTTTGGTCATGGTATTATCTGGGAAAATGTGGGCGGCAAAATTCCTGGTCCCGAGGTGTTAGATAAAGTTATTTCTGATCGACCGGTTATCATCGTTCATTCTAACCGCCGTCAGGCTTGGCTTAACACAATGGCGCTTGAATTCTATCGGATTGACCCTGAACATGTTTTTGCCGAAGGCAATTGGCGCGCAATGAACGCGTATCTTTCTGACGAAGAATTTGTGGTTGACGATTTTGTTTCATATATGAAACTGTTGAACAGCCGCGGAATTACTACCACCATGGAAATGGGTTTTGATGAGTTTTACGGCT
Source organism: uncultured Oscillospiraceae bacterium (assembly GCA_910587335.1). Lineage (GTDB taxonomy): Bacteria > Bacillota > Clostridia > Oscillospirales > Ruminococcaceae > UBA3818. Next base: position 57,543 of record CAJUMG010000007.1, read on the forward strand.
TTACGAATATCCTGAAAAAATTAGAGGATGAGGATAGACTGACTCTTCGTGTCGCCTTTATGTCTCAGGCGGTTGCCGATATACCGAATGTGCCATATGGCGTTTGGGCAAAGAACAATTTCAATAGCGATAAACTGTTCTTCGATGGCTATAATTTATACTATCCAGCCAGTGACCTACTGACAAAAAATAATGAATATGCCGAAGATTTTGGAAAAGAAAAAATCGGTGTATTTGAAGATTTTGACTATGAATCTTTGGAAAAATGGGTTTTGGAGATTGACCGTGTTGGCCTGCGTAGTACGTTGACTGCTGGCGGCGATGCATCTGTCCGGAGAATTTTGGATATGTACGATAAGTGCCAAAAGGATGAAAATGGTCGCTTAATAAATCGACAGGGATTTGTTTTCTTTACCTCTGTTATTCATCCTGATGATCTGAAACGTATGGCCAAAATGGATACACCAGCAGAAGTTTGTTTGCAAATGGGCGCTTTTGGAGGTCGGGAGCGTCTTAACACAATGACTGAAAAATATGGTGAGTGGCGTATGGATCGTCATAACAACTATCGGGCAATGGTTGATGCTGGTGTTAAAATCGGTGCTCAGACAGATCTTCCGTTGTTTATTCCAGATGTAGCACAGTCTATTTACCACTGTGTAAGCGGCCGTCTTGGAACAGATACAGAACCTGCTTACGATGGTAAGCACACTATGACCGTTGGCGAAGTTATGCAGGCTTGGACCATCAATAACCATATTGGTATGGCGCGTGAAGATCGTGTCGGTACCTTGGAGGCAGGAAAATGGGCAGATATCGCTGTTTTAGACGGAGATGTTTTCACAGCATCTATTGATTCTGTAAAAGATATAAAAGTTTGCCTGACAATCTGCGATGGAAAAGTCGTTTATTCTACTTTAGATTAAATAAGCAATAAATTTAAGCGGTGCATGGATGAATCTATGCACCGCTTAATATTTTGAAAACTAATACCGAAGCTTTGCCAAATTGGTGTCTGTAGCAAAATTCATAAAATTATAAAGAATTAAAACATCATCAAAATCTATTTCATCTAAAAATTCACTCATTTTAACTGGAATGGCTCGAAGATCGACAATATAGACCTCATCATATTGGTAGGTTAAGAACGGAGAAAAACAATTACCGTAAGAATCTTTTATAATTAGAATTCGGCTGGTCTCCCCTTTTTCTTTTCGGAAATTATTTTCACTCTTTATTACCGTAATACCATGATTCCCCCATAAAAATGCAGCATATTTATCTCTTTCCTGAAATTTTTCCAGATCATATAAACCATTCACTTCCTTATCGTCGATTGTAATTTTTGTTATTGGAATATCATAATAACTTATTGTATCTGGAACTGCATTATACAGTTTACTTTTAGAAAAATAAGTTCCATAAAAGTTGCCTATCTCTGTTTTGGAAATTGTATCCAATTCAACTGGTGCCCACCCCTTTTCTGCACAAAATTTTGAATATCCGTAATATGCGCCAAGGGTTGTCCAATGGTGGTCTGTACGATAAAAAAGATACTCATCTTTTCTTTCTTGTAAAGAGGTAAAAAGATCTAGTGTCTGCACAGAACTTGGCAACTGCCCGTAGATTTTTTCTATCAATTCGACCTGATCCACCTGCCCTGCCCCTTTTGGTACCTTTTCTGGATAGATTGTATAGGCGTTGGGAATAATCCCCATTGTTACAGAAAGATGAGGATATTTTTCTATAAATTCATTCACAAATTCTGTATTTGTATGGATCCGTTCCAAATCTACCGTGGAGTAGTGTTGGAACATAAATCCGTCTTTACCATACATAATCCCGTTATTCTCAATTTTTCCAAGCATGCTTTCCAAACGGGACTTTAAACTAATCCACTGATCCCGCAAGACAAATTGATCATTGATATAGCTTTCGTATTTTGGAGAAAACTTATTATGATAAAACGAGGATAAGGTAAAAACCGGCCGTTGTTCCAATTTCTTGTTTTCCAAGTCAGAAACTTCTTTGTTGGATACAGAAATATCAAAAATCATGTAGCCAAGCAGAAAGAGAAAGAAAAGAAAAACGAATGGATATTTTAGGATTTTTTTCATATTTGTTCCCTCTTAAAATCTAAAATACAGAAAAGGATTATAGGTAGCGTCCACTAAATAGGCTACAGAAGAAAGGAAGATAAATGACAAAATCAAAAAATTTAGGATAGTAAAATCTTTCACTTTATTATATAACTTTTCTACTAAAGGAACAGAACAGAAAATAGCTAGTAAAAAAGTAATAAAATAATTGCGTAAATAATACATCCAATCATTTCCACCTGTAAAGGAAATAAGTTTTTGGAAGAAAATACCCAATTGTGAAAGATCGGTAATGGCAAAAATAGCCCAACTGAGAATTAAAAATAAGCATACATAAATATGGGAGAGAACATGGCTTTTTTCAAGATATTTTAAAAGAAAGGTTTTTTCAACCACTAAAAAAACGAAAAAGAACAGTCCCCATAAAATAAAGTTCCAGCTAGCTCCATGCCAAAATCCAGTAGCCGCCCAAACGATAAAAATATTTAAGTATCTGCGAGGGGCAGATACACGATTTCCTCCCAAGGGAATGTAGACATATTCTTTAAACCAAGAACCTAATGTGATATGCCAGCGCCGCCAGAATTCAGTCATACTTTTTGAAATGTAAGGATAATTAAAATTCTTAGGAAATTCAAAACCCAACATTTTCCCCATACCAATTGCCATGAGAGAATACCCGCTGAAATCAAAATAGATTTGGAAAGAATATGCCAAAATCCCCAGCCAAGCAAGAGGAGTAGATACATTTGCGAACCCCAATTCTTGTACCTGGTTCCATAAGCTGCCAATATTATTTGCAATCAACACTTTTTTTCCCAATCCAAAAATGAATAAAGTGATGCCATCATTTATTTGCGCTAAATTAATTTTTCGGTCTAACAACTCCCGACTGATATCTGTATACTTAACAATTGGACCAGCAATCAATTGTGGAAACAAAGTTACAAAAGCCGCGAAATTGATAATATTACGTTCAGCAGCCGTCTTATTTCGGTATACGTCAATTGTATAAGATAAGGTTTGGAAGGTATAAAAACTGATTCCTAAAGGCAGGGTCAGTTTAATCCCTTTCAAAGAAGCTCCTGTAAGCATATTAATATTCTCTACAAAGAAATTTGTATATTTAAAAAAGAATAGCATCCCCAAATTAAAAAATATAGAAATTCCCATACATATTCTGCAAACAAGTATTTTACTTCTATTTTTTTCAATGATTAAAGAAACGGTATAATCCACTAGAACGGATGCGATCATGATGGGAAAATATCGCACTTCTCCCCAAGAATAGAAAAATAAACTGAAAATCACCAAAATAATATTTTTCATCCTTTTTGGTGCGATATAGTAAGCAAAAAGCGTGATGGGCAAAAAGCGAAAGAGGAAAATAATACTGCTAAAAACCATGTCATGCTCCTTTACTGCGTTTTAGAGAAATTTGGGGTTGACCGCTGGCGGATTTATAAGAAAATCTAATTATTTATGTATTTGTTGATACACCCCAGAAGAAAAACACCGAAAAGTCTCTTTATATTACAGTATTTGATCCCAAAGCGAACTTTTCTATTGTTTTTCAAAGAGAGACCGAGTCTTCTCCAAAATATAATCAAAAAAAGTATGGATCCCTTGCTAACGTATTATGCGGTGGGACTTCCTTAAAGTGATATAAAAAAGATACGAACACAAAGTGTCCGTATCTTCCACATCATTTTTGATGATCAAACTTTTCCCCAGTTTCACTTACCGAAATCACGGACTTATTCAGCCTCTTCAGATTCTGGTGTAGCCTCATTAACAGCACGCATAGACAAGCTTACGCGCTTTTTCTCAAAGTCGATTTCAGTAATCTTTGCCTCTACCTCATCGCCGACATTTAGTACATCAGAAACTTTGTTGACTCTTTCAGATGAAATTTGAGAAATATGGATTAAGCCATCAATACCAGGAATAATCTGCGCAAAAGCACCAAAGGTAGTAACAGACACAATTTTAACCTTTGAAACAGTTCCGACCGGATATTCATTCTTCAAAATTTCCCATGGGTTGTCCTTTTCATTCTTATAACCTAGAGAAATTTTATGTTTTTCGGTATCAATATCTTTAATATAAACCTCTAAAACCTCGCCAATATTCACAACTTCTGATGGATGCTTAATACGATTCCAGGAAAGTTCAGAAATATGAACCATGCCATCCACGCCGCCCAGATCAACAAAAGCACCATAAGAAGTGAGAGATTTCACAGCGCCGGTATATTTTTTACCAATTTCAACCGACTGCCAAAACGCTTCTTCCTGGGCTTTTCGCTGTTCTTTTAAGACGGATTTCATCGATCCAATAATACGTTTACGACCGCGTCCAGCATCTTTACATTCCAAAATTCTTAAAGAAACATGCTGTTTTACCAGCTCTTCCAGATTTTCTACGCGAGACAAGCTGGCCTGCGAAGCGGGAACAAAGACCCGCACACCGTTGCAAGAAACGATTACGCCACCCTTAACCGCTTCAATTACATTACCTTCTAAAATTTCTCCAGATTCAGCAGCCTCTTGGACCTTCATCATACCAGCGATAGCGTCCAAACGTTTTTTAGAAAGAACAACTGTCCCCTCAACATCGTTTACACGAACAACTAATAGCTCAATTTCATCTCCAACCTTGACAAGATCCTCGATTTTGGCGTTAGGATCATCGGTTAATTCATTTAACGGCACATATCCGGTATGCTTTGTGCCAATATCAACTTGAACCTCAGTGGGGGTAATACCAACAACAACACCCGTCTCCTTCTTACCGTTATATGTACTTTTGAAAGACTGATCCAGCATCTCTCCAAAGCTTAATTCATCGTTTGTAATAAATTCACTCATGGTTTCTTGTACCTCCTTAATTATGCAAGCCGGAGTCGAAGCACCGGCAGTGACACCAACCAAAAAATCTGTAGAGAAATTAAAATGCGGCAACTCGCTAGCTTTTTCAATATGAATCGTTGGGCAAAATTGACTACAAATATCAGCCAATTTTACAGTATTAGAACTGTTTTTACCCCCAATCACCACCATTTGATCTGACTCTTTTGCCAATATAACCGCTTCTTGCTGTCGCATTTCGGTAGCATTACATATTGTATCAAAAATAATCAGGTTTGTATAGACTTTTTTCGCGAAAAATGCAGATTTTCTCCATTCTTGGGTATGAAAAGTAGTCTGCGCAACTAAAACAGTTGGATCATTTTTCCAATTCCCTTTATCATTTGCAATGATCTTTAGCTCATCTAAAGATTTAAAAACGGTTGCACCGTTTTTACAAAACCCAACAATCCCCTCAACTTCCGGATGATTTCTATCCCCGGCCACCAAAATATGATAGCCTTTTTCGCTGTATTCTTTTACAATTTGATGAATCTTTGCTACAAAAGGACAGGTTGCATCTATATATGGAATGCGAAGTTTTTGTAGATAATCGTATACAGATTGGGCAACCCCATGGGACCGGATTACAGCAGTTGCTCCTTGGGGAATTTCTTCTGGTCCGCCTACCGCATGAACCCCGATTTTTGCCAGCTGTTCAACAATTTGCGGATTATGGATAATAGGTCCCAATGTAACTGTACGAGGATGACTTTTCGCTGCTTGAAAAGTCATTTTGACTGCCCGATCTACACCAAAGCAAAATCCAGCGGTCTTTGCTATTTTAATTTGCACAATCTTGTTTCCTCCAAAAGTTTTTCTACTTCTTCATGCAGCATAGACACAACCGCTTTTATCTGTTTTGTAGAATTTCCTTCAATTAAAATTTGGCTGTTAGAGATCGGTTTGCCGTACCGAATAACGACTTTGGATCGGAATTTTTTTCCACTGTACCAAATAGAAGCTGGGAGCAAATCCCCACCGCTTTGAGAAGCAATCACAACAGCACCGGATTTAAACCGCAGGAGCTGGTCGTCATGGGAACGAGTTCCTTCTGGGAATAGTCCTAATACCCTTCCGCTTTTTACAGTCTCAACAGCAGTATCAATAGCACTGGTATCCCCTTTGCCACGTGCTACTGGAAAAGCGCCCAGATGACGGATGATAAAGCTTACGAATTTATTCTGAAATAGTTCGGATTTTGCCATATATCGAATTGGCTTTTTCACTTTCTGAGCAACCAATACAGGATCCAAACCTGAGCGATGATTGCAACACAGAATATAGCCACGGTCCCTTGGCTGATTTTCCTGACCATAAAATTCCATGTGGAACCATATCCGGAAGATGAAGCCCGTTACCATTTTTCCTAAATAATAAAACCAATTTGTCATTTTATTCCCTGCCCTATTTTCTTTTCAATAATTTCCAATATTGCCTGAACAGATTGCATAAAATCCATTTGAGAGGTGTCCACTACAATTGCATCTGGCGCTTGACGCAAGGGAGACACTTTTCGGTTCATATCGTTTTCATCCCGTTTTCTTATATCGGCAAGTACTGTATCAAAAGCAATGTTTTCCCCTTTTTGCCGTAATTCATCAAAACGGCGACCTGCTCTTTCCTCTGCTGTAGCGGTCAGATAAATCTTAACCTGTGCATTCGGTAATACCACCGTGCCGATATCCCGCCCGTCCATTATGATATTATTTTCCCGGGCAATATCCTTCTGCTGGGAAAATAGAAACTCCCGTACTGGTCCAAAGGAGGAAACGGCAGAGGCTGCTGCCGAAACCCGAGGAGTTCGCAGCATGTCTGTTACATTCTCTTTATTTAAATAAACCTGCTGTTCACCATCCTCATAGCCTAAACGAACCTCCATATGGGGTAAAAGAGCACAAACTGCTTTAGAATCAGTGGGCTCAATTTTATTTTGTAAAACAGAATATGCCACAGCGCGGTATAAGGCTCCGGTATCCACATATAAAAAACCGATTTCTTTTGCCACTATGCGGGAAACTGTACTTTTTCCAGCACCAGCTGGTCCGTCTATTGCAATTGCATACATCCATCATTTCTCCTTTCCAGCGCTCTGTCCGGCAACAAAACCGGTTGAAAATGCAATTTGTAGATTAAAGCCACCAGTTCTTCCGTCAAGGTCTAACACTTCACCTGCAAAATATAGTCCTTGGCATAGCTTGGATTCCATTGTTTGGGGGATAATTTCTTTTATATTAACCCCACCTGCGGTAACAATAGCTTCTTCAATTGGCAAGAGCCTTTTTGGATGCAAAACCAGATGCTTGATTGTTGTAATGAGCCTTTCACGCTGTTCTCTCGTTATTTGATGTACTTTTTTATCTGCTGGAATTTGTGATAGACGTACAATAGAAGGAATAATTTTACGTGGAAGCAGTTCAGATAAGGCATTAAAAAAATCCTTATTTTGTTTTGCTTCAAAATCCCGCAAAATACGTGATTCCAGCTGATGTTTTTCTAAAGCTGGCTTCAGGTCAATTTCCATCGTATATCGAGATAAATCCTTTTTCAAATAAGTGCTGGAGGTGAGTACCAAAGGACCAGATATACCAAAATGAGTGAAAAGCATCTCCCCCAACTCACTGTAAAGAGGCTTTTTTCTTCCTTGCTCCCATAAAGTGAGTGTTACATTTTTTAAAGAAAGGCCCATACAGTCCTGGCACCAGTCTTCCTGTGTCTCCACAGGGATCAAAGACGGTCTCGGTGGTATAATTGTATGTCCTGCTTGGGTGGCAAGGAGATACCCATCTCCTGTCGAACCTGTCAGAGGATAACTTTTCCCCCCAGTCGCTATAATCACTTTTGGGGCATAGATTATATCGCCTTCATCACTTCGAACGGCATGAACTGCTCCATCTGATATCTCTAATCCAATAATATGCTTTTGCAAGAAAACAACGCCTGCCTTTTGTGCAAAAGCAACCAATGCATCTACAATGTCCATTGCCTTATCTGAAACTGGAAAGACACGATTTCCTCGCTCGACCTTTAATGGAACGCCCAGACCTTCTACAAGCTCCATTGTCTTTTGAGGCGAAAAACGATGAATGGGCCCAAAAAGAAATTTGCTGTTGCTGCACACATTTTGCAAAAAAACTTCTTCGGTGCAATTGTTTGTTACATTACAGCGTCCTTTACCGGTGATCAAAACCTTTCGAGCCATACGAGGATTTCGTTCTATTAAAAGTACTTGTATACCTTCTTTTGCTGCCATACCAGCGGCAATTAGACCGGCTGCACCTCCGCCTACAACGATTAGGTCAAATTGTTTCATCTACGGGGCTCCTCAATCTTTTCATATACGCTATACTCATCCCAGATTTTTTCTAAGCGCTCATACGTTACCGAAATTTCATCTTTTTTCCGAATACCTATGGCGACAATCAAAGCATTAATCATGCTCAGAGGTGCAACCAATGAATCTACAAAAGAAGCCATGTCGCTGCGTGCTAAAAGAAGATGGTCTGAAATTTCGGCAATGGGCGAAATTTCAGAATCTGTAATGGCAATTACCTTTGCACCACTTTGCTTTGCAAAGGTGGCGGCATTTACAGTTCGCTTTGAATAGCGCGGAAAGGTGATCCCAATAAAAACGTCCCCTTCCCTGATCCGCATAATTTGCTCAAACATTTCGCTGGTGCTGGTGGTATTTACCAAACGTACACTCTCAAAAATCTGATTGAAATAAAAGCTCATAAATCCAGATAAAGCCGAGGCACTGCGCACACCAAGAATATAGATGTTTTTTGCATTAACGATTGTATCTACCGCCTGTTCGAAATCTACAACAGAGATTTTTTCCATTGTGCGGCGAATTTTTTCAATGTCCAGATTCAATACCTTATGCAGAATATTGCCTTCTCCCAATTGATCATTTGTAACCTCCATCCGTTGTACAGAGGTTAAACGGTTGCGAATCAATTCCTGCAAAGACCGTTGGAGCTGGGGGTATCCTTCAAATCCTAATTCTGATGCAAAGCGAACGACTGTCGATTCACTAACACCAACGGTTACTCCTAATTTTGCCGCTGTCATAAAAGCCGCTTTGTCATAATGCTCCAGAATATATTGTGCAATTAGCTTTTGTCCTTTTGAAAATCCCGACATTTGCTGTGTAATCGAATAAATCAAATCCCTGCCCATGCCCTCACCCTCTTTAAGTAAAGTTATCTGGATATTATTGTATCTTTCTCACTACAAAAATGCAAGAGATTTTGCAGGAATTTCATTTTTACTTGTCAGATATGTAATCAAAAAAGGATAACTGTCAAAAACAGTTATCCTTTTTTGATTACCAGCGGTTTTTACCGCCACCTTCTGTATAAGCCTCCTGCTGGGAAAGATGCTTGTGATATTCCTCTAAAATCAAGCCCTCCAGTGTTTTTCGCCCTTCCATTGTGATTGGATGAACAATGTCCCGAAATACCCCATTGTCATCCTTTCTGCTTGGCATTGCCACGAATAGCCGTTCGCTTCCCTCAATGACCTTAATATCATGTACAGCCAGATCCTGGTCGATTGTCACCGATACTAATGCTTTGAGCTTTCCTTCTTCATAGGTTTTTCTGATTCGGATATCTGTTACATTCATCGTGATTTTCCCTCCTTGTTGATATTTTTAGTATGGAACAAAGGAAAAACCTTATGCAATCTGAAAAAATCTTTGCAAATTTTTTAAAAGGTGTTTATTTTATTCTGATAAAGCAATATAATAAACATACAAATCCTATAATTTAGGGGGCTTATTTGTGTGTGGCAGTTATGAAGAAATATTAAAAAACAAAAAACATTTTCATTTCATTGGTATTGGCGGCTCTGGCATGTTTCCGCTTGTGCAAATCCTTCATCAAAAAGGCTGCCATATCACTGGTTCGGATAACAATGAAACCGATACAGTAGAATATGAGCGCAACGTACTGGGGATACCCGTTTTTATCGGACATGATCCAGCCAATTTGGATGGAGCAGATTGTGTCATCTATACAGCTGCTGTTTCTAAAGAAAACCCCGAATTGGCGGCCGCTTTGCATTCCGGCGCACTGGTTTTGGAACGGGCTAAGATGTTGGGCCTCATTTCGCAAGGATATCACAATGCAATCTGTGTTTCAGGTACCCATGGAAAAACGACAACTTCTTCTATGATTACGCAGATTTTGCTTGGGGCCGGACTGGACCCTTCTGTGGTAATAGGGGGTAAATTGCCTTTGCTTCACGGCAGCGGACGGGTTGGCGATAGTGATTTAATGATCTGTGAAGCCTGTGAGTTTCATGATCATTTTTTAGAATTGTCCCCAGATATATCAGTTATTTTAAACATTGACGCTGATCATTTGGAATATTTTGGAACACTGGAAAATATTATCCGCTCATTCCATAAATTTTCAGAAAAAACAAGCCGAACTTTGATTATAAACGGTGATGATAAAAATACCAGGAAAGCGATAGAAGGATTAACGGGCAAAGAAGTTATCACCTTTGGGTCAGATTCATCCTGTGACTATTACCCTATTAACGTATCTTATCACCCACAAGGAGTAACTGCTTTTACGCTCATGTATAAAGGCGAAAAATTGGCAGACCTGTCACTTTCTGTTCCAGGAAAACATAACATTTTAAATGCTGTGGCAGCTTGTGCTGCTAGCCTGAAGGTCGGAGTTAGCCCAAAACAGATAGGAGAGAATCTGAGAGAATTTCATGGGGCAAAACGCCGGTTCGAAATTTTGGGTGAAAAAAATGGTTTCACGATTGCCGATGACTATGCTCACCATCCAGCTGAGCTGGAGGCGACTTTAAAAGCGGCAAAGGAAATGCATTTTCACAAGGTGTGGGCGGTATTTCAGCCATTTACCTTTTCCCGCACAAAAATTCTGTTTGATGATTTTGTTCGGGTGC
>CAJUMG010000007.1:68491-72186 GCA_910587335.1 uncultured Oscillospiraceae bacterium
CTTCCCATCGCGGACCAGATCATTTTGGCTCCGATTATGGGCGGACGAGAAAAAAATGAATATGGTATTTCTTCAGAAGATTTGGCAGCAAAAATGCCAGGTTCTATCTGTCTTCCCTCTTTTGAAAGTATCACAGAATATGTGCTGTCTCACGCGCAACCAGGTGATCTGGTTATTACACTAGGATGTGGTGATATCAATAAATGCTCTAAAATGATGTTTGAGAAGTAAAAGACCACCTATTTTTACCATTCTGATAAGTAGGAAAGGCTCATGTGGAAAACATCCACATGAGCCTTTCCTACTTATAGAGATAAAGAAAATTTTTAGCAGCCTAAATATGCCAGAAGAAGCTGAATGGTATTTTCTAATCCTTTATAGTGGGTCCGTTCCATTCCGTGAGAGGCGTGAACACCAGGACCGATCAAGGCACCTTTCACATCATTTCCAGCTGACCAGGCTGCGCCAACATCAGAACCATAGCGTGGATAGATATCCACAGCATACTGTAAATCCCGCTCCTGCGCCAAAGATACTAGGCGACTGACCATCTCATAATCATAAGGCCCGTGGGAATCCTTCGCACAGATGGAAACATCATATTCAGTACAACTTAGGTCATCACCGATACATCCCATGTCCACAGCCAATAGCTCTGAGCAATCTGGTGGAAGATAAGCAGCGCCATGCCCAGTTTCCTCATAAACCGAAAAGAAAAATACTGTATTGTATTGGGGACGCAGATTTTGGTGTTTCAAAATCTTCAAAGTAGTTAACAAGCAAGCAGCGCTCCCCTTGTCGTCAATAAAACGGGATTTTAAAAAACCACTGGATGTAATTTCTGTTTTTGGATCAATAAAAATATAGTCACCAGGGTATATTCCCAGCTTTTCCACATCCTCTTTTTTAGATACCTCTTCATCAATGCGGACAGCCATGTTGGCATCATCGCGTGTTCTAGTGGAGGCATCGGAAAAAACATGCGCCGCCGGACTTAAACTTAAAATCGTACCAGTGTAAGTCACCCCTTCGCGGGTGAGAACTTTACAGTATTCACCATCTAAAGTCGGTAGAATGGGGCCGCCAACTGGCGTAAATTTAAGCATTCCATTAGAAGTGATAGAGCGAACCATCGCACCGAGCGTATCAACATGAGCAGAAACCGCTACTTTTTTGCTGTTGTCTCGCCCAGGCACATAGATCATTCCGCACCCTTTTGCCGTTTTTTCAAAACGATAATCTAAACTATGTGCAACCTGACCGATAGCGTCGGTCACCTTGGCAGTATAACCAGTAGGACTGTCGATTCCTAAAAGCAGCTTTGCATAGGTAAAAAGATCATGCCGATAACTATCGATTTTCATTGTATTCACTTCTCCTCTCGTCGCTTTCAGTATACACCCAATGATGACTAAATTGCAACCTATCAAGTGTAATAATTTGGAAAAAGGTGTGATGAGGCGTTACAGAATGCATTTATAAAAAATAGCCATGTGGACATATAAGTTATCCACATGGCTTTAAATTTTGTTTATCGGGGCAAATCTGCCAAAAATGCGTCATGAATTACTGTTACAGCACGCACAGAGTCTTTCAAATCAATCAAAACAGAGATTTTGATCTCACTGGTGGAAATCATCTGAATATTTATATTGGCATCCATCAGTGCTTCGAACATTTTGGCTGCAACACCAGGATTGCTCTGCATACCCGCTCCCACAACCGAAACTTTCGAAATATCCTCCGAACGCTCAATTGACTGAAAATGCAGTATCTCTTTCAGCGATTCAACGGCTTTGACAGCCTCGTCCGAGTTCCCTTTGGATACGGTAAAGCTAATATCCTTTGTTCCATCTCGGCCAATGGATTGAAGGATGATATCCACATCGATTTTTTTGGAGGCTAATGTTGAAAACAGCCGGAACGCAATGCCAGGGTTATCCGGCACACCTACAACTGAAATTCTAGCGACATCATCGTCTTTTGCTACACCCTTAATTAACATTTTTTCCACGTCTGTTGCCTCCTTCACCTTGGTGCCGGGCTTCCGCTCTAAGCTGGAAACCACCTCAAGATTTACATTGTATTTCTTTGCCATTTCTACTGAACGATTATGCAGAACATTTGCGCCGAGACTTGCAAGCTCCAGCATTTCATCGTATGTAATTTCATCCAGCTTTTGCGCGTTTGGAGCAATACGGGGATCTGCGGTGTAAACACCGTCTACATCCGTAAAAATTTGGCATAGATCTGCGTGAAATGTTGCAGCCAGAGCCACTGCGCTTGTATCAGAGCCGCCCCGCCCCAGTGTTGTAATATTGTCGTAGCGGTTGATCCCTTGAAATCCAGCTACAATGACAATGTTATGTTTTCCGATTTCGTTTTCCACCCGCTCTTTTTCAATCCGGCGGATACGGGCTTTGCTGTAATTGGAGTCAGTGACAAATCCTGCCTGCGGACCGGTCAGAGAAATAACTGGATAGCCCAGCTTTTCAATGGCCATTGCCAGCAACGCAATGGATATTTGCTCTCCAGTAGAAAGAAGCATATCCATTTCACGTTTCGAAGGATTTGGATTGATCTGCGTCGCCTTTTCGATCAAATCGTCGGTTGTATCCCCTTGGGCAGAGACTACTACGATCACATCGTTTCCCTTATCATAGGTTTCGGTAACGATATGCGCAACATTGAATACCCGTTCGGCGTTTGCAACCGACGATCCGCCGAATTTTTGAACGATTAGACTCATCTTTCTGTACCTCCTATTCTTCTAATACGCGAGCGCCCACATTAGTGACGGATAGCTCATGAATCTGCCATTGCTCTAAACCCAATTCGTTGCAGCCCTTGCGCATCTGCTGGAGAAAATCTTTTTTTTCCTGGTTTACAATGGCCATAAGAGTAGAGCCAGAGCCGCTTATATATACAGCATAGGCGCCATTTTGATAGGCCAGATCAAACACCTCATGAGCTCCATTGATCAGCGAGAGACGGTACGGCTGATGAAGCCGATCATCACAGGCGATTTTTAAATTGTGATAATTGCCAGAATAAAGCGAGACAGACATCAAGGCCGAGCGTGACAGATTAAAAACAGCATCCTTGTGGGGGATGTCTCTTGGTAATGCCTGGCGGGCAAAAGAGGTTTTCAGCTCAAAATTGGGAACGATAGCTACAAACCGAAGATCTTGTGCAATGGCTTGCTTTACATAATAAACCTTTCCCTTTTCCAGTACTGCGGTAACCAGTCCGCCAAGTAACGCTGGAGCGGCATTGTCCGGATGTCCTTCCATTGTTGCGGCAATGTTTACAAGTTCCTGTTGACACAAAGGACTTCCCAAAAGATGGTTAGCACCTACAATGCCGCCTACAATACAAGCAGAAGAACTTCCCAATCCTCGCGCAATGGGGATCTGGTTTGTCTGGCGAATTTTCATTCCTTTAAAGGATCTTCCGCACAGATCATAGATATATTTAATGCTTTGGTATACTAAATTGGATTCATCCATTGGAACACAGGTGTTATCCGTTGTCTGGATATCCAGATGATCCGACTCCTCCAGTTCAATGTGATTATACATTGTAACCGCCAGACCCAAAGAGTCAAAACCGGAACCAATATTGGCACTGGTGGCAGGAATCTGTACTTTTATCATATGATTTTTTCCTTTCTTTGGTTTACGCCAAAAGCCGAA
>CAJUMG010000007.1:72196-81289 GCA_910587335.1 uncultured Oscillospiraceae bacterium
GATGAAGTCGCCGATTTTCTGCTCAATTTCCATGGCTTTTGCTTCAGATATGCATTCAGTCAAAAAGGCGACTTCATCTGCAGGTTGATCTTGACGGAAAAGAAAAGTGATGGATTTTCCAAATTTTTCTGCTATCTCCTGCGAACCAGGACCGCGTAGCCGGTAATAAAAAGCGTTTTCGTATTCCGCAAAATCAGCAACCGTATCTGCATTTGAATCCTTCCAAGTTAGCGATAGACTGGTATTGGGTGACTTTGCTATATGCACGATATCCGCTATAACAGCAGAGGCTGTAGGCAGCTTTCCTGCCCCTTTGCCATAGAACATTACCTCTCCAGTGGCGTCGCCTTTTAGCAAAACACCGTTGAATACATCGTCAATGTCGGATAGCTGATTATCCATTGGAACAAATACCGGGCTGACCATGACCCTGTTTTTTCCATCTGAAAGCCGTTTTGCCTGTCCTATCAATTTAAGTGCATAACCAGCATTTCGAGCATACTCCACATCCTCCAGCGTAATTTTGGAAATTCCTTCGGTATGAACTTCCTGTGGACAAACCTGCCATCCAAACGCCAGAGAAGCCAGAATGCAGATTTTTCTGCAAGCGTCAATTCCGTCTACGTCAGCAGAGGGGTCTTTTTCTGCATATCCGAAATTTTGCGCTAAAAGCAATGCGCTTTGAAAGGTCATTTGTTCTTTGATCATCTTAGTCAGAATAAAATTAGTAGTCCCATTTAAAATTCCATAAATTTCATCAATTTGGTTGGCCGCAAGGCATAGATGCATTGGGCGGATAATTGGAATACCACCGCCAACACTGGCTTCAAAAAAGAAATTCACGTTTTTTTCTTTTGCTAAAGCCAGCAGCTCTGCGCCTTTCTCCGCTACCAGCTCCTTATTAGAGGTAACCACATTTTTTCCTTTTTCCAAACAGGATTTTACAAATTCATAGGCAGGATGCAGCCCACCCATTGCCTCAACCACAATTTGGATAGTGGAATCTGATACAATATCATTAAAATCTTTTGTGAAACGATCAGCATAAGGCGCATCGGGAAAATCACGCAGATCTAAAATTTTTGTACAGTATAAAGAATCTCCTGCTTTTTGTTCAAGCTCTTTCTTTTTTTCCTCCAATAATTCTACAACACCGGAACCCACAACGCCATGTCCCATAAGCGCTATTTTTATCATTTTTTCAGCCTCCCTATTTTGTATCAGTGTCCAGAAACAAATTGGATATCCAACACGCCGGGCAGTTGCTTTGCCTTTTCCAACAAATCCTCCTGCGAACAATTGAGCTGGTCGGTTCTCAAGGAAATTAACACAGGCGCTACGGAATCTACCGGGATGTTCTGGTGAATGGTAAGAATATTTCCCCCGCTTTCTGAAATTTGTGCCATTAAAGCAGATAAAACACCTGCTTCATCTGCAAGCGATGCGGAAAGGGTCATGATACAGCCATTTAAACTGGTATGATACTCGTGAATAAAATCCTTGTATTTGTAAAAAGCGCTACGAGATATGCCAGCAGATTTAGCCGCCTCCGACGCGCTTTTTGCTTTTCCCTGGGCCAACAACTTTTTTGCAGTGATTACTTTTAAATATACCTCAGGCAAGATTTGAGAATCAACCAAAAAATATTTTGCATTTCTTTCCATTATGTCTTCCTCTAAAATACGTTTGTCCTCGAATAAAAAACACTATAACAAAATCAGAAAGCGATCACAATTCGTAATTCATCCCAATAAATACAATATAACGTTAAATATTGCGATTTCAGCAACTTACTGCGAACATTCTTATAAAATCTTTATTTTTTGCGATTATTTATAAAAAACGATATATTTTCTTCACGAATAACATGTTATTTTATACGATTTATTTTCAAACTTTTTAGTATAAGTGTAAAAAAGAATTGCAAATTATTAAGGGGCAATATGCTTACATGGTTGGCAGATTAGATGGAGGGACCAAAACAATGAATATCAATCGAAAAAAAGAGTTTCTTTTAAATGCCGCTTTCTGGTCTGCCATACTGTTTTTTTCTTACATTGGATTAAAATTTACTTTTCGGCTTTTTTGGCCCTTTTTGGCTGGTCTTTTTCTAGCTTTTTTGCTCCATCCGGCAGTAAACTGGATCAGTCGTTTTTCTTGCGCGAAAAAAAACTTCTGGTCGGTGGCTCTCCTGTTGCTTTTATACCTTTTTTTGGGATTTCTTCTTTGGCTTTTAGGCTGTTTTGCTCTGGAAGGAATTCAAAATCTGTTTACCTTTCTTCCCAAAGTGTACGAAGAGCAAATAGAGCCTTTTCTAAACCTTCTTTCAAAGCAGTTTTCTGGATTAGAGACCCATTCTGCTTCTTATGGCAGAACCTCAAACGAGCTGATGCCGCAGCTCCAGAAAACTCTGCTGGAGTATTCGGCAAAAGCGCTTTCGCTTATTAGCGGATGGATTGGAAAAGCACCAGGAATGTTTACTGCTTTCCTTTTCGCAATCCTTTCTTCTTTTATGATTTCGATGGAATATCAAAACATCAGTCTCTGGATCCAGCACAACACACCTCGCACTGTCCATCGGGTTCTGTTAGACCTAAAAGATTTTATTTTTTCTACTCTGTTCCAAATCTTAAAAGCTTATGGGCTATTATTTCTCATTACTTTTTTAGAGCTTGCCTTGGGACTGTGGCTGCTAAAGGTAGAGAATTTTTGGTCTATGGCATTTTTAATTGCAGCGGCAGATGCGCTACCGATTATTGGACCTGGCATCGTTCTAGTTCCTTGGTCTGTTACCTGCTTTGTAGGAGAAAGCTATTTTCAAGGGATTGGACTTTTGGTTTTGTATGGCATTATATCACTGGTCCGAACGATTATCGAACCGAAAATTCTTGGAAAACAGTTTGGTCTTCATCCGCTGCTTACCATCACCGCTATGTATGCCGGCGCACAGATTTGGGGGATCTGGGGGTTTATAGTTGCCCCAGTAATTGTTTTGTATGGGTTGCATTTAAAGAAAAAGCAAAACTGGAATTTTTCCCTTAAAAATCTGTTTTAGACACTTAAAAAGATGGAATGACAAAAGGCTTCCGTCCTTGTTCGAGGGCAGGAGCTAAAGAGCTTCGTGTTACCACCTGAATTCACTTTTAAAGTCGAAAAGTTGTTTTATATAAACGAACATGGTAGAATTAAAATAATAAATTTATATTTAGAGAGGAATACTGTATGTTTTATTCCTTTTCCTCACAGATAGAAAGAAGAAAATTTGGCGGCTCGGATTTTCTTGAAATCCAATTTTGTAAGATGCTTTCCCAAACAACAATAGAAATTATCACGGCGGTAGACAGCATTACCCATTGGCTGAACGATTCCCTTTACATTTATGGAGATGATATCAATACGTTTTTACAAGAGTATGGCTGTGTATTTGACTATGGTATTTACAACAATTTAGAAACTGGTATGGTGGATCCCTTTGGTATTAATTATTATGGGCCTGACTTAATTGATTCTATCCGAACAAAGCTTTTGGAAATGCGGCCGACGGATTACGAAAAACTTGCCGAATGGCTGAACAGGGCAAAAAAATACAACGGCTTTTATATTTTAGGAGAATAACCGATTTATTGCAGTGGTTGTAAAAAAGAGCGGCATCCGACTAGGGATACCGCTCTTTTTTACTTTTCTCCTAACTGAAATGGAAACCTGATTTCCTCTTGCTGCTTTTCTTTTTTGCGCCTGTGTTGATAGGAAATCAGCATGGATGACAAAACTGGAACAGCAGCACAATAGGCGGCGATTTGCCCCATTTGCGCCAAGGTAAGAGGTGTTGTTTGAAATAACAGATTGCAAATTGGGAGATTAACGCTCAATATTAGGATAAAAGCGGAAAATAGAACTGCTGCTACAAGTTTCCAGTTATCCAGCAGATTGATTTTGAAAATTCCTTCTTCTTCCCGTTTGCATTCAAACACGTGAATGAGCTGTGTAATGACAAGCGTTGCCAGTGCGCCGGTTCGCGCCACTGTCAGATCAGCACTGCTACGGTAAAAGGACGTAAAGACCGCCAAGGTGGTAAAGCCAATCAAAATTCCCCGAAATACAATGGTGGACAACAGTCCGTCGGAAAAAATTCCCTCTTGTCTCTTTCTCGGCGGCTTGTGCATAATATCCTTTTCCGCCGGTTCCAATCCCAATGCAATGGCGGGCAGACCATCAGTAACCAGATTGACAATCAGGATCTGAATGGGAAGCAGAACAACCGGCATTCCCATTAACATACCAAAAAACATGGTCACAATCTCGCCGATATTGCAAGAAAGCAGGTATCGGATAAACTTTCGAATATTTTTATAGATGACTCTCCCTTCCTCGATGGCGCTTACCAGTGTAGCAAAAGAACTATCCAAAAGTACCACCGATGCCGCTTCTTTGGTTACATCCGTACCATTTCCCATTGCCACTCCTATATCAGCTTCTTTTATTGCTGGCGCATCGTTAACGCCATCCCCAGTCATGGCAACGACTCTTCCTTTCTTTTTAAAAGCTTTCACAATTCGAAGCTTATGTGCAGGGGCAACCCGTGCAAAAACACGAATCTGGTCCAAATCCCGGTCTAGCTGCGCATCGGTCATTTTGTCAAGCTCTGCCCCTGTTATCACCCTTCCTCCCGGCTCAAGAATTTTTAGATCCTTAGCAATAGCGGAAGCTGTCGCCATGTGGTCTCCGGTGATCATAACCGTTTGAATACCCGCTTTTTTGCAGGTTTGTACTGCCTGATACGCCTCCGGTCTTGGCGGGTCGATCATCCCAGCTAGACCGACAAAGACCAAATCTTTTTCCGCCTGCTCCGATTCCTCTGGCTCGCTTTTGTAGGCAAAACTTAATACTCGTAGCGCTTTATGGGCCATCTCTTCATTTTGCATTTGGATTTTTTTTCGGATCGAGGCGTTTAACAGCTTTACCTCCCCATTTTCTAAATAGTAGCTGCAAAGCTCCAGTAAATAATCTGGCGCGCCTTTAGAAAAAAGCCATCTGTCTCCCTGGCGGCTTCGCACCACAACACTCATTCTCTTTCGCTGTGAATCAAAAGGAATTTCGAAGGTTCGGGAAAACTCTCGCAAAGTCTTGCTGATAGAAAAACCTGCGTTTTCCGTCATGGTCAACAGTGCGCTTTCGGTGGGGTCGCCCTGTACAATTTGACTTTCTCTTCCCTCATGTGGCGAAAGCTTTGAATTGTTACATAAAACCGCGATTTCTATCAATCTTTTGATATCCTCGCAATCCGCTGTCACTGCATGATTTTTGGAAAGAAAGCACCTTTCCCCTTTTCCGGATCCATCCAAATAAAAATGATATCCTGGCGTTGCGATTTCTTGTACTGTCATTCGATTTTCGGTCAGCGTTCCTGTTTTATCCGTGCAGATTACCTGTGCGCAGCCCATCGTCTCCACTGCATGTAATTTCCGAATTAAAGCTCCCCGCTTTACCATTCTGGACACGGCCAGCGCAAGAGCGATTGTCACAACAGCAGGCAATCCCTCTGGAATGGCGGCAACAGCTAAAGAAATACCGGTTAAAAGCATGTCAAATATTGGCTCTCCCCTAACAATTCCTGTTATGGTGACGATCGCGCAAATCAAAAGGCAGCCAATGCCGATATATTTTCCCAAACTACCCAGCTTTTCTTGTAAAGGCGTTCTTTCTGTTTCAATCGTGTCCAACATGCCCGCGATTTGCCCCATTTGGGTTTTCATGCCGGTTTCGGATACAACAGCCATTCCACGCCCTTTGGTAATGGTGGTACCCATATAGACCATATCTTTTCGAAATCCAGTGTCGCCATCTTCTTGTAATTGCTGTGTTTTGCTTACCGGATGCGATTCGCCGGATAGCATAGCTTCATCTGCCTGTAAAAGCACAGCTTCAATAATCTGAGCATCAGCCGCTACTCGATCGCCTGCCTCCAGTACCAGTACATCGCCAGGTACAGTCTCCGCAGCGGGAACTTCCTTTTGTATACCATCACGGATTACCTTCGCGCTGGGAGCCGCCATATTTTTTAACGCTTCTAAAGTTTTTTCTGTTTTGTATTCCTGCAAAAACCCCAATGTCGCGTTAACAAGAACGATTACAACAATTGTCAGTGCTTCTACTGCTTCTCCCATCAGCACTGAAACAATGGTGGCTCCTAATAAAATCATCACCATAAAATCCTTAAATTGACCAGCAAAAATTTTTGCTGGATGAACAGAATTTTTATGCGATAAGAGATTTTCTCCGTATTTTGCCAGCCTTTTTTCTGCTTCTGCGGTGGAAAGGCCGGTGTAAAGGGACTCTTCCCGGCTTATTCTTGCCATTTTCATCCTCCCAATCTTTTCCTGTGTGACAGTTCGTCCGATTGATATCTATTCTGGGCAAGTCCGATTTATTCCTTTACGCCGTAAAGCAAAATGTGTAAAATAGTAAACAATAGGAAGGAGACCGGTTAAAATGAAATGGATTCATACATCCGATCTGCATATCGGAAAACAGTTAAACGAATTTTCTCTATTAGAGGACCAACGTTTTTTCCTGTATCAGTTAGCCCAATTAGCGAAAGAAGAACAGGTGGATGCATTGCTGCTCTCTGGGGATTTATATGATCGTTCGGTCCCTCCCGCCGAAGCGGTAAAGGTGTTGGATGAATTTTTGAGCTATACTGTAATGGAACTGAAAATTCCTGTGCTCGCCATTGCCGGCAATCACGATAGCCCTCAGCGGCTGGATTTTTGTAGCCGCCTTTTGCGCTCCTCTGGTCTTTATATCACTGGGCGCTATCAAAAACAGTGGGAAAAGGTTACCTTGAAGGATGCATTGGGACCAGTCCAATTTTATCTTTGTCCTTACTTGGAACCAGCGTTAGTCCGCGCGGATTTCCCGGGAAAAGATCTGCGCTCCTTCGATGACGCATTTGCTGCTGTGTTTGAAAAGAATTTGCCATCCATTGACTTTTCGAAACGAAATGTCCTTTTAGCTCACGGATTTTTTTCTTATTTAAAAAACCCTGATTCTGTGGCGAGAAGTGAATCTGAAGTATCCTTAGGCGGCAGTGATTTGATTGACGCGAAACGGCTGGAAAATTTTGACTATGTAGCCTTGGGGCATATTCATCGTCCCCAAAGTACAGGCAAAGAGCATCTTTGCTATAGTGGATCGCCATTAAAATATTCGCAGTCGGAAATTCCCTATTCTAAATCCGTGGTCATCGCAGAGCTGCGGGAAAAGGGAACGCTTTCTTTGCAAAGACGAACTCTTCCTCCTTTGCGAGATATGCGGGTCATACAGGGATATTTTGATCAGATTTTGCAAAAGGCCCCAAATCAAAATGAAAGAGAGGATCTGGTCTTCTTTTCTCTGTTAGACCATACATTGATCCCCAATGCGATGAATCGTCTACGGGCTGTTTACCCGAACGCACTTGGCCTTACGATGCAAAGAAAAGATAAGGATAATAGCGACATACTGCCCGCTCAAAAAGCGTCAAAGCCGGTGGAGGATTTATTTGGGGAATTTTACCAGATGGTCACCGGTGAGCAGCTACAAAAAGAGCAGGATATCATTGTAAAAGAAGCCTGTGAGAAATTACATATAGGAGGGAATTCCGATGAAACCACTCCGTCTGGAGTTTAATGCTTTCGGACCTTTTGCTCAAAATGAAGTGGTTGATTTTGAAAAGGTAACAGAATCTGGTATTTTTTTAATCTGTGGACCCACCGGAGCGGGTAAAACAACCATTTTTGATGGCATTTGTTTTGCGTTATACGGAGAAGCTAGCGGCCCATTGCGGCAAAATGAGAATTTTAAAAGTGATTTTTCAGATCCATCTGCCCTTTGTTTTGTCCGCTACTCTTTCTCTATTCGAGATAGAAAATTTGAGGTTTACCGTGCGCCAAAACAGCAAAAACAAAAAAAGAATGGAGAAATGACAACCGTAGCCTCCAAAGCTGAGTTGACGCTGCCGGATCAGACGGTCATTACGGGTCCCACAGCGGTTAACACACGACTGCAAGAAATCATTGGACTTTCCGCAAAACAGTTTAAACAGATTACTATGTTGGCACAAGGTGATTTTCGCCGTTTTTTAGATGCATCTAGTGAAGAAAAGCAGGAAATCTTTCGCCATATTTTTGATACGGAAAAGTTTGATCACTTTACCCTTTTGTTAGAGGAAGAATCCAAAAAAAACTTTTCTCAAATTGAACAGGAGCGGCAGAGGCTTTCCTTTCATCTAAAAAGCCTCACAAACCGGGAGGACACAAATTTTTCTCAGATGATTCAGGAAGAGTATCCGGTTGCTCCCCAAATATTGGACCGCCTTTCTAGCTTTTTGAAGGGGGATCAGGAAAAGCTTCTACAGCAACAAGAAAAAATCGGTCAATTGGAACAACAATGCGCAGGTCTCGGAATTGAAACCCATCGGCTCAACAACCAGCGGCTTGAAGATTTAGAAAAACGGAAAAAAGAAATGGAAAAACTATCTGCCCAAAAGCCGGAAATAGAACACTTGCAAAGGCATTTAAAGCTATTAAAGGACACAAAAGAGCTGCTTCCTTTATGGCAAAAAAGAGAGGATGAGCTTGAAGAAGCCAAAAACCTAAATGCGCTTTTAAAGGAAAAAGAAAAAACCCTGCATTTCCTGTATCAACAACAGAAATCGGTGCAGGAAAAAGCTTTACAGGCAAACAAAAATTTGGAAGAAAAGGAGAGCCTGCTTTCAAAAATTGCTTTTCTGCAATCGCTTGTCCCATTTTTTGAAGAACAAACAGAATTGAAACAATCTATTGCAGAGTGCAGCAATAACCTTTTGCAAACGCAAAGAGAGCTGGATTTTTCCGATACACTAACTGCATATTATTGGCAAAGGGACTCGGTTGCAGATCTACAAAGGCAGCATATTTTATTTCAAAATATGCTGCAAACAATTGACGAAAAAGAGCAGCTGACTATTCTTTTTCGTCGTCAAAAAGAACATTACCTATCCAATTACTCGCTTTTTTTTGATGCACAGGCCGGAATCCTTGCTTCTAAATTAGAAGCAGGTGTTCCCTGCCCAGT
>CAJUMG010000007.1:81299-81673 GCA_910587335.1 uncultured Oscillospiraceae bacterium
GGAAGTTTGGAACATCCACACCCGGCATCATTACAAAAAAATCCTCCAACGCAAGAGGAACTACGGTCTTACCATGATGCGGCGGAAAAAACAGCTCTGAATTTGTCTGATTTAAAAATAAAAATCGAAAAAATACGCCAGGAATCTATGAAAAGCTTATTTCCTTTACAGGAGATTCAAAACAAAAAGGAGGATGAGCAGAAAGAATTCCTGATGGAAGTGGTGAAAAAAGTTTACCTTCTACAAAAACAAGCCCAGCAGCAGCTGTCGATTTTAAAAAATACGGTTCGGGAAAAGGGCCATACATTTTCCGAACTGCCAAACCTTCCTGATTTAGATGCAACCCAAAAATTTTCTGAAGATTGCCATCGCCG
>CAJUMG010000007.1:81699-83790 GCA_910587335.1 uncultured Oscillospiraceae bacterium
TGCAAAGCATTTTGACTTTACATCAAAAAAGACTAAAGGAATTGATGGAAAAGCTGCCTTCTGACCTACAGTCTAAGAAAGATGCTGTGCAAAAAATACAAGGCCTGCAGTCAGCCGTAGCACAGCTAGAAGCTTTTTGGGAAAAAACGCAAAAGAGTCTGCAAGAAGTTTTGTCGCAAATCCGTATTTCCCGGCAGGCGGTCAGCGATCTAAAAGATCGAATAGAAGCGGTGCAGAAAAAAAGGGAATTGACCGAAGAAAAATTCTTTGCTTCCCTTTCTACGCATTTTCCTGGCGGACAGGATGATTTTTTAAACGCCTGCACCGAAATTGGACAAATTCCCGCAATTGAGACAAAATTGGAACAATATAAGCTTGCTACCACGACCTTATCTGGGCAGATTCAGCAGCTGACTGAGCAAATCAAAAATGTAAAGTATATTAACATTGCAGATTTGTTAGAGCAAGAGCAACATTTGCAGGAGCAAATCAAAAATGCAAGAGATGAAGTTGCCTTAGTCCAACTGCGTTTCCACAATGACACTGCACATTTTAAAGAGATTCGGTCTTCTTACCAGATCATAGAAAAAACCGAATCCCGCTACCGAATCGTAAATGAATTGTTCCGAATTGCTAGTGGGAACAATATGCAGCGAATTTCCTTTGAGCGGTATGTCCTGAGCTTTTATTTTGACGCGATTGTTTCTATTGCAAATAAGCGGCTGGAAACTTTAAGTGCGGGGCGTTACATCCTGTGCCGAAAGAAAGATCGCGAAAAATTCGGCCGTTCCTCTGGGTTGGATTTAGAGGTCTTAGATCAGTATAACGGAAAGAAGCGGCCGACCTCTACCCTTTCTGGCGGTGAATCCTTTAAAACTGCATTGGCTCTCGCTCTTAGTCTGGCGGATGTGGTGCAGATGTTTGCTGGCGGTATTGTGATTGATGCGATGTTCGTTGATGAAGGTTTTGGGTCATTGGATACAGAATCTTTGAATAGCGCAGTTGATACTCTTTTAGCTCTGGGCAGTGACAATCGGCTGGTTGGAATCATTTCACATGTACCGCAACTAAAGGAGCAAATTCCCTGTCAAATTCAGGTACAGTCTGCTTATAATGGAAGTATTATACGAACACAGGCTTAGATGGAGGTAAAAAATGAAGTTAATGGATCCATATTCTTATCAGTGCGGCGTTATAGACTGTTTTAATGAAATGATTCGTGCCGGTTTAAAGAAAATTGCCTTAAGTCACCCTGCTGACTCTGCGGCGCAACGAGATGAACTGCTTCCCTTTTCCCGGGAAATATGCCGGAAATACGGAACCAAGTTTTACGTCGAAGACGAACCGCTGCTGACGGATCTGTTTCCAATTTCTCTAAATCGCGGCAAATATAACATCATTTATTACAAAAATGAAGAGAACATCAAAGAATACCTGGATATCAAGGCTGAGAAACAAAAGCTTTTGACAAAAGATTCCTATTGCGGTAAGGCACGGATAGAAATTGCCTATCGTTTTGGAAAACTTCTTTCCTATCCGGATGAAGGGATTCTCCGGCTGATCCGGGAAAACCACGAGCTAGAGTAAAGGTTTTCCTCCCCGTACTTCGCCAAAGCTGACACAGAGACATCATTCGCTGATGAACTGGATATCTATATCACCGTTGTTGGCCGACACATGTAGCATTTTTTCGCCATCTTCTTTGCCACCCGGAAGGTTGCTCTTCCCTTTTTTAATCGTACCTAGAATAGCGTAATCATCGTAACTCCCTGCGACCGAGCCGGTTATATCTCCGTTTTTGACATTGAGCGTAATCGCTTTACCTACACTCAGTTTGTCGAAAATAATATTGCCGCCGTTTGAGGAAAGTGACACCTCATTTGTCACAGTGATTGGAGAAAGTGAAATATCTTCATTGGTCGTTGATAAATC
This sequence comes from uncultured Oscillospiraceae bacterium, assembly GCA_910587335.1. Lineage (GTDB taxonomy): Bacteria > Bacillota > Clostridia > Oscillospirales > Ruminococcaceae > UBA3818. The sequence continues at coordinate 83,632 of CAJUMG010000007.1, forward strand.
TAGCACCGTTAAAAGCTTTTCCGGAACTTGCAGTATAATGGTGCGGGAATCTGATATGGCTTTTCCGCCCAGATAGTCAGTCCAATCCTTGTCGTTTTCCGCGCGCATTGTCAACACATTATCAGAAACAGAAATATTGTAATACTCTGTAGCGTTTTC
>CAJUMG010000007.1:83800-97207 GCA_910587335.1 uncultured Oscillospiraceae bacterium
TGATCGTCTGCAGAAAGCGAGACCTTGATTGCCCGGTCCCGAACATCGATATAAACCTCGGTGATTTTTTCTCCATCAGCTGTATAGTCTTTTTCTGTAAATGGCTCGCTGTTCCCCGAACATCCTGCCAAGGTGAGAACACTTAAAAAAAGACACAGCAAGAGCAAAATGATCTTTTTCATTCATCATCCATCCTTTCTCTACTATGAAGCTTTTCTTTTTAGTATAAGCAGGCCAAGGGCTAAAGCCGCAGAGAGGAAAAGGCATAGCGCACTGTGCAACAAAGCGCTAGGGTTAAACATGATGAGCCTAAAAAATCCGACTAGCACCCGTCGTAAAGGAGCAATGGGCGTAAATATACAGATGACCGCGATTAGCAGGATATCTGTAAGCCAGCCATACCAATAGGGCTGCATAAATAGAAGAACATGAAGAAAAATCATAACCAACAGCAAAAAGAGTGTTTGCTGAAAAAACGCAATGAAAATGCCATTTGCATTCCAACCGCATAGCTCTATCAGGTTGATGACCGTCTGGGTTTTGTTCAATGGGTCAATCAAAAGGTAGATGACTGTATTGGCAAATGAGATCAACACTGCAAACAGCGTATAGCTTACAAGACTACCGATGAAATAGTCCCTTTTGCTGGTTCCCAGATGAACGAGTTTTGCATAATCATAAAACACCACAAAAAACGGAGCCATAAGAGCGAGTAGCCAGGTGTAATTCCCGTTGCTCAAAGCAATACCTGTGCTGCCCGAGGTTGTAGCGCACAGCACCACAGCCGCTGTAATAATGAAACTGATTTTGTTGCTGGAAAGCATTCTCTTTGCGATTGCATAAATAGTAAGCATTATTGATTCCCTCCTCTACGTCCCACCATTTGAATGAAAAAGTCTTGTAATGATAACAGTTGTATTTCTAGGGAACTGTCGTTCCTTGGCGGTGTATCAAAAATATAACATGTCGCCAAACCTCCTATGATATCTTGTCCTATGATATTCAGGTTTTGGGTTGCAGTCTCTACATCCTTTTTTAGCCCACTGATCCGAAAGGCCTTTGCTTCAATAGATTGTAGTGTATCAAAAAAACGAATCGTCCCCTTGTCAATGATGATGAGCTTTTGGATGGTTTTCGCGATCTCCTCGATGATGTGCGTCGATACGATGATAATCCGGGGATGCTTTTGAAAGCTCTCCTCTAGCATCTCATAAAACTCCACACGCATAACGGCGTCAAAGCCAAGGACGGGCTCATCCAGTAATATGACTTTTTTGTTGCTTGCAAGACAGATGATGGTAGAAACCATGGTTTTCATGCCAAGGGAAAGTTGATTGAATTTCTTCTTTCCGTCTAATTCAAATCGCTCCATCATTTCGAAAGCAAACGCATAATCGTAATCCGGATTCACCTTTGAAGCGATATCCAGTAGCTTTTTTACAGGGAGATTAAAGTGCCTTGCAAAGTTTTCGATATAGCTCACGCCAGTTTCTAAAGACGCAGTGGAAATTTTCTTGCTGTCCACCTCGATTATTCCGCTGGTAATGCTTTGATGTCCCGAAATAGACTTTAAGAATGTGGTTTTTCCGGCGCCATTCCGCCCAAGCAGACAATAAATTCCCGGCTCATCAATCTTTAGGGTGATGTCCTTTAAAACATGCACATCTCCGTATTTTTTTGTGACATTTTCCAGTTTGATCATACCAAGCACGCCTCCTATTTCCTAAGCTATAGTTGCATTGAGTTTTCTGACAGTTGATGGTATATTCAATATAATCTTTTGTGTTACACAAATGTCAAGAGGGAGAAATAAAAAGATGAAAGATTATTTTTCCATTGGAGAAGCGGCCAAAACAGCCGGCATGACCAGTGAAACATTACGTCATTACGATCGTATCGGTTTGGTGAAACCGAGCAGAAAAGACGAATGGACGGGCTACCGCTACTATACCAAACAGGATATCGTATTACTAAATACGGTTCGGGCTTTACAGCAAATGGACTTGCCCTTGCAAAAAATAAAAGAGGTTTTAGAAGTTGACGATTTGCAAAAGATCATTGCGTTTTTGACAGCCGCAGAAAAAAGAGCAGATGAAAAAATGGCCTCGCTGCGATATAGTAAATCGAAGATACAATCCGCACGGCTGAGCTACGAGGAAAAACTTCGTGGACAAAAGGAAATGGAGCGGATATGTATCAAGCACTTTCCAGAACGGGTGATCATGCTTTCTGACACAATGGAAGCACCTACCCTTGATAACCTCTGGAATTATCTCGATCATTTTTATGATAGAATAGAGCCATTGTATAGAGATCTGTTCCAATTTGAAGATTTAGCAGGTATTTATACCGAAAACGGTATAGCAAGAATGTTTGCTGTGTGTATTCGATATAAGGATATGGAAAGACTAAGGATACTACCGGCAGGAGTTTACCTGTGTGTGGACTGCACCGAAAAAAATAGAGAACACAAATTGGAGGAAATCCTGCAAACTGCAAAAGAAAACTATAGGGCTGACCCTAAATTCACAATACAGCAGATCGTTGTATCTGGGATATTACGGTGGAATTACCAAATACAGGTGTTTTTGGGGGATCAATGCTCCGATTTAACAGTATAAGTGCATGTAGCAAAGGAGGCTTGCCATTTTAACAAGCCTCCTTTGCTACATGCACTTATACTGTTTGTTCCCAGATAATCTCTATCCGTAAGGCTGATAATGCCGTTCACCAAAAATCAAAAAGATGAATGATTTTATTCGATTGTTATCAGCTCATATTCACGAGTACCAATCCCAATTTTTTCTGCATGCTCCAAACAGGTTCTCCATTCGGATTCTGGTGTGGAATTGGTAAAATGATCGTGATGATCCACAAAATCTGGTTTAGCCATATTTTTTGCCAGCTGACCACCCGGGAGAGGATCAACGGCCATACAAGCATCTACGCAGGCTTGGTCCAATGCCAATGGGTCAAAGGATGCGAACATGCCAATGTTGGGAAGAATTGGCATGTCATTTTCACAGTGACAGTCGCAGTTGGGAGATACATCTACCACCAAAGAAATGTGGAAGCAAGGCCGGCCATCCACCACTGCTTTTGTATATTCAGCCATACGACAATTTAAATCTGAAAGCGCTGCGTCACTGTCAAAAGAAATCGCATCAAAATTGCAGGCGCCCAGGCAGCGTCCGCACCCAACGCAGTTCTCTGGATTTATGTGCATCTTTTTGCTGGAGGAATCGAATTCGAGACCATTGTTTGCGCATTCCTGCTGACAGCGGCGGCATCCACGGCATTTTTCACTGTCTATACTAGGTTTGCCATCGTTATGCTGATCCTTTTTGCCGGCACGGGATCCACAGCCCATACCAATATTTTTAATCGCTCCCCCAAATCCAGTCATCTCATGCCCTTTAAAATGGGTAAGGCTGATAAAGATATCCGCGTCCATAATCGCGCGTCCAATCTTCGCCTCTTTTATATATTCTCCACCTTTTACCGGAACAGAGATATCATCAGTTCCCTTTAAGCCATCCCCAATTAAAATGGGGCAACCGACTGTCAGCGGGGTAAAACCATTTTCCCATGCACAGTATAAATGCTCCAGCGCATTTTTACGGCTGCCGGGATATAGGGTATTGCAGTCGGTCAAAAATGGGTGTCCTCCCAGCTCTTTTACAACATCTGCTACTGCTTTTGCATAATTGGGCCGTAAAAAACTGATGTTTCCCAGCTCGCCGAAATGCAGTTTAATCGCCGCAAATTTACCGTCCATATCAATGCGGCCAATTCCCGCTGCTTTAATAAGCTTTTTTAATTTAGATGGTAGACCATCTCCAAAAGCTTTCGTATGAAAGTCAGTAAAATAAACCTTTGCTTTTTCCATTTAGCATTCTCTCCCTTTTATGCGTTTATATAAAAAATGACATAAAATGACTATATTGTCAATTGTTTTTAGAAATTTATTTCCTGTCGCAGATCAAGATTTTTTTGAAAATACAAGCGGTTTTCCAAAAGTTTGGGACTGCTGTTTAATCGAAAATAAAAAATCTTGAGAAAACATTCCACATATAGTAAGATGAAAGCAATCAATAAATTCAAATGGTTTGACAAATCTGGAGGGAATCGTAGAATGGATTTAAAAAAATACAAACATGAAGCAGCTTATTCTTATACGTTGGGAATGGCTCCAACGCTTGAGCTGATTCAGTACAAAAAGGAAGCAATTGATAAAGTTTATGTTCATCCAGACTATACCCCACGGGATGAAATATACAATATTTTTGAGATTTGTGACCGTGCCAGGCTTTCTTGGGAAATCAACAAAAAAGTTTTTGACCGCCTTTCCATGAAAGAAAACGTTTATGTGATCGGTGTGTTTTATAAGTATGACACACCGGTTGTCAAAGATAATCCGCACATTGTTTTAGTGAACCCCAGCAATTCTGGAAATATGGGCACCATTATCCGTACCAGCGTTGGCTTTGGCTTTAAGGATCTGGTCGTTATCCGTCCGGCCGTGGATCCTTATGATCCCAAGACCATTCGTTCATCTATGGGCGCACTGTTTCATATTAACCTTTCCTTTTTCGATTCTTTTAGGGAATATCGCAGCCAATTCCCCGAACACAAAATTTACACCTTTATGTTAAAGGGCAAAAAAATTTTGCGGGATATACAACCGCCATTCCCTCAGCCTTTTTCTCTGGTTTTTGGAAACGAGGCAACAGGGCTCCCGGACAGTTTTTTGGATTATGGAGAGAGTATCCTAATCAAACACAGCCGCGAAATTGATTCTTTGAACCTGTCTATTGCGTTTGGAATTGCTGCTCATACATTTTCTCAAAATGGATAAAAGCCCGGTGAACCTTATTTTTCACCGGGCTTTTGCCTTTTTACCAAAGTAAAATCACCAATGCAAGTCCGCACATCAGACCCAAAGATTGGTATAGTTTCCCAGTTGTTTGATAGCGCTGTGCTGCTGCCTCCTGTTGGATTTGGAAACGAGATTCCAGTAAATTCAGCTGATCAAGTTGCCCTTGTAGTGCTGTACTGCCCAACACTTCTCCCAAATCCAGCAAAATCTGACGATCCTCGTTAGTAAGAGCGTCCCCCCTTTCTTGCTGCAGGCTTTTTTTCCACGCTTCTGGAAAGATCTCTCCCTGTTCGTATAAATCCAGGCAGGAAGAAAGAAAGGATAGGTTTTTCGCTACCCTTCTTGAGACAGCCTCCTGTAAAATGGACACTGGCTCTGCCATTGTAAAGGCCAGCTGCGCCTTAAAAAATTCAGTCAGTGATATACAAGCCTCTAGCTGCCGGACTCGCCTGCTCATTTGTAATGCCGCCCATTGGCCGATTCCTAAACATGCTGCTGCTGTTAGAATAAAACCGATCCATCTCATGTCTGATCCCCTCCTGGTCTATCCACTGAATAATCCTTCCTGTGTGTTCCTGGCTGTCCAAAATCACCACTGCACTAAACAGTCCGATCCTCATCAACTGCGCGATCGCGGGTTTTCGGCATAGATCCTGAAAACTTCTGCCATGTACGGTTGCTGCTATGATTACGCCAGATGCCATAGCGAACGCAATTGGAGGGACCTCGCTTTCCTGTCCAATTTCGTCGCAAAATATCATGTGAGGTGATAATGTCCGTACCGCTATCGAAATGCCATCCTTTTTTGAAATGCCGTTTAGCACATCGGTACAAAAGCCTATATCATTTTGTGGCAATCCCCTTACTGAAGCGGCAATTTCTTCCCGCTCATCGATGAGCGCAATTTTTCGAAATTTCCCTTTCCATCCGCTTCCCAGTTGACGTGAAAGATCCCGTAAAATGGTCGTTTTTCCGCTGGCAGGCGGACCGGCTAGCAAAATTCCACCAGATTCATCCCAGCGCCGAAGAATCTCATCCGCCGCTCCAAAAACCTGGTGTGCGATTCGAATATTGATTGAGGAAATTTCACGGATACTAGTCAGTTCACCCTCATGGTATACACCTGTTCCGCAAATTCCAGCTCGATGCCCTCCCGGTAAGGTAATAAACCCATTCTTTAATTCGTTTTGATGGGTATGGACCGAATAGCCACAAATTGCTCGAAAGCATTCTTCCAGCATTTCCCGTTTTACTAAAAAGCTGTTTTGATCTGGAAGTTCCTGTGCTTCCCCTATGAGCGATATAAAATAGCCGCATGGCCCTGTTTGCAGGTATAAAGGCTTTCCTAATCGCAGACGAATTTCGCGGACTTCTTTTTGTAGCTTTGCATCTAAACTCTTTAAAATCTGACAAAATGGTTCAGGCAAAATGGATACGACATTTTTAAAAGGGTTGTCTTTCTTGTATCCGTTCATCTTTCACACTCCTTTACCTTCATTTTATGAAGGTAAAGACCAAAAAAGAACGATATAAAATGCTATCATGAGAAAAAGCAAAAAGGCTTTCAATCAAACAGTATTAGGCGGCAACCCCAAAATACAACCGCAAAAGTGGATATTAAAAAAGGTATAGCTACCAGCCATACCTTTTTCAAGGTCTATTGAAATGCAAAATAATCCGACAGTGCTTAAGTTGTTAAAATCATTCATGATTGTATAGAATATACAGACTGAATTTTATAACGTACATTCATATAAGAACATTTCGTCCTGATCACCCGTAGCCATTTCTTTTTGGAAAGAAGAATAGATTACAACTGTCTGAAATCCGATTTCTCTTAAATACGGTTCTATCTCTCCAAACTGGTAAAGATGTGTTTGAAAATCCATTGGTTCACTTTGTATGAGTTCTGCCCCATTGTACAGCTCATATATGGATGGTGAAAATTGTGTCTGACTTTGTTCATCATAATAATTCTTGCTTTTTAATGTCAGATGAAAGCCTTCTTTTGTCTTTACAGAAACAGATGTTTTGTAGTCGCTATCGTCTGGGCACCTGTTTGCTACTGTATCAACGGCAAAAACAAATTTCCCCTTTGGAGCCAACATTCCTTTCAATTTATCTAAAATTTTTTTGCACAGATTCATATCGGTAAATAATGATACCGAACCAGAAGAAATAAAAATATAATCGTATTTCTCTTTAGAAGAATACTCCAAAATATCTGCCTGAACTACCTTTGCATTAGGAGCTTTTTGCTTTAATTTATCCAACATTTCACTGGATAAATCCATTCCGCAAATATCAAAACCGCGCTCCATAAACGGAACAAGAAAGCGCCCGCTGCCGCATAAAGGTTCTAAAATTTTCTTTCCTTTTTCCGCATAAGAAAGGTAAAAATCCAATTCATCTTGAGGCGCTTTCTCATGTAATATCTCATACATCTCAGTACATAAACTGCCGTAATAATTTTTCTTAATTTTCATATTACACACCTTTTCCTTTGTTTCATTAAGAATCTATGAACGGCCTATGCCTCTTTCGCATGATGCCCCTTTTTCAATTAAAACAGTTATTTCGGCGCTCATTAAACGAAGAATTTGGATTATTTTTCAACTGGCGCGTATTGGGATGTGATTTGCTGGGCTACCCGAACTCCATCAACCGCCGCGCTAACAATACCGCCAGCATATCCAGCTCCTTCTCCGCAGGGATATAATCCTTTCAGCTTGGGCGACTGGTAGTCCTCTTCCCGCAGAATGCGTATTGGCGAAGAGGTGCGGGTTTCTACACCGGTTAAAAAACTATCAGAACCGGAAAAACCTGGGATGCGCCGTTCGAATTTTCGCAGACCTACCAAAAGCATACGATTGATCGCTTCAGGGAAAAGTTTGTTTAAATGGTATGGGCAAACGCCCAGAGCGTAGGTCGGTTCCAACCGGTCCGGCATGGCAGGCGCTTTATTTTCTAAGAAGCTTTTTGCAGTCTGACCCGGAGCGGTATAGCTTCTCCCTCCCGCCAGAAAGGCGGCTTTCTCCAAGTTCTTCTGAAAAGCAATGCCATCTTGCGGCTTCCACCCAAAATCTGAACCGTCTACCGAAACAACCAACGCCGCATTGGCATTTTTTCCATTCCGCGCATATTCGCTCATCCCGTTGGTTACTACTGTTTCTGGTTCGGAGGAGGATGGGACAACAAATCCGCCAGGACACATGCAAAAGGTGTAAACGCCCCTGTCCCCTTCTCGGTAGGACAGTTGGTATTCCCCTTTATCCAAAGCCGGATGTCCCGCAAATTTTCCGTACAGGCCCTGATCAATAACAGACTGAGCATGTTCAATTCGGACCCCAACTGAAAAGGCTTTGGAAATGATTGGAACTTCCCGCTTCAAAAGCATGAAAAATGTATCTCGCGCACTGTGACCGATTGCTAGGATCAATTGATCACAGGCTATCGTCTGTCCATCCGCTACAATACCAGCTAGCCTTCCGCCTCGAATCAACAAATCCTGCATCTGTATGCCGAACCGGACCTCGCCGCCTAACAACTCGATTTGACGGCGAATATTTTTTACAACAATGCGCAGCTTGTCGGTACCGATATGCGGTTTCGCTCGCCTTAGAATCTCCGCGGGCGCGCCAAATTTGGCCAGCTGTTCCATAACATATCCACATCTCGGATCGTGAATACGGGTGGTTAATTTTCCATCAGAAAAGGTTCCAGCGCCTCCCTCTCCGAATTGCACGTTGGTTTTTGGATCTAATACGCCAGACCGCCAAAAGCCTTCGACCGCCTGTACACGGGCGTCAACATCCATTCCCCTCTCCAAAACGAATGGGCGGTAGCCATATTGAGCCAGCAAAAGAGCAGCAAACATTCCGGCAGGCCCAAATCCTACAATTATTGGCCGATGCGTCATGGGACGGCTGCCCAGCGAAATATCCAACGAAGTATTTTTTCGAAGCGAAGCATTAGCTATATTAGCCCGCTGCAAAATGGCTTCTTCATTCTGTTTTAACTCTATCCCCACAGAATAAACGATCTTAATTCTGTGAGGGTGCCGTGCATCGATCGAGCTTTTAACCGGATAAGCAGCTGCGACATCCTGTGAGTGAACTCTTAGCTGTTTTTGGGCTATCTGTACCGCTTTTTCAAACGGATCGCCTAAATCGGTCTGTATTCCGGTTAAAATAATCGCCATACCTTTGCTCCTTTTTCAGAGAAAACCGTCTGAACCCATTGTTCAGACGGTTTTCAAATCAATCTTTTTCGCTAATTACTACAACGGCAGTATAATCACCTACGGCCCAAACAAGATCCTTTAAAGGCGCAAAGATGGACAGAGCCGTCTTGAACTGTCCTGTCTCTACCGAACGCTTGCTCAAGTCTATCTGCGCTACCAAATCATCTGATGTCAGCGTCTCTAAAACGTCTGCCGGACCAATGATCTTAACCTTTGTGATCCGGTCGGTAAGAAGCTTTGCGTCATAGCCAATGGGCACGTTCTGTAAGGAAAGATTGGTAACGGTAAATTCTTTCGCCGCCATTTCAGTCCAGTCGAAGGTGACGGTCACCGTTTCAGTGTGAGCAACATTGATAAATTTTTCCGGAAGTTCCACATCAAATGTATAACCGCTTTCTAAATCTAGCGTTTTAAAATCAATGTACCCTAAAATGATTTCGCTGAATTTATCCATTTCGTCTACAGGACCGGCAACCGTAATGGTTTCATTCGAAACGGTATACTTTAGCTTTTCCAGATTTAGATTAGAAGGTACGTTTAAAAAGTTTACCTTTACCGGCAAATCAGCTGTCCGCAAAATGGGAATCGTCACTTCTGCCTGTTTTACATCTATAGTTAACCCTGAAACATCAATTGCGTTTCCGTCTTTGTCTAATAAAATAATATCTGAAGAGAACACAGTGGTTTTTGTAAGATTCCCTTCATAATCAACCGGTACAACGCACTTGGCAATTTTTAAAATATCGGTGTCCGGACCGGTAACCGACACTTCGGTTGGGTTAACGATCGCCTCTTCCATTAAATAGCCCTCTTCCGGGACGACCAGATCCTCCATCTGCAGCTCCAGACTGAATTTTTTTGTAACCATCCGGTCAAATTTCAGATTCACAGTAGAGGGTGAAATAGAAGAAATGGTGAAGTTTTTGCCGGACACATTTTCTGCAACCAACGGTAAGGAGAACTTTCCTGCGCCATTCACAGAAGTGAGATCAACCGATACAGCAATATCCTCCGGCTTGATACTGCCTACAACTAAACGCTGTCCTTCGATGGTTACATCTACAAACAATTCTTCTTCCCCGATGGTGGTAAGACCCATTCGTGTAATGAAGGAGGTTTGGTTATCCGTTGCTACAGGGACCTCTTTTATTTCCCGGGGAATATCCGTTTTCATATTCATTGCCACCACAACCCAGATGATACAGGCAATGAGTACAGAAATTACCTTAAAAAAAGTATTATTCTGCCAAAGGGACTCCAGACGGAATTTTGGATTTTTCATTTTGTAATCGACCTCCAAAACCCTGACTTTTTATCCTCTGCCTTTTTATCAGGCAGAAGCGTCTTTTCTAAAAGCTCGCGCAGCATCTCTGCGTCATAGCCGCGGGTAAGCTTTCCTTCCAGCGCTACCGAAATAATACCGTTTTCCTCGGATACAACAATGACCAGCGCATCAGAATTTTCGCTCATGCCAAGCGCCGCCCGGTGGCGGGTTCCCAGCTGTTTACTGATGTCATAATTATCCGAAAGCGGCAGAAAACATCCGGCTGCATACAATTTTCCATCCCGCAAAATCATAGCGCCGTCATGCAAAGGGGAATTGTGGAAAAAGATATTCCCGATCAATTCCATACTTGGAACTGAATCGATGATTGTGCCAGTTTTGATGATCTCTCCTAACCGAGATTTCCGTTCGATTACCATTAAAGCACCTGTTTTCTGCCGGGAAAGAATGGGCGCTGCTTCGCAAATCGCGGAGATGGCAACCTTCCATTGCTGGTCCACTGTTTTTTCCTCTTGGTGAGAAAACAGGTCCAGCTTAGAAATTCGGCTGCGTCCTACCCTTTCTAATGCAGTGCGAAGCTCTGGCTGAAAAATGACTGCCAGCAGGATGAGACCGTTGGAGAATAAGTACTGCATTGTATATTTCATCGTCTGCAGTTGCATCCAATCTGCTAAAAAATAGGCAACAATCAGCGCCAGCAAACCTTTGACTAACTGTCCTGTTCGGGTAACCTTTGCCCAGGTAATCAATTTATAGACCAAAAAAGAGGTGATCAGGATATCTAGAACATCGGTTGGCCGAAAGCTTTTTAGGACATTTACCAAATTGATCCATGCTTCGGAAAAGCTAATCACGTGTTTTCCCCCTGACTGTCCAAAACTGTACACAAATACGATTCTATTTTACCACATCCTACGGTGAATTCAATGTCTGTTTTTTGAAAAAACAATTTTTCTTGCATCTATTTTTCTTTTTTTAATAGACATACTGCATGGGCGGCAACCCCTTCTAGGCTGCCGGTAAAACCTAGCCCTTCCTCTGTAGTCGCTTTAACGCTTATCTGCCCAAGATCTATCTGGCAGGCTGCCGCTATTTTTTCCCGCATAGCCGGTATGTAAGAAGCGAGCTTTGGCTTTTGAGCGACGATTGTGCTGTCGATGTTTTCTATGCTGTATCCTTCTTTTTGCAGAAGCTGCATTACAAAAGCCAAAAGCTTCAGGCTGTCAGCTCCAGCATAAGCGGGATGATTGTCAGGAAAATGCTTGCCAATATCCCCTAATGCTGCCGCTCCCAGCAGGGCGTCCATAATTGCATGTAGTAAAACGTCTGCATCCGAATGGCCTAATAAACCCATTTCGAAAGGTATTTCGGTGCCGCCGATGATACATTTTCTTTCCTCGGCAAACCGATGCACGTCATAACCATGTCCAATCCGAAGCATCATTCGATTCCTTCTTCCCATCCGCTCTGATAAGCCAAAAGCCCTGCGGCGATTGCCAAATCCTCCGGCGTAGTGATTTTAATATTGCTGTAAGAGCCTTTTATCATTTGAACAGGTATGCCGGCATATTCCAAAAGCTGACAGTCATCAGTAAAGTCCAGCCCTGCGGCGCGGGCCTTTGCCATCGCGTTTTTATAAACGGAAACGGAAAAAACCTGCGGCGTTTGGGCCAAATATAACGACTGGCGTTCCGGTGTTGCGATAATCCTTCCCTGATTGTCCACCTGTTTAATCGTATCCTTCGCCGGAACGCCCAATGCTGCCGCACCGCTTTGCCTGGCCGCTGCAATGCAGGCCTCGATATCCTCTGGCAGAACAAACGGACGGGCGCCGTCGTGAATTGCAACAAGCCCGCTTTCTTTAAAAATTTCCCTCATACCCCTTTCTACCGATTGCTGTCGGGTTTTTCCGCCGGTTACGATTGTTCGAATTTTTTGCAGCTGATATTCTGCCGCCATTTGTTGTAAAGCCGGAATCGTCTCCTCCTTTGTCACCACAATCGTTTCCCGGATAGAGGGGCAAGCTTCAAAGCTTTGCAGGCTTCGAATCAACACAGGAACACCGCCGATACAGATAAATTGTTTGTCAATTCCACCCATTCTCGCGGCGTTTCCGGCAGCCACCACAATCACGGACGTATCTGCGTCTTTGGCGCTTTTTTTTCTGTTAACAAACATTACTGATCCCCCTCTAACCGTGTCCTCTTCTGTCTTGTAGATTGATCCCCTTTTTTTATAGAGTATTCCCGCTGCCAATTGGATTGAACCAGCAGGAAATAAAACTGGCTTTTTCCTGCTTTATATTTTGACTTTTTGCCCAAGTCTTTCTTGTTTGAATTTATTTTATCGGATGCCGGATGATGGTTTTGCATTTTTCCGGCGCGGTTTTTCTGGGATCACTCAGATAGATTTCATGATGAAACCGTCCTTTAGAGAAATCTTCGGTATAGCCGTTTTCCTTGATAAAATCCGTCATTTGGGCAATGGTAGCCGGCTCATCATTATAAGAACCCAGGTGCATTGCCTGTACACAGAGCCCCTCTTCCCAACAAAACAGCTGAGCCGGACGGGTGTCTAACTTTTTCTTTTTGGCAGCTTCCGCCTTTGCCCAGTCAAAAACCTCCTGATTTACAAATTCTGGCAGGCGAATCATGGAAATCCAGCAAAAATCAGATTTGTGGCTGTAGTCTATGCCGGACGGAACACCTGCCATCCACCAAAGCCCTTCTAGCGGAGGGACAACATAGGGAAAATACCCATCAATGCTTTTAGACCCCTTATAGCTCATTTTAATTGTAAAAGAAATACTGTATAATAGCGCCAGTGCATCAGCGTAAGCGCCGCCTTCCTCGTTGGGATCGCCTTTCCCTTCTACCGCAACAAAGGACATTGCCGGTACTTGGATGATCCCCGGCTTGGATTTTGGCTGATAGAGGTCTTTGTATGCTTTTTTGTAATCAAAGCTTTCCATTTTTTTAAACGTCCTTTCTTACTATTCTT
>CAJUMG010000007.1:97217-100384 GCA_910587335.1 uncultured Oscillospiraceae bacterium
AACAGGATATATCTATTTTTCCTCCGGCCATCCTTCGGGAATGGCCACCGGCAGGTTCCAAAGATATTTTGCCGCCAGCATCCGAATAATCACCACAATCGCAGCGCCAAAGAGCATGGCAATCCAATGATTGACAAACGGATAGGAACAAGCATATAACACCGCACCAACAAAGGATGCCGACGCATAGATCTGCTTGCGCAATACAACAGGCGTAACCCCGGCTAACATATCCCGAAGAATCCCGCCGCCCACCCCAGTGGTCACTCCTACAAAAATCTGCAAAAAGCGGTTGCCGGCAAATCCAGCGCCAATTGCTGTGTTGATCCCGATAACCGTAAAAATCCCAAGTCCCATAGCATCCACAAAGTTAAACAGGGATAGATTTTGAATGCGGTTGGTAAGGATAATTTCCGGCTCGCTTCTTCCCACAAAAAAGATCAGTGCAGAGGCCAGCGCCGCCACCAGCGCATATACAGGATTCCGAAAGGTGTTTGGCGGTGTGATACCCAGCAAAAGATCCCGGATGACACCACCTCCAACAGCAGTACAAACGCCCAAAACTAACACACCAAAAATATCCATCCGCCTTTGCACGGCCATCACCGCGCCAGACAAAGCAAAAGCTATTGTTCCGACAATTTCTACAAAAAAGACAATCGTATCTCCAAACTCCACTTTAAACACCCTCTTTGTTCTATTATCCTTATTCTACTCGCTTGACTTGTCTTTGGCAATTATGCAAAAAACAACAAAATTCGATTTGACAGCGCCCATTTTTTCAGCTATACTGCAAATAAAAACGGGTATATTGATAAGGAGGTTTTTGTAGTGGAGCCTTTTGAAGTCGATGCTTTCCATGTTTTTGACCAGCAGTGGGCGCTTGTCACCGCCGGATCTTTGGAAAGCTATAATACTATGACGATCAGTTGGGGTGGACTTGGCACTTTATGGAGTCGGCCAGTGGCAACAATATATGTAAAGCCAATCCGCTATACATTCGAGTTTTTGGAAAAAAATGACTATTTCACCGTCAGCTTTTTTCCGAAGGAATATAAAAAGGATCTGGGGATTCTCGGCAGCAAATCTGGTCGAAATGGCGACAAGATTGCCCTTACCAGCTTAACGCCCAAATCTATTCCGCAGGGCGTAACCTTTGAGCAGGCTTCCGCTGTGCTGGTCTGCAAAAAAATTTACTGGCAGGACCTTGACCTGGAGCGGATCCCCACAGACGCGGTCGCCTCCTATTATCAAACAGAGGAGCCGCACCGGATGTATATTGGCGAGGTTGTGGGCATTCTTCCATAAGTCTTTCCTATCGGTTTTTTAAAAATTAAAGATAAGGAGTGTTTTTATGAACGTACCAAAAGAACTTCTCTATACCCCATCTCATGTGTGGGTCAGAAAGTTGGAAGGCGGCTCTGTCCAAATCGGTATAACCGATAAAGCCCAGAATGATCTGAACAGCATGGTATTTGTCAATCTCCCTGCTGCTGGCGACAGTTTTTCTGCTGATGATGTGTTGTGTGACGTGGAGTCGGTTAAGTCGGTGTCGGATGTATATGCACCGGTGTCCGGTACAGTATCAAAGGTAAACGAAACGCTTATTGATACTCCCGAGGCGATCAATAAAGATCCTTATGGCGCCTGGATTGTCGAAATGGAGGATGTTTCCGGCGTAGAAGGCCTTTTGGACGCAGATGCCTATATCGCTGAATGTGAAAAAGAATAGCAGAAAAATAGGATTGCCCATGGTAAAAGAAGCGTACCTGTAAAATCGGGTGCGCTGCTTTTCATTGAGGAGGGCTGTCTAGTGATACAAAATTTACAGTTTTATCAAGGGACAAAAACCGATCCTTACGAGAATCTGGCGTTAGAAGCGTACTTTTTACAAAACTGTCCGCCAGATACGTGTATCTGTTACCTTTGGCAGAATCAAAAAACCGTTGTAATCGGCAAAAATCAAAACGCCTGGCGAGAATGTAACCTAGAGCTTTTGGAGCGTGAAAACGGGCGTTTAGCTCGGCGTTTTTCCGGCGGCGGCGCGGTTTTTCACGATCTGGGAAATTTGAACTTTACTTTTATCGCACCATTGGCAGATTATTCTGTTTCCCGTCAGTTAAATGTCATTTGCCAGGCGGTAGGACAGTTTGGTTTAAACGCGCAGAAAAACGGGCGCAACGATATCACAATAGATGGACGGAAATTTTCCGGCAATGCTTTTCAAAAAACAAAGTATAATGGCTGCCATCATGGTACCTTGCTGGTCGATGTGGACATGGAACAGATGTCCAGATACCTCACGGTATCTGCCGAAAAGCTGCAATCTAAAGGGGTTTCGTCGGTGAAATCCCGCGTTGTCAATTTAAAAGAATTGTGCCACTGTATAACGACTGAAAAGCTTTCCCAAGCAATCTTTACCGCATTTGAACAGGTCTATGGACTTTCCGCGCAGATTCTTCCAGCTTCATCAGTCGATTGGGATGTAGTGCAGGAAAAAGCGAAGGCTTTTTCCTCTTGGCAGTGGCGATTGGGAAAGGATCTGCCCTTCTCCTTCGAAATTTCTCATCGCTTTGTCTGGGGAGAAATTCTTTTGCGTTTTATTGTAAACGGTGGTAAGACCGTAAAAGTGCAGGTTTATTCAGATGTAATGGATACGGATTTTATTGAGAGAATCCCAGCCCTTTTACAAGGGTTGCCCGTTTCTTTTTCCACTTTTGCCAAGGCGTTGTTCCCTTTAACAAAACTGCCGCAATATGCCCCTATGGCTGTGGATTTGCAGACATTTTTGCTAAACAGCCCTCAACGGATAAAAGGAGATGAAGTCGAATGAATCAGTATCAATTCGCAGTAATCGGCGCGGGTCCCGGCGGTTATGTGGCCGCAATCCGCGCAGCACAGCTAGGACTCAAAACAGCTGTCATCGAAAACCGTGATGTAGGCGGAACCTGTTTAAATCGCGGCTGTATTCCAACAAAAGCGTTGCTGCATGCGTCCGAAGTGTATCGCCAGACCAAGGAAGCCTCCGATTTGGGCCTGGAAATTTTACAAGCTACCTATCATATGGACCGCATGCACGAGAGAAAAGAAAAAGTTGTCTTGCAGCTGCGAGGCGGCGTTGAACAGCTGTTTAAAGCCAACAAAATTGATCTAATCCGCGGTAGAGC
>CAJUMG010000007.1:100394-113158 GCA_910587335.1 uncultured Oscillospiraceae bacterium
AGGGGGATCCAATCGATTATAAAAGCCTGGTGATCATCGGCGGCGGTGTAATCGGCGTGGAGTTTGCCACTTTTTATCAAAATCTTGGTTGTAATGTAACCATCGTTGAGGCAATGGACAGACTGCTGCCGACAATGGACCGGGAAATTTCTCAAAATCTTGGGATGATTCTAAAAAAACGGGGCGCTTCTATTCATACCGGTGCTATGGTACAGAAAGTTACGAATGAAGACGGCGTACTTTCTTGCCATTTTGTCCAGAATGATCAGGATCATGTGGTGCAGGCCCAGGGAATATTGGTTGCGATTGGCCGACGGCCCAATACCCAGGAGCTGTTTGGACCTGGAATATCTCCCAAGATGGATCGGGGCCGCATTATAACTGAACCGGACTTCTCTACCTCTATCGAAAACGTTTGGGCAATTGGAGATGTAGCCTCTTCTATTCAGCTGGCGCACTTAGCGTCCGCCCAAGGAATCGCTGTGGCAGAGATCATTGCAGGGCATAAGCTGTCCCCCGATCTTTCGACAGTTCCCGCCTGCATCTATACCGACCCGGAGATTGCCAGCGTCGGCCTATCTGCCGACGAGGCCAAAGCCCAGGGAATTTCGGTACAGACCGGGAAATTTTTAATGGCTGCTAATGGCAAAACCATCATCGAAGGGAAGGACCGCGGATTCATTAAGGTAGTCTGTGATGCGGATTCCGGCGTTCTTCTTGGCGCGCAGCTGATGTGTGCCCGCGCGACAGACCTGGTCAGCGAATTTGCCAACGGAATTTCCAACCATCTAACCGCAGAACAGATGCGGCGGGTTATTCGCCCCCACCCGACTTTTAGCGAGGCGGTGACAGAAGCCTTTGAGGATCTCGAAGGTCACGCCGTTCATGTTGCGCCAAGACGCCGCCCGGCAAAATAGCATGAAAAACAGGTCAAAAAGTATCCCTTTTTCGGTCTGATTTACCATAAAAATGAAGGAATTTTCACTGCTTTTTTGCAGTTTTTTCTATCTTTATTTACACGGGCGTAACAATCGTCAGGTAGAATAAAATCATTCCAAGGAATAATTCCTGCCGGGGCTGCTGGGTATGGACGGAATACCGAACCAGTGGTCAGGCAGACAAACAATTCTTCCTATTGTGTACATAGGATTTCGATATAATACAAAAAACCGACGGATTTTAAGGTCCGCCGGTTTTTCATTTTTTACCCTTTGGGAGAGAAATTTCAAAAGAATTATGATTATTTTTGCAGCTGTCCTAAACTGCTTGCTTTTAGATAAGCGTTAATAAACCCATCCAGATCACCGTCCATCACGGCGCCGATATTGCCATTTTCAAACCCGGTGCGATGGTCCTTTGCCAAGGTATAAGGCATAAACACATAGGATCGAATTTGATTGCCCCAGCCAATGTCCTTTTGGTCTCCCTTAATATCCTCGATTTTTTCCAGATGCTCTCGCTCCTTGATTTCAATCAGCTTAGAGCGCAGCATCTTCATAGCAACCTCCCGGTTTTGGTGCTGGCTTCGCTCATTTTGACAGGCAACGATTACACCGGTTGGAATATGGGTAATTCGGATGGCGGATTCGGTTTTATTGACATGCTGGCCGCCGGCTCCGCTGGACCGGTAGGTATCGACCTTCAGGTCCTCTTCCCGAATCTCTACTGCGGTATCGTCGTCGATTTCCGGCATTACTTCTAAAGAGGCGAAGGAGGTATGCCGCCGGCCGGATGCATCAAAGGGAGAGACGCGGACCAAGCGATGCACGCCGGTCTCAGACTTTAAATACCCATAGGCGTTTAACCCTTCGACGAGGATCGAAGCGCTTTTAATCCCCGCTTCTTCTCCATCTAATATATCCAGAATTTTCACTTTGAAACCATGCCGTTCCGCCCAACGGGTGTACATGCGCAGCAGCATCTGCACCCAATCCTGTGACTCTGTTCCGCCTGCTCCAGCATGGAAAGTTAAAATGGCATTTTTGCCGTCGTACTCGCCGGAAAGAAGGGTCAAAAGCTTTTGCTCCTCATAATAACCGGCCAGTGAATGATAAAGCTCTGACACTTCCGGATAAACAGACTCGTCCTGCTCTTCCATTGCAATTTCTAACAGAGTTGCCAAATCTTCGTAATCGTTCTCCATTTTCGTATAGGTAGCAATCTTATTTTTTATCTGGCTGATCTGTTGCAAAACGCGGGAAGAATTTTCTAAATCGTTCCAAAAATTTGGATCAGCTGTTTTTTCTTCCAACATAGTTTGCTTCTGCTGTAAATCGTCCATCCCAATGGCGGAACGATAATCTTCGATCTGCGGTTTTAATTCCAAAAGCTTTCCTTTTAATTCTTCGAACTGGATCATAATCTCTCCTTATATCACAGCACAAACTAAATTTACCATAAATCATTATAAGGAATCTGCAACAAAAAGTAAAGCTTTCTGCGTATCCCGGCAAATGTTTTCAAAGTGTTCAAAATTAAGCCCTTTTCCCCGCTTTTTTTTCGTTGGGTTTTGTTGTAAAATAATCTATACTCTATTCTTTTGCTTTTAACTTGCTAAAATCCACAAAGGAGTGGCTTTTGTTTGAATAAGTATATGAACGCAACCTGTCCTGTTTGCGGAAAAACCTTTTCTGAAAAAGAAGATATTGTCGTTTGTCCGGACTGTGGCGCACCTCATCATCGGGAGTGCTACCAACAGCTAGGACACTGTGCGCTGATCAAAAACCATCAGCTTGGAATTAACTGGGAGCCGCCTGCCGCGCCAGAGGCGGAAAGTGAAGCGGTGAAGTGCCCGAGATGTGGTGCTGATAACCCGCCAGATGGTATTTTTTGCAGCAATTGCGGTCTGCGTTTAGGTGGGCAGGAGCAGCAGTCTGGCGCTGGAAATATCCCTCCTTATGCCCAACAAAGGCCTTCTTTTTTTGGAAGCGTCCCTCCCTATGGCGATCCTTATGGAGGAGCCAATCCGGATTTAGAAATGGACAGCGTAAAGGTGCGGGATCTTTCTCAGTTTGTAGGAGGAAATGCCGCTTACTTTTTGACAAATTTTTCGCGGATGAAACAGTCCGGCCGGCCGATTTCCTTTAATTTTTCTGCCTTTTTCTTTGGGTGGAAGTATCTTTTATATCGAAAGATGTATGGCCTTTCTCTGCTGGTTTTTGTTGTCAACACCCTGCTGAGTTTGCCTGCGGCGATCTGTCTGTATGAGGATTTATCGGTTGCCTCTGGATTGCTGGCGAATTATTCAGCCGGATTTGAGACGTTGCTTTTTGCTGCGCAAATTTGCAGCATTGTTTCTACTATGCTATCCATGGCCCTTTGTCTATTTGGCAACTGGATATACTATCGTCACTGCATTCGAAAAATTCAGAAAATCCAGAAAAAGCCCTATGTATCGGCACAGGAGTATTCTGCTGTTTTGGCCAAAAAAGGCCGCACGAATCTATTTGTCATTGGATTTTTGATGATGCTTTATGTGGTATTTTGCATGATGATGGTACCATATTTTATGGTATAGCTTCGCTACATGGGTTGTATAGTGCTTTCCCTGCCTTCTGTAACACCGGCAGGGATTTTGAGGTTTACATAAAAGGCGTTCTGCTTGCCGGTTCGTTTTTAGAAATTCTTATTTTAGGAGGAAATTGTATGAAGGTTACCAAGGCAATTATTCCCGCCGCTGGCCTTGGGACGCGTGTTTTGCCCGCATCCAAATCTATTCCCAAAGAGATGTTGCCGATTGTGGACAAGCCAGCTATCCAATACATTGTGGAGGAAGCGGTCCAATCGGGCATTACCGATATTTTGATTATAACCAACCGTGGGAAAAGTCCCATGGAAGATCATTTTGACCGGTCCCCTGAATTGGAGGAACGGCTATTGGCCTCGGGCAAGAGGGATTTATACGATCAAATTGTGGACGTAACCAAAATAGCCAACATTCAGTATGTACGACAAAAAGAAACCAAAGGACTGGGTCACGCGGTTTGGTGTGCCAAATCCTTTGTAGGAGATGATCCGTTTGCCGTTATGTACGGCGACGATGTGATTATCAGCGATAATCCGGTATGTGGTCAGCTGTGTAAGGTGTATGATGAATTTGGTCTTGCTGTTGCGGGTATTAAGGAAGTAACAGAAGAGCAGATTTTGAAGTATTCTTCTCTTAAAACAGAGCCCATTCGGGATAATTTGTTCAAGATTACTGACATGATTGAAAAACCGAAAAAAGATCAGGTTCTGTCCTTGTACTCTATTTTAGGCCGCTGTGTATTACCTGCCAAAATCTTTTCTATTTTGGAAAACACCAAGCCCGGCGCAGGCGGTGAAATTCAGCTGACCGACGCCATGTTACAGTTGGCTTACACAGAAGGTATGATCGGCGTTGATTATATTGGCACCCGGTATGATATGGGCAATAAGCTTGGAATTTTGCAAGCTTCGATAGAAGTGGGTCTGAAGCATCCTGAAATTCGTGTGGAGCTGCGAAAATATCTGAAAGATCTGGTAAAATCTCTTTAAGCTAGAGACTTTATATTGACTTTATTGGACAAAGCTGATAGAATAAACCTGTTATGCGGCTGATAAGGCCTCTAACATCCTTGCTCTGCTTTTAGGCAGGGCCTTATGTCCAGAAGGAGGTGTAACAAAAATGGCAAAAACTATCCAGCAGTATGAGACGACGATGATCCTGAACACCAAAAAAGGTGAGGATGGCGTCAACGCACTGATTGAAAAGTTCAAAAACCTCATCAGTGAAAACGGCACGATTGACAATGTGGACGACTGGGGCAAGCGCAGACTTGCTTATGAAATCGAGGATGAGCAGGAAGGGTATTACGTAATGATTACCTTTACCGCAAAACCGGATTTCCCCGCTGAGTTGGATCGTATTTACAACATCACCGACGGTGTGCTCCGTTCCCTGACCGTAGCAGTAGAGGAATAACAAAAAGAAAGGACGGATTTTACAATGTATAATAAGGCTATTATTATGGGGCGTTTGACTGCCGACCCAGAACTGCGGCAGACACCCAGTAATATTTCCGTCACTTCTTTTACTGTCGCTTGCGACCGTGCTTATTCTAAGGGCGCGGAGCGGCAGACAGACTTTATTGACTGTGTTGCCTGGAGAGGTACTGCCGAATTTGTTTGCCGTTATTTTCAAAAAGGCAAACCGATCTTGGTGGAAGGCCGTTTGCAGGTAACCAACTATACGGATAAGAACGGCGAAAAGCGCAGACGTTACGAAGTTGTAGCGGACAATGTACACTTTGTTGATAGCGGCAGAAATAATTCCAATGATACTGGAGGTACCTTCCCTACCCCTGCAGCGGGAGGAAACGTCAATACGAGTGTGGCTTATTCCAGCGGTAACACAGAGGATTTTGAAGAAATTGACGGATTGGACGATCTGCCCTTCTAGTGTTCACGATTTTTAAGGAGGTTTTTACTCATGGAAAGACCTGAGAGAGGTAACCGTGGCGGCAGAAAAGGCCGCAAAAAGGTATGTGCTTTCTGTGCTGATAAAATTGATCATATCAGCTATTACAAAGATATTCCGAAGATCAGAAGATGCCTGTCTGAAAGAGCGAAGATTATTCCTCGCAGAGTAACAGGCACCTGCGCGAAGCATCAGCGTCAGCTGACTGTTGCGATTAAACGTGCAAGACATTTGGCTCTTCTGCCCTACACCAGCAACTAAAATCTTTTGATAACAAGCAAAAAGCTCTCTGTCAAAAATCTTGACAGAGAGCTTTTTGTACTTTTGATGATCGGCTATATATGCGGTCGTTATTTAGTGGGATAGAGAATTTCTGTTTCATTAATAGGTGAAGATTGCCCATCTCCAAAAGAGTGGGTGGTTTGTTTATACTGGATGCCAAATCGGTCTACAACTGTTATTTCAATAGAAATCTGCTGCCATTCCCCTGTTTTAAAGCTTTCCTTCATCGGAACGGCCACGGCAATGGAATCGTAGTAATCTGTAACGGCGCTACTACCCTGATCATAATTGGGCTTTGGCTGATTTTCATAAAAATCAATGTCATACTTTCGAAAAACCTTCCCGTCTTTATATAATTGGACGACTCCACTGTCTGGATAGTTAGCCAGCGCAGGATAACGATATCCGTTATTCATCTGCGTATTGACCACCAGTGACCCGTTAATCGACAAGGTCCCTCTTGATTCATCAATCAGCGCGTATTGGGACATATCCCCCTGAAAAGTTGAAGTGACGGTAAGCAAGTAATCATCAAATCCATAAATAGAGTCCAGAGATTCAGACAGGCTCTCTCCGTTCTCTAAAAAGGTTGCTGATACCCTAATTTCATGAGAAGTTGGCAAAGAAACTGTCCCAGAAAAAATACCTCCGGTTTGGTCAATATCCTCTAATAGAATCGGTTCAAAATCTGAACCGGAAAAAGTAAGGATCATGCGGGTGTTTTCTGTATAATGTTTGGGGGTGACAAAAAATTTCACCTGGATTTTTTTACTAATCGGCTGAAAGCTTAACACATCGAAATGGTATTCTGATATAGCACTCCCCTGTTTTTCTAAGCTTTCTTCAATTTCTGTACGAAGAGATCCGATGGTCATACTCCATTCAGCTCTTACATTTCCAAGATCGCTTTGAATAGAGGAGAGCTGTTGATTTAGCCCTTGAATCTGCATCTGTGTATAGATGATTGTTGCTGTCAGCGCCAGAATACAGCCGGCAAGGATGCTCCCCAAAACAATATATCTTTTGCGATTGGTGGGAGGCGCCATCTGCATAACTTTATTTTCTGTTTCTTCGCAAGAAAACGCCGGCTTTTCCCCCTGGGCATTTTCCTCCAACTGAAGCAACTCGCTGAGAGAGACTCCAAAAATTCGGCTAAGTTCCTTCAGGTTTTCCAGTTCCGGTACGGCTTTTCCCGATTCCCATTTTGAAACCGCCTGACGAGATACTCCGATTTTTTCTCCCAATTCCTCCTGGGATAATCCACTTTTTTTTCTTAAAAGCACAATCTGATCTGCTAGCTCCATGGGTACCAACTCCTTTCATGATTATTCTACCAAATTCAGTTTTTTTTCGCTACCAACTCATCTTCTCTTTTTGTCAACCTATAGTTGCTGTCCAATTGTTACAATCCAGATATTTCTTATTAACGCAGAAAAACTGCTCCACGCTCAAAGGGTGGAGCAGTTTTTCTTAGCTTTTTATTTACCGCTATACCTATAGCCTATAATGCATCCGATTTCGTTGTCTGCGCGAAAGAGAGTTCAAGGTCATTCTTTTTCACAAACAGTAGTCCAAAAGAACCTGAACCACAGTTGCTGGCAATTGAGGAGGAAGCCTTTTGCAGATAGATTTTTTCAAACGGGCAATACTGCCGTACCAAATCCTTAACATATTGAAGCTTTTTTTCGTCCAGCCCGGCATATGTAATAAAGAGTATCCGGCGGTCAATATTTCTTGTGTCCCGGAGTACCTTCCGGACATATTTTTTGGCAGCCCGCGAAAAATCGCCCAACGCCATACCACTGACTACCATCCTACTCTTTTTCAGTTTAATAACTGGATGCAAAAGCAATGCATCACAAAGAACTTGTATCCGCTTAGATATCCTTCCTGCCTGACACATCCTGTAGGTACTGTCAATGACAAAAGCCGACGAGATATAATTTCTGAGCGATTTCACAGCGTGCACGATTTCATCTTTTGGAACATAGCGTTCCGCCAAAGTAGCCGCATACAATACCGCGAGCCCTAAGCTACTGGAAAGGTGCCCGGAATCGACTATCGTGACATTTTCAAAGGACTTAGCCGCCTCCAGAGCATTATCGTACCCTTTGCTGACATGCTTTGCCATTGTAATATGGATCACATTCTGGGCTTCTGTGAGCTTCTTTGCAAAGAATCGCTCATAATCCTCAACCTCGGGAGGCTGAGAAGATCCGTCATCCCCCTCTGTGACATGATACAGAAGTTCATCTGCCGTAAGCTCCAATCCATCTAAAAAACGGCCTTGTTCCGTACAGATGTAATATGGGCATACAGAGATACCAAGTTTCCTCCGGAGAGATTCCGGAAGATCGCATACACTATCTGTCGTAATCATGAGCGGACGCCTTCTTGCCTGCTCAAAAATCAGAATATCCTTTCCAATCTCAGACTGATTGGCCTCATCATTCAACTTCACCAGCTCTTTGGGGAGAATGCTTAACACGGCGGCCTCGAGTAAGGCACCGCTGACAGGCTTTGCCAGATAACCGTCAAACCCTTCTTTTCGGTAAAGCATCTGATTATCGCTTCCCGCATTGGCGGTCAAGGCGATAACAGGCACGTCCTGACAAAGCCCTCCTGGTTGGGTGCGTAGCTCATGGAAACACTGAATTCCGTCCATTTCTGGCATTAAATGGTCCATCAAAATGCCATCATACCGCTGTTTCTGGGTCATTTGGAGACATTCAGCGCCGTTTGACGCTGTGTCGATTTGGATTTGCGTTTCCGAGAGGAGCTTGCGTACAACAATCAGATTCATATCATTGTCGTCCACTACAAGGATATGCGCATCCGGCGCCTCAAAACTCTGGTGATACCGCTCCTCGTCATGGACCTTTGCACGGGAAGCAAGCGTGAATGTGCCTAACTCCTTATCATCAATGATATCCTGTTCTAACATAACCGTAAATTTCGAACCCTGCCTATAGATACTGTCGACAAGGATTTGACCACCCATCAGCTCCACCAGCTGTTGGACAATACTCAAGCCCAGCCCGGTTCCTTCAATATGGCGGTTCTTTTCCTCGTCTACCCGTCGGAACGCATTAAAAATATAAGGAATATTTTCCTTTTTTACGCCCTGCCCTGTATCTTCCACAACATACCAGACACGAACGCTGTTTAGCGTTAAACGTTCACACCGGACAGAGAGCATGACCGACCCTTCACTTGTATACTTTACAGCATTATTCAGAAGGTTGATTAGAATTTGCTTGATGCGCACTTCGTCACCACAAAGCATACTGGGAATCGAAGGGTCCACCTGAAGTTTAAATTCAAGACCTTTCTCCTTGGCCTTGATCCATATCATATTGACAATTTCCGAAAAAAGAGAGCCCGTTTCGTAGGATGCGTTCACAATTTCCATTTTTTTGGATTTTATCTTAGACAAATCCAGAATATCGTTAATCAGCGACAAAAGCATCTTACTGGCGCCCTGAATGCTTCTGGCGTTTTCGGCCACATCTTCCGGGATATCCCCACGCAGGATGATCTCGTTTAGTCCAATGATTGTATTGATCGGTGTACGAATCTCATGGCTCATGCTGGAAAAGAAATGATTTTCCGCTTTATTGAGTTCCTCGATCTCCTTTTTCTGCCGCTTAGAAAGTTCGTTTTCCTCATCATAGAGTCTATTTAAAAATAGGATCAACACGCTGGTTAAGACCCCAACCAGAACGACAGAGTAGGCCGAATCGAAAAAAAAGTGCTCTGCCGTATTATTTCTAACATACTGTGGAAAATGGTAGGCAATATAGTAGCAAATCAGGGTTTCTATCGTGCAGAGGACAAAAAATATGACCTTTCGCTTTCCCACAAGGGCAATGCTGATATAGATAAAATAGATCACAAGCCATTCTGATACACCGCTATAAAGACCGCCCGCGGTGAAAAAGCTGAACGGAAAAAGCACAAGGATCAGCGTTGCGATGACTGTCGCTCCCCTGTTAATGCATTTCATACAATTTCGTTGGATACTAAACTTCAAAATCGCGGCCATGAATATAAGACTGGCTGCCAACACAACCCAGTTGACCACGCTCCTGCCCATAGACAATGCAAATGTTGCCGCGATCATACAGCCGTCTGTGGAGATTCGGTACAAACGTTCCCGCAAGCTAACTTTATGATCAAAGATGGAATCAAACCATTTTTTTATCACGCAATGCTTCCTCCTCTCAAGGCGTGGGACACATGATGCTGGCGATGCTTTTGCACACTGTTTCATACATCTGCAAAAGCTGTGGATGGTTCTCGTGGATAAATGCTGTATCCTCCTTCTTCCCTGCCTGTTCCAGTGCTTTTGCACATTCAGAAAGCGCTTCTGCCCCGATCGTCAGAGATGTACTCTTTAGGGCATGGACCTTCACGGCATAGTTTTTCCAGTTGCACGCATTATATAGAGAGATGATTTCATCCCGCTTTTCAGCGCTCTGATCATAAAACATTTGCAGCATTTCCAGGTAAAAATCTTTCTCTCCACAGCAATAATTCAGCCCGATCTCTGAATTGACTCCCACAGCCGAAAGGGCGGCAAAGGGATCGGACTGCTTTGGTACGTTGTCCTCGGCCACCGGTTCTTCGCTGTATTCGACCAGCTCTTTCGGCAATACTCTACGCAGCACACGCTCCAGAGTAGACCTTTCAATCGGTTTGGGTATAAACTCTGAAAACCCTTCATTCCGGAACATTTCTCTAGCGCCGCTTATGGTGTTAGCCGTCAGGGCAATCACCGGTAGATTCTGATAGGCCCCATTATTCATTGAACGGATACGTTTTAACGTTTCTACACCGTCAAAACCTGGCATCATATGGTCAAGGAAAATAACATCATAGGAAGTATTGGCACACATCTCTATAGCCTCTTTCCCGCTAAGGCAGGTGTCTACCTTGATTCCGTAGCTCCCCAAAACGCCCTTTGCAACAACTAGGTTCATCTCCTCATCATCGACAGCAAGCGCCCGCACATTCGTGCAGAAAAATGGTCTCCGTCCCGCGTTTTGTGCCTCTCCAAAACCGTTTTCCCGCACTTCTCCATTCAAAAGATTGACCACGGAAAGAGCAAAAAACGGCTTACGGATCATGAGAAGCTTACTGTTTCTGCTTAAGGCATAATCCCGTTCCGCAATGACCACAACCCGCAAATTCTCTGCCAAATTCTCATAGTACGCGCGGTTTTCCTCGTATGCAGCCTGAGCAATAAACACATGGGTCAGCTTATACATACGCTGCAATTTTAGCAGTCCCTCAAAATTATGGGCCTGATATCCTTCCACCCCAAGTCCCTCCATCAGGTGGAAAATCAGCCCATCATAATATTCTCTGACCTCATCACAGCTATATTTTTCCGGCCTAAAATAACACGCGATACAAAGCTGTTCTGCATTGGCGACCGACATGCAGGGTCTGTCGTCCGCTACTCCCTGCGGCAATGTGATATGCGCGTGTAGGCCATGTTGTCCTTTGCTTTCAAAATGAATAAAGCCGCCCATAGCATGCAAAATTCCCCTTGCGATGGGAATTCCAAGCCCTAAGCCACTGGCAAAACGGTCGCTGCCGGTATCTGCCTGATAAAATTTATCATATATCTGTGCGATTTGGGAATCCGTCATACCGATGCCCGTGTCACGCACATCAATGACCAAATTACCTCCGTAGCTCTCACGACGGAACTCAACACAGACGTTGATCCCTCCCTCTTCCGTGAACTTAATGGAATTTTCAAGTAATATCTTGAGCACATGAGAGAGCTTTTCTGCGTCTCCAATTAGGATTGACGGCATTTTTAAGTCCATGTCAAACACAATTTCAAGCTGCTGCCGGCCACTATGTACCGCCGTCATCGTGATTACGTCGTTAAGCACCGAGGTAATCATGTACTCTTCCTTAGCTGGGCACAACGTACCTTCCACAATTTCTGTATAGTCAAGAATATTATTGATCTGGGCGGACAACCGCTTTCCCGCTAATTGTATGGACTGAATATCCTCCCGAACCTCTGGAGACATACTTTTTTCAAACGCAACCTCGCTGATTCCAATTACCATATTGATTGGGGTTCGCAGTTCATGTGATACATTGGAAAGGAAATCTGCGTTCTGCCGCTCTACGATCTCAAGCTGTGAGGCGATTTTTTCATACATTTTCCTGGTTTCGCGCCTTCTGTTTACACGGTATCGAGCAATCGCTGCCGCGCCTGCCGCTACCATAACGCCAATTCCCAGGGTGATTACATCCTGCACTTCAACCGTGTCCGAAAATACCCGAAAGAAGAAAATATGATACAAGAGTTGCAGTATATATAAGGCCACTGTCAAATACACCAGCAGTTTCCTGTCCAGCATGGAGAAAACAAGAATCATAATGCATACCACAGCGGGAAGATCAAAAAAAATTTCTGCATGTACCCCAAAAAAGAAAAAGTCAACCAGAATTACCCCAGCACACAGATTTTCATAATGGGCCGGCGTACCCATTTTTCCAATGTGGAGACACCATACGCAGAACGTGCCAAACAAAATCAACGGGATCATCCATAGCTCCCATGACATTGTTATCGTAATCAGGGACAACATTCCGCTGAATGCGCTAACTATGATGGCCAAAAGCAGATATTTGCTCGTCTGCCCTTCCGTTCTCATTACGCTTCAAACTCCTTTGCAACCCGCTTTAAAAGTTCTGTTGGCACAACTGGCTTCTTCAGGTAGTTGACCGCCCCCAGTCTGACTGCAGTTCTTACGTCGTCCTCATATCCCGACGCCGTAAGAAAAATGACAGGAACTTTTATAGAGTCCTCATTCATACGCTCAAAGGTTTCGATACCATCCATCTCTGGCATTGCAATATCAAGAAGGACTAAATCTATTTTTTCGCTCTTAAGTATAGACAGCGCCTTTTCTCCAGATTCTGCCAAAACGACATCATAGAATCTCTCCAGAATTCTCCTAGTCCTTATCAAGTTCATGGCATCGTCATCCACGACCAAAATACATTTCTCCAT
>CAJUMG010000008.1:0-16741 GCA_910587335.1 uncultured Oscillospiraceae bacterium
ACCCATGCAGAAACTAAACCGCATAGGTGTTTTGATAAAATATAGAATTATAATTGCACGCTAAATGAGTAAATAGTTCATATTCATGGGCGGAATACTCCCCGGCGGTGGACGGACTTTTTTTGACAGGTCAAAGACCGTCATACCTTGCCGGTATATCTTGTATTTCATGGCGGCTACCTCCTTCAGCCGCCGTATCTTTAGAGAAAGGCAATCACTTCTTTAGAGAATAAAAAGAAACGGCGGCTTTTTTCTTTTGCCGTCGTCCGGCAGATAGTTTTTTTTATTTGGTTAATGAAATAGTTATGCAATCATTCCGTCACTCACTGTAATCATTCGACTGCTGCTCTTTGCGGCTTCCGGCGAATGAGTAACCATGATAATTGTCTGTCTGCTTTCCCGGTTGATCTCCTGTAATAAATTCATAATGTCCGCCCCGGTGCGGCTGTCAAGGTTTCCTGTTGGTTCATCAGCAAACAGAATTTGCGGCTTGCCAATCAATGCGCGGGCGATTGCAACGCGCTGCTGCTGCCCGCCGGATAACTCGCGGGGTGTATGCTTTCTCCTGTCAGATAAACCGACAATTTCTAAAATATCCGTCAGCGGCTTTTTATAGTCACGCATTTTCTTTCCGTCTAATAAAAGAGGAAGCATGATATTTTCCTCTACATTTAAGTTGGGGATAAGGTTATAAAACTGGAAAACAAAACCTATATTCTGCCGCCTTATCCGGCTCATTTTTTCATCACCCAATTTAGATATATCTATGCCATTCATAAAGACAGCCCCGCTTGTCGGCGTATCAAGACCGCCAAGAATATAGAGCAGCGTACTTTTACCGGAACCGGATTGTCCCATGATAGAAACAAATTCTCCCTGTGAAACTTTCAAAGAGATACTTTTCAATACCCTTGTTCTGGTATCGCCAAGCTGAAAGTCTTTTACAATGTTTTTTCCCTCAATAGCGGCTTTTTCTGTTAATTCTCTCATTTGGCAATGCCTCCTTATTCAAATTTAATTTCTTCTACAAGTCTCATGTTGCGGCTCTTTATGATTGGCACAATAGAGCCAAGCAGCGTAATAAAAATCCCTAATCCACCTGCGGCAAAAAACGTCCATAAATCCAGTTCCGGCAACATAGAAATTTTGGGTGCTGCTACAAGGAAAATCGTCTGAATTTCCATGTATGAAACAAAAATGGCGATTACTGCACCGATTAACCCACAGGAAAAACCCTCGATCAACGTCATTTTTCTGTTTTGACGATTAGATAGTCCAATGGATTTATACATGGCAATCGTGCGCCGTTTCTGCATATAGTTAATTAAAAGATTGTTGATAACGCCAACAGTTGCAAGCAACAGGATAAAATAGGTCATGGTGTGCATTGGTTCTAAAAATGCGCCGACAGTTGCAAGCGCGTCTGAATTAAATTCCTCTACGGTGCGGCTCCAATTTGATGTTTCCCCAAACAAAGCCCGTATCTGTACCATAATCGCGTCGGGATCTGCGGCTGTATAAGCTAAAAAGTCATAGGCTGCCGCCCCAAAGTCGGAAACGGCGTAGAAAGCGGGTATAACAGCTTCTACGTCAGTTGCCCTTGATTTGAAACTGCCAACAATGATATAAGAGCTTCCCTCTGTCCCATTTGAGAGAATGATTTCGTCCCCGATAGAAAATCCTGTACGTTCCAAACACCCCTCACTTAAAATGACAGAACGCTCTTTGCGCTGAAAGGAAGCCGCAGCCTGTTCTAAAAAACGGTTATTCGTATAATGCAGTGCCAACATGGAACTGTACCATTCTAAGTTGTCTGTACCCTCTAATCGGGAAAGTGTGGTACTGTCTGTTTTTATGGTATTCTCAAATACATAGACAGGAAGCACTTTATCAATACCCTCCATTTTTTCCACCTGTTCTACAAATTCCGGCTCCATGCGCCCGTCTGCAAAGCCTTGAAGCTTTGCGCCATGAAAAACGTCGCTGATATAGGTCGTCACAAAATTTCCAACAACACTGATCGCAATGATCGCTGATATGCTGATAAACAACAGTGTTATGTTTTGTGTCATGTTTTTGTTGTCTTTCATGTTACGGGCGGCAATCCTGCCCTCGTTCCCGGCTACCACGCCATAAAAACGTTCCAACCCCGCACCCGCAATATTGGTGAAGATTGGTATTACAAGAATTGTTGCCGCAATCAGTCCCAATAGAGAAAAACCCCCTGCAAGATAGAGCATATTGCCTGACGCAAAATACGGCAATAATGCCGATACAGCAAACAACACAATTCCCATTCCAACAATCAAAGGACGTGGAATGTGCCGTTCTTCTACTGTTCCTAAGACAACATCTTTTATCGGCAAGCGGCTTGCCTTGCGGACTGGAAGCCATGCAGAAAGTAAAGATACGATTACAGCAACGGCAAAGGAGAGGAAAACTCCGGGGAGAGAAATCATAACAGGGATTTCTATTCCCTGTGAGAGTGTCTTTCCCATTCCCTGCAAAATGGTTTTTAATACTAAGATACCAACAGGAATACCGATCAGCCCACCCATGCACCCATAAAACAGGCTTTCCAAAAGCAGAATACGGGTCACGGCGCATTTCGTTGCGCCGATACTGCGAAATGTGCCTATGATTGGTAAGCGGTCTAAAGTAATGACTTTATAGCTGCTGTAAATGATAAAAACACTCATAGTCAGAGAAAAAAAGCTGATAAGAAAAAACGGCATGGATTTTTGTTTTGCGTCGGCGGCTATCTGCATTTCATTTACAATCGCTGATACCCGGTATTTTTCTGTATCAAGAGTGCTTCGCAATTCAGAGATCAGATCGTTTATGGAAGTATATCCCACAGCTTCGATTAGAATTTCACTGTAACCGTCGTCCTGCCCTAAAATTTCTTTTAAGGTTTCTAAAGGCAACAGGGCAGTCGCTCCCCTTGTGTGACGCAGGAAAACGGTATCATAAGTAGCGATTTCTAGCACTTCAAAATCTATGGGCGAACCATTTACCTGTAATGTAATGGTATCGCCTTTTTCTATTCCATACTTTGATGTAAACCTGTCCGGCAGAATAACCTGATAGCCTGCAAAGTTTGTTATCTCACCGCCATTTTGCAGCCGCGGTTTGTTCATTTGATTTAATACGTCCATATCTGCGGCAAGCAGATCAACGGTTTCATAATATCCGTTTTCATGGTAAAGGGAAGTTCCCTCTAAGATTCCCATTTTTGCCTTTATGACAGACAGGGCGGGAATATCGTCTAAATCTATACCGCCCTCTACATTCTGCACGGAAACACTGGCACTTCCTGCCATACCACGCGCCATTTTCCGCTGTGCGCTTTCATAAGACACACCAATAGAAAAGGACACAAACAGTAGCATAGCAGACAGAAGTATTGACAGAAGCATAACAGCCGTTCGCGCTTTGCGTTCCTGTATGTTTGTTATTATATACTTTAGAATGATTTTCAAATTTACACCTACTTTCTATGCGCTATTTCAAGGCATTTTCGATTGCTTTCAAAACGGTATGACTGGTAAATGTCGCGCCGGATATTGCGTCAACCTCTAATATCTGTCTGTCGCATACTTCTCCGGCAATTTTTTCAGCCTGTCCCATGTAAGAAGCCTTATGTTCTAATATTTCAATGTCCGTTATTTCATGGTTCTGTACGCGGACTTTGACAACGGCTATTAAAATTTTGTTTTGGCACACACCTATATATTCACCGTCTGCCACTGTGTTTAAGTCCACTGTGCCGATCTCCAAAGTTTGTGGGCGCAGTAGCAAGGCAAAAATGGCAAAGCACACAAAAGCCGTAATCAATATAGCTGCTCCAAATGAAAATACCTTTTTTATGTTCATATTCCACCTCCTTACCTACAATAAAAAAGGTTGACCGTTACTACATTTCACATAGTAGATGGTCAACCTTAATCTCATTTTCATTCTATCTTAATTAACCTTAATCGCTGGGAAAGCAAATAAGAAAAGCGGTTCCGACTCCGGGACTGCTGGTAACAGAAATGGTACCTCCATGAAGTTCTATTATGCTTTTTGCAATCGCCAGCCCTAAGCCTGTTCCCTCGGTTTTGCTCTCTGTATTTGTTCCCCGGTAATATCGGTCAAATAATCGGTCTGTTTCTTCCACACTCATTCCTTTTCCATTATCTGATATGGTTATATTCACCAAACATTCAGAAACGGCAATTTGTACGGTTACTTCCGTATCTTTGCCGCCATGCACAAAAGCATTGATAATCAGATTTTGAAAGGTACGTGTGAGAAGTTTTTTATCAAACGAAAGCATAACCATTTCGTCTGCAATATGATCGCTGCACTGAAAATAAATCGTGCGTTTTTCGTATTCGGGGCAGTTCAGAATATCAATGGATAATTCCCGTAAAAAGCGGACAATATTCTGTTCCTGTCTGTTGACTGGCAGCATATTATTTTCTAATTGCCATGTTAATTTTAAGTCGTCAATCAGATTTTCCATATATGCTGCATTTTTAAGCATTATTTCTGCATATTTCCTATATTGAAGCGTTGATTTCTCTGTATCATCACATAAAATTTCCGCATATCCTTTTATTGGGGACAAGGGGGTTTTTAAGTCATGGGTAATATTAGAAATCCATTCCCGGCGCATAGTTTCCGTTTTTTCACGCAGATGGTCGCTCGCTCTTATTTCCCCGTCTAATTCATTCAAGCTATTATATAAATCACGAAATACGCCCTTTTTTTGACGGGCAGATAACAGCGTCCCGAAATACTCCGAATGGAAGCTGATAATCTGCTGATCGCTTTTGTTATAAACAGCCCGTAGCCCAACCCTAAGAAAAGGGCTGTTGATAATAAAATGCTGATAATGAAAATAATGAATTTTTTTCCGCCTGCAAATCGTTCTCCATTTAAGTACATGGTTATTTTTTGAATATTCATAGGGAAGTACAGAACATAGGCATAGTCCTTTTCGTTTCCTGTTATAACACCAATAAAAGCAGTCCAATTTTTCGTACTTGCAAGCTCCCTGTCAAAGTGTCCCGTCTGATAAAGCAGCAAAAGTTCCGTATTTAGAATAATAGTCCTGTGCATGATCCGGCTTTTGATACGCATACACTTCATTTCCGGCAGTATCTAAAATTTGCAGCCCGACATGGGTTTCCTGTAATAATTCAATTCCTGTTTGTTTTATTTGAGGGCTGTTGTTTACAAAAATAATGTATTCTGAAAATTCCTGTGTAAAAATTTTAGGCTGGTCGCTGCGGACAGTTTTACCGTTTGGATTTGTTGTAGTAATGAGCATGACTAAAAGGCAGCATACGGCAATGAGGGTTCCTAAAAGTGACAGGAAAAATATCAAATAAATATGAAAAATAGTACGGTAGCCGGATTGTTTCATTTAATCAGTCCTTTTCTTTAATTTATATCCCAAACCTTTTATCGTAATCAGTTGTTTTGGGGCAGACGGAGTATCTTCAATCTTTTCTCTGATATGGCGGATATGCACCATGATTGTATTATCACAAATACTGCTGTATTCGCCCCACACCTGTTCATATAACCGTTCTTTGCTGATGATCTTATCTGCATTTTGCATGAGATAGGATAATAATAAAAACTCGCGTCCCGTCAGTGGGGTTTCCTGCCCTTTTTTATAAATCCGGCAGCTTTCCTTATCAAGTGTAAGGAAGCCAGCGGTCAATAAATGGTTCAAATCAATGCTTTTATCAGACTGATATTGCTGGCGGCGAAGCTGTGCTTTGACACGATAAACAATTTCCCGTGGACTGAAAGGCTTTGTAATGTAATCATCACCCCCACTGGAAAGCCCAAGTATCTTGTCAATATCATCATTCCTCGAAGATAGGAACAGGATAGAACAGATCGAAAATTCCCTAATCTGTTTACATACCTCGATTCCGTCAATATCCGGCAGCATAATATCCAATATGATTACGTCCGGCTGATATTCTCTGCATATCTGAATTGCGTCCAGTCCTGTGTATGCTTTTTGAATATCTACAAAGTTGTCCTGACGTAATGCTTCTTCTATCAAATCAGAAATGTCTTTTTCGTCGTCTACTAATAAGATTTTACTGTTCATAGTTTGCACCGTCTTTCCGTTTTTTCCTTTTATCTATAGGTTTCTCCGCGTCCTTTGGTATTAACCACATACGGCTGAACTTTGCTATACCCGGTATGCGGTTTTCTTCACATAACTTCTGTACTCGTCTTTCCGAAATGCCCCATTTTTTCGCTGCTTCCGGGGCAGAAATAAACTCTAACATTTTTATTCTCCTTTTCTCTAAGTTCTGTCAGTATAATTATATACGGTTAGCCGAATGAAAATAAGACTTCTGCGTTAGATTTAAGGAATTTGTTCTGTGCAGTGAGAAGATTTTCAAAAAGGGTTTGGGATACTTCCCAACAAGCAGAATCCGTCCGCAAGCCGCAGGTGAAATCGGGCGGATTTACGGAAAAGGGTACTCTTTTCCTATGCTTGCTCCAAAACTTATTTTTCTTTTTACAAGGCAGAACCACATTTTATATTCTTTATGAAAAATCATAACCGCTAATCTCCTTGCTGGTTTCTGATAAGTTTCAAGCTGGCTTTGTATGCCGCTTCTTTTCGCTTCCGTTCCCTCTGCCGGAAAGGATAGGAATGGAATGGATAATTGATAGAATCAGTATTTCACTTATCGTTACTCTATATATCTTTATTTAATTGCATTGGATTTTCCTACGTAGGTTTTTCCAACGTTGGATAATCTAATGTTGGTAAATCCAACACAGGCAGTTGAAAATGTAGAGCCGCTGTATATCGCACTTGGAAAGCTGTTTCTGTGCTGGTACTCTTTTTGGGGATAGATTGTTACGCAATAGAAGCCTTTTTCCCATTGATTTAAGCGGCTTGTAGACGCAAAAAGAGCAGAGGTAAGGGAATTATACTCTATACCCTGAAAATGACTCTATTGCGTAACACTGGAGATAAAAAACAGCATTTCTTTTCTCTACATTTTGCAGAGCAAAGAAACGCTGTCATGGTAAAGATTTTCTGTAAATTGTCCTATTCGTGTGTTTGGTTCTTGTGGTTGTGCATATCAAGACCTTTTCCGTAAAAGTAGTAAATTGGTAGTAAATTCAGTTGCTTGTATCTATAAAAGTGCCTGTTTTTAAGGCTTTTCAGAGATAATCAATAGTTTTCTATAAAAATTTTAAAGAAAAAATTGGCAAGCGGCCGATTTTGTATTATACTGTATTTATACAAAAACGCATTTGGTTTTTTCATTTTTTTGAGAAAAATTCATAAATTAGGGTCGGCTTTTGCGGTGCAACCGGATCTTTGTCCTAAAAGGCGCACCCTTATCTATAAAAGAACAGGAGGGTAACAGATGAAACTTTCTTTTTTCGGTGCGGATAAAATGGTCACCGGCAGCTGTCATTGCCTGGAAATCGGCGGAAAGCGCATTCTGATCGACTGCGGCTTACAGCAGGGAGCCGGGGACAAGGACAACAGCCTTCTACCCTTTTCGCCGGGTTCCATTGACTATGTACTGGTGACCCACGCCCACATTGACCATTCGGGGCGGTTGCCCCTGCTGGTCAAGCAAGGGTACGCGGGACCGATTATCGCCACAAGGCTGACCGCGCAGCTTCTGTCCGTTATGCTGCGGGACAGCGCCCATATTCAGGAAAGCGAAGCCGCCTGGGGAAACCAGAAGGGACGCCGCGCAGGATTGGAGCCGCTGGAGCCGCTGTATACCTTAGCAGACGCGGAAAGCGCCATCTCGCTTTTGGCGCATTACGATTACAACCAGCCCTTTGAGGTTTGTCCCGGCGTTACAGCGGAGTTTTTCGACGCCGGCCATCTGTTGGGTTCCGCTATGATCCGGATGACCCTGCGGGAGGACGGTGTAGAAAAGACCATCGTTTTCTCCGGCGATATCGGCAATATCAACCATCCGATCATCCGGGACCCCACCTACCTGCATTCCGCTGATTATGTGGTCATGGAGACCACCTATGGGGACCGGGACCACCAACAGGAGCGCGCTTATACAGAAGAGCTGGCCCACATGATTGACGAAACGCTGAGCGGTGGCGGAAACCTGGTGATCCCCGCCTTTGCGGTGGGACGTACCCAAGAAATTCTGTTCCACATTCGGGAGATCAAAGAGAGAAAGCTCGTCCGCTCGGTGCCGGATTTCCCCGTTTATGTGGACAGTCCCCTGGCCCGAGAGGCCACCGACATTTTCAGCGGCGACCTACGGGGCTATACCGACGAGGAGACCAGCGTCTTGGCCCAGCAGGGAATCAATATCCTAAAGTTTGACGGGCTGCACCTGACCCAAACCGTTGAAGAGTCCAAATTTCTCAATCAGGACCCGACCCCCAAGGTCATTCTTTCCGCCAGCGGCATGTGCGATGCGGGCCGGATCCGCCATCACCTGAAGCACAACCTTTGGCGGCCCGAGTGTACCATCGTGTTTGTCGGCTTTCAGGCGGCAGGCAGCTTGGGCCGGATCCTGCTGGATGGGATCGACCGGGTCAAGCTGTTCGGAGAAGAAATTGTCGTCCGGGCCAAGATCAAGCGGCTCCATGGCCTTTCCTCCCACGCTGACCGCACGGCGCTTTTGCGCTGGATCAACACCTATTCCCCCAAGCCCCAGCATGTCTTTTTGGTCCATGGCGAGGCGGCGGTGGCTACCGATTTTGGCGAGACTCTGCGTCAGTCGGGCTTTTCCGCCCATGCGCCGGATTATACCGAGGTGTACGATTTGGCGGCGAACGCCCTTGTTCAGGCGGGTATCCCCTTTGTGGAAAAGAAAAAGTCTTCCGGAAAGGATTCGCCGGTTTATCAGCGGCTTTGGACCATTGGCCAGCAGCTGCTGGAGGTTATCCGCCACAATCGGGGCGGCGCCAACAAGGATTTAGCCAAATTTGCCGACCAGATCAAAGCGCTGATCGAAAAGTGGGACCGGTAACAAACCAAAACCCTTTAAAAGTGGCAGAAAAACGCGTGCGAATTTGTGTTCGCACGCGTTTTTTGTTTGTGTATAAGCCTCTTTCCGGCACACGGGACCAGCCTTACCGCTCCTTTGCCATCAGCTGTTCCAGCTCCCGGGCGGCGCGGGCCAATGGGAATCCCACCACATTGCAGTAGTCCCCACGGATCTCTTTTACAAGCAGGCCGCCCAAGCCCTGGATCCCGTAAGCGCCCGCCTTGTCAAAGGGTTCGCCGCTGGCCAGATACCGCTGGATCCGCTCCTCTTCCAGCAGGTAAAAGTCCACCTCGGTGCATTGGACAAAGCTGGAAAGTACCTGTCCGCCCCGACAAAAAGCCACGCCGGTGTATACCTGGTGGGTTCTGCCGGACAAGGACCGCAGCATCCGCGCCGCGTCCTCCGCATCCTGGGGCTTGCCCAGCACCTGTCCATCCAGCGCCACGATGGTGTCCGCTCCTACCACCAGCGCCAACCGATGGCGGCCGGATACATCCAGTGCCTTTTGCTTTGCCAGCTGCCGGGGAAGCTCCTGAATCGTCCAGGCCGGGTCCCGTTTTTCCTCGATTTGGGAAGCTTCCACCGTAAAATCCCCGGCAATCCGTCCCAAAAGCTCCCGCCGCCGGGGGGACTGGGAGGCCAAAATCAGCTGCATCACACAAAAATCCTCCTATATCCGGGATACCAATCCCTTATAGGCGAGAATGGCGATCAGAACACAGATAATCTGGGCAACATTGACCCCCAGCTCAAAGCCAAAGGCCAGCCGAATCACCGAAAGGTCCAGAATCATCGGATCCTGAACGGCAATGCCCACCGTCTGCCCATAGGAAAGCCAGTTCAGCCACGGAATACCCCGTGTAGCCGCCGCCAGCAGGGAACCGAATATCACCCCAGCCAGCAGCAAAAATAAAAGGATTAGATTTTTCTTCATCCGCAAAACAGTCTTCCTCCTATCGGCTGCCGGTGGACCCGAATCCGCCGGTTCCCCGAGCTGTATCATCCAAAGAATCCACTTCCTGTGCCTCCCACCGAGGGGTGGGAAGCAGTACCAGCTGGGCAATCCGCTCCCCCGGCTCGATGGTATACGGCTCGTTTGAATGGTTGTGAAGCCCCACCAGCACCTCGCCCCGATAGTCAGCGTCGATAACACCCACGCAGTTGCCGGGGACAATCCCGTGGCGCAGTCCCAGCCCGCTGCGGGCAAAGATAAAACCGCCGTACCCTTCTGGCAAAGCCATAGCAATACCGGTGGGGACCGGGACCGTCTGCCCAGGCGGCACGGTCAGCTCCTGGCGTATACAGGCGCATAAATCGTATCCGGCGCTGAGGGCGGTGGCCTGCCAGGGAAGCTTTGCCGCCGGGTCCAGCTTTTTTACAAAAACGGTCATTGGATTCGTCCTTTTCTGCTTATTTTGTCAGGTGCCAAATGCGTTTGGCGTATTCCTCTACCGCCCGGTCCGCGCAGAAAATACCGGAACCGGCAATGTTCATTAGACTCATCCGGTTCCAAACCTCTGGCTGACGGTACAGCTCCTGCAATTTCTCCTGGGCACTGACATAGCTGTGGAAGTCGGCCAAAACCATGTAAGGATCGGTATTTTTTAACGAATCGGCAATGTTCGGGAATTTGTTCCCGCCAATGCCCTCGTACAGTGTGTCGATCAAATCCTTGAGAACCGGATCCTTATGGTAGTACTCCGCCGGCGCGTAGCCCCAATGGCGCAGAGTGGTGACCTCTTCGGTGCGCATGCCAAAGATGATGATGTTTTCATCCCCCACCTGCTCGTGGATTTCCACATTGGCCCCGTCGTAGGTGCCCAGGGTGATGGCGCCGCCTAACATCAGTTTCATATTGCCGGTGCCGGAGGCTTCGGTTCCCGCCAAGGAGATCTGCTCGGATACATCGCAGGCCGGGGTCAGAATTTCGGACAGGGTGACCCGGTAATCCTCCAGATAGACAATCCGCAGCTTTTTCCGCAGGACTGGATCGTTTTCGATCTCCCTTTGCAGCGCGCAAATCAGCCGGATGATCTGTTTGGCCAGGTAGTACCCCGGCGCGGCCTTGGCGCCGAAAATAAAGGTGCGGGGCACTATATCCAGATCGGGATTTTCCCGCAGCTTTTTGATCAGATACAGAATGTGCAGTGCGTTCAGGTGCTGGCGCTTGTATTCGTGCAGACGCTTAATCTGCGCGTCGAAGATCGAATCCGGGTCCAGCTCAATGCCGTATTGTTTTTGGACAAATTTAGAGAATTCCAGCTTGTTTTTCCGCTTGACCTGAGCCAGCTCCTGTAAGGAGGCCGGATCATCCGCAAATTCTCTTAAGCGGGAAAGCTGGGAGAAATCTTTAAGGTATTTATCCCCGATTCGGCTGGAGATGAACTTGGTCAGATTCGGGTTCGCCTGCAACAGCCACCGGCGAGAGGCAATGCCGTTGGTCACATTGGTAAACTTCTCCGGCCAGATTTTATAGAACATGTTAAACAGGTCGTCCTTGATAATCTGGGAGTGCAGCCGGGATACACCGTTGACATTGTGGGACCCCACTACGCACAGATTGGCCATTTTGATTCCGCGATTCTGCACAATGGACATGGCGGACACCGCGTAAGGCGGCTGATGGTATTTCTGCTCCAGCTCTAAGCAAAAACGGCGGTTGATCTCACAGATAATCTGGTAAATACGGGGCAGAAGGTTCCGGAACAGATCCTCATTCCAAATCTCCAGCGCCTCGGACATAACGGTGTGGTTGGTGTAGGCGAACACCCCTTGGGTCAGCTCCCAGGCCTTTTCCCAGGTGTATCCACACTCGTCTAACAAAATCCGCATCAGCTCCGGAATAGCCAAGGTCGGGTGGGTGTCGTTGATATGGATGGCGATTTTGTCCGCCAGATTATCCAGCGTTCCGTAGGTGGACATGTGGCGGTTGATAATATCCCCTATCGAGGCGGCTACCAGAAAATATTGCTGACGCAGCCGCAGAAGCTTACCCTCCAGATGGCTGTCATTGGGGTAAAGCACCTTGCTGATAACCTCGGTCATGGAGTTCTGGCGCAGGGCGGACAAATAGTCCCCCCGGTTAAAGGAGTCCATGTCAATGCCCGCAGAAACCGCCTTCCACAGCCGCAGATTGCTCACGCCGTTGCTAAGATAGCCGGAAACCGGCAGATCGTAGGGCACCGCCTTGACTGTATTACAGTTTTTATAATTGATATGATGATAGCCGTACTCCCAGGATTCCTCTATTTCGCCGCCAAAGTGTACGTCAATGGCCTGATCCGGGTTGGGCGACAGCCAAATTTCCCCACCGGGCAGCCAGTAGTCGGGCAGCTCGGTCTGCCAGCCGTCGATGATCTTTTGCTTGAAAATACCATATTCATACAAAATGCAGTAGCCGGTGGCGGTGTAGTCCTGGCTTGCCAGCCCGTCCAGATAGCAAGCGGCAAGCCGCCCCAGTCCGCCGTTGCCAAGGCCCGGGTCCGGCTCATATTCGTACAGATTTTCCAGCTTTACGCCCAGCTCTTCTAGGGCAGAACCAATCAGCCCTACAACCCCTAAATTGTGCAGGCTGTTTTTTAGCGACCGGCCCATCAAAAACTCCATGGACAGATAGTAAATCTCCTTATTGCCATTGGAGTGGGTATAAGCGGAAAAATCTTTCCGCTTTTCCATAAGGAAATTGCGCACCAATAGAGAAGTGGCTTTATAGAATTGATCATCCGATGCCTGCTCCGGTTCCACCGAGAACAAAAGCATCAGATTTTTTTCAATTTTATCCTTTAGCTCTGCTTTTGAAAAACGGTACATAAAAAAGCCCCCTTCAGATTTTAAGTCAAACGAGTCTGTGATCTGTTTTTTTTCATTCTTTTATTATAATGGTGCAAGCCGAAAAACGCAACAAAAAAGTCTCCGGGTTTTTTGTTCTTTTTGTAGAAATTTCCGCTTTTCAGGGCGCCGAATACCCTCTTTTCCGGTAAAAAGCCCAGATTTTACAGCCCGCCGCCGGAGAAAACCGCCGAATGGCGCCGTCCACCCTCTCGCTTCTCTTTTGATTTGCCGCTTACACTTAGAAATAAAAGGTTTTTTCCGTTTTTCCCCTCGATAACCCCTTTTCGAACGGAGTAAAAAATTTTTACAGAAAAAGTTTTTTGTCTTTTTCTTGACAAGCAGTAGGCCATATAGTAGAATAAAATCACACAAAAATGTATCATTTGCTACAAAAATGAGGCAACTAATGAAAAAAGCTTGGACACTGTCAAAATACGAGGAAACCTTGCTGCAATGCTTTTTGTTTAACGGCTTTGATCGGGAGCGGCTGGTCCGGGCTTTATCCGGGCGGGGTGAGATCGTGGTTTTTGCTGCGGGAGAGACGATTTTTTCCCCTGATAGCTTTCGCCGGGCGGTGGGAATCTTCCTACAGGGAAAGGCCCAGGCGGAGAAGAATACCGACGGCCGGGCGGTAGTGCTCAACCGTTTTGGGCCGCCGATGATGTTTGGCGCCGCCGCAGTGTTTTGTTCCTCCAAGGAATATGTGACCTGCGTGAAAGCGAAAACCCGCTGCCGCATTTTGTTTTTGACCGACCGGGAGCTGGACGCGATCTTCCAGGAGGATTTTCTGGCGGCCAAAAACTACATTTCGTTTTTGTCCGAGCGCATTGGCTTTTTAAACCGCAAGATCGACAGCTTTACCAAGGGTTCCGCAGAGGAAAAAATGGCCCTGTACCTGCACGATCAGTGCGCGGGCAGAAAGGGACCATTTTGCATCGACTGTTCCCCCACCCGTCTTTCCCGGGAGCTGAGCGTCAGCCGCGCGACCGTTTACCGGGCGTTGGACCGGTTCTGCCAGCTGGGATACATCCGGCGGGAAGGGTCACAGCTACAAATTCTGGACCCGCAGGGTCTTTGGGACTGGCGGGATACAGAAGGATAAAGCTTTTGTTAAAAAAGGGGGAAATCCCTTTTTATATGGTGAAAAGGAGAAGAAAAGTATGAGAAAAACAGGCAAAATCGGGTCGTTTCTTTTAGCGGCGCTGCTGATGGTTCTGCCTTTGGCTGGATGCGGCAGCACTACATCCTCTGTG
Source organism: uncultured Oscillospiraceae bacterium (assembly GCA_910587335.1). Taxonomy (GTDB): domain Bacteria; phylum Bacillota; class Clostridia; order Oscillospirales; family Ruminococcaceae; genus UBA3818. The sequence goes on from CAJUMG010000008.1 coordinate 14,105, forward strand.
CCGGCGTCCTCCCAGGCTGCGTCCTCTTTGGAAGAGCAAAGCGCCAGCCAGCCGGAGGCGTCTTTGCCGGAGACCGAAAAAACAGATATCAGCATCATTGGCCTAAAGGGCCCCACCGCGCTGGGTATGCTCCAGATCATGGAAAATAACCAGGCAGGTACGGCAGGCAACAACTACCAGTTCTCTTTGGTAGGCGCCCCGGACGAAATCAGCGGTAAGCTCATCAGCGGCGAGGTGGATATTGCCGCTGTCCCGACCAATTTGGCGTCAGTTCTGTACAACAAGACCGAGGGCGGCGTAAAGCTGCTGGCCTTAAACACTCTGGGCGTTTTGTATATGGTGACCAAAAACGAAGAGGTCACCTCCATCGCCGACCTAAAGGGCAAAACCATCTACGCCACGGGAGAGGGTTCTACACCCCAATACGCGCTAGAGTATATTCTGACCCAAAACGGGCTGGATCCCCAAAAAGACGTAAACATCGTCTACAAATCGGAGCACGCGGAGATTCTGCCTTTGATGGTGAACGGCGAGGCGACGGTGGCGCTGCTGCCCCAGCCCTTTGTCACCCAGGCGCTGGCGAAGGATGAAGCTATCAAGGTCGCGCTGGATCTAACCGAGGAGTGGGACAAATGCGTAAAGGATGGAAGCCAGCTGACCATGGGCTGTGTAGTGGTCCGCACCGCATTTTTAGAGGAAAACAAAGAGGCGGTGGACCGCTTTATGGAGGAATACGCCGCGTCGGTGGAGTTTGTGAATTCGCAGGTAGACGAGGCTGCCGCTTTGTCCGGCAAATTTGACGTGATTGCCCAGGAGGTAGCAGCCAAAGCGATTCCCGAATGCAACATCGTATTTTGGGAAGGGGCGCAGATGAAACAAGCCGCCGAGGGATTTTTAAACGTTTTGTCCCAGGCGAATCCCCAGTCTGTCGGAGGGAAACTACCGGATGAAGGATTCTACTACGAAAAATAGGATCGGGAAAAAATGGATCAGAGGCGGCGTGGTAGCGGCGCTGTGGCTTTTGCTGTGGCAGGTCGCCGCCAGCGCCGTTGGGCAGGAGCTGTTGCTGGTTTTCCCCGCGACGGTGCTTCGCCGGCTGACCCAGCTGGTAAGACAGCCTGTTTTCTGGCAGGCTGTCTTTTCTTCCTGCGGGCGGATTATGTCAGGGGTGCTGCTGGCGCTGGCTGTGGGGATGCTATTGGCCGCGTTGATGAGCCGCTTTTCCTTTTTATACGCGTTCTTCCGTCCGGCCTTGCAGGTGATGAAGGCCACGCCGGTGGCCTCCTTCATCATTCTGGCGCTGGTCTGGCTACATTCCGATATTCTGGGCGCCTTCGCCGCCTTCTTGATGGTCCTGCCCATGGTGTGGGCCAATTTGTACGAGGGAATCGGCGCGGTAGACAAAGATCTTTTGGAAATGACAAGGGCCTACGGCTTTTCCTGGGGCAAAAAGCTGCGGTATCTGTATCTGCCCAGCCTGCTGCCCTATTTTGCCGCCGCCTGCAGCACCGGCATTGGCATTGGATGGAAAGCGGGAGTCGCCGCCGAGGTGCTGGGACTGCCGAAAAACTCCATCGGAAAAGCTTTGTACAACGCCAAAATTTATCTGGAAATGCCGGACCTTTTCGGCTGGACGGTAGTGATTATTCTGCTGAGCCTGCTGTTTGAAAAGCTGGCGGCGGCTTTGCTGCGGGCGGTTACCATGCAGCTGGCGAAAGGGGGAAAGCCGGATGATTCGGATCGAAAAGCTGCAAAAAGCCTATAACGGCCGGCCGGTGCTGGCTGGGTTTTCCCTGGACCTGCCGGACAGCGGCATTGTCTGCCTGACCGGCGCGTCCGGCCGGGGAAAGACCACCCTGCTGCGGATTTTGGCCGGACTGGAGGCGGCGGACGGCGGCAGAATCGAGGGGCTTTTTGCCCGAAAGATCGCCTATGTCTTTCAGGAGGACCGGCTGCTGCCCTGGGTCACGGCGGGACAGAACATCCGGCTGGCCCAGCCTGCAGGGGAAAAGCAGCTTTTCCCTGAGGTGCTGATGGAACGGGCCGGACTGGAAAGCGGCATGGCGGACCGGTATCCGGACCAGCTTTCCGGCGGGCAGCGGCGGCGGGTGGCGTTTTTGCGCGGCATCGCTTTTTTAGCGGACTCGCCGGACGGCATTTTGCTGCTGGACGAGCCTTTTAATGGTCTGGATGAGGCGGCGGCCCAAAAGCTATGTCAAATCCTCCGGGAGCTGCCGTCTTCGGTGCTGACGGTGCTGGTCAGCCATCAGACGGCGATGCTGGAAGGATTGAACGTCACCTTCTTTTCCATGGGAGACTGAGAATATCCAAAAAAGCGAAGGGGAAAAATCCCTTCGCTTTTTTCATGAAATCTATTACAAGGTGAAAAGCTGGTGCGCCAGATAGACGATAAGCGGCAGAAGATAAACGGCGGCGACTGTACCGGCGGTGAGCAGCGATAAAAGCAGGACGGCGGGCTTCTCCAAAAAGCGCAGGCGCAGTCCCCTGCGGGTGAGAAACCATCCGGCCAGCGGCAGAAGGATGCATCCGGCGGCTGAAAGAAGGCCTCCGGCGACAAATCCCGGCGGACGGTACCGCAGCTCGATTTGATTTTCGCCCTGGGAAAGAGGGACCGCC
>CAJUMG010000008.1:16762-97980 GCA_910587335.1 uncultured Oscillospiraceae bacterium
GCAGTCAAACACCCGCAGAACGGGAACTTCCTTTCCGTTAACCCAGGCGGTATACCCCTGGTCGTAGGGGAGGGACAGAAACAGATATTCCCCGTCCTCCTCGGCAAAGGCGCTGCCCGAGACCCGGTCCTTCCCCACCTGCATCGGTGCGGTGCGCACAGAAGAGAGAGCTTGTTCCAACGCCGGGTGAGAGACGCTGAAAACGCCAAAGGAGCGGACCGATACATTTTTGTGGACCGTCACGGCAATGTGGACCGGCTGATTGGAGGCGACGGTCAGCTGCAAAATACCGTTTAAGCTCTGGGTGGGATACTCCTTCGCCAGCAATTCCCCATTTACATAGATCGAAAAGGCTTTGTAATATGGCTCGGACAGGTTGTTTTCCAAAGAGTCAAAGCAGTCGAAATAATAGGTGCGGGCTTGGTCCGACGCGGGAAGCTGATATTCGATAAACGAATCGCCGGAGCCCTGGCGGGTGATTTGGTAAAAATCGCCGTCTCGGGTGACGGAAAGGTTATGGGTAAAGGTTGGGGCGTGTTCCTGCACAATAGACCGTCCGTCGCCGGACAGCGTTTGCAGCAGCTGTTCGCCTGTTCTGGGCCGGGCGATGAGCGAAAGATCCTGGCAGGACGAGAGGTCCGCGCCGGTGACAAGGCCCAAAGGCAACGAAAGATCGTTTGGGACAATACAATAAACATCGTCGGCGTAAATGGGATTTTGTGGCGCTGTTCCCTGCCGGTAAATGGTGTATTTTTGGTTTAAAAGCGCGTCGCTGATCAAGGTTCCGCCCACCGAGCTGACCTCCATCCAATAGGAGGAATAGCCCAGCTTGCGGATTCCATGCATATAGTCCTCCCGGGTCAGGGAGGTGTAATGGTTCAGGGTATTGTAGCCCACCGCCCCGGTCAGGTTGACATCGTAATTTTTCCGGTTGTTTTTCACGCGGAAAAAGCTGTCATCCTCGATGCGGTTTTCCAGCCGGGTCACGTTCACAAAGGATTGTTCGCTTTTGCAAGCAAAAAAGCAGGAGCCGTAAAAAAGAGAGTCGGTCACAGTCAAAGCACACAGGCACAAAACCATCATCCGGCGGCTTAAAAGCTGGCGGCGGTACAGAATCAGGGCCAATCCGATGCAGGCGGCGGCCGGCAGGAAGAAAAGCAGAAAGGTCCGCAGAGATTGATCGTTTCCCCAAAGGGTGCGGGTATAAACCGAAAGGGTTTTAGCGGAATTTGTATAAAGGAACCAGGCGGTGAAAACAGTGGCGCCTGCCAGCAAAAGCACCACCGCCGTCCACAGGCGGGAGCCGCTGCGGTGTTTCCCCTTGGGAGGCTGCAAAAGCTGAGCCGCCAAGCAAAGGCCCAAAAACACCAGAATATATCCATACCGGCCGGGAAAAGCCTGGTAGCTGCCGGTATGCCAGATTTTGTTGATCGGTTCGATCACTGCCGGGATCATCATCAGGGAAAAAAGCATAAGAAGATACTGCTCATAGGCGCCATCCATCTCTTTATTGGCACAGCGGACGGCTTGGAACACAAAGGCCGGCAGAAGAATGGTATTGCAAAGAAGCAGCATGCCGATGGTGCTTAAAGGGGTGAAAAAACTGCCGCTGCCAAGGCTTTGAAATAGATTGCCGCCCCGGGCAGACTGCAAATATTCCATCAGCGCGGGCAGCCAGACGACGGCACTCAGAAGCGCCGCGCTAACAGTGCCGGCGGCTAACTGCACCGTCAGCTGACCGCGTTTGTTTGCCGGCGCAAAGAAAAGAACCCAAAGTCCCGCCGCCAAAATTAAAAATAGAACCAGCATATAGCCCAGGTAAAAATTTACGGTGATCATCGCCGTCAGGCACAAAGCGTATGGGACAAAGGACCCGGTCCTTTCCAAATGCAGCAGAGACAACAAAAACAGCGGGAACAGATACATCATGTCCAGCCAGACCACATTTTGGTAAAACAGCATGGTATAGCCGCAAAAGCTGTACCCCACCGACAAAAGAACCCCAAAAGCGGGACGAAGCTTGGGAAACGCCCGGTCAAAAAAGACCGAGGCGCACCCGGCGCAGAGCATCATTTTGAGAAGGACCAGAATGTTCGCAAAACGAAACATCTGCCATTTTTCCACAAACGCCGCCAAAAAAGAAAAGGGACTGGAGATAAAAAACAGAAAAACGCCCCAGAAATTCATCCCGCCGGCGTTTTGCAGGTTGAGAAAAAGGCTTCCCTTCCCGGCGAGAATATCCTGAAATTCACATAATAGTGGGATGACCTGCTGGTTCATGTCGCACCAAGAAACGGTGCTTTCCCCAAAAGGGAACAGTCCCTTCATCCAGTATAAAAAAAGCAGCAGTCCGCCGGCAAAAGCGGCGGTGCCAACATGCTTCAGGACTTTTTTCATGCAAAGCCTCTCTCCAATCGCTCTTGATACCTTTATACTATATAAAAAAGAGGAAAATCCCAATGATGGTTCTATCTAGAAACAAAACCTCTCAATAGGACAATTTGTTTCCAATCCTTTATAGTTTGTGGGGACAGACATAGATAAATTCACAAATCGGATAAATCTTTCCGCTGTGAAAAAATTTTGCTTTTTGGGCCGGGTCCTTTTTATTTTTTGGCAAAGCTGGTATAATAGAAAAATGTTGTAGGCGCTTATATTAAAAACCAATTAAAATCAGATTTTCGAAATCTCTTAATTGGTTTTTAGATGAGACGGGGCGATGCGCAGCAGCGCCAGCCTCGGCCCAAAGGAACAGGCCTCGGCAGACCTGACGGGAGTATGTCAGGCCAGCTACGCGCAGCGTGGGAATTGTCGATTTTGAATCGACAATTCGTATTACTTAGGGAAAAGGAGGAAAACCCTATGGATTTTAAGATCAGCATCATCGAGGGGCAGCCGATTTGGGACGCGCTGCCGGTGGGCAAAATCATCCACTATCCGCTGGAAAAAAGAGATTACCGCCCCTTTGCGCAGGTGCGTATGTGTGTAAACCAAACCGACCTGTTTTTGCGGATGTGGGCGTTTGAAGCCCGCCCATCCGCCCAAAGTGCATTGATTGCGCGGCTGAATTTCGACCCGGAAAACAGCGGGGCTTTTCTGGAAATCAAGGTGGACAGCGCCGGCGGCATGAGCTGCACGGTCCAGTCGGGCGAGGAGCAGACACCCCTTGCGCTGTACGGCATTCTTCCCCATCTGCACAGCTATCGGGGAGAGGATTTGGAGGGGGAATACTGGGGAGTCATGGTACAGCTGCCCCGCGCCGCGGTAGAGAAAATCTACGGGGCCGATCCCATCCAGCCAGGATATGAGATCAAGGGGAATTTGTATAAGCAGGACACCTCCCCAAACAGCCGGCATATGGGCAGTCTTTTCCCCGCCAATCCGGAACAGAAGGACCTGTTTGGACCCTCCAGCTTCGGTTCGCTTATCTTTGTCAATTATTGATGTCACCGATGGAAAGGAGGAAGAGAGAATGAACCGCAAAAAACAGATTAAGATCAACCGGGATTTCTGCAAAAGTCCCTTTGGGGAAAACCGGGAGCCTTCGGACCAACAAAAGCGACTGCCTCAGCCGCCTTTGTGCAAGCCGCCCTTGTCCCCTGAAAGGATTCCTCTGAGCCGGGATTTTGAGGCGGTGATCACCCAGCGGGATTTTTACACGATTTTGCGGCAGCGGACCAGCCAGCGCTTTTACAAAGACGCGCCCATGCGCCTGGACCAGCTATCCTTTTTGCTGTGGGCCACACAAGGGGTCAAGTCCATTCGGGGAAACCACTACGCCACACTGCGGACCGTTCCGTCCGGCGGCGCCAGGCACCCTTTTGAGACCTATTTGGCAGTCAGGCTGGTGGAAGGGCTTGCCCCAGGCGTATACCACTATCTGCCGTTAGAGCATGCGCTGGAACCGGTGGGACCGCTGGAAAATCCAGAAGAGCAGATTGTGGCGGCCATGGATGGGCAGAAATGGACAGGAGGATGCGCCGTCGCCTTTTTCTACAGCTTTGTGCCTTACCGGGCCGAATGGCGGTACGATGTCTCTGCCCATCGGGTGGCGCTGTTAGACGCAGGACATGTGGTGCAAAACCTATACTTAGCCTGTGAGGCGATTGGGTGCGGAACCTGTGCGGTGGCGGCCATTGACCAAAAAGAGGCGGACAGTCTGTGCCGGCTGGACGGGGAAGAGGAATTTACGGTTTACGCCGCGCCGGTCGGCCTTTCGGACCCGGAAAAGAACGCGCAGGGAAACGGGCGGATGTATGCTCAAACGATTTTGGAGAGCAACGCCATAAAGCCATTGGAAAAATAAAAGATGCATGGAAAAAGAGCGGGGGGATTTTGGCATCCTCCGCTCTTTGTTTTGTCTATTCCACAATGGATTTATTTAAAACAAAATGCTGGGGCATTCCGTTTTGGGTGGGATAAGGAACCTCCCCTTCGATTAACGGGAGCAGGTATTCGAACATCTCCTCGGTGATGTCGTTGCCCTGCTTATTGATCCAGGCTCGGGGGACCAGCTGTTCCCGGTTGGCGATTTCCGCTACCGGCTTACAGCCGATCCGGACCATATACGGCCGGTTGGAAACCCGTTCAAAAACCATCATCACCCCGGTCTGGCCCTGTAAGGCAAAGCGGATGGCGTAGCTGCCGATCTTCCGCGCCTCCCGCACGTCGGTGGCGGAAAGCAGATGGGACGAGCAGCGCTGTAGCACGTTCAGCTCAATGGACCGGACCTTGCAGCCGACCTTATCCCGTACCAGCGCCTCCAGATATTTTCCCACGCCGGACAGGTACCGGTGGCCAAACGCGTCCACCACCCCGCTTTGAAAGCTCTCTGCGGCAAAGGTCCCGTCGGACAGACGCACCCCTTCGGACACGGCTACAATACAGTTGCGGGTCAAGGACTGAATTTCCTTTACGTCCCGGATGAACTGGTCCGGATCAAAGGCCACCTCCGGCAGATAGATCAGGTGCGGCGCACGGGCCCCCACCGTCCGGGGAAGGGCGGCGGCGGCGGTCAGCCAACCGGCATTGCGGCCCATAATCTCTACAATGGTCACCGAGTCGGTATCGTACACATAGCAGTCACGGATGATTTCCAGCATGGAGGTGGCGATGAATTTGGCCGAAGAGCCAAAGCCGGGCGAATGGTCGGAGCCGGGCAGATCGTTGTCAATGGTCTTGGGGATACCGATGATCCGCACATCCCGGCCTGTGCGGGAAAAGTGCCGGGAGAGCTTGTCCACCGTATCCATTGAATCGTTACCGCCGATATAGAAAAAGTATCCGATATCATACCGGCGAAAAATTTCGTCTATTTTTTCATAGAGGGCCGGGTCTGCATCCTCTTCCGGCAGACGGAAACGGCAGGAACCCAGGGCCATTGCAGGGGTGCATTCCAAAATGGAAAAATCCTCCTGCCGGGAAAATTGGGTGCGCAGATCGATAATGGTTCCGGCCAGCATCCCCTCGACGCCGTTGAGCGCCCCGTAGACCTGGTCGATTTCGCCGCTGCGGATCGCCTCCTGAATCGCGCCGGAAAGCGACGCATTGATGGCGGCAGTCGGCCCGCCGGATTGCGCAATCAGCATATTGCTCATGAAAAAAGCCCTCCTGGTTTTTAGCAGAAAACATTCTCTTACATTTTTGTAGTATACCATATTTCCCCAGGGAAAACAATCAAAAAGCCGCCGCTTTTGCTATAAAAGGATAGGGCCCAAAGCCCTATTGCGCGCCAAGCAGCGGGGCCGGTGCGTGGGGGAGACGATTCCAAAGATCAATATCGTGGGAAAAGATCACCTGCGCGCCCAGCTCCTCTTCCATTCGGCGGACCCGGCAGATACTTTGCAAAAGCTGTTCCCGGTTATAGGGACTGCGGGGTGAAACGGCCGGCGGTCCATAGTTTTCCGCCGTATAAACCGCGTCAGAGGGGAAAAGAAGGGTTTTGGCCCCATCGGATACGGCCATCCCCAACAGCCCAGGGGTATGGCCGGGCAGGCAGAGCAGCCGGACGCCGGGAAACAGCTCTGTGTCTTGGGAAAGGGGGACCAGGTCGGCCGGAAGCTCTTCTATGTCCTGCCGGATATACCCGCCCCGGCGGGTCGGGTCCTCCTCCCCCACCAGGGACCGGGCCAGCGACAGGTCCTTTGCCGGGACAATACATCTGGCGTGTGGGAAAAGGGAGGTGTTTCCTCCGTGGTCCAGGTGCAGATGGGACAGAACCACCGTATCAATCTGGCCGGGGGATACGCCGCATAGCGCCAGCTGGCGGGACAATGTCTGCTGCGGCGAGTATGTCAGGGGGAAAGCCTTCTGCATATTGGGGGGCCAGCCCTCTTCCATGGCATCGGGGCGGCAGCCGGTGTCGTAAAGCAGAAAGCCTTTTGGGTGCCGGACCAGCACCCCCATCACCGGCAGATGTATTCGGCTTACATCCTCCGGCCGGCCGCGGCAGACGATGCTTTCCCGCTTGGCATACAGCGTTCCCAGGTCCAAAAGCCAGACAGTCATTTTTTCCGACATGCTTATCCCTCCGTTTCCTTTGTCTCCAGCTCGTCCAGCGTCAGCGAAAAAGCAGGCAAAAACTCTTCTAAAAAGATCGAGACCTCCGGCAGCCCCATCGCCAGCAGCGCCTTGCGGGTTGACTCTTTAGCCGGCAGAAATTCGCGGTTGCCCGCCTTTTCCTCCTCGATACATTTAATAAACGCCGCCAGACGGTCCGCCGCCTTGACCAGCTTTCGGGCGGACTCGTCCAATCCGCCGCCGGACAGATAGGGGGCAAACGCCTCCCGAAGGTCCGGCGGCAAAAGGTTTGTCAGGCGCCGGCAGGCCGCCAGCTCCACCTCTTTGTAGGAGCCTTGCAGGGCGGGATTGTCGTATTTGACCGGCGTGGGCAGATCCCCGGTGAGGATTTCGGAGCAGTCATGATACAAAGCGTGCAGGACGATTTTTTCCAAAGGGTACTGCCGGCCTAGCCGCCGGTTGCCGATAACGGCCAGCGCATGGGAGAGCATAGCTGTTTCCATGCTGTGCTCGCTCAGGTTTTCCCACCGGGTATTGCGCATAAGACCCCATCGGTTGATATATTTCATGCGAAAAAGCATGGCAAAAAAGGAACTGCCTGTCATTTATATCCCTCCAAAACGATAAAAATAGGAAAAAAGCTGCATAAATCCATCCAAAATTTAGCACTATAAGAATAGATTGTGGTATAATAGCCACGGAGTGTCTATTATACCTTGATTTAAATGGCCGCCTTACAGGTATGGCCCATTCTACCATTCGCATTTCGTACTCATGGTAGAATAACCTCACGGCATATGCAAAAAATCAAAGATTTCCGATGCCTGAGAGAACATTCATGCGTGTGCTTGTGCACAAAAGGAAGGGTCCTTACGGCCCGGTCGCGCTGTAATAACCACAGAATGGTTATTATACTTGATTTCAATGGCCACCTTACAGGTATGGCCCATTATACCATTCGCACTTCGTACTCATGGTATAATAACCTCACGGCATATGCAAAAAATCAAAGATTTCCGATGCCTGGGAGAACATTCATGCGTGTGCTTGTGCACAAACGGAAGGGCCTTACGGCCCGTCGCGCTGTAATAGCCATTATACAGATTTTAGCAGCTCTTACCTGCTATGGTATCCGAAACCGGAAACGAATGCAAGAGCCGAAAGGTTTCTTTTTTTGAGAAAATATCAATGGAGTTGAAGCTATGACGACTGTGCAAAAAAGCCTGCACTGGAAAGCGTTTATCCTGGCGCTGGGGATCTCCACCGCCGTATTTTTGCCGTTTATCATTTATAATGGCGGCTATTTTATTTTTATTGGAGATTTTAATGCCCAGCAGATTCCGTTTTATAAGCTGGTTCATCAGGCAGTGCGGGAGGGAGCCTTTGGCTGGAGCTGGACCACCGATCTGGGAGCGAATTTCATCGCGTCCTACAGCTTTTACAATCTGACCAGCCCGTTTTTCTGGCTGACGATTCCCTTTCCCACCGACTGGGTACCGTTTTTGATGGCGCCGCTTCTGATTTTAAAGAACGCCTGCGCAGCGCTGACCTCTTATTTTTACATCGCCCGATTTGTGCGCCGGAAAGAATTTGCCGTTTTAGGGTCGCTTTTATACGCCTTTTCCGGCTTTATGTTTTACAACACCTTTTTCAACCACTTCCACGAGGTTGCGGTATTTTTTCCGCTGCTGCTCATTGGAATGGAGGACCTGGTCCAGAAGGGCCGACGGGGATTTTTCGCGGTGGCGGTGGCGGTCAACGCGGCGGTCAACTACTGGTTTTTTATCGGCAGCGCTGTGTTCTGCGTACTGTACTTTTTCTTCCGCTGCACCGACAAAAAATGGGGCGCGAGCTTCAAAAAATTCTGCTGGGTCGCCTTTGAGGCGGTACTTGGCATGGGGCTTTCCCTATTCGTCTTCCTGCCCGCCGTGTTGGGGATTATGGGCAATCCCCGGACCACCTCGGAGAATTTATTGTCCGGCTGGAGCTTTTGGCTGTACTGGCACGAGGAACGGCTGCCCGCCATTGTGGGAAGCTTTCTGTTTCCGCCCCATGTGCCGTCCCGGCCGGTGATGTTCCCCAACCACGGAGCCAAATGGTCCAGTCTCAGCGCATATCTTCCGCTGTTCGGCGCCACCGGTATGCTCGCCTATCTGACCTCGGCCCGGCGGTCCTGGCTCAAAAAGCTCATTGCCGCCTGTCTGCTCATCGCGGTGATTCCGGGACTCAACAGCCTTTTCATTCTGCTCAACAACTCCTACTATACCCGCTGGTTTTATATGCTGATTCTTTTGATGAGCCTGGCGACGGTGCTGGCCATGGAGCGGCGGGGAATGGACTATCTGCGCGGGGTAAAATGGTCGGCGGGCATCACCGCCGGAATGGTGCTGGCGGTGGGATTCACCCCTATCAAGGAAGAGGACAAGTGGAAAATTGGCCTTGCCTCTGACATGCCGACCTTTTGGCTGTACGCCTTTTTTACCGGCGCGTGTTTGGTGGGCACCTGGCTTTTGATCCGCCGGTTTAAAAATACCCGGCAGATGCCGCGGGTGGCCATCGCCGGGGTGTGCGCCGTCAGCGTGCTGTTTGGCTGGATTTATTTTATCGACGGAAAAAATGCCCGCAGCTCGGACAACTGGCTGATCGAAAACGGAATCAACGGCAAAAATATGGTCCAGTTCCCGGAGGATGAAAATTTTGTCCGGACCGATTTTTATAACACCATCGAAAATTTGGGCATGTACTGGGACAGGCCCACCATCCAGGCGTTTCACTCCATCGTTCCGGTCTCGCTGATGGAGCTCTATCCCGAAGTGGGGGTGACCCGAGACGTATCCTCTAAGCCGGATACAAAGCTTTACGCCCTGCGCAGCCTGCTTTCGGTCCGCTGGCTAGTCATCGAAGAGCGAAACGAGGAACAAAGCCCCATGCCGGGTTACTCCTATGTTCGGACCGACGGCAACTTTAATCTGTACGAAAACGACAACTTTGTCCCCATGGGCTTTGCCTTTGACCACTATATCACCCAGGAGACCTTTGATAAAACGGCTAAGGATTACCGCTGCCGGCTTTTGCTGAAAGGTCTTTTGCTGGACGAAGAGGCCGCTCTCCGCCACAGTGATATTTTGACCGAGCTTTCGGACAAAAAAGCCGACACCCTAAGCGAAGATGCTTTTGTGGCCGACTGCGCCGACCGCCGCCGGCAGGCTTCCTACCAGTTTAGGACAGACAATCGGGGCTTTGACTGCAAAATTCTTTTGTCAAAGGAAAATCTGGTGTTTTTCAGCGTCCCTTATGACAAGGGCTGGAGCGCGACTGTCAACGGAGAACCGGTCCCGATTGAAAAGGTAGACATTGGCTTTATGGCGGTGCGGGCGCCCCAGGGAGACAATGACATCCGCTTTACCTATCGGACCCCCGGTTTGACAGCGGGACTTTTGGTCAGCGGCGCGTCCCTTTTGATTTTGGCGGGCTATCTGCTTCTTTCTTACCGTCTCCGCCGCCGTCCGGCGCCCGCCATCCGCTATGAAATGCTGCAAACGCCGCAGGAGGAGCGCCAAATCTCCTTCGAAGAGTTGCTCCATCAAGACAAGGCGCAGGATCGCCCACAGGAGGAAGAATAATCATGGATCGATTGTATTTAGTGGTTCCTTGCTATAATGAAGAAGAGGTTTTGCCCGAAACCGTCCGCCGGCTGACCGACAAGCTAAACCGAATGGCCGGGAAAGGACTGGTTTCGGCGGACAGCCGGATCCTGCTGGTGGACGACGGCAGCCGGGACCGCACCTGGGAGCTGATCTGCGGCTTTCACCAGGAAAACCCGGCGGTATCCGGGCTCAAGCTTTCCCGCAACCGTGGGCACCAAAACGCGCTGGTCGCGGGGCTGATGACCGCCCGGGAGCTGTGCGACATCACCATCTCGTTAGACGCGGATTTGCAGGACGATATTGAGGTGCTGGACCAGTTTGTGGAAGCGTATCACAAGGGCGCCCAGGTGGTTTACGGCGTGCGCAGCGCCCGGGATACGGATACGGCCTTTAAGCGGTCCACCGCTATGGGGTTTTATGGGCTGATGAAAAAGATGGGGGTGGATATTGTCAGCAACCACGCCGATTACCGGCTGATGAGCAAAAAAGCGCTGGACTGCTTTTCCGGCTACCGGGAGGTCAACCTGTTTTTGCGGGGAATTGTGCCGCTCATCGGGTTTCCGACGGCGGTGGTGACCTACGAGCGCAGCGAGCGGTTTGCGGGAGAGTCCAAGTATCCGCTAAAAAAGATGCTCTCCTTTGCCTGGGATGGGATTACCTCCTTTAGCACCAAGCCATTATCGCTGATTACCGGCGTGGGAATCGCGGTGGGCTTTCTGTCCGGGCTGGGGCTTTTGGCGGCGCTGATCTGTCTTTTGTGCGGCGTATCGGTAGCAGGATGGGTCTGGGTGCTGGTTTCGGTCTGGCTGGGGCTGGGAATTCAGCTGGTAGCCCTGGGATTGGTAGGCGCCTACGTGGGCAAAACCTATGCGGAGGTAAAGGACCGTCCCCGCTATCATATTGAAATGCTGTTGGACGAAGGAAAGCGGCCGGGTGGCGAAAAGGGATAAGCTTGCAGGCGAGTCCGTCAAAAAAAGCTTATAAAAAATTGCAGAATTTGCGAATGTATCTAATGTTTTGTGACTAATCTGTTACTGTCATTTGTTATAAAAGAGACAGATAATAAGGAGGAGGGTCACAAAATGAAACTTTTCGGCATCCTATTTGCAGGTACGGCAAAGGCTACAACAGGGGTGATCGCTACCGTGGCAACCGCGGCGACGGTGGTGACTGCGGCAACGGTCGCTTATTCTCCGGCGCCGCCCATCCAGGCGGAACCGTCTGCGCCCAGCACATATGTAGAGAGCCTGCCGGTTCAGCCAGAGACTCTGCCAATAGAGGAGGATCTTTCTGTAAAGGCGGAAATTCCGGTGGAGGACACACAGCCGGCTAGGGAGAATCACGCCGCTTCGGCAGCGGACAGCGCCAATATCAGTTCTGTAGCGCCAAAGGCAAAGGAGGATATCGTCGTTCCCCAGACAGAACAGCCGGTGACCAGCGTACAGCCAGAAAACCTGCCGGCCCAGACGCAGAGTCCGTCGACAGAGGAACAGCCCGATCCTGTAAAGACGGAAATCGCTGAAAATGCCGCACCGCCAGCTGCAAAGGATGTAAATATAGACCGTGTGGAGAAGAAGCCCACAGTGCAGCCGGTCAAGGATACCGTTTCCGAGCCCCAGGAAAAACCCGAGGTAAAAAGTGAGCCGGTGAAGGACAACACAGCTGTTTCTGCGCCCGCGCCCGCTCCCGCTCCTGTGCCGACCGAGCCAGAGCCTGTATACACGCCAGCACCCCAGCCGGAACCGGAGAAAGCTCCTTCCTACCAGTTTTCGTATGACCGCACTACAAGCATTTATGCAAATGACAACGAAACGCTGCTTCGTGTAGAGTACTATGATGAGAACAACAAGCTCACCCATTATTCGAAGGTAGAGGATTACGATCCCAAAACCCATTCCTACACCGAGAATATCTATACCTATGACGAAGAGACCGAAACCGAAATTTTGCAGCGGACGGATGTCTATGAAGGCGATTCTTCGGAGAGCGCGGAGTAATCCGAGTTCATGGCAAAAGATAAAAAAATATTCCAAAGGCCGGGGGGAGTCATCCTCCCGGCTTTTTCTCTGCCGAATTGCGCAGAGAAAATCCGGCGAAATCACAAGATTTAAGGGGGATTTTGCAGATTTTTCTTTACAAACGATCGGGCAGTATCTATAATAAATACTTGCGTGTAGAAAATATTTCCGCAAAATTTTTGTAAGAGGTGACTGTCAATGTGGTTTTTGTTTGCAATTTTAACGATTCTGGCGTGGAGCGGCGCTGATCTGTTCTATAAAAAAGGTGCGGACCCCGCAGACCCATACAGCCACTGGAGAACCGTGATGATGGTAGGACTGGTCATGGGCCTGCACGCGATCATCTATTACGGCATCATCTGCAAGGAGCCCTTTTCTCTCATGAACATGGTCCGGTATCTGCCGGTGTCCGCCATGTACATTTTGTCCATGACGCTGGGGTATGTGGGACTTCGATATATTGATCTTTCTGTTTGCTCGCCGATCAGCAACTCCTCCGGCGCGGTGGCGGCGCTTTTATGCTTTCTGGTACTGGGCCAGCGTATGAGTATTCTGCAATTTGGCGCGGTAGCCGCTATCTGTGCCGGCATTTTGGGCCTTTCGATTATAGAAAAGAAAAACGCGGATAGGGAACGGGCTGAAGCAGGGGAAATCGTAGACAAAAAGTATTCGGTCAGTGCAGTGGCGATTTTATTTCCGATTCTTTACTGCATCATCGACGGACTGGGAACCTTTGGCGACGCGTTCTACCTGGATGGGGACAACCCGATCTTTACCGAAAATCAGGCAAATATGGCCTATGAAATGACCTTTTTGCTCATGGCGGTTTTTGCCATGGTCTACCTGGTTTTCGTCCGCCGGCAAAAGCTGTTTTCCGCCAGCACAAAGCCGCTGACCGGTGCGGCTCTGCTGGAGACGGCAGGTCAGTTCGTTTATGTATACGCCATGTCCTCCAACGCGATTGTAGTGGCGCCGATGATTGCGTCCTTCAGCATTTTTTCGGTGCTCTGGTCCCGGATTTTTCTGAAGGAAAAGCTCACTGGCAGCCAGTACGCCATGATTGTTTTAGTCTTGCTGGGCATTGGCATTCTGGGGATCGAATAGAAAAGATTCCCTTTGACGAGATGCTGGCAGAGCATTTAGAGCATAAAAAAGCAGCCGTTTTTTGATACGGCTGCTTTTTTATATCGGTTTATTTTACGCTGGCGCCAGGGTAGTAATGCTCCAGTATCTCTACATAGCTATAGCCTTGCTTAGCCATTTCCACCGCACCCCACTGGCTCATCCCCACGCCGTGGCCATAGCCCTTGGTGGTAAAGACGATGTTGTCTCCGCTTTCCTCCCAGGTAAAGCAGGCCGAACGCAGATTGAGCACGCTTTCTCGCAGAAGACGCCCGGTAATGGTCGCGCCGGTGCGGAAAGCGGAGCTGCCGCTTTTTTGCACGGTGCTGAATCCGCCCACAGTCATATTATCGTTATAGCCGCCGCTGGTATAGGATTCTACCGAGAACCAATCCTCCACCGGCACCTCGCTTAAATCAATGCCCAGATACTCCCACACCCGGTCGATCACCTGCTCCTTGCTCATGCTGGTGGACCGCTGGAAAGCGCTGGAGACATTCTCATCCCAGGAGCTATCCACCGAGCCGTAGCCCGCCACCGATGAACCCCAGACCTCCTGCGGTTCGTTGGTCCGGCCGGCGGAGATGGAGAAGTAAAACACATCCATCAGCCCGCCGCCGGCATAAAGCGCCTCGCCCCAGACCTCCTGCACCGCTTGCTTTACGGTGCTGGAAGGCGTTCCCAGACTCAGGCCGGTGGGATAATTTCCGTTTTGATTGCGCTTATAAAGCAGCGTATAGGTCGCCACCGCCTGTGCCTTGATCGACTCGTAGCTGCCGTTGCCAAGCTCTGCGGCAACCACCCGACAAACCGCGTCATACGCGTCGTAATCCTTGCCGTTGACCCGGAAGGTTGTACCGTCCGAAGGGGGCGCTGTGTTGTCGCCATCGCCATTGGAGCTGCCAGAAGAGCTGCTGGAAGAAGACGAATTGGTATCGTTACCAGAGCTGGAGGAGCTGCTGGAGGAAGCCGAGCTGCTGGAAGAGATCTGCCCGCTCTGAGAAGAAGAGGAGGAGGACAGGGTGGTTTCATCCACCCCAACCTCCGGCGGCTCTGACTCGGAAGAAATCTCGCTTTCCTTCGGCGGCTGGGAGGAAGAGGCGGCCGAGGAGGAAGAAGGCGGCAGAGAGCTGGCCTGACTGGAGGAGGAAGAGCTGCTCGAAACCGAAGAAGCCTCGCTTTGGGAAACGCTTTCCTCCTGAGAAGAATCGCTGTCCGAGGAGCTGGATTCCGCCTTGCTGGACTCGCTGGAGAAGTCCGATATCTGCTGACTTTCCTTTTCCGGACGGTTGTCCTCCTTGTCCGGCGCAGGGATATTCCCTTCGCTCTGCTGCACCTTTTCAGGCAGCAGAGGCTGCGCGTTATAGACCGCATCGTCGGTTTTAACGGTTTTGACCTCGCCGCTGCGGGTCTGGCGCGCCATAACAATCAAGCGCGCTCCGTCGAAATCCTTCGTTTCGGTGGACAGTGTCAACAGCTTGTCCCCTTGCCGCAGGTCCACCGTAGTGCAGATGAGACTGCGGGCCTCCATCTCACTGGCAAGGGCTTCCCACTCCGCTTCGTCCGCCGGATTTTGGAAGTTTTCATAGTCGAAGCAGCCTTCTTCCGCCGGGTCGGTGACAAATACAGCGCAGATTTTATAATTGTTCTGGCCGTATACCGTATCAAAGGAGAGGATGGGATGCTCCCGATAATAGGTAAGCTTTCGATAATCCTCCAGCTGGGCAAACATCTGCCCGTCCTGCATATGGTTGCCATATAGCGTGAGGTTGACATCTTCAGCCAGGCTGGCTGGCGCATTTAAAAAGGTTGTCCCGTATAAGCTCGGTTCCTTTTTAAAGTTGCGAAGAGAATAGAAGGTATTGTCCTTGCCCTGTACCACCGGGAAGGAAAAGTCCGTATCCGGCGCGCTGAGCCAACCGACAATATCCTGATTTTGTTCCCACAAAAGGGTGAACCGCTGGTCATACCCTTCCGGATAGCCGTCCGGAACAGCAGAACCGCCGCCGGACTGATAGAGGCTGAACATGGCGGCGCGCAGCTGTCCGGCGCGGTGCGCCTGCCAGTAAAAGGAACCGACAGCACCCGCCACCAAAAGCGCGGCGGACAGCAAAATCCCTAGCGTCACCTTTCCCACGACAGCCAATGGATGGGCGGGCTCTTTTTCCCTTTGGACTTTGCCCGCCGATTTTTTCCGCGGAGGAAGCGCGTCCCCCGGCATCTGCCAGAGGGCGAACCCGTCTGACGAGAAGGTACAAACCCGCAACGGACCGCTTTTCCCTGAGAGAGCCGCCGCAAGGTCCACGCCGGCGGCAAGAAACCGCGAATCACCGTTTATGTACCGGCGAGCCATATCCAGCGCCGCCGAGGCCGCCAGCTCCCGATCAAAATTCAGTCTTTCCTCCGGCACCAAGATCCGCGCTGTCCAAGCTCGGTCCTGGTCGCATAAGGCGGCGTAGGCCATATCGGTGTGGCGTCCAGCGGGGCAAAAGCCGGTCACGCCAATACCTAGGGCCGAACCGAACCGTTCCTGGGCGCTGTGGGCCATCTGCACCGCCAAGGGTGCGGAAACACCCTTGTGCTTTTTTAAAATCCGCCGGGGGATTCCGGTGGTCTTGGCGCTTTTTCGTCCAATTTCCATGGCGGGAAGCTCTTTTCCCCCAGTGGATGACGCTTCCAACAGACGCCGGAGCTCGTTTTGCCCTTCCTTTTCCGCGGTGGCAACGGTAACCCCTGCCTGGGCGGCTGTGTCGGAAAAGGCGGCGGCTACCGTTTTGGCTCCGGTGAAAAAAGCGCCTTCCAACGCGCTTTGCACAAGACCCGCGGCTGCCTCTGTATGATTTTTTTCCTCTTCTGGAATGATGCGGATAGAAAGACCCAGCCCCTCTTTTTTTACCACAATTTTCGCCAGCTCCCTGGCAGGGTCCAGCTTATGGGTGATCTGCTCCAGCGAAACGCCAAAAGCGCCGCCCTCCACCGGCTGGGAGGCGGGAGCATAAATCTTTTCCAGATAGGGCAGCAGCCTTTCCTCGGTCATGGCGGCAAGCTCCGCTGCTCCCGCGGGCAATGCTGCGATACACTGATCCTCCGCGACCAGCGCGTATCCCGGACAATCTCCCCAGCGGTTGAGGAAGGGATGGGCGCCCGCCGGAATTTTCACCTTTTTCAGATCCTCTTTAGACAGGGCCTCTTCCTCTACCTTATAACGTTTTTTCATCTGCTCCAGCGCCGCTGGACAAACCTCCTCCCGAAGGCCCAATCCTTCGCAGAGAAGCAGGGTGGTGAAGTCTGCCTGTCCATTGCCAAGCCCGCCGATTAAAAGCACCGTGTCACTACGGCGCAGAGCGGCGATCAACGCGCTTTCCAATGCTTTTCGATCCGATTTTGCTTCGGTCACAATATGTTTGTCAATCCCCAGTGGAGACAAAAGGTCCAACAGCATCTGCTGCTGATTTTCTTTTGCCTCGCCGGCAAAAATGATGTCAAGCTTCATCCCACATCCTCCTTTACTCACAAAACCGGCCAGTTATCTTTTTATCTCGACCAGTTCTATTCCCGCAATCGCGTCGTCGATCAGCTTTTGTACATCCAACGCCCGTTCCGCCGCTTCCACAAGGTCCAAACGCGGGCGGGTACGGGGATGCTTAGGGGTAAAGACGGTGCAGCAATCCTCGTAGGGCAAAATCGACGTTTCAAAGGTGTCAATCTCCTGGGCAATGGCGATAATCTCCCGCTTGTCCATACCGATAACCGGCCGGAATACCGGCAGGTCCGCCACAATATCGGTACAGGCGATAGCCTTGACCGTCTGACTGGCGACCTGTCCCACGCTTTCGCCGGTGATCAGGGCCCCGCAGTCCTGCTGCCGGGCCACCTGGGAGGCAATGCGCATCATAAACCGGCGCATGACGATGGTAAACAGCTCCTCCGGGCATTTGTCCCGGATTTCCTCCTGAATCTTGGTAAACGGGACCACGAAAAGCTTCATCCTGCCGCAGTATTCGGCCATTTTTTCCATTAAAGCGACCACCTTTTGCTTTGCCCGCTTGCTGGTATAGGGCGGGCTTGCAAAGTGGACGCCGCACAGCTCCAGTCCCCGCTTAGCCATCATGTACCCCGCCACCGGACTGTCAATGCCGCCGGAGATCAAGATTGCCGCCTTGCCGGAGGTGCCGATGGGGATTCCTCCCGCTCCCGGCTGCTGCCGGCCATGGACGTAAGCGGCTGACTCCCGGATCTCCACCATGACCAGCACATCCGGGTTCTCTACGTCCACCCGCAGGTGATTGTAGCGGTCCAGGATTCGGCCGCCCAGCTCCCGGCAGATTTCCGGCGATTTCATGGGAAAGGACTTATCCGCCCGTTTTGCCTCTACCTTAAAGGTTTGGGCGTATTCCAGCTCTTCGCCCAGAAAATCCAGCGTTTGAGCACAGATATCCTCAAAATCCTTGGCGGCCACCCGCGCCCGGCTGAATGCCGCGATACCGAACACGTGGGACACCCGCCGGCAGGCTTCATCCAGGTCAATTTCCTCCGACTGCGGTTCGCAGTAGATGGTGGATTGGGCCTTTCGGAACGAAAACCGCCCCAAGCTGTGCAGCCGCCACCTGGTATTTTTTACAAGAACATCCTCGAAGGAGGATTTGTTCAGTCCCTTTAGTGCGATTTCCCCTGTTTTAATCAGTATGATTTCCTTCATCCCGGCGCTCCTTTATTTTTCTTACTATAATAAGGTATGTGCCCTAGCCGCCCTTACTAGCAATGGGCCAGAGAGCAGATCCCCTCCTGCAAGGCCAGGACAAAATCCTCCACATCCTCTTTCGTGTTATACCGCCCAAAGCTTATGCGCAGCGCGCTGTCGATCAAGGCCGGGTCCAGCCCCATGGCGGACAGCACATGGCTTTTCGCCCCTTTAGAGCAGGCGGACCCGCTGGACACCGAAATGCCCCGCTCCTCTAAAAAGTGCATCATTGTTTCCGACCGGTACCCCGGCACGCTGATGTTTAGTACCGCAGGCAGCGCGTCCGCCGGGGAATTGACAACCACCTTTGACATGGAAAGCAGCCGGCAGCGCAGTTCCTGATTCAGGTCGGCGATGCGCGCGGCATCCTCCCGCAGATGCTCTTTGGCCAGCCTTGCCGCCACGCCAAACCCCACGATGGAGGCCGCCGCCTCGGTTCCGGGCCGCAGCTTTTTCTCCTGGCTGCCGCCTAGCTGCCGGGGGACCAGGCGAATTCCACGTCTTACATACAAAGCGCCGCACCCCTTTGGTCCATAGATCTTGTGTGCGCTGACCGTCGCCAGATCCAGGTCCAGCCGACGCATGGACAAGGGCAGCTTACCTAAAGCCTGCACACAGTCACAGTGGATCAGTGTGCCGGGATTTTTGCGCCGCACCCCCCGAACAATCTGCTCGATGGGCAGAATGGCGCCTACCTCGTTATTGACGCACATGCAGGATACCAGCACGGTCTGACCATCCACCGCCGCCACAACCTCTCCCGGGTCGATATGGCCCAGATGGTCCGGCTTGATCCGAATAACCTCCCAGCCCAGCTGCTCTAGGCGGTTGGCGGCGGCATCGACCGAAGAATGCTCGAACGCGGTGGTCACAATGCGTTTTCCCCGGCGCGCCCGGGCCTCGGCCACACCCAAAAGGGCCAGGTTATTGGCCTCGGTCCCACCGGAGGTAAAGGTCAGCTCCCCGGGATCACAGTCCAAAAGCTGGGCCAAGCTCCGGCGCGCTGCCTCAATCTGGTTTTCCGCCTCCAGCCCTTTTCGATGCAGCGAGGAGGGATTGCCGTAACAATTGACCAGCATATCATAAACCGCGCGGGCCACAGGCTCCGCTGTACGGGTAGTAGCGCTGTTGTCCAGATAAATCTCTCTCATCATCTCATCTCCATTTTGAAGAAGGTTCACCGAAAGCAGGGGCCGGATTTTTCCATATACTTTACTATTATAAACGATCCGTCCGCCTGTTTCAAGAAAGGCCGGCCGAAAAAGGCGGTTTTCTGTCGAAAAAAGTCTTCGGGTCCAAAAAACGCCAGTTGGGACCGCGCCTTGCTTCATTATAGGCACTGACGGGACGTTTGGTGCATAAAAAACGGCGGATTTTTGTAAAAAGCTGTATAGACACTGGCAAATGTGCTATACTAGGGATGATTTACCGGGATTTTTTCCGTTTCGACATGAATTTATGAAAAAATTAAAAAAAGTTATTACAAAGTATTTACAAATCGATTTTCTTGTGCTATAGTATGGTTACAGTTCCAAGAAACCGATGCGGACTAGCAAGGGAGAGTTGCTGTGTAAGCGGAGGATGGAAGCTGAATATAATTTTAGGAGGAAAATTACCATGAAAAAAGTACTTGCTCTTGTACTGTCCGTTATGATGGTTCTGAGCCTGTCTGTGGTTGCTTTTGCTGCTGATGGTCCTACCCCTGGCAACAAAAACACCACTGGTACCAATAACGTAATTGGTACTCCGGATGACAAAAATGTTATTCTGGGCACCCTGGGCGCTGGCGACAAAGAGGATGATACTGATGATTATCCCGACAAACCCGGTGCTACCTATTACTACACCATCTTCATCGCAACCGAGAACAATGTTGCTGGCGATGTTACTGTTGGTGACGTTAACTACGACATGCTGACCGATGACGAGTATGCGAAACATCTGACTGTTTCCATCCGTGAGTCTGGCGACAAAATGATCGATTCCTATGCGATCGTTAAGAAGAATGGCGTGTACAAAGTAGAGGTTAAAACCAAAGCTACCTACACCACCAGCAAAACTTCTGCTACTTGGACCATCACTCTGAGAAGAGACAAAA
The DNA here is from genome assembly GCA_910587335.1 of uncultured Oscillospiraceae bacterium. Taxonomy (GTDB): domain Bacteria; phylum Bacillota; class Clostridia; order Oscillospirales; family Ruminococcaceae; genus UBA3818. Next base: position 36,908 of record CAJUMG010000008.1, read on the forward strand.
AGTACAAAGTAGTTGAGGCTACCGTTGATATCGCTCAGAAATGGGCTGAAATCGAACTCACTGGCTACACTGACACTTACAGCGAGAGAGTCTTCAACGATATCGATCCTGAGAACACTGTAGCTACCGGTTCTAACGTAGGTGCTGATCATCCTTACTACACCGACGACAAGAACCTGCAGGCTCTGGCTGTTATCCCGAAAAACACCACTTATGCTGAGCTGTATTTCGATACCGACGATATCTTCTGGTACACTGTGAAGAACTCTTCCAAGACCACTGTTAACGTCTACTTCGAGAGAAGCAACAAGACCATGTCCACCACCTATGAGGATGCTGATCTGGAAATGATCTTCTTCAAAGGTGCTCCTGAGTTCGATTACTCTGGTACTTTCCATGTAACCGTTGACCAGGATATGTTCGTTTACGCTATCGAAGGCGGCAAACTGGTTGAAGGCAAATTCACCTGGAACAAAGATGCTGAGTGCTGGGAGACCGCTACTCGCAAACTGGAAGGCGCTGTAGCTTCTGACATCAAACTGGATGTAAGCAAATACAACGCTACCGTTAACAACAATGGCGGCAACACCACTGGCGACAAAAACAACCCCGGTACCGGTTCTGTTGATTTTGTAAACGTTGCTGTTGCTCTGGGCGTTGTTTCTCTGGCTGCTGCTGGCGCAGTTGCTCTGAAGAAATAATTCAGTTGCTAACAAATCTTTCCTTTGTGTCTCTCCACAATCGCATAAAGTGAAAAACAAAAAGCTGCCTTAGGGCGGCTTTTTGCTTTCTCTATAAAGCCTTGGTTATAACCAAAGAAAAAGTCCCTTTCTGTTTTATGAGAAAGGGACCTTTTTTCGTTTTGCGTTTTAGATTTTGGAGTATCCGTAGCTGTTGACAAGCGCATCAACCTTTTTGCGCGCAGCGCACATGGGGCATTCGGCCGTGCTGTAGCTGTGGTATTCCGGCAGATCCCCAGGGGAGAAGATCGAGTTAATCTTAATGCCCCGGCTTTCCGAAGCAGCGCTGAAGATCGCCGCAATCGCCACCAGGCTGCCGTTATAATATTGCAGGCACTCTACTGCTCGATTGATGGTCTTTCCGGTGGAAACCGACGCCATTAAAAGCAGTATATGCTTGCCCCAAATCATCTTTTGTGTATTATCCCGGAAAATCATTTGGTTATTGGCGTTTAATTCAGGCGTAATCACGTTGATGTCCTGCCCCGCATTGAGAACCGGGATCGTCGGGTCGCTTAAAGCCTGTGCCAAAAATGCGCCCAACATCTCAGTCCCTTCCAGGCAGACAATTGTGTCGATGTTCGTGCCCATCATGTACTCCTGGGCCAACAGCGAAGCAGCTTCTTTCGCGGTAGAGGAGCTGGTCTTTACTGTTGTCATATCCACATAGTAGTTAACGTGGGAGTGACTGGTGGCAAAATGTCCGGGAATCACCCCGATTTTTACCTTGCTGGATTTGGTTGCGCTGATTTCTTTCATTCTGGTTTCCATACAATCATACTCCTTCCGGAACCCGGCTTTCCCTTAAAAAGGAAAAGGGCAGCATAGCCGCCTTTTTATTTATTATAGCATAATAAATTATTTTTTTCAACTTATATGCGGTTATTTATGGAAATAATGCGAAAAAACAAAAAATTTTTATAACGCCAAAGAAAAAAGTCCGGCCTTGGATTTTGTCCAGAGCCGGTCCTTTAGCCATTATGCGGATGTTAATACCGGATACAGGTGTTCTCGCCGAAAATCCCTTCAAAGCCACCGCGGGTGGCGACCACCGAGCTATCCTTATGGCCGAAAGCCCACTTGTTACGGGCCATGATCAGCCGGTCCTCGTGATTGACCGGGTGATCCGGTTTTTCGATAGGGCTGTTGGTCCCCTTTTGCAGAATGACCAGGCACTTAAAGCCCTTGTCATCCACCTTGCAGGGCGCGTAATGCAGCGTATGGGGATAAATCTCTACCGCGACGCCGGCCGGGCAGTAGAAAGCGACGACATCCTTGGAATCCACCGTTCCTTTGTCGGAAAGATCCTCCACCTTGTACATCATAAATACCATATCGTCCGGGCCAACGCTGACCTCGGAGCATTTGTGATACTCAAAGGCGTTGAGCAGCGATCCGTTTCCGTTGCAATAGCCTACCTGCACCGGCATACCGGCGTAAAGGTACTTTTGCACCTGCTCGGTAATGGGCAGCGCCTCCATCTCCGGGATGGACGCCACATACTGGTTACCCGATTCCGGTACGGCGGTATGATCCTTTAAATAGTCCACATAAGGGGTAAAATCGTACCCTTTTATTACCCGACCGTATTTTTTAAAGGCCGGGTCGGTGACCAAATACATTTTGACACCTGGATTTTTTGCTTTTACCGATTCAAAACTCATAAAAACCCTCTTTTCTCCTGTCCAGTGTTCTTATCTGGTAGTATAACATTATAATACCGGATAAGCAATCTTTTTTTGCCGAAATCTTGCAAAGAAGAGGGAAAATTGCTACAATGGTGGCAGCAAAGAAAAAGGAGAAATGGTATATGACATGGGGAATCATCGGAGCAATGCCCTCTGAAATTGCGCTGTTGGAAACGCAGATGTCCAATGTGAAAAAAGAGACGATATCCGGTCTCAGCTATCAGTCTGGGACGATCCGCGGCAAGGATGTAGTCCTTTGCTGCAGCGAAATCGGCAAGGTCAACGCCGCCATGTGCGCACAGACGCTGGCTTTGCGGTACAACGTGGGGTGCATGATCAACACCGGCGTGGCCGGCTGCACCTGCGAAGATCTGGGCGTGCTGGATCTGGTCCTATCGCGGGATTTGGTTTTTCACGATTATGACTGGAAGCTTCAGGAGAAGTACCACCCGCATACCAGCCGCTTTCCTGGCGACCCAAAGCTGATAGAGCTCGCCAAAAAGGCGCTGGAGCAGATACCGGGACGGGACTACCAATATAAACTGGGCCGCATCGCCACCGGCGACGTTTTTGTGGATGACGAGGATCTGCGCCGGTCGATTATCGAGCGGACCGAGCCGGACTGTGTGGAGATGGAGGGTGCTGCCATTGCGCTGGTCGCCTACTCCAATCAGATCCCCTGTCTGGTGATCCGCTGTATGTCGGACAATGCCAACGGTGACGCAGGGATGTCCTTCGACACCTTTGAAAAAATCGCCGCCGACCATTCCGCCAAGCTGCTGCTTTCTATGCTGGAGCTGGCCGAATAGGAAAACACACAAAAAGCCGCAGGACTTTTTTGTCCTGCGGCTTTTATGCTCCCAGGCCGCGGAAAAGGGGGACTTATTCCGCCTTGAGGGAAGCAGGGTCAAGGGCGTCCGGCTAGTTGGAAGTAAAGCCGTCCGCAAACCAGGGGTAGGAGGGATCCTCTTGATAGCGCATCTTCAGCACACCGTCGGACAGAAGCTGAGAGTGAGCCTCGTCCGCGTAGACCTTTACCGGGACCAGCGCCGTGTCCTGGTCTTGATAGGTAATCTCGCCGTATTCACACCAGTATTTGCGGTCGCTGTCATATACGCCGATCACCCCGTCGATGGACTCCCAACGGTAGGCCTCCAGCTCTTGGTCATAGTACCTAGATTGGCGCAGAATGGTGGGATCCTCCGGCTGATAGCCGCCAGAGTAAACGTAGAAATACGGCTCCACAGTGGCGGTCGGAAAGTTGGCGTCGTTCAAGCCGGGGCTGAACCCGGCCAGGAACCACTGGTATAGCTGATCGGGGGTCAAGCTTTCCGCGCCGTCCCAATCAAAGAAGGTCAGGCCCGCGCAAATGGCGGTATAAGCGTAGTATTCCGGCGCCCGGGTAATCATATCCCGCCAGCTATCCACTACATGATAGCCGGTGATCCGGTAACCATCCCCAACCCTTTGCAGGGTAAAGCGGTGGCGCTGCTCCCGATTTTTGACCGAGGTTTCCTCGTCCATATCGGTCAGCGATTTCATCGGGTCCAGGGCGCTGCCGTAAATCCGGCTGTAGGCGACGGTGGCTTCCACCCGGTCTCCCTGTTCGGTGTAGTCCAAAAGGAAGATATCGGGGTACCAGCCGCCCATGTGGTAGGGAGTATAGGCCATGGCGTACTCATGGTAGTAGCCGTATTGGGGCTTTCCATGTTGGATTTGCACCCCATCGCCGAACATCTGCCGGGCGGTTTCCTCCACAATTTTTTGGGGGATGCATTCATAATCGTTCACGTAAGAGGTCAACACAGAAAACTTTTCGTCCGAATTGGGGTTGACATCGTCCTGATACCAGGAGATATTCGGCGCCTGGGCGTAAGCCGCGTTGAGCAAAAACTGGTTGGGCGCCTCGCTGATCGAGTCAAAATCTGCGTCCGGCACGTTGTTTAAAAAGGTCGCTTCGTAGACGGCGTTGAGAATGTTCCAAGCCTTTTGGTCCCCGCCAATGTCCCAACGATTGAGCGCACCAGTCAGCGACAGACGAGGGTCAACTCTCTGCCCGTTTTGGGTCAGGGTGTCCAGCATCTGGGTTAAGGACAGATCGCTGTACAGCGCCTCGATCTCCGCCTGACTCAGGTCCGGTAAGGCCAGTTCCGTCGGCGTGTAAGCGCCGCTTTGTCCCTCGGGAACCGGATCGCCGTTCAGGGTAAAGGACACTCCGCTGATCTCACAGTTTTGCAGCAGGGTCATTGCGATGGAATTGAGATACTGGCTCGGGTAAGAATCCTCTTTGGCAAGATAAGCGCTTTCGTCAAATACAAGCGCCACGGTGACCTGGCTTCCCTCCTGGACAAGCTGCTCGATCTTTGCCGGATTTCCCAGTCCCAGCGCGTGGGTCCGGATCTGTTCCTGTAACCAGGAAGGGGTAATCGAGTTGACGCCGGAACGGCGCAGCGGAAAATAGAACACCTTCTCCGCCGACGCTAGGTCCATGCTGCTGGTATTATAGATATACAGCGTCGTCTCCTCTGGGTTTTTCACCGGAATCCCCGGCTCCTGCGGCTGCCGGGAGTCTTGCCCGCCGCTTTCCTGCCGGGAGGTGCTTTGTCCGTCATCCGGACCAGAGGCGTCCGGTGCGGAGGACGGATTGGTCAAAAGCGAACAGCCGACCAGCAAAACCGCCAGCAGCGCCGCCGTCACAGACAATAACGTCTTTTTGTGATATTTCAAAATATTCCCCACCCTTTTCTTTAAACTGCTTTCGCCAAACGCCAGAAAGGATATCCGGCCGATCTGGCGATTTTGTTTTCCCGCCATAGACAGAAGGCTGCGGGCGTAATCCTTTCGGCTGTCCGCCCCCAGAATTTTCAGCACCCTCTCGTCGCAGGATGCTTCCATATCGTCGGAACAAAGACGGAAGCATATCCAGACAAATGGATTGAACCAATGCAGACAGACCGCGAAAACAGCAACGATTTTCGTCAGGTTGTCCCACCGGCTGATGTGGACCCGTTCGTGCAATAGGATATGCTGCGCCGCCGCGTCCTCCCAGTCAAAGCCCCATGGCAGCACGATGCGGGGGCGAAAGAGCCCGAATACCACCGGCATGGAAAACATGTGGCTTTTGGAAACGGCAACCTCTCTTCGCAGCGGCAGCAGCTTTTCCGCTTGGCGGATCTTTTCATTTTTGGGCAGCCGCCGCAAACGCCGCAAGCGGATGGCGGACAAGGCATAATGAAAAGTTAGAAAGCCGCTGAGCACGATCGCGCCACACAGCCAGACGATGGCGCCAAGCTTTAGCCAGTCGGGTTTTCCTTTTTGCTTTGCTGCCGGACCTTCTGCTCCAGGCAGGTTCTTTGCGCCGACCTGTATTTTCTCTCCCGCTGGTTTTGGCAAAGCCCTTTGCGCCGCCACAAGGGCAGACTGTCTTCCCTCGCCATTCTGCGGGGACTGCATTGGTACAGCTCCACCCTCGGTAAATGCCAGCCGGGACAGATGTCCGTTTTGCCCGACCATCTCGGCGCTGTGAAGGGTAGGCACCAAGGAAAAAAGGCTGATAGGTGAAGCCACCGAGACTGGCACCAGCAAGCGGATGAGCACTACCACCCAAAGGCCATAGCTGATCCAACGAGGCGCCCGTCTTTTCAGGTACCAGCGGATGAGCAGGACCACCGCCGCAGTCAACGAGGCTATCAGGCTCATACTCAGGACGGCGGAAAACAAGCCGGTCATCTGCCTTCCTCCTCGATCATCCGGCGGATTTCCTCCAAATCTTCGACCGATATTTTTTCACTTTTTAAAAAAGAAGCCAAAAACATCTGTCTGGACCCGGCGTATAGCCTGTCGATGAGACTGTTGGTCTGCCCGGCCCGTACCTGGTCCTTGGTGATCTGCGCCGAACAGCAAAACCCCGGGTCCTCCCGCCGGATCAACTCCTTTTCCACCATGCGGGTCAGCAGTGTGTAGGTGGTGTTCCGGCTCCAGCCCATTTCTTCTTTCCCTTTTTGGACCAACTGTGCGGCCCGGATACCTTCGTTTTCCCAGATGTGCTCCATCAGCACCAGTTCCGCGTCAGAAATTTTGATCTGTTTCATAGGTCCCTCCTTCATGATGACTACATATGTAGTTCGACTATAGTCTACACGCGTCGTCAAAATTTGTCAAGAGAACAAACGGAATTTTTCGTCTAAGGAGAAATTCTGCACAAAAAACCTCCCGCCCTTGCGAAAAGGCAAAGGCGGGAGGCAAAAAACACGCTTTCGTTTTACCGAACCGGCTCCAGATATTTATTATGGGGAAGGGATCTCGTAAATTTCCCTAGCAGACCTTATGGCGCTGCCACCAATGGAATCCAAGCCAATCTCCTCCGGGATCAAAGGCCATTCTTCGTCCTCCTTCGTGTGGTAGATGAAGTAATCTGGCGGCTCTATCCGGTCATGCTCCTCGTCCTTCCCCTCGTTTTCCGGGTTCGGGACGGTGAACAGGATCGCGTAGTTGGAAAGAGGAAAAAAACCGGACATCCGCGGATTTTCATAGACTTTTTCCACCTGGCAGTCCGGGACAAAAATACGGTAAATACAGTGATCGGATAGAAAATAAAACAGGTAGCGGTTGTCCCAGTACGCTCGGTCAATGGGCATGTCGTGGGCGTAAAGCAGGCTGAGGGCCCCGTCCAGTTCCTTTTTATAAAAGGCAGCTTCCTCATCGTGATACACAAACAGTGCCTGGCCCCAGCCATCCGTTTCCCAGTACCGCTCCTGGGAAAAATATGCGTCGTACGAAAGATTTTCTTTTGACAGACGCTCATAGGTTTTTAAAATGGCAGCTTCCTGCTCATCCAGGCCGCCAGGGGAAGTTTGTACCGTCGAATCCGCCAAGCGGGAAGAAAGGGACGGCGGTCCGGCGGACGCAGAATCTCCCTGCGCCGACATGCTACACCCGCATAAGAACAGTAACAGGGTAAAGAGAAGAAAAATTCGGTTTTTTGACATGTAAAAATTCTCCAATTATAATAAATATTATAATTACATTTATAGTCTAAATAGTCTGGGCGCCATTTGTCAAGAGAGTAAACGGAATTTTTCGTCTGAGGAGAAATTCTGCATAAAAAACCTCCCGCCCTTGCGAAAAGGCAAAGGCGGGAGGCAAAAAACACGCTTTCGTTTTACCGAACCGGCTCCAGATATTTGGATTCGTAGTAATGGCACAGAGCCTTGTATTCATCCGAGATGCCGTCGTGGGCGTCGCGCATATGGGCATGGGCGTCAAAGCTGCCGTTGCTGCTCAACCGTTGGGTCAAATGCAGCGCGATGTTGGCACAGTGGCTGGCGATCCGGTCCATGTCATTGAGCACCTCCACAAAAGAGATGCCGCTTTTGGTGCTACAGGTGCCGCTTTGCAGCCGCTCGATGTGCTTGTCCTTCAGCGTTTCCTCCATCAGGCCCACTGTCTCCTCCAGCGGTTCCACCCGGGCGGCGATGATGGGATTTTCCTCCTGGTAGGCCTGCACGGTCATGCCGATAATGGTACGGACCGCCTCGGTCACATAGGAAAATTCCCGCTGTCCATCGGTGGAAAAGGTTACGTTCTGCTCGCGGTGCAGCTCTGCCTCCAGCGCCAGATTGCCGCAGTAGTCGCCGATTTTTTCAAAGTCGCTGACCGAATGCATAATCTCGGTGGCCAGGCGGTTGTCCGTAATGCTGATATCCTTGGCGGTAATTTTTAGAAGATAATCAACCATTACCGATTCAGTTCGGTCCAAAAATCGTTCGTTTTCCTCTAATTTTTGCATCTTTTTATCGTCATATTTTTCGAAAAGACCCACCGCGATCTCAAAATTTTCCTGCACCGTTTCCCCCATGCTCAGGATCGCTTTTTTACATTGCTCCAATGCCACCGCCGGGGTATTGAGGAAAATATCATTCAGGGCAGCCAACCCCTCCTCAATTTTAGAGGCTTCTCCGTTTTTCACCAGCCGACGGGAGAATTTGATCAATTGATTGGTGAAGGGGAAGACCAAAATACAGGTGACAATATTAAAAAGCGAGTGAAAATCCGCGATGTTGCCGCGGTTGACCACACTGTCCCAGAAAGAGAAGCCCACCAACGACTGATAGCCATATACCGCGACCAAAAAGAACGCCGCGCCCAACAGGTTGACCAGCAGGTCGATGTACACCGCCCGCTTTGCCTTTTTGCTGGTACCGATACTGGCGATTAAAACGGTTACGCATTTGCCTATATTCTGTCCCATGATGATCGGCGCGGCCATAGAGAATGTCACCGTGCCGGTGGAGGATACAGCCTGCAAAACACCAACCGAAGCGGAGGAGCTTTGCAAAATCGCCGTAACCAGCGCGCCGATCAGCACGCCGAGGAACGGATTTTTAAACAGGAAGAAAATGCGCTGGAATTCCGGCGAATCCTTTAAAGGGGCGAGAGTTCCTTCCATTGTGTTCATGCCCACAAATAAAATGCCAAAGCCAATCAGAATCGAGGCAAAATCCTTGGTCCGTTTTTTCTTAGCTACCAAAAGGATCGCCGCGCCCACCGCAATACAAAGCGGTGCAAAGGAAGCTGGCTTTAGCAACATGAGAAAAATATTGTCATCGGAAATATCGCCCAAACGCAAAATCTGGCCGGTTATGGTCGTACCGATGTTGGCGCCCAGGATAACAGGTACTGCCTGGACCAATTTCATAATGCCCGCGTTTACAAATCCCACTGCCATAATGGCGGTGGCCGCCGAGCTTTGGATTGCCGCGGTTACAACGGCGCCGAGCAGTACGCCTTTTAAGCGGTTGCTGGTAAGCTTTTCCAGCGTCTTTTCCAGTCCCGCACCAGCAATACGCTCTAAAGAGGAGCTAAGAAGTTTCATGCCGTACAAAAACAGGCCGATTCCGCCGCAGAGGGTAATGACAGACATCACTGTCAAACGAATCACTCCTATACTTTTTTCTACTTTTTCTCAATAAATCCACTATTTTTTATTGTACATGACTTTTATCCAGTGCGCAAGAGAAAAGTAAAAATGTCCGCTTTCTGTTTTGCGTTTTGGCACAGCGTATTTTCAAAAGAACAGCACACAAAAAGCCGGGGGAACACACTTGATACCCAAAACAAGGTGGAAATCGGCTATAGACCGTTCTGGAAAACAGAGGATCTATTAGCAATAATCGCACAGTTATCCCGCATTTTCTTGCGCATTTGTGCCAAGCTGCGCATGTGGACAAACTGCCCCGGATATGCTATATTGCAAAGAGATCACAAGGCGGAAGGGAGGGGTACCACTGTGCCCACATGGGAGGATATTTTTTACCTGTTTGAAGACACCCTGATTGCCCACGCGGCTCTGGCGGTTTATCTGTTCGCCGTGATGGGTGAGCGGGACTGGCAGCAGCTGAAGAAGCTGCCCGGTCTGCTGTCCTCTCCCCTATTGATTGTCCTGCTTACCCCAAGCTTATCTATCGCTTTCGGCCCCTCGACAGTCACTCTCTGCATAAGTTCATTCGCCATTTTGCTAATGTGTACGCTTTGGGTTCGGTGGGCATGGCGGACCGGGTTCTGGCGGGCCTTTGCCGCTGTGTGCATTGCGGGCGTGTTTCAGGTGGCCGCGTCCTGTCTGTCCCGGATACTGTTCCAGACGCCGGGTCTGGCCGTTCCCGCCAAGGCGGTATATGCCATCTACTGTGCCGTTGTTCTATCCACCGCTGCCCTGCTGTACCGTCTGCGTTTCGGTTACTGGTTCCGGCTGCTGCTGGAGGATAACCTCAGCCAGCGCCGGACGGCACTGCTCCTCTTTGCCATGGTAGAGTTTATGGAGGTATTTTTCCTTCTGCAAAAGGGGGTCCGGACGGAGTATCTGATCCCCTATTACCTGCTGGTTCTGGCGATGACAGCGCTGGAAGCGGGGATTGTGGTCTACCTGGCACAGCGGCTGGACGCCATAGGAAAGGTGAAGGCCCAACGGGACATCATCGCCCAGCAGCAGCTTTACGAGCAGGACTTAGAGGCCATTCGGCGGGAGGTTCGCACCTTCCGCCACGATTACAAAAATTTACTGGCGGGACTGTCGGAGCAGGCAAGCACAGGGGAACTGGAACAGCTGCGCGCTGCTCTGGCCCAGCTGGATGTAGATTTCGACCAGCGCATCGGAGAGAAAATACGGGTCTCCACCCAAATCGGCAACCTGTGCGTCCCCCAGGTAAGGAGCTTGCTACTATCCAAACTGGCCGGGATGGGAAAGCGAGGAATTGACTGCCGGCTGGAGGTGCTTTATCCTATGGAACAGGTGGGAATGGATGTATGGGACTTCATCCGCTGCTTGGGCATCCTGCTGGACAACGCCGCCGAGGCCGCAGTAGAAACGGAAACGCCCTGGACGCAGATCGTCCTACTGGCGCAAGGAGAGGAGCTGTCCTTGCAGGTGTCTAATCCCTACGCTGGCACCATCGACCCGGACAGACTCTGGACGGAAGGTTACTCTACGAAGGGGAAGGGACGAGGACTTGGTCTTTCCAGCTATCAGCAGATTTTGGCAAGGTATCCCAACGCGGTCTGTTCCACCAGCTGGGCAGGCGGTGTATTTGTTCAGAGGTTGACCATAGGAGGCCGGAGATGATCTCAATTTACCTATGTGATGATGAGACGGCTATCCTTTGTCAAATCAAAGCCGCCTTGAAATGGAAAATATTTACAGAGAATTACGATATGGAAATCGTATGCGCCGCCGCCACGGCCCAAGAATTATTGGATAAGGTCCGGGATGGGAGCCGGAGCATCTACTTTTTGGATGTGGATCTACAGGATGGGGAGTGGGACGGATTCAAGCTGGGTCAAGAGCTGCGGCGGCGGGATCCCCACGGAACCTTGGTGTATATCACCAGCTATGGCGATCTGGCTTGGCGTACCTTCCAGTACCATCTGGAAGCATTTGACTACATTGTAAAGGAGGAGGACCGCACCGGTGCGTCCGCCGCCCGGTGCCTAGAGGCTGTACACACCCGCCTGCTGGACGAGCGGCAGGACCCTGTGGAGGTGTTTTCCCTGCGCTCCGGGGACAAAACCCTTCATATACCGCTGACCGACATTCTGTTTTTTGAGACTGCCCCTAAATCCCATCATGTGTTCCTCCACACAGCGGAGAGCCGGGTGGACTTTGTGGGCAACCTTGGCGAGCTGGAACGGGAACTGGGCGGACGATTTATCCGGGTCCACCGCGCTTATCTAGCGGCGGCGGACAGGATCGAGGCTGTAGACTGGAAACGAAACATGGTCCGGGTGGGAGGACGGGAGTGTTTGCTATCCCGGACCGGTAGAGCTGAATTGAAAAAGAAGCTGGGAGAGGACCGATAAGCCCCCTCCCAGCTTTGCCGTTTAGGAAGATTTTGTATCACTTGGGAAATCGCGCCCAAATCCAGCGCAGGTCGTGGTATGCTCCTGTTTGCAGACAGGCGGAGCAAGCCACAGCTCGGGACATTATACTGGAAAGGAGCGTGATTACCATGACAAAGGACCGCTTTGTGGAAATTTATACCCAGGGAATCACCAATGTGGAAAAGATCATTGTGGACACCAAGACCGGCACAAACGATCTGCTGGCTTCCTCTACGCTGACAGCAGGCTGCGGCATGTCTGTTCTGGTAGATGCAAGACGGCAAACCCCTCGTCCACCTCCGTTGGCTGACACCGTCTAGCGCGCCCTTCTACCCTGTCTGCGCCAAAGACTTACTGTTCTCTCCCCACCAAAGGTGGAGAAAAAGCAACTGGAGGTATATCATATGGCAAGCGAAAGAAAAATTATGGAATACGCCCAACAGGCTGGATACCAGCCGCTGGAGGATCACTGTATCATCGTAAAGCCCGCCCCGGGCAACCTTAGCGACAAAATCGTTTCTTTTTTCAAGTCTATTGTAAAATGTGACCTATGTGTGCTCCAGATGTGCGAGTGTGAGTTGATCCTGCTCCCGTTTGATCCCATGTGGGTAAGCTTACAGGAGGATGTGTCCCTAGTTCTGCCCTATGGCGATATCCAATCGGTGGAATTAGAGGACGACCTGCTCAATACCATCATCACCATCCGCGCCGGGGAAGATGTGATCCGCCTGACCACCCAACAGAAGGCGCTGAGCGACTGGCGCATGTCCGGTCTCAACGCTACCCAATATGCCGGAGGCTACAAGAACTGGCACAAGGAGAATCTGGATAGAACCCTTGAGGCTCTGAAAAAAATCGGGTATCAGGCATAGGTATGAAATCGAAAGCTTTACAAAAAAGGACTGGGGCACCACTGCAAAAGCAAAAAAGCCATCGTGCCGCATGACCTATCACGCCTTGAAATAGCGGCTTTGAGAAATCAGAGCCGCTATTTTTGATCCCTGCTGTGCATTTTACTGGTTTTTCAGTTTTCTTCGGATGAAAATACGACGAAAATCCCGCCGGTTAAAGGGGATGAGCGGATACAGGTAGCTTTTGCCGGACAGGGTTCGGGTACTGCAAAGAATCACCAAAAACAGCAAGATACCACCGGCAAAGCCCCACAGTCCGAAAATACCGGTGAGGACTAAAAGGCCCAGTCGGACAAATTTAAAAGCAAAGCCCAATTCCAGGCTGGGCTGTGCATAATTGGCGATGGCGGTAAAGGCTGCGTAGAGGATCGTTTCGGGCACAAACCAACCGGACTGGACGGCGAAATCCCCCAGCAGCAGCGCGCCGATAATGCTCATGGAATTGCTCATGATGCTTGGGGTATTGACCGAGGCCATCCGCAAGCCATCTACCGCGAATTCCAGCACCAAAAGCTGTGCCAAAAGCGGCACGCCGTTTGGCTCGGAAATGCCGATAAAGGAAAGCCAAGGCGGAATCCACTGGGGATGCTCCACCAAAAGAAGCCACAGGGGGGTCAAAAACAGGGTGAGCAGAAAGATCACGGTACGGGTGATCCGCAGATAGGTACCGGTGACCGGCGGGAAATAGTAATCGTCCGCCTCTCGAAAAAAGTCGAAGATGCCGGAGGGCAGAATCATAGCCGAGGGTGAATTGTCCACCAGCAGGACGATTCGACCTTCCAGCAGGGCGGCGGCAGCGGTATCCGGACGTTCGGTATACCGGGCTTTGGGAAAGGGGTTTCGCCACTTGCTGGAGATCAGCGCTTCGGCCAGACTCTCCTGGCTCATGGTAAGGCCCTGCACCTTGATGCGGCTGATCCGGTCCTTGATCCTTCCGACCAATTCCAGGTCGGCCCGATCCTCCATATAGCATAGGACGATGTCGGTGTGGGAGCTTTCCCCAGCGGTTAGGATGGACATGGTCAGCTTTGGGTCCCGAATACGACGGCGAATCAAAGCGGTGTTAAAGACCACCGTTTCCACAAATCCGTCCCGGCTGCCCCGCAGGACCTTGTCCTTCTCCGGCTCCTCTACGCTCCGGGCCGGGTAGGTGCGAATATCAATCAGCGCGCAGGCGGGAAATCCATGGATAAACAGTCCCAGGTTGCCGGATAAAATCGCCGTACAGGCGGCATCGGGCTGCGATTCCTCCGCTACCTCCACATAAGGGATGATTCGTTTGGAAAAGCTTTGCATATCCGGCGCAGCTTCCCAGACGGAAGGCTCCAGCTTGAGGAAATATTCCAGCATTTTTTCCATCACTTCATCTTTAATCATCCCGTCCACAAACAAGATTGTTGCCGGTCTGCCGGCGATTTCCAGGTCCCGGCGGACCAGGTCGAAGGATTTTTCCGGCTGGAGGATGTCCAGCGTTTTTTCCAACATGAAAAAGGCCCCCTTTCGGCCTGTTTAGTATTTGCCGAAAAGGGGATTTTATACAAAAAGGGAAAGGACTGCCTGTGCCGGCGGGTATAACACAAAAAGAGAGCGGACAAAGCTTTTTGACCGAATTTTTGGCCGGGACGCTCCTCGCCTTTTGCAACACCGTTTTACCAGCCGCCCTGCGCCTCCAGCTCCAGCAGATACCGGACCACCCCGTCCTCGGTGTTGGGCGGAACAATCCGGTCGGCCCGGGCCAACAGGTCCGCCGTGGCGTTTTCCACTGCGCAAAACAGGTCCGCTCCGTCCGCCAGGGCCAGGTCATTGTGGTTATCACCAAAGGCGACCACCCGGTCCGCGCCGGCCATTTCCCGCAGAATCTGGACCGACAGCCGCTTATCTACCCCGCCTGCCTGCACCTCCAGGTACCACAAGGGCTCATAGGTGTCCAGATAATAAGAGAGGGTGATGTTGGGGATCTTTGCCATCTCCTGGTACAGCCGGTCCATCTTCTCTTTGGGCCCCGGCATGGAAAAAAAGACCACCCGGCTGTTTTGCGCTGTTTGGGACAAAGATTCCACCTGCCGCCACTTTTTCTGTGGAAAACGAGACCGTTCCTCGGCAAACTGCTGTTCCCGCTGGGTATCCAGGCTGACGAAATTGGCAAACAGCTGTTGATCCTGATAGGTATACATGGTGCTGTGCAGCTGATACTTTTCCATGATCCGCGCCACCTGCACCGCCGCCGGTGGGTCGATATCCATTACCCGGATAAACCGTGCCGCGTTGTAGTCATAGTAGATCACCCCATTAAACAGGGCGATGGGCAGGGTCAGACGCAGCCCGTCTAAAATACCAATGACCGTGCCGGTGCTACGGGCGCTGGAAATGGAGAAGCAAAGCCCCTTTTCGATCATGCGGTTTAGCTCCCGGACAGCGTAGGAGGACAACACGGCGTTATTTTGCAAAAGGGTTCCGTCTAGGTCAGAAAGGTACAGGGTTTTTGTGTTCATAGGCGCCTCCCTAAAAAGCAAACGGCCTTGGGTCTGTGGCCACAGGCCGTTTGCCGATGCGATGAAGGTTTACTGGATCTCGTTTAAGGTAAGCTTTAGGGCCAGTTCCTCGGCGGTGGTATTCCAATCGAGGAAGGCTTCGCCCACCAGCCGCCGCAACAGCTCCTTTAAAATTTCCGGGTTTTTGACCAAAAGCGGTCCCAACTGCCAGCTGCCGAAGAAGTTTCGGTACAAGTTTCCCTCGTGAAGAGACTCCTCCCCCCCC
Source organism: uncultured Oscillospiraceae bacterium (assembly GCA_910587335.1). GTDB lineage: Bacteria > Bacillota > Clostridia > Oscillospirales > Ruminococcaceae > UBA3818. The sequence goes on from CAJUMG010000008.1 coordinate 52,376, forward strand.
CCGTCAGATTCGCTGTCTCCCGCGCCCTTTTGCACAGTGAACAGATAGTCCCGCTCATTTCCGTGAATGTGGGCGGTGCGGTTGACAAAGCCGTAGGAGGCGATATCCGGTGCAAAAGCCGGATGGGCCAACACGTCCGAGATAAATACGTTTCCGGTCTCCTGACCGGTATAGTCAAACAGCCCGATACCGGGGAGAGCTTCTCCCTGGGCATCGGTAAAGCTTTTGCCGAACAAAAGCCGGCTGTTTCCGATGACCAAAAAGACCGTATCCTGCTCCACCGCCGCCAGAACCGCCTCTTTCCGGTGGATAAAATCCTGCGCGGCCCGGGCCAGGTTCCGGGCTTTACCCGGCCCAAGATAAACCATTTGATAAGCGGAAAAGTCGATCTCGTCATCCAAACTTTTGTGGTCAATTTCCCACTGGATCTCCATAGCGTCCAGCCCCTTGGTCACCGCCAGCAGATTGGCCCAGTCGCCGTACAGATCCAGCAGGTCGTCGTACAGCCAGAGAATGGTTACCTTGTTCATTTGCTGATCACCCCCAAAATGGACTTGGCGTCATACAGTTCGGTTAAAATGCAGATGTCTCCGCGGGTTTTGTCAATGACCGGCTTTAGATGGGAAAGATCCCGCTCAATCCGCACCTGTTCGGTGGGAAAGCCGGCCAGCTTGAGCCGGACGGCCAGGTCATAAGCCCGGGGGCCGGTTCCTACAATGGCGTCGACCTTGCCAAGCAGCCGTTCAAAGGCGATATCATACAGCCAGGTAGTATCCCGGTGGCCGGTGTGATTGATGTTGCCGACAAAGACCACCACCGTTTTTTCCCCTTCCCGCTCCAGCACATGGGTGATGGACTGGTCAAAGGAAACCGGATTCTGGTTTTTGGACAGGATCATGATCGCCCGGCGGCCATCCACCGAAAATTCGTCGTACCGCTGCTTAAGCACCACAAAGGTAGAGGCCGCCTCGCAGCAATCCTTTAGCGGAAGGCCCAGCTCGGTACAGGCGGCAATGGCCGCGGTGGTATTGAGGATATTGAACAGATCCTTATAATCGGTGTGGACCGGGCAGCCGTTGACCGTAAAATCCCCCGATGCAAAATCCACGTCCGCGGCGGTATAGGTCCACTGGGGATTGGTATATCCACATTTGGAGCAGGCAAAGCCGCCGATGTGATTATAATGGTAATACTGATAGGCCATCCGCCCCAAGCAGCGGGGGCAGACCTTTGCGTCGTGGGTGATGTTCAGGCACCGTTCGGAGGACTGGGCAGTTTTGGAAAGGCCGTAATAGACCCGCTCGTTTTCCGGCGCCAAATCGCCGCTGATCGGATCGTTGCCGTTTAAAATCAGCTTGACCTGCGGCTTAATGGCTTCGTGCAGCTTTTCGATGATAACGTCCACATTGCCGTTTCGGGTCAGCTGATCACGGAAAAGATTGGTACACAGCAGATAGTCCGGCGAAAAATCCCGGAAAATCAGCCGGGAGAAGCGCTCGTCCACCTCCAGGACCACGAAATCCTCTTTTATGCGCCCGCCCATAGTCGAAGCGGCCAACAGAGCGGTAGCCACGCCGCCGGTGAGGTTGGAGCCCTTGGCGTTATGGACAACGGAGCGCCCCTGCTTTTTGAGGATGTGGGCGATCATGTTAGAGGTAGAGGTTTTTCCGTTGGAACCAGTGACCGCCAGAACCTTACCATCAAACCGGAAGCGGCCCATCATATCCGGGCAGATTTTGAGCGCCAGCTCGCCAGGCAGGTTGGTGGACTTGCCAAGCGGCTTGCCCAATAGGTATAGCAGCTTGCCCAGTAAAAGAGCCAATTTCATTTTCATTCGCAAGCACCTCAATTCCAAGAAGAACTGCTGGATACAGCAGCCATAAATGATGGATACAAACTCCTATTTATTTTAGCACAAATGACCGCTAAAAAATAGCGGCTTTGCAACTATTTTTTTCCGCCGCTTTGCATCTTAAATCAAAACAGCCTGCAATGAAAGAAAAGATTAAAAAAGGCAGCGTATTATCTAAAAAAATTGTGTATTCGGGAATAATTAAATGAAATTTGTAAAATCCCCCTTGAAATTACCAGCTTTTTCCGGTATGATAAGAAAAAGGATGTTATAGCCTGTCCTATTACTTTGCAGGAGGGAACCAATATGGCCAATGCAGTTTCCCGTATTTTGCGAAAAAGCGCCTTAATGGATCAGCTGATGAGCTTACAGGGCAACGCCAAATGGTGTGTTCTATGCGAACCCTTTTGGGCGATTACCAACGCGCTTTATGTCGCTTACGCGGTGGAATACCGCAAAGCGATTATCGGACTGGATAACGCCAATCTGGGTACCCTGCTGGGCACGCTTGTGACCATCCAGCTGACAGCGCAGTTTGTCGGCTCTTTTCTGGGCGGCATTATCACCGACAAGCTGGGGCGGAGGAAAACCTGTTACTATTTTGATCTGCTGTCCGGCGCGTTATCGGTGCTGCTTTTGGCCTGTGCGCAAAATTTTTGGTGGTTCGCTGTATCCATGGCGTTCAGCGGCTGCTGGCAGATCAACACCAACGCTTGGAACGGTCTTTTGACCGAGGACTGCCCGCCGAAAAAAATCCCTTACGCCTTTTCCGGCATTACCATGGTGCAGCTGGCGGCGACCTTTTTAACCCCGATTTCCATCATTTTAGTCCAGCGGTTTGATATCATCCCGGCGCTACGAGGCGTTTACCTGTTTGCTTTTTTGTCCCAGGCGTTTAAATGCACCCTGCTTTTTTTCAAGGCAAAGGAAACCGAACAGGGGAAAAAGCGGATTGCCGAGACGAAGGACACTCCTTTTTACAAAATGTTTTCCGGTTACGGCCGGGTGGTCGGACTGATTTTTTCCACCCCGGTGACCCGCCTTTTGCTGGTGCTGGTCATCACCATTGGGATCAATAACATTATTATCGGCACCTTTTTCTATGATTTTGCCACCGAACGGCTGGGCCTTCCCACCGCGTCCTTGGGCTATATCCCCATGATTCGGGCGGCGGTCTGTCTTTTGTTTATGTTCACCGCCCAAAGCAGGATCAATGAAAAAAGCCATCGGACCGTGTTGTCTATCGGGCTGGTGATCTATGCGGCGGCCTTTGCCTGTCCGCTTTTGTTCCAGGGACTTCCCTGGCTGGGGGCAGTGCTGTACATTGTCTTCGAAGCGGTGGCCAACGCCTTTGTCATTCCGCGCAAGGAGTCCCTTTTATTTTTGTATGTGGACAAAAAGGAGCGCTCCCGCGTATACGGGATGCTGCATGTCATCGCCCTGGCTATTACCTCTCCCTTTGGCACAGTGATGGGGGCTCTGAGCGACTGGAACCGGCTGTATCCGTTTTTGTTTGCCATCGGAGTTTCTTTGGCCTGCGGCGCGTTGGTTTTCTTCTCCCGGACCGAGTCCAAAAGCGCTGATGTGGTGAAGGCGCGGTAAGCGGGCGGGGAATCTATACAAACTTTTCTTAACAGTGATATTTCTGCTTGACAGAGCAGCGGATCTGATGTAAGATGCATGTATACAATTTTGAAATTGCATTTTGTCTGGAGGGCGGAAAAATGTCATTACAAAAACTGATTTTACCGGATCATTATACGTCGAAATTGGATATCCTTCATACGGAAATCGCCATTAAAACGGTGAAGGATACCTTTGAGCGGGAGCTGGCCGAAGCGCTGCGGCTGGTGCGGGTTTCCGCGCCGCTGTTCGTCCGGCCGGAATCGGGGCTCAATGATGATTTGAACGGGGTAGAGCGTCCAGTCCAGTTCGACGTTTTGGAGACCGGATATGATGTGCAGGTGGTACATAGCCTGGCGAAATGGAAGCGGCTGGCCCTAAAGCGCTATGGCTTTGGGCCGGGCAGCGGCATCTATACGGACATGAACGCCATCCGCCGGGATGAGGATTTGGACAATCTACATTCGATTTATGTGGACCAGTGGGATTGGGAGAAGGTCATCACCCCACAGCTGCGCAATATCGCTTATTTAAAGGACACGGTTAAAGCCATTGTGGGCGCACTTCAGCGCACCCAGGACCGGGTTTGCCAGGAGTTTCCCATTTTAAGCCGGGTGATCCCCGAAAAAATTGTCTTCCTCACCACCCAGGAGCTGGAGGACCGTTACCCCAACCTCACCCCGAAGGAGCGAGAGGATGCGGCCTGTAAGGAGCACGGTCTGGTCTTCTTAATGCAAATTGGCGACAAGCTGGCCTCCGGCGCTCCCCACGACGGGCGAGCGCCGGACTATGATGATTGGTCGCTTAACGGGGATATTTTGGTTTGGTATCCGCTTTTGGACCGGGCGTTTGAGATTTCCTCCATGGGCATTCGGGTGGACGAAAGGTCGTTAAAGGAACAGCTAGCAAAAGCTCATTGCGAGGATCGGGCAGAGCTTTCCTTCCACAGGATGCTGCTGGAGGGTCAGCTTCCCTTGACGATGGGAGGCGGTATTGGTCAGTCGCGCATCTGCATGTTAATGCTCAACAAGGTCCATATCGGCGAGGTGCAGGCGGCGATCTGGTCCGACGAGATGATCGACGCCTGCGAGGCGAGAGGCGTTCATCTGCTATAGTTTTTCGGTGAGGAGGATGAGCAGTTGTACTATCCGGAAAGAAAGATTGCGCTGAAAAATGGTAAGGAGGCGCTTTTTCGCAGTCCCAGCCCGGAAGAAGACGCGGCTTTGATGATGGACTTTTTGAAAAATGTTTCGAGAGAAACGGAATTTCTTCTGCGCTGCCCGGAGGAATGTGACGATCCGTTGGAGCAGGAGGTCGCCTTTTTGACGGATATTCTCGGGTCAGAAACAAAAATGATGATCGCCTGTGTCATAGACGGCGAGGTTGCGGGAAACTGCCAGATTAACTTTTATAACCGGATCAAGACCCGGCACCGGGCCAGCGTGGCCATAGCCATACGAAAAAAGTATTGGGGCCTTGGCATCGGTACCGAGATGTTCCGGGAAATGATCGCCGCCGCCAATCGTCGTCAGGGAATTTTGCAGCTGGAATTGGAGTTTATTGAGGGGAACGAGCGTGCCCGGCGTTTGTATGAAAAGATGGGCTTCCGGATTGTGTCGGAAAGGCCGGACGCCATTCGTCTGCAGGATGGGAGCTTTCGCAAGGAATATACCATGATCAAAAAGCTGGCACAGCAAAGCGGTCAGGACTGAGAGGACACAAAAATGGGGTAGGGTCTGGCGTGCCCCTATCGAATACCAGAAAAAGCCAGAGGAGAAGCGGCTATGTCGGGTGGGAATCGATACCATCCGGCGTCTTGGGAGAAAGGAAGCCGCACAACAGGACAAAAATCGGAGAAAAAGACGCTTTGGACACAGGGGCGTCTTTTTCTTTTTTTGCTCACGCGCCTTATGCCAGCCTGATGTTTTTAATCTCCATCGCACAAAGGGCCACAGGGTCACGGTTAAAGTCATATACAAAATTGCCCAGGCAAAACCGCTCGGCGCGGCGGTCCGACCGGCGAGGAAGGGGGATGCGTCCCACATCCTTGCCAAATCCCCTTAAAACACAAAGAAACAGCGCAGTCAGATCCACGCCGTTTCTCACAAATGCAATCTTATGCTGTTTGATGGTACGATCCCACGACAGTCCTTTTCTTGGTTCTGGTCATGTTTTCCCAAACGCGTTACCCTTCCTCCCAGCAAAGCAGGCGGTTTTTGTAAAACAGGTAGTAGGCCAATCCGGCAGCGTCCGCTAAAAGCCAGCCGATGGGTACCGACCACCAGATCCCCACGACTCCCACCGGCGGCAGGGCCGAAAGGAGATAGGCCAACGCCACCCTAGTCCCCAGGGAAATGACGGTGAGCACCACCGACATACCCGGTTTCCCCAAGGCCCGATACAGTCCATAGAACAAAAACAGACAGCCGATTCCGTAGTAAAAGGCTCCCTCGATATGCAGATAACGGACCCCCTCCTGGACGATTGCCAGGGTTTGAGGGTCTGTTCCGTCCACAAAAAGGCCCATCAGCCCGGGAGCAAAAATCCATACCGCCGCGGACACCAAAATGCTGAAAGTCACTGTGGTGATCACCGCGCCCTTTAGTCCCGCCTGGATGCGCTGTTTTTGCTTGGCGCCATAATTTTGGGCAATAAAGGTAGAAAAGGCGTTGCCAAAATCCTGCACCGGCATATAGGCAAAAGCGTCGATCTTAACCGCTGCCGCAAACGCCGCCATGACCACCGGCCCAAAGCTGTTGACCAACCCCTGCACCAGAAGGATGCCCAGATTCATCACCGACTGTTGGACACAGGTCAGCACCGAAAAGCCGGAAATTTCCCGGATACAAGCCCGAGAAACCCGAAAATGACGCAGTCCGGCTCGGAGCTGGGGGGACCGGGTCAGGGTATACACGGCGATGCCAATGCCGGAAACATACTGGGAGATCACCGTAGCCTCCGCAGCGCCGGCAGCGCCCCGCCCGAATCCCAGCACAAACAGAAAGTCCAGCCCGATATTGAGCACGGCGGAAACCGCGAGAAAAATAAGCGGCGCCACCGAATTGCCGATGGCCCGCAGAAAGGACGCAAAATAATTGTACAAAAAAGTCGCCGCGATTCCGCAGAAAATCACCGCCAGATACGCCCGCATTGGTCCCCACACCGGCTGGGGCACCTGAAGAAAAATTCGGATCGGGTCCAGGCACAGAAAAGCGGCAATGTTGAGCAAAACGGTCAGCCCTGCGATGAGCGCAAAGGATGCGCAGATGCTCTCCTGTAGTCCCCTCTCATCCTGCTGGCCGAAACGAATGGAGAACACCGCGCCGCTACCCATACAAAGTCCCAGCAAAATCGAGGTCAAAAAGGTCATGAGGGTAAAGGAGGAACCGACAGCGGCCAGGGCGTTCTGCCCCAGGTATTTCCCCACGATCATGGTATCCGCTATATTATAGCATTGCTGGAGCAGGTTCCCCAAAATCATCGGGACGGCAAAAAGCAGCATGGTGCGCACCACCGGCCCTTTGGTCAAGTCTCTGTTCAAGTTTGGATCCTCCTGTAGCAATTGGGTCTTTCCCGGAAAGCCGGGCAAAACCTCTTACTTTTTGTCGCGGTGGATCACCTCGTTCAGCTTCTGATATAGCTTATCCACCTCCACCGGCTTGGATAAATGTCCATTCATGCCGCATTCCACCGACTTTTTCAAATCATCGTCAAAGGCGTTGGCCGACATAGCCACAATGGGAATGGTGCGGCAATCCTCCCGCTCCATGCGGCGGATGGTACGGGTCGCCTCCAGGCCGTCCATCACCGGCATCATAATATCCATTAAAATGACATCATAGGTATGGGGCGGGGTGGACCGGATTCGTTCCACAGCCTGTGAACCGTCATAAACGCATTCCACCAAGAAGCCCCGATCCTCCAAAATGGTTTGGGCAATTTCGGCGTTCAGCTCGTTATCCTCTACCACCAGGATGCGGCATCCGTCAAAGGAGAGCTCCTCCTCTTCCGTTTCCGCCTCCAGATTTTCTCCCAGCTGCAAGGGGATGGCAAAGCTAAAGGTACTGCCCTTTCCCAGGGCGCTTTCCAGCTGAATACTGCTGCCCATCAGCTGGACCAGGCGGCTGCTGATCGAAAGGCCCAGCCCGGTGCCCTGCTGCTTAGACGGATTGATCCCGCCGGCCTGCTCGAAGGAACGGAACACCCGGCCCTGATCCTCTTCGGAGATGCCGATTCCCGTATCCTGCACCGCAAAGGAGACGACTGTCTCTCCGCCAGCTTCACGCTCCCGCACCCGCAGGGTCACCTGCCCGTTTTCCGGGGTAAACTTCACCGCATTGCCCAGCAGGTTAATCAGCACCTGGCTAATGCGCATCTGATCCGCCACAAACCAGCTGTGGGTAAGATCGACATCCCGCGAAAAGTGGATCTTCTTCGCCGCGGCCTGGGGCTCGATCAGCTCTTGGATGGTATCCAGCATTTCATAGATGGAAAAGTTCACCGGCTCCAGCTTCATCTTGCCGCTTTCGATCTTGGACATATCCAGGATATCGTTAATCAGTCCCAGCAAATAGCTGGAGGAGGACTGAATTTTTAGCAGACAGTCTGTCATCCGCTCCTGGCTCTGGTTCTGCTGAAGGGCGATCGCCGTCATGCCGATAATGCCGTTCATGGGAGTGCGGATCTCGTGGCTCATGCGGGACAGAAAATCCGACTTAGCCTTGCTGGCGATATCGTGCTGTTGTTGGTTTAGCTGACCCTGAATGACCCGTCCCAGCTCCGCCAGAATCTGGTGCTCCTCTGCATTTTCCAAAAGCTGCCGCGGCATGCCGACAATGCAAAGGTTGCCCATATAGCTTCCACTATCGTACATCGGCAGCACTGCGCCGTATTGACCGGGCGATACCCCCAAGAAGCATGGCAGCAGCTCTCCGGCACTATCCTCAGAAGAAAAATACCGCACCTCCTCTTGCCCCAGCCACTGGCAGAAGCGCTCTTTATCCTCTTCTTTATACGGTCTTACACTTTCGGCAGCCTCTTTCTTCTCCCAGCTCCACTGATATTCCAGATAATTACTGTGGAAATCCGCCCGCAATACCGAGACCATTACCTGATCGGCCCGATAGAACCGGCCGATTTTCCGGATCATCAGTGTCATCTGGGCGGGGAAGTTATCTCCCTTTCCGAACAGGTTCAGCGCCAGCGACACCAGGCCCACATCTTCGCTATAGTCGAGCGAATTGATCTCCCGTCCTTGCAGCATGGGCAGGGAACCGCGTTTTTCCGCCGGCAGATCCTCATAAAAAGCATACCGTTGGGCAGAGCTTGCCGCCTGTTGAGCGACCTCCGCCATACAGATCAGCTTTTCGTCGCTTTGGTCCTGCCCGGCCAGAACAAGCCCCGCCCGCGCCCAGACATTGAACAGATCCCCCGCAAAGCTGGCGGCGATTTGGTCTAAAAGCTTCCCAATCCATTTTTCCGCCTGCTGCCGGGACTGCCCCTCCAGCCAGAACACAAACTCGTCGCCATCCAGGCGAAACGCCAGCAGCTGCCGGCCGGTATCCGCGGCAAAGGTCCGGCTGCTGGTGCGGATCAGCTCGCCGATCTCCTCTAAAATCATATCGCTAAAAACAATGCCATTTTTTTCATTGGTTTCTTTTAACCATCCCAAAAACAGATGGACCATTACCCCCTCGGGGCGGGCGCTACGGCATTTCAAAAGCTGACGCATACCGGCGCTGAAAACCGGAAGGCCAGTCACCCCATCGGTGCTGTTTTTCCGCCGCTGCTGAGCCTCTTTCTCCTTCTGCTGATGGATGTCGCGGATGCTTCCCACCAGCTTCCAGCGGCGGCCATCCGTATCGTAAATCGCCCGGCCGGAGAGCGCCACCCACCGGAACTGTTCTTCCCCAGGCCAGCGCATCCGAAACTCCACATAAGGGTTATCGGAGGTTTCCTGCATCGCGGTTACGGCAGCCTCCCGGTCCGCCTCGTAGATATATTCGGGATTGATTAAGCCGCTGGCGCTTTTAGGACTTTTCCACTGTCCGTCCATGGTTTTATGGTTTACAAGGTCCAGCATCTGGTTTTGAATATCATAGGAAAAAAAGATATCTTTAGAGGACTCCAGCGCCACCTTATACCGCTCTTTTTCCTCTAACAGAATATTCTCCGCCTGCTTTTGCTGCTGGGTCAGGTCGTTTACCACATCATACAGCGCGTCGATCTCCAAAATATTAGAGGTTTCGAACGCCTGAAGGCCCGCGCTTCCCTCGCTGATACAGCGCATGAGCTGCTGAACCGGGCGGGTGATATACCGCACCAGGAAATAAATCCCGAACACGCCGAATGTAAGGCCGATGAGGATGGCGACCACCATCCAGATATACAGCTGGCGGCTCATGCCAAAAAGATCGTCTTCGGTCTTTAAGCCCAAAAGCGCCCACTGGGTGTTTTCATAGGGCACATTGTTGCCATATAGCTTTAGCGGGCAGACGACGGCATAAATTTTCTGCCGATCCAGGCGAACATCCTGAACCAAGGAAAAATTTTCACCGTCGGCGTCCTGTAAAAAAATTTGTCCGCCTTTCGAGTGGGTTAGGTTGTAAAGGACCCCTTTTCCCAAAAGAGGGGTATAGCTGCCATCGCTCTGCTGGACAGCCAGCATATATCCGGACTGCTGAGAATCGTTTAACTCCTCTGCCGGGAAATATTCACTCAGCTTTTTGCTGGAGATTTCCACCCCCAGCACCCCATAGACCTTGCCATCGTACCGCAGCGGGACCGAATAGGTGATCATTTCGTGGGAATCCTCGGTCTGCTTTTCTAACGAAAACGGCACAGACCAATAGCCCAGGTGGTCGATGTCCGCGTCGGCATAATCGATTCCGGCCTGCCAGGGCTCATAAAAATAGTCGTCGGAAGGATTCTGGCCCTGGCCATCCATATGAAATCGGGTGGTCCAATGGGTATCTAAAGGAATGTTCCACTCCCGGGACAGATGCTTGCCGCCCCGTTCCAACAAAAGATCAGTATAGTTGACCGGACTTGTATCCGGGTCCGAATCCCGAATAAAAAAGCCGTCAAAATCCGCGGCGGACCGCATATTTTCCCCGGTCAGAATGATGAAAATGCCGGTGGTGGAATTGTTCTGCAAAAGATCCAGGCAATTGGGAAAAAACCGTTTCAGCAGCTGTTCTCTTTGCTTGTCTGAACCGAGAAGCTCCTCGAGCTGGGCGCCCTGTTCCAGTAAAAGCTGCCGCAGAACATCATTTAAAAGCGCTTCCTGCTCACAGACGGCGGCCCAACGCTGGTTCATATCATTTTGCAGGATCACCCTTCGATTTTCCACCAGCCGAACCGCCAGACCGCTGGAATACTCCTCCAGCGTTTTCGCCGTTTTTCTAACCACCAGGGTGCCGATGGTGATAATGCTCTGCACCAGCATAATCGCGATTAGCGGAAACAAAAACATCCGGAAAATGGTTGTCTTTTTTCTTCTGCGCTTTTCTTCCATTTTAATCCCTACTTCTCTACCGCTTCTGTCAATGCGCGGCAGAAGGAATCATACCAATCTTTAAAAGCTTCCCGGGTGACATAAGAGGCGCTGGCCTCTTCCAAGGTTTTGCCCTGCGCTATCTGCTCCAAAATCGCGGCGCGGTCCTGAGCGGCCTTGTCCGCCAGATGATATTCCAGCACCTTTCGGGCGGCAGAGCCGTTTTTAAAGCTTTTATTTGTGTATAATGTCAGACTGTCCAATTCCTCAAAAATCGTGGTCAGACAGTCGTAGGTCTTGGGCGCCACGGTCAGTTCACACTCGGCGATAACCCGGTCCAGCGTTTGGGTGTTGTTCGCCTCTTTTAACACCGGCAGATATCCGGCCACACAGCCAAACTGTAGATTATTTTCCGCCTGGGTAAACCATTTTAAGAATTCCACCGCCGCATATTCATGCTTCTGGTCTGATTTGCTGACCACCATACCAGCGCCCTGCTGCACCGCGTAGTGAGAGCCGCCCTCGAACACCGGCGCGGGCAGAACGATGTATTCGATGGGGTAGCTGCTGTCCTCCATCTCCACCTGGCTGGGAAAGTACATGGCAGAGGAGGTCGAGCCGGTATAGGCCAGCAGCTCTCCGGTTTTTACATCGTCAGAACGGAAGGAGCCATACGCTCCAAAGTAGCCTTTGACCATTGGGACATAATAGTTTTCCCAAAGGCGGTACAGCTGCTCTTCCGGCAGATTCAGGGTTACCTGATCGTTTTTCACCTGGAAAATTTCTGTCCCCAGCTGCTGCATACCGATGATAAAATAATTGGCCACCGCGTCCCGCCCATAAAAGGCCCGGCCGTCCCCTTCCACATCGGGAGTCTGGCTATCGGTCCATTCATAGTAGGCTTTGGCGACAGCGACAATCCCTTCCACCGTCCGAAGCTCCTCTAAAGAAGCGCCGGTAGCCTGGGAAAATGCCTCCCAGTCGGTTTTATTCATCATCATAATCTCGGTGGATTTAGCGGTGGGGAAGATACGCAGAGATCCGTCGGAGGCGATCCGCCCTTCCTCGATATAGGAATCGACGTATTTTTCCAGCTCCTCGGCACTCATATAATCGGACAGATTGGCCAGCGCCCCTGCCAGCTCTACCTCATAAGCGGTATCCGCATAGGAAGAAAAGATGTCGGGCATTGCGTCCGCCCCCACCTTGCCGCTGATTGAATCCCGCACAGCTGCTTCCAAATCGGATACCGAGCCCTGGCTGTAGCTCTGCACAAAAATGCCTTTTTCCCGGCCTACCGTATCGTTAAACTCCTCGACCAGCGCATCGAACGCGACCTGCTGGGAACCGTTATAGTAGTGCCACACGGTCAGTGACACGGGGTTTCCCGGGTCCAGAGGGCTTTTGGGGGCACAGCCGCTAAAAACAAGCGCAAAAGCCACAGCAAGGCACAGATACCGGATCACTTTGCCTATTTTTTTCATATGTATTCCTCTCTCCTTTCTCATCGGTCACAGATTGTTTTCCGTCTTCAAAAAGTACAGGGAAAGCGGCTGAACAGGCGCCTTTCTCGCCCGCAGAAAAAAATTTCGCACGTCTATCGCCTTTTTCAGACGTGCAAAAATGGTTGCTTGCATTATAACATATGCCCCCGTGATTTTCAACAAAATGGGCACTGTTTTATCCAATTTTATCCACCCCTCAAATTCGATCAGTCCAAATTTCTCTGGAAGGGATAACTGCGGCCTTTGCTTTAAAAGGGTCCGCGGCGGGGAATATGGGCATTTTTCTCACCGGCACAAGGGCTTTAGCGGTCAACATCCTTCCAAAAAAAGGAAAAGGCCCCTCACGGTGAGGAGCCAAAGGGAGAAGATCGCTTCATATAAAAAGCGGCCGTACTGGCGGTAGCGGTTGCCACAAAATATCGGTCCAGTACGGCTGCAATCTATTAAGGAGCGCATCTTTTATACTCTTGCAGCAGCAAAACAAAAATGCTCTTGTCTATTGGGAGAATCCTTCTGCGTCTTTCTCACAGAAGATGCGCTAAAATTTTTAGTATTTATCCGTATACACAGCGTCAGCAGCCATATCCTCAGAGTAGGTAACAGGCGCTGCCGCATAGGCATAGTCTTCTGTCTGGCGAAGTTTAAAGCGGCCCACCAGATTTTTGATCGTGGCAGCTTGACTGGCAAGCTCCTCACTGGCCGCGGCAGATTCTTCGCTTGTCGCAGAGTTTGTCTGCACCACCGAGGAAAGCTGGTCAATGCTTCCGGTCACCTGCTGGATAGAGTCGGTTTGCACCTCAACACCCTGGGTAACTACATCCACCCGCTTTACAACCTCATCCGTCAAGCTCTTGCATTCAATCAAAGCCTGAGTGACCTGTTCAACAATATCGTTCCCATCCTTGACCGAACGGATGGCGCTGTCGATCAGCTCCTTTGTGGCTTTGGCAGATTCATCCGATTTGCCCGCCAGGCTGCGCACCTCGCTTGCTACTACTGCAAAGCCCTTTCCGGCAGCGCCGGCGCGGGCGGCCTCCACCGCGGCGTTTAAGGCCAGAATGTTCGTCTGGAACGCTATATCCTCGATGGTCTTGATGATCTTGCCCATCTCTTCGGAAGAATGGGCAATCTTGTTCATCGCCTGATTCAAAACGTCCACCTGCTGATTCATCTTTTCTACCTGCGCGCCTGCCGCCTGAACGCTGTTTTTCGCATCTTTGGCGGCAAGATCGGTCTGCTGAGATGCCTGGGAAATATTCGTGATGGTTGCGGTCAATTCCTGTAGTGTACTGGCCTGCTCGGTCGCACCCTGCGCCAGGGACTGCGCGCCGGTGGATACCTGATCCGCGCCAGAGGAAACCTGGTCTGTCCCTTGGGCGATCTGCGAGAGCGCATCGCTGAGCTGGCGGTTGATACCCCGGACCGATTCGATGACACTGGTTAGCTCTCCAACATACTTGTCAGAAGCTCTGCTGGAAATGTTAAAATTGCCTTGGGCCATAGCATTCAGCAGAAAATCAATATCTCCTATTACGGCTCCCAAAATATCCTGGCTGGCCCGAAGTGCGTCGCACATCTCACCCAATTCATTTTTGCTTTCATATGTAACCGGAATTTTCAGGTTTCCTTCGCTAAAGCCCACCAACGCCTTGCGCACCTCTTCCGTAGGCTTTGTGATAGATTTGATGAGAACGCTTACGAACGAAATGACGAAAACAGTAACGACAGCCACTGCAATCCCCATGGCAATGATGGTGAGAATGATGGAACGCTCAATCCGGGCTCTTTCGTCCGCCATACCTTGTATAAGGTAGGAGTCCAAGGCCGTAGCCGCATCAGCCATTACATTTTGTAGCGGCGTATCGGTGGTGTAAATAAACTCCTTGGCCTGTTCCAGATATTGCTCATTTCCTGTGGAACGGTATTGTCTGTATAGCCCAATCAGCATTGGCGCGTTGGACGACCAATTCTGAACGCTCTCCTTGTATGTATAAAACAAGTTCTTTTCTAGTTGGGAAGGAAAGTTTTTCTCTATATCCGCCAGATATTCTTCCAGCTTTACCAAATGATCTTCAGCGGTGGCAATCAGTCCGTCATTGGCTTCACTGTCCGGTATTAGCAAGGCGTCCCGAATGTTACGGCCAGGAATCAGCGAGCTAACACGGCAGTACAAAATGTCCTCATTCACCCGGACATCCTCTTCCAGCAGCAATTCATACTCATTTCGCATATTTATCAGCATACCAAGATTGATAAGAATTATTATAGCAGCAAGGATGATAACCATCGCAAAACCCAGTATCAAACTTTTCTTGATTTTCATGTTTTTTAACATCGCTCATGCTCCTTTTCGCAAATTCAATATCTTATTTTAGGCTATGTTGAGCCCCAAACATCAGCTGCTCAAAAGCTGTCACTTCGATCGGTTTAGAGAAGTAATATCCCTGGCCCTTGTCGCAATGGCACTCTTGTAAAAAGGCAAGGTGGGCTTCCGTTTCCACCCCTTCACAACAGACTGTAATTCCAAGGCGCCTTGCCATATGTATCAATTCTTCAATGACAATATGGCCCTTATCGTTTCTGGTATGGGCTTCGCGTAGAAACTTGCAGTCCAGCTTTACCACGTCAATATCCAATGTTTCCAGATTATTTAAAGAAGAATATCCGGTTCCAAAATCATCCAAAGAGCAGGCATATCCGGCCTCGTGAATCTTTTGGATCGCCATAGGAATCTCTTCCTGAAAGTCCTCAAATGCCGATTCGGTGAGTTCCAGCTCCAAAAGCTCCGACGGGATACGATATTTCTTCTGGATCTCTATAAAAGGGTCTAGAAAGTCATTGTTTTCCAAATGTACACGGGACAGGTTGACCGAGATGGGGATGGGTTCCACCCCGGTATCCAGCCACTGACGCAGGCAAAGGCAAGCCTGTTCAAACATATAAAGGTCCAGCCGCCGGACAAAGCCGATCTTTTCAAACAGAGGGATAAACCGATCCGGCGGCACAAAGCCCATGTCCGTATCCTTCCAGCGCACCAATGCCTCGGCGCCGACAATCTTACCGGTGGAAATATCCACCTTCGGCTGTAAATACATCTTAAAGTCATGGTTTTTCAGCGCGTCGTGCATTTTGTTTTTTATGGTATTCTCCTGTTGCAGCCGGAACCGATCCTCCTCCTCATAAAAATCGCAGGAGTACAGCATATCCCCCATTGCTATTTCCGACTTTTTTCGGGCGATATTCGCCCTGTCCCTGATCTGGAACACCGGCAGGCTGGTATCGGTGATCTGATACACCCCTGCTCTGAACATAATCCATTGCTTTTCCGGCCGTTTGTCGTTGAACCGATTGATCTCGTCGACCATCAGATCCAGTTTCTGAACAATCACTTCATCAATGGCCGTATGGATTAACAGGTTAAAATCATCCGCGCTGGAACGGGACAGGATTTCACCTGCTTCTATGTATTTAAGCATCGTGTTGTGGACATGTTTCAAAAGGCGATTGCTTTCATCGTAGCCATAGGTGTCGTTAAACATTTTGAAATGGACGATATTGATCGCTATAAGCGTGTAATCGCCTGGGGCCGAACGGTGGATTAAATGCTCCGCCTCCTGATTAAAACGGGACAGACTATAGCCGCCTGTAACCGGATCGACCATGAGCATAAACATATTTTTCCGGTAAAGATAGATTAAAGCGACAATCAACGCGCCAAAGCAGATAAGACCCACGCCATTGACCCAAAACGCTTTATGCAAAAGCTTGTCAAAGCCTCCGCTTGCCGCGTCGTTGGCATCAATCATCCATACGCACAAATTTGTACCGGCTATATGTGTAAGCTGAGCGACCTGTATAAGATCATCGCCCCGAATACGGAACCGTATAATTGCATCCCGGCCCGTAGCAGCCGCTTCTTTTAGATCGTCTATAGAGGTATCCCCAATAACCTCCACATTCGCGTACAAAGTATCAAATAAATTGTTCCTGCCTTCGGAATCCTGCCGTTCATCGAGCTGCGAAACAACAGAATGCTTTGTCATGTATACTTCTGTTCCGTCCGACTTAATGACATTGAAAAAAACGTCGCCGCCGTAATAGGATTGGGTCAAAAAGATCCATTGGGGCAAAACGGGAGCCGCAAGAACACCGGCAATTTCTCCGGTTTCTCTGTTAGAATAGATGGGAACCGAAAAAAACGGCAGATTGTTATTCTCTTCATACCCATCTGTCGACTGGACCTTGACATCCATCACCGGCTGCCCCTCAAACGCTTTCATGATCTCATCCTTTTGATCAAAGGTCCGGGAAACCTTATCGGAGCAAACGGCGGAGCCATCTGGCGAAACAAACGCAAAATACTCAAACCGGAGCAGCTCAGCCCGCTCCTGCAAGCCCTCCAGATCATCCGTCCAAGCTGTATTGTCCTGACCACAGCTGTTCGCAACCGATTCAAGAATCGTCAGCGTTCTTTGGATTCTTTGCTGAAGGGCGTTGTCTACGCTTTGGGACAGCTCGGAGACATTTCGGTTTGTATTGGACATAACGATTTGGTGCGCCTCGTACAACGATGCGGCGATCGCGCCAATCGTAAGGCAAGCCCCTATAATCAAAACAGTATAGGCTATCTTAAGAAAGTTTTTGTGATGCTTATACAATATGCGACTTTTTGTTCGCTTTTTGCGTATCATTTTGCAGTTTCCTCCTATATAGGCTTGATACCAAAAACAAATTTATACCCAGGTGCATTCGGATAAAATAAAGCCATGTTTTTTGGTCTAAGCCGCATAAACTCACGCTATACTCTACCTTATGGATAGAACATAAAATGAAATCATTTTTTTATAAGGAAAAAAAGCAAAAGGACATATCTTCCCCACCACAACATAGTACGGAAAATATGTCCTATATTTTTGGGCAGCAAGAAGGGACAGACTTATTCTGTCTGTCTGTCTGTCTGTCTGTCTGTCTGTCTGTCTGTCTGTCTGTCTGTCTTAAGTATATTTCGGTAAATCATTTTTGTCAAGCCCTTCCTTATACTTTAACCGTGTCAGTATATCACATTTTAGTGTTTTTTGTAAATAGCCTCCTTTATTTCCCGCCAAAATTTACAAATGCGGCGAGTGCGGCGAGCCACACCGCTCTTCCCTTTCTAGTGATGAAATCACTATGTATAGGGTATAGGCATAAAAAGCCGCCTGGATGAAGCCAAACGGTTAAAAATGATCCTTCCACCCCGGAATGAAGTCGGGTATAAGAAAAGCCGGAACCCCTGGGAACCCAAGGGGCTGCGGCTGTTTCGTCCTGGCGTCCCCGGCGCGATTCGAACGCGCGGCCTTTCGCTTAGGAGGCGAACGCTCTATCCTGCTGAGCTACGGAGACAAAGTGACGGGCGCCGGCGGCAAACTCTTTTTCCGCTGACAGACCGATTTTTATTCTACCGATCCGGGCTGTCTATGTCAACCCTGACAAGTTAAAGCGCCAGAAAACAGGTTCGGCGGGGTTCCGCCGAACCGCTTCCGGCAAAAGGGACAAACCTTTTACTCCTCGCTCTGATAGGGAACGCCGTGGCCGAACGCCCCTTCCACCATGCAGGAATTGGCGGAATATTCCGCGGCAAAATCCAGCGCCTTGGCGATAATCTCCGATTTATCCTTGGCGTCGTAGCCGCCGGAGCCGATAAAATCGTACAAAAACGCGGAGACAAACGCGTCGCCAGCGCCCATGGTATCTACCACATGCTCTTTCCAATGGGGCGCCTGGGTATAGAACCGGTCGCCGTCATAGCAGGTGGAGCCTTCGCTGCCCCGGGTGCCGATGCAGATTTTCGCCCCCAGGGTATGGGCCTTGATCAGCTGCTCCTGCATTTCGGTAACGGTCATATGGCTACAGGAGAGCAGGACAAAATAGCAGTTAGGACAGATTTGTTCCATCACGCCCTCTTTCATATGATCCAAGGAGAAATCATAGGAAATTTTGATTCCCTCTCCCGCCATCTGGGGCAAAAACTCCTCAATAAAAGCGCCGTTGCTGGTATGCATCACGTCAAAGCCCTTGATATAGTCCATATCCTCTTTGGAAAAACCCTCGTAAGCCAGCATCCGGCGGATTGCGCCCTGCAAGGGATTGCGGCGGCCGTTGGGAGAGCCCTGGAACACCCGGTCGTTATCAATGACCTTATAGCGGGCAAAGGCGTTGGGTGCGTGGTAAAAACGGGAACGGGAATAATCTAACCCGATTTCGTCCATCGTTTTTTTCATATGATCCGCGATATAGTCGTCGCCAAAAGCGCCGATGAAAGCGGATTGGGCGCCGCACAGCTTGGTGTTGACGGCGATATTCAAAGCCTGACCGCCGGGATACATCATACCGTTGGACAGATTTTTATCCACCATACAATCGCCGACACCGATTACTTTTACCATAATTTTTCACCTCTTCAGTAGATTTAGAAGCCTTTTTTTATTTTATCAGAAATCCGCCGGAATGTAAACGGACAAAAAAGCTTTTCCCCGCCGGCGGCTTATTTTTTCTAAGGGACAGGGCGTCCTTTCTCCGGGCTGCTCCACGCCAAAGCGGCCATGGGCGCTTTATTCGCATACCCATGGCCGCAAGGATCCGGCATGTTTGTCCCGCTAAAGGGATGGACGCCGGCTTTTATTTTTTAAAGGGGACGCCATGGCCGAAGGATCCTTCGATCATGCAGGATTTGGCCGAGTAGTCCGCCGCGAATTCCAGCGCCTTAGAGATGATCTCCGATTTATCCTTTGCGTCGTAGCCGCCGTTTTCGATAAACTGGTACAGGAATGCGGAAATAAACGCATCCCCAGCGCCCATGGTATCCACCACCGTCTCCAGCCAATGGGGGGGCTGATGGTAGAAGCGGTCGCCGTCGTAGCAGATGGAGCCCTTGCTGCCCCGGGTGCCGATACAGATTTTCGCTCCCAGGGTATGGGCTTTAATCAGCCGTTCCTGGGTCTCGGTCTCGCTTAAATGGCTACAGGAGAGCAGGACAAAATAGACGTTGGGACAAATTTCCTCCATGTAGCCCTCTTTTTCGTGGGTCAAAGAGAAGTCAAAGGAAATCTTGATTCCCTGCTCCTTAAAGTCTGGATAATACGCCTCGATGCCGCTGTCGTTGGAGCAATGGACCACGTCGAAGCCCTTGATATACTCCATATCCTCCTTGGAGAAGCCCTCGTAATCCAGCATTTTAAACAGGGCGATGGTCATGGGATGGACCTTTTCGGGGGAGCGGACAAAAACCCGGTCGTTGTCGATCACCCGGTAATGGGCAGCGGCGTTGGGAACCGGATAGGTGTGGGAATGGGAATAGTCAATGCCGATTTCGTCCAAGGTTTTCTTCATATGCTCGGCTACATAGTCATTGCCGAAGCAGCCGATAAACGCCGACTGGGCTCCTAGCAGGTGCATATTGACCGGGATGTTCAAAGACTGCCCGCCGGGGTACATAATGCCGGAGGTCAGGTTTTTATCGACCATGCTGTCGCCGATACCGATTACTTTTACCATTGTAATACCCTCATTTCGTTAAAATTCTCATCTATTCGCCAAACAGCCGGGAGGCTGTAGGAGGCTAATCCTCTTTTTCTATTTTGCAGCCGTGGCCAAAGGCCCCAGGCGTCATGCAAGCCTTAGCCGACCAGGCGGCCGCCGCCGCAAGACCCTGGCGGATTTTCTCCTCGCGCTGCTGTTCGGTGCGGGCCGATAAGCCGCCGGAGCCGACAAAATCCACTAAAAAGGCGGAGATAAACGCGTCCCCCGCGCCCATGGTATCCACCGCGTTGCACAGGTCAGGCTTTTGGGTGTAAAAGCGGTTGCCGTCATACAGCACCGCGCCTTCCTCCCCATTGGTGGCGATGGGAATGCGGGTGCCCAGGGTATGGGCCCGGACAAGACCCTCCATCATCTGGGTTTCGGTCATTTTGCTGGCGGAAAACAGGCTGATATCCACATAAGGGGCCACCTTTTCCATAAAGCCCGGCAGCAGGTGGTCGTTGGAGTAGTCGTAGGACAATATGACCCCCGCTTCCTTCAGCTGGGGCAAAAACTCATCCATATGAGCGGTATTGCACAGATGGACCGCGTCAAAGGTTTTGATATAGTCCATGTCCTCACGGGACAGGCCATAGTAAGGCAGCATAAAGCGGATGGCCATCTGCAAAGGGGAGATGGGCCGCGGATTGGTTCCGCCCCAAACCCGCTCGCCGTCAATCACCTGATACACGGTGGCGGCGTTGTCCGCGTGGACAATATGGCTGCGGGACCGGTCCACCCCCAGCTCGTCCAGGGTTTTTGCCAGGTGCTGACCCAGCAGATCGTCGCCAATACAGCCGATAAAGCCCGCCTGCGCTCCCTGCAATTTGGCGTTTACCGCAATATTCATAGCCTGCCCGCCGGGGTATGCCACCATGTCGGTGATATTTTTATCCATTTTGGCGTCCCCGACGCCGAGGATCCGAACCATTTTCATCCGCCCTTTCCTGTGTGAAAAGCACTTTCTCATCCCCTTGCCAGACGCGGTGGGACCGAGCGCTATTTTCCTTTTCTAATGCTATCATACAAAAAATCCCTTGTAAATACCTTATAGGACGTTTGCGGGGAAAATTGGCCTTTTGTATGGTTTTCTCCCTGTATCTTTGGGAAAGTCCCACAAAGGAAAAAGGCGGGAAGCCAAAAGCCTCCCGCCGGATGGCAGACAAAAGGGCGCACGGCCAAAGGGATCAGCGCAGACCGCCGGACAGAGCTGCCCGCTCCTCCCGCTGGCGCTGGTGAAAATAGCGGAAGATAAACAAAATGCACACCGCCAGCAGGAGGATGGAGGCAAGATAGATGCTTTTGGGGCTTAGCCGGTACAAAAATCCGGAAAGGCTGCCGGCCAGCGCCGACACCAGCGAGATCAGCACGTTTTTGAGCGCGTAGATCCCGGACCGCTCCGCGTCCGGGGTGGCCTCCGCCATCAGCGCGTCCAAAAACGGGCGGCACAGCCCAAACCCCACCGAGAACAACGCCACCGAAATCACCGCCCAGGTAAAGCTGCCCCGAGGTAAAAATACCCGAGACAGCATGGACAGGATCTGGACGCTCAGTCCCACCGTCAGCGAAAACAGCTTATTCAAGCGGCTCATGGCCGGTATGGCAAACAGGTACACCGACAGCATGAACACCGAATTGACAATTCCCAGCACCGAAATCATCGCCGCGTCCAGCCCCGCCACATCGGTAAGGTAGGGGGCAAAATACAAGCTGGAATAAGCGCCAATGGGCTGATAGGCGTTAAACAGCACCACGATGACCAACACGGTGCTCAGTTTGCGGTTGCCGCTGGTGACGGCGCTTTTCATCTGGGACAGGCTATTTTTAAGCGTTCCCCAAAAGCTGACCGACCGGGACCGTTCGACCGCAAGCCGGCCCATATCGGTTTCGTGAAAGCGCAGGTGCCGGTGAACGATCATGATAAACATACAGACGGCGCCGAACAGCAAAAAGCCCCGCTCCGCCCGCACAAGGCCCAGGTTTCCCACAATGATCCCCGCCACCGGGGTGAGGAAGCCCGCCAGAATATCGATGATGCCGAACATATTAAAGGAGGTCAGCCGCTGCTCGTCGTCCGCGTCCTCGATTAAAATGAGCTGCCAGCCGATATCGCTGATTTTGCTGAAAGCGCAGACGATCTGGGCCAGGGCGAACATCCAAAAGCTGTGGGCAAAAAAGTTTAAAAGCGCCGATCCGGGCCAGCTGATCAGTCCAAAGAGGATCGTTGTCCGGCGGCGGCCCAGCTTATCCACCATCACCCCGGCGAACAGCGCCGTTATGGTGCCGATGATAAAGTTTAACGAGATCAAAAAGCCGATCTGCACATCGCTGACGCCCTGGCTTTTCATATAAAGGCTTAGATAAAAGCTGTAAAACCCATAAGGGATGGACCAAAACGGCTCGTGAAAGACCGCGGTCCGGGCGTTGCCCCTAAGCTCCCGCAGGGACCGGAGCACCGTTTTCCTTTTGTTTTCCCCCGCCATAGACACCATCCTTTTTCTTACAAGATAGCCGGGCTCTGGGCCCAGCCTTTTTCCAATATACAAGGGGGATCCGGGCCTTGTCAATAGCCGGTTTTTCCTCTTTTTTCCGGTAAACGTTTTCCTTTTTCTTTTTGTGAAATATTGCCATTTTTTCCCGCAAAAACAGCCGGTATTATCCCTTGGAAATTCCCATTTGACAAGGCCGGAACGCCGCGATACAATGAGAAAAAAGAAAAAAGATGGGGGATTTTATGAAACAAAAACGCATTTTGCCTTTTCTGCTGGCGCTTTTGCTGGCTTTTGGGCTGACCGGCTGCGGCAAGGACGTGCCGGAAAGCTCCTCTAGCCTGCCGGAAGAGCCGCAGTCTTTGGAATATCCGGTTTCCATCGGGGACGAGACCATCTCGGAGCAGCCCGAGAAGGTGGTATCCCTTTCGCCGGCGCTGACCGAGCTTTGCTTTGACATGGGGTACGGGTCCCAGCTTATCGGCGTAAGCGAGTTTTGCAGCTGGCCGGAGCAGGTGCAGAGCCTGCCCCGGATGGGCACCGCCCAAAACCCGGATCTGGACGCGATTCGGGCGGCCGGGCCGGACCTGGTAATCACCCACACCCAGCTCTCGGAAAACAGTCTGATCGCCTTACAGCAGGCGGACATTTCGGTGGTGGTGCTCTCCAGCGCCCGGCAGCCGGAGCAGCTAAAAGATCTGTACACCGATTTGGGCCGTCTGTTTTCCGGAGAGCAGACCGGGTCTGAGGAGGGGATTGGCTTTTATAATCAGCAGATGGGCCGGGTAGAGAGCATACAGGAAAAGGTGGACGCTTATGTCCGGGCGGGCGGAAAGCGGCTGTCGGCGGTATATCTGCGGATGCTGGACTTTACCGTTGCCACCGGGGACACCTTTGAAGGGGCCATGCTGGAGGCCATCGGCTTTGAAAACGAGGCGGGCTCTTACGGCAACTGGACCTATCCGGCGGATTTTATCAGTCAATACGCGCCGGACGTGATCTTCTGCAACGAGGATATTACCATTCCCATGCTGGAGCAAAACGCCCATTACAAGGGCTTGCAGGCCACTATCCACGACATTGTTTATTCTTACGATTTCACCGCCTTTGAGCGGCAGGGTGCGCGGATGTTCGACATATTGGAGGACATGGCCAAAAAGGCGTATCCCGAGGCTTTTGCAGAGCCTTCTGCGCCGGAAAGCGACAGCTCGTCTCAGCCGGCAGAATAAAGCCGCCTTTGGCTCTAGGCCGGACGACGATTATTTCGTCTAACCGGCCGCCTGGCAAATCACACAAAAATCTCTGCGGAAAAGGGCTTTCGCAGAGATTTTTTTTCAAATTTTCGGGGCTTTTTAAAGGTAAACGTTTTCTTTGAAAAATCCGCCTTGCCCCCTTAGCCCGCATATGCTAAAATAGGTGTGCTTTTGGCGCGGGGCCTTGTCCACCGCCGGCTGATGACGGCGCAAAAGGGACAGTATTGCCCTTTGCAGGCAGCGCGCCAAACCCAATCTATTTGCCGTTTTCGCGGCGGGAGAGGCTGTATCATGCACAATAGAAAAGAGGTATCCCGGCAGATTTACCGGATGCTGATTCCCATGATTTTAGAAAACGTTCTGACCACCTCCGCTTCGCTGGTGACCACCGCCATGGTGGGCCGGCTTTCCGCGCTGGAGATTTCCGCCCAGGGGGTGGGCGGGCGGATTACCAACACCTATCTGTCCCTGTTCAAGGGTTTGGCCATCGGCGTAACGGTGGTGGCGGCGCTGTATTTTGGCGAGGGAAGGCGGGACAAATGCCGCCGGACGGTAGAGCAGGCCTTTGCCACCGCGATTCCTCTGGGGATGGTCATCACCGCTTTGGTGGCTCTGTTCCCCACCTGGTTTATCCACCTTTTCACCTCCGACGCGGACATTCTCTCCTACGCGGTGGGGTATCTGCGGATTCTGGCGGCGGGACTGCCCTTTGTGGCCATTACCTGCTTTGTCACCGCGGCATTCCAGTCCCAGGGCAACACCAAAACGCCCATGATGATCGCCGGAATTGTCAACGTGGTTAACATCGCTTTGGGATGGCTTTTGATCTTTGGCAATTTGGGACTGCCTGCCATGGGCCTGACCGGCGCGGGCATCGCGTTAGTCAGCGCCCAGATTGTGGGTGCGGGCATTGGCCTTGTCCTTTTGTATCACAAAAGGATCGGCCTGTTTCACGGCGCCCACCACGACAAAAAATTCTTCTCGCTGGAGAAAGGGTATCTGCGGGATATTTACACCACCGGACTGCCCGCCTCCTGTGAAAATCTTCTGTGGCAGTTCGCCACCATTATCATCAGCCGGGTGATTCTCTCCTACGGCACCAACAGCTATGCCGCCTATCAGCTGGGATTACAGGCGGAGGGTGTATGCGATATGCTGTCGGTGGGCTTTATCACCGCCTCGACCACCCTGGCGGCCCGGGCTATCGGCCAGCGGGACAGCGAGCTTTACAAAATCTACTTCCGCCAGCTGATCCGCATTTCCATGACCATCAGCGTTTTCACCTGCGCGGTGTTATTTTTCTGTCCCCGTTTTTTGATGAGCCTTTTGACCGACAAGCAGGATCTGATCGAAATCGGCATGAAATACGTGTTCATCATGGGCTTTGCCCAGATCCCTCAGAACCTGTCGAAAATCTTTAACGGCACCATTCGTTCGGCGGGACACAAATACACCCCCATGGTCATCTCCTTTACCGGCATCTGGCTGGTGCGGGTGGCGCTGTGCTGCCTGTCCGGCTGGGTGTTCCATTGGGATATCACCGCCTTATGGTGGGCTATCGCCCTGGATCAGACGGTGCGGGTTCTTTTGAGTATCCTCGTCTTCTGGAAAAAGCGGGTATACCACGCGGTGGAGAATCTGCCGCCCGTTCCAGAAGAGGAAGCGGCGGCAGAGGTTTAGGATTTATACAGGGTCCGGGCTTTCCGAGCCGGGCCTTTGTTTGTTAAGGAGGAGCAGAATGGAATTTCGGGCGGCGGCCCCGGCGGATCTGCCCCGGATCTGGCAAATGTACCGGCGGATCGTGGCAGACATGGACCGAAAGGGGATCGGCATTTGGAACGAGTATTACCCCTTTGCGTATTTTGAAGAGGACATCCAAAAAGGGGAGCTGTTTTTGCTTTTGGAGGGTGAACAGCTCTGCGGGGCCTTTGTCCTGACCGGGCAGGCTGACGGACAGTCGGCGGTGGAATGGGCCGATCCGGCGGCCAAGGCGTTGTATCTGGACCGGCTGGGGATTGATCCCGGCTGTTCCGGTCGGGGGATCGGAGGGCAGGCGCTTGTTTTCGCCATGGACCTTGCCCGGCAAAAGGGCGCGGCCTGGCTGCGTCTGTTTGTGGTGGACCGCAATCGTCCCGCCAGGGGGCTGTACCAGAAAACAGGATTTTTCCAGGTTCCCGGGGTATTTGAGGAGGACGGGGGCGGCTGTATCCTGCACGAATACGGATACGAAATCCGCCTATAGCCAAGGTCGCCCAAAACAAAAGCTGCAATCGGGGAAAAAGTCTTTTTTTCCGGGCTTGCGGCTTTTTTCAATCCGCATTATAATAGGGAAGAAATATTCTGCCCAAAGGGCTAAAAGGAGGAAGGGCCATGACAGGCGCACAGGCTGTGGTCACATCGCTGGAAAAGGAGGGGGTGACCACCGTATTCGGCTACCCCGGCGCGGCCATCTGCCCGGTATACGACTGTTTGGCCAAAAGCCCCATCTGCCACATTCTGGTCCGGCAGGAACAAAACGCCGGGCACGCGGCGGCGGCCTATGGGCGGATCAGCGGGCGGCCGGGGGTCTGCATTGCCACCTCCGGGCCCGGGGCGTTAAACCTATTGACCGCACTGGCCACCGCCTATATGGATTCGGTTCCGCTGGTGGCCATCACCGGCCAGGTATCCAGCGAGCTTTTGGGCCGGGATGTGTTCCAGGAAGCGGACATCACCGGCGCGGCGGAGCCTTTTACCAAGCACAGCTTTTTAGTGAAAAACGCCGCCGACCTTCCCCGGATTTTCAAGGAAGCGTTTTACCTGGCCAGCACCGGCCGGCCGGGTCCCGTTTTAATTGACCTGCCGGTGGACGTACAAAAGGGAGAGCTGGATTTTGCCTATCCGGAGGCGGTGTCCATTCGGGGATACAACCCCAGCACCCGGGCCAATCCCTTACAGCTGCGGCGGGTGGCCCAGGCGATCTCCCAAGCCAGGCGGCCGGTAATCTGTGCGGGGGGCGGGGTCTTCTCCGCCGGCGCGAAAGGACGGATGCGGGATTTTTCCGAAGGCTGCCAGATTCCGGTGGTGACCACCATGATGGGGCTGGGGCTGATGCCCTCGGACCATCCGCTGTATTTTGGAATGCTCGGTTCCTTTGGGTGCAGCGCCGCCAACTACGCCATCCGCCATTCGGACCTGTTGATCCTCATCGGGGCACGGGCGGGAGACCGGGCCATGGGCCAGCCGGGGGTGGTGGAAAAGCGCACCCGCATTGTCCACATCGACATTGACCCGGCGGAAATCCATAAAAATATGGAAGCGAGTATCCCGCTGGTGGCGGACGCCCATCTGGCGCTGGAGCAGCTGTGCGAATGCTGTGGCCCGCTGGATACCGGCAGGTGGCTGGCCGAGCTGCGGGAAAAGAAGGGAGCAGGCGCCTCCTTTTCCGACCGGGAGGGCTTTGTCAATCCCCACCGGCTGGTGGCGCATTTAAGCGGCCGGCTGGACGATGACGGCATTTATGTGGCGGACGTGGGGCTCAATCAGCTTTGGTCCGCCCGGTCGGCCCAAATCAGGGAAGGGCGCTTTTTGACCAGCGGCGGCATGGGGACCATGGGCTACGCGCTGCCTGCGGCCATGGGTGCGCGGCTTGCCTCCGACGCTGGGCAGGTGGTGGCGGTGATGGGGGACGGGGGATTTCAGATGTCCATGCAGGAGCTGGCGACCTTTGTCCAACACGATATCCCGGTGAAGATGGTGGTCCTTCGAAACGACTGTCTGGGCCTGGTCCGGCAGATTCAAAAGCAGGAGTACGGCGGGCATTACGAGGCGGTGGAGCTGGGCGGCAGTCCCGATTTTGCCGCGCTGGCACAGGTTTACGGCATCGAGTCCATGACCATTTCGGATAACAGCCAGATCGAAGAGGCGGTGGAGGCGCTTTTGGCAGGGGAGCAAAGCTTTCTTTTGCAGTGTCTAATCTCGCCGGACGAGCCGGCCTAAAACAGATAAAAAAGCGCCGGCTCAGCCGGCTTATGATAGAAGGAGGGCGGAAGGATGAAGTATACCATGTCGGTTTTGGTGGAGAACCACGCGGGGGTTCTTTCCCGGATCACCGGCCTTTTCTCCCGCCGGGGATTCAACATTGATTCGCTGGCGGTAGGGGTTACCGAGGACAAGACCGTCTCCCGCATGACCATTGTGGCGGAGGCGGACAGCTACACCATCGAGCAGCTGGAAAAGCAGCTAAACAAGGTGGTGGACGTAATTAAGGTGCGCACCATCCCCCAGGAGGATTTAATCAGCCGGGAGCTGATGCTGATTAAATGCAGCGCCGGGGGGCAAACCCGCAGCGAAATACTGGACATTGCCAAAATTATGAACGCCAAAATCGTGGATCTGACCAAATCCACCATGACGCTGGAAATTTGCGATCTTCCCCAGCGGCTGGATTTGCTAGAGGAGCTTTTAAAGACCTATAATATTCTGGAGGTTATGCGGACCGGCACCATCGCGCTGCAAAAGGGCGGGGCTGCTGTGGGCGTAAAATAAAAATTGGCGGATCATGGCTTCGCCTTAATGAAAAGAGAAGGAATACAAAGGATGAAAAAGGTTTTAAAATTTTTATGCAGCCGGCTTGTGATTATCTCACTGGCTATTTTGGTACAGTTTTTCTTTCTGCTTTTTATTCTGCTCAAGCTTTCATCCTCCGGCGGACTGGCCGCCTATGTGGGCCTTCAGCTGGTCAGCCTGATTGTGGTTTTGTGGATTATCACCAAGAGGGACAACCCATCCTACAAAATAGCCTGGATCATTGTTATCATGCTCTTTCCCCTTTTCGGCGGCATTTTTTATCTGGTGTTCGGTAACAAGCCCATGAGCAAAAAACAGGCCGAGCGCGTTCGCCGGTACGCCTACACCCAGGTGGAGCAGAGCGAGAGCATCTCCTGCCAAAAAGCGCGGGAGGAACTAGAGAGAAGATCGCCACATCTAAAACGGCAGAGCGACTACATCAGCAACGTAGGTCCCTATCCCATCTGGGGGAATACCCAGGTGGAATACTTCCCGGTGGGGGAAGACTTTTGGCAGGCGCTGTTAAGAGAGCTGGAAAAAGCGGAAAAGTTTATCTTTATGGAATATTTTATCATCCAGGAAGGGAAGATGTGGAACGCTCTTTTGGACGTTTTAAAGCGCAAAGTAGCCGCTGGGGTGGATGTGCGGCTGATGTATGACGATCTGGGCACCATTCAGACTCTGCCGCCCCAATATTATCTACAGCTGGAGCAGGCAGGCATTAAGTGCGCGGTGTTCAATCCCTTCCGCCCCAGGCTCAATTCCGCCTTTAACTATCGGGACCACCGAAAAATCACGGTGATTGACGGGGACGTGGGCTTTTGCGGCGGGCTGAATCTGGCGGACGAGTACATCAATGCCCATGTTCGGTTTGGCCACTGGAAGGACACGGCGGTCATGCTGCGGGGAGACGGGACCTGGAATCTGACCATGATGTTTTTGCAGCTGTGGAGCTACCGGGACGGCAAGGACGCCGACTATCAGGAGTACCGGCCCTCCGGCAAAATATACGGCGGGGAGGGGTTTGTCCAGCCCTATGGAGACAGCCCCATCGACGAATTTAACGTGGCGGAAAACATCTATTTACAGATGATTAACTGCGCCAAAAAATACGTCTACATCACCACCCCATATCTGATTTTGGACAACGAAATGACCACCGCGCTGATCATTGCCGCCGAAAGCGGGGTGGATATCCGGATCATCACCCCCCACATCCCGGACAAATGGTATGTACATGCGGTGACCCGTTCCTCCTACCGGCAGCTGATTGAAGCGGGGGTGCGTATTTATGAATACACGCCGGGCTTTATTCACGCAAAAATGTTCGTGGCCGACGACGAAATCGGGGTGGTGGGCACCGCCAACATGGACTATCGCAGCTTTTATCTGCATTTTGAATGCGGCGTCGCCTTTTTCCACAGCCCTATCATCCAGACGGTGAAGGAGGACATCTGTAAGACCATGGAGATATCCCAGGAAATCCACCCGGACCCTGGCGAGAGGGTTCCGCTGCTGCGCCGGTTGGGTCGGGCGATTCTGAAAGCCTTTGCGCCGCTGATGTAACAAACAGCTTAAAAATGGAAAAGCCAAAAAAAATCCGGAAAAAATACTGGAAAAATGGTCTTTTCCTGTTGATTTAACGGCGAATTTCGGCTATATTTAAAGGTAGCTTACAACCATAACCTTTAAAGGAGAAAGAGCATGAAGGGTTTTTATAAAAAAATAGGCATTGTGTTTCTGGCGCTGGCGCTGGCCATATCGACCGCCGGCTGCGGAGGTGGGAGCTCCTCCCAGCTGGAGGAAAAGCCTTCGGTTTATCCTTTTATCAACACCTTAAAGGAACCGGAGGACAACGCCATGCAGGAGGTGGAGACGCCGGCCCTGGCAGAACAGGTTGTCCAAAAGAAGGACGAAGTGAATCCCGAGATTGTTGGCTGGTTGCAGATACCGGGCACCGACATTGATCAGCCGGTGGTACAGACCTACAACAACTCCAAATACATGCGGCTGGACTACGCGGGCAACTACAACTTTCAGGGCTGCTACTGGGTGGACTATGAATGCAAGGTAGGCGACCGGGGAAGTCAAAGCTACAACACCATCATCTATGGGCACAACACCGCCGTTGCGGAAGATGACCCCGACGGGTTGGATTTTGCCCAGCTGTTACGGTTTACCGACGAGGATTTTGCCGCATCTCACCCGTACATCTTTTTCTCCACCAGCGAGGAAGACATGGTTTGGGAGGTTTTTGCAGTTTTATACACCGACACCTCCTTCCGCTACATTGATATGATTGACAGCGGCATTGAAACGCTGGTCAGCGAGGGAAAAGCCCGTTCGGAATTTTTGTATGATGTAGAGGTAGATCCTTTAGGCGGGGACAAGATTTTAACCCTTTCCACCTGCACCGCCAAATACGGCTATGTAGGCGGCGAGGCGCGGGCTCGGTTTGTGATTATGGCCCGTCTGGTGGAAGAGGGCGAGCAGCTTAAGCCCACCGTTGGCCTACAGAAGAACCCCAGCATAAAAGCGCCGCGGCTGTAGTCGTAACAAAGGATTTTTGCACATACATTGATGCAGGGAGCAATCCCTGCATTTCTTTTGTCTACCAAGGATTGTCAGTCGTTCTCTTTCCGGCAGGGAGCAAAGCTTGTTCGGGGCGATTTGAAAATAGTTTTGCACCAAGCATCGCAAAAGAAAGGAGAAGCAGAAAAGATGGAGCTTGCGTTTTTAAGATGGATTCAGTCCTTTTCCTCCCCCTTTTTAGACGGACTGTTTCAGCTGATCACCATGCTGGGGGAACAATGGGCGGTGGTGCTGGTTTTAGGGTTCGCCTACTGGATTTACGACAAGGAGATAGGGAAGGAGCTGGCCTTTACCCTGCTGGTCAGCGGGCTATGCAACAACGTTTTAAAGGGGATTTTTCGCTTTGAGCGGCCCATCGGTCAGGAAGGGATCCGCACGCTGCGGCAGCACACCGCCACCGGCTACTCCTTTCCCAGCGGACACAGCCAGAACGCCGCGTCCCTGTACCTATTCCCCGCACGCAGAAAGGGTGGGTGGCTGTATCCGGCGGCGATTGCCGTCAGCCTGTTGGTGGGCTTATCCCGGCTGTACCTGGGGGTACACTATCCCAAGGATGTGGCGGCAGGGCTGGTCCTAGGCGCGGCCGCGGTATTTATCTGTCCGGTTTTATGGCGGCGGTTCTCCCACGAAAAAATGCTGGCGCTGTTGGCTGGGGCCTGCCTTTTGCCGGCGCTGCTATTGGGGCAACGGGATTTATACAAGGCCTTCGGCCTGCTGCTGGGATTTTGGGGCGGAACCGTCTTTGAGCAAAAATTCGTGGATTTTTCCATCCCGGTAGGCGCCGGAAAAAAGGCGGTGCGGCTTTTAGGGGGTCTGGCGCTCTGCGGAGCGGTATCCCTTCTTTTAAAGCTGGTGCTGCCTGACGCGTTTTTGTGGGACACGATTCGGTACGCAGTCCTTGCCTTTTGCGCCATAGGCTTCTACCCGTTTCTTTTCTCCTGGGCGGGGTTTTAGCTTTTTGGGGGAAGGGCGATGGGCAGGATCGTTGCTATTTGGGGAACAGATGGATATAATAAGGGTTAGAGCAATCAAGAAGGGGATGAGGCTATGAACGGCTGGAACGCCGAAAGCTTTTTTCGGTGGATCAAAGGCAAAAAAATCGCATTCATCGGCGTGGGGGTGACCAACACCGACTGCATTCGGCTGTTTGCCCGAAAGGGAGCGGCGGTGTCTGTTCTGGACAAAAAAAGCCGGGAACAGCTGGGCGAGCTGGCGGCGGAGTTCGAGGAAAAGGGCATTCAGCTGGTACTGGGTGAAGGATATCTGGACAATTTAGAGGAATACGACGCGGTGCTGCGGTCGCCAGGGGTTTATTTTCACCATCCGGCGCTTGAGAAGGCCCGGCAGGCAGGGGTGGTCATCACCTCTGAGATGGAGCTGTTCTTCCGGCTGTGTCCCTGCAAAACCTGGGCGGTCACCGGGTCGGACGGCAAAACCACCACCACCACCCTGATCGCCGAGATGCTGGCCGCCGCGGGCAGGCGGGTCCACAAGGGAGGCAATATCGGCCGGGCGCTGCTGCCGGTGATTGAAGAGATTTCCCCGGAGGATGCGGCGGTGGTTGAGCTTTCCAGCTTTCAGCTGATCTCTATGCGCCAAAGCCCGGATGTGGCGGTGATCACCAACCTGGCGCCCAATCATCTGGACGTACACAAGGACATGGCCGAGTATATAGACAGCAAGAAAAATCTGATTCTGCATCAGGATGGTTTTTCCCGGGCGGTGCTGAATCTGGACAACGCCATCACCCGGGAGATGGCGCCCCTTTGCCGGGGGGAGCGTTTGTTTTTTTCCCGGCAGAGCGCTGTCCAGGCGGGGGCGTTCCTGCGGGAGGACGGGATGGTCTGCATGTCTCTGGGCGGCGAGGTAACCCCCATCCTGCCGGCGGCGGACATTCGGCTACCGGGCCTACACAATGTAGAAAACTTTCTGGCGGCCTTTAGCGCTTTGTGGGGTGAGGTCCCCGCCCAGGTGATGGCGAAGGTTGCCCGGGAATTCGGCGGCGTGGCGCACCGGATGGAGCTGGTCCGGGAAAAGGACGGGGTGAAGTGGTATAACGATTCCATCGGCACCAGCCCCACCCGGACCATTGCGGGGCTTAAAGCCTTTGGGCAGAAAATCCTGCTCATCGCTGGGGGATACGACAAAAAAATCCCCTACGAGCCGCTGGCCCCTTATTTATGCGAAAAGGTATCCCACCTGATTTTGATGGGAGCCACCGGTCCCAAAATCCGCCAGGTGCTGGAGGAATACGCCGGGTCTGACAAAGCGCGTCCGGCGCTGTATGCGGTGGGTTCTATGGAGGAGGCGGTGGCGCTTGCCAATCGTCTGGCTAAAGAAGGGGACATTGTAGCGCTCTCCCCGGCAAGCGCCAGCTTTGATCTGTACCCCAATTTTGAAAAGCGGGGCGACCATTTTAAAAGTCTGGTACAGGCGCTTGGGTAGGTTCTGTTTCCCCAAAAGGGGCTTTGGACAGAATTAGACGAGTTTTGACAAAATTAGATAAGATTCGACGACAAAGGACACCTTTAGACACAATTAGACATCATTGGACAAAAAAGGGGAAAATTACCAGTTTTCAGCAAAGGAAAGGAGAAAGGACATGAACTGCAAAGAACTGCTGATCTGCTTATCCCAAGCGGTTGGGGTTTCCGGGCGGGAAGATTCGGTTACGGCCCTTGCCGCCGGGGAACTGGAAGCGCTGGGGGAGGTATCCCGCAGTCCGCTGGGAGATTTAATCTGCACCATCCAAAAGCCGCAGAAGGGGCAGAAAAGCTTTATGCTGGACGCCCATGTGGACGAAATCGGTATGATTGTCACCTACATCACCGACGAGGGATTTTTGAAGGTTTCGCCGGTGGGCGGCTTTGACCGCAGCTTGCTGTTGGCCTCTCAGGTGGCGGTACATACTGCCCAAGGAGATCTGCCGGGAGTGGTCTGCTCCATTCCGCCCCATCTGCAAAGCGGCGAGGCTAAAAATCCCAAATTCGAGGAGATTTTCCTTGACATTGGCTACAGCAAAGAAGAGGCCGAAAAGCGGGTATCCCCTGGGGACATGGTGACCTTTGTCACCCCCACCCGGGAGATGCACGGCGGCTTTATCACCGGCAAGGCCATTGACAACCGGTCCAGCTGCGTGGCGGTGATCCGCGCGGCACAGCTTTTAAAGGAAGAGAAGCTATCCTGCGGGCTGGCGGTCACCCTGACCACCCGGGAGGAGGTAGGAGGCATGGGCGCGAAAGCAGCGGCCTACACGGTGCAGCCCACCCACTCGATTACGGTGGACGTGGGCTTTGGCCAGACCCCTGACTGCAAAAAGGAACAGTGCGGTCAATTTGGCAAGGGGCCGATCATCGCGTTCGGGGCGCTTTTAGACGGCGAAATTTCCCGCTCGCTGGTACAGGCGGCCCAGGAAGCGGACATCCCTTACCAGACCGAGGCTATGGGTGGCGAGACCGGCACCAACGCTGACGCGATCCTCATCGCCAGAGGCGGGGTAAAAACCGGGATTCTCTCCATTCCCCAGGGGTACATGCACACCCCGGTGGAGAAGATTTTGCCCGAGGACATCGAAAATACCGCACGGCTTTTGGCCGCCTATGTGAAAAAGGAGGGAGAATGCAGATGATCGAGTTAATCCAAAGGCTTTGCGCTATCGACGGCGTGTCCGGCGACGAGAGAGCGGTTGCCGAAGCCATCATCGACCAGATCAAGGATTTTTGCGAATATCAAGTATCCCCTTTAGGAGATATTATCGCCTTTAAAAAGGGGGAAAAGCGCCCCAAAAACCGGGTGCTGTTCGACGCGCACATGGACGAGGTAGGCTTTATCGTCACCTACATCACCGACGAGGGATTTCTGCGTTTTGCCACCGTTGGCGGCATAGACAACCGGGTCATACAGGGCAAGCCGGTGGTGGTGGGCAAAAACCGGGTATACGGCATTTTAAGCTCCAAGCCCATCCACCTGATTCCACGGGACAAGCGGGACGACCCCATTAAGGCGGGGGATCTTTCCATCGACATTGGCTGTACCAGTCGGGAAGAAGCGGAAGAGCTGGTCGCGGTGGGGGACCGGATCGCTTTCGATTCCCCTTTTCTCCGGTTTGGCGATGGGTTTATTAAGGGCAAGGCGCTGGACGACCGGGCAGGCTGTGCGGCGCTGATCAAAATGATTCAGGCCCCGCTGGAATACGACTGCTGGTTTTCCTTTACCACCCGGGAGGAGGTGGGCGGCATGGGTGCGAAAGCTGCCGTTTACACCGTAAAGCCGGACATTGCCGTTGCGGTAGAGACCACCACCGCCGCGGACATTGGCGGTGTGGAGCCGGAAAAGCGGGTTTGTTTTTTGGGCAAGGGACCGGTGGTATCTTTTATGGACAAGGGGACCATCTACGACAAAAGGCTATACCAACTGGCGCTGGACACGGCGAAGGAGCACGGGATTTTGGCGCAGCCCAAGCTAGGGGTTTTTGGCGGCAACAACGCGGGGGCGATGCATCCGATGGCGGGCGGGGTACGGCCGGTGGGCATCTCCATGCCCTGCCGATATCTGCACAC
Organism: uncultured Oscillospiraceae bacterium; assembly: GCA_910587335.1. GTDB lineage: Bacteria > Bacillota > Clostridia > Oscillospirales > Ruminococcaceae > UBA3818. The sequence goes on from CAJUMG010000008.1 coordinate 87,849, forward strand.
CCCCTCCTGCGTATTAAAGGAAGAGGACATCGCCGCCACCCATGGGCTTTTAACCCGGCTTTCCAGCGTGTACGCGGTCTGTGATTAAGGCAGTATCATCAGGGGACAGCAGTTTTTTCCTCCAGGCCACCACGCCAGACCCTTACGGGGCCATACACGCCAGCCGGTGGGCCCTATATGGCGGCGAAGCCGGTCCGCCCCGATTTTGGCGAACCGAAGCCGGGGGGCTGCTCTCTTTGTCCGGGGAGGCTTTAACCGTGTCCGGGGATTTTTCCGATCCGGCTGAGCTGGCGGCCTTCTGCACCGTCTGCGGGGCTAAAAAGCTGCGGGGGCCCCGGTCCGCTACTGAGGAGGCGGCAAGGATACTGGGCTGGCGGGTACAGGTTCGGCAGATTCTGTCCGGCGAGGGGGCGTTTTGCCCCGGTCCGCTGCCGCAGGGATTCTGCGAGCCCTCTCCCCGGCAGGTCTATCCCCTTTTGGAGGCGGTTTTCGGTCTGCCGGCGGCGGACTTTTCTGCTTGGTACTGCGAAACCTCTCACAAGCTACGCCATGAACAGGGTCGGCTGCTGGGTGTTTTGGCGGATGGGTCCATTGTTTCCACCGCCGGCATCTACCACCAAAACGGCAGCGCGGCACTCATTAGCTCGGTGGCGACTGCTCCCGCCCATCGGGGCCGAGGGTATGCGGCGGCGCTGGTGGGCAGTTTGGCGGCGGACGCACAAAAATCGGGGCGAATCCCCTTTGTCATCTGCCAAAATCCGGCGGCGCTGCATGTCTACCGGCAGTTGGGCTTTCTTCCCTGGGGAGAGGAATGGCTCTGTCTGCGGGAGGAATGTCCCCCATAAGGGGCGGCCGGCTCCCCGGCATACATACAACATAAAAAGAGGGCGGGGCAAAAAGCGTTCGTCCTCTCTAAAAGACAAGGAGAATATAGGTCCAATGGAACAGAAATTTTTTGACATCGACCCCCGGCTGGAAAAGCTGGGCGAACAGGTACAGAAGGAATGCGCCGAGGCTTTTGCCCGGACCGACGAGATTGGCGAATACAACAGCCGCAAGGTGCTGGCCGCCTTTATCCACGGCGGGGTCAGCGAATCCCACTTTGCGGGGAGCACCGGCTACGGCTACGACGACCGGGGCCGGGAGGTGCTGGAATCGGTGATGGCCCAAATCACCGGCAGCGAGGACGCGTTAATGCGGCACAACTTTGTATCCGGCACCCACACCCTGACCACGGCGCTGTTCGGGGTACTGCGGCCTGGTGACGTGATGCTTTCTTTGACCGGGATGCCCTATGACACCATTCAACCGGTGATTGGCATTACCGGGGAAAACTGCGGGTCCCTAAAGGAATTCGGGGTAGAATACCGGCAGGTGGAGCTATTAGAGGACGGCACCCCGGATTTTGACGCCATTGCCAAGGCGGTGCAGGACAAGCGGGTGAAGATGGCGTATGTACAGCGGTCACGGGGATACTCGCTGCGTCCTTCTATTAACATGGATGTGATGAAGCGCTTAATTGACACGGTGAAGGAGAACAATCCCCAGGCGGTGTTTATGGTGGACAACTGCTATGGCATCTTCACCGAAAAGGTGGAGCCCACCCAGCTGGGAGCCGACCTGATGGCCGGATCGTTAATCAAAAACGCAGGCGGCGGCATTGCCCGCACCGGCGGTTACATTGCCGGGCGGCGGGATTTGGTGGAGCAATGCGCTTACCGGCTGACCACGCCGGGACAGGGCAAGGAGGTAGGCTGCACCCTAAACGAGCTGCCCCGGATGTTCCAGGGGTTATTTTTGGCCCCCAACGTGGTTTGCAGCGCGGTGCGGACGGCGATTTTCGCGGCGGCGTTATTCGGAAAGCTGGGCTACCGGGTGAATCCCTCCTTCGATGAGCGGCGGACCGACATCATCCAGTCTATCGAGCTGGGGTCGGAAAAAGGGATGGTGGCTTTTTGCAAGGGGGTACAGCGGGGCGCGCCGGTGGATTCCTTTGTGGTACCGGAGCCGGCGGACATGCCTGGATACGAGAGCAAGGTTGTTATGGCGGCGGGCGCGTTCCATTTAGGCGCCTCCATCGAGCTTTCGGCCGACGGACCCATTCGTCCGCCCTATGCGGTTTGGATGCAGGGGGGGCTGACCTACTTCACCGGGAAAACCGGTATGCTTTTGGCGGCTCAGACCATGCTGGAGGACGGTGTTTTATCCTTACCGAATTGACAAACGGCGGCGAACATGATAGAATATAAAGTGTAGGAATGCGCGGTCCTGCAAAAAGGGCCGCGCAAACCATGCGGGAGTGGCGGAATGGCAGACGCGCTGGTCTTAGGAGCCAGTACCCTGTGTGTGTGGGTTCAAGTCCCATCTCCCGCACCACCAGGAAAAGACCTGAAGCGCGATTTAGCTCCAGGTCTTTTCCTTTTTCAAAAACTGCCGCACGCGCTCTACAGATAGCGATTTCGACCGATTGCACCAGGTCGGAGCAAGCGATATAAAGCTTGCTCCTTTTTTTATCTTTATTTGACCTTTTCCCACCTACAAAAAACGGCTATCCTCGGGCAGGGGATAGCTGTTTTTTTGCTGCTTTTTCCATCTTCGGTACGCCCGACGCTGCGGAGGAAATGTACCGGGCAAAGGCCATCGGGTTCTGGGAGGACTCTTCTGCGGAGGGGGCTGCTATGCAAAAAGCGAAAGAGCCGCATAGTATAATACTGACCGGAAATCGCGTAAAAGGAGAATGGTATAATGAGACGATGTGTTCCGCTGGAGCCCGCCGCAGAGGCTGTTTGTGATCAAAGCGCTGTGGCTCCGCTTATTTTTCAGCTGCCGCCGGAGCAAGGCAGAAGGGTATTGGAAGAAGCACAGGATACACCGGTATATAAATACCCCGCCGACCTATCCCTGGAGTATATCAGCACCGGAGGATGGGGCAGCATACCGGTGTATTTTATTGCGCCCAAGAGCGCTGAGGTAAAAAACGTGATATTTTATATTCACGGCGCAGGATGGGTTTTTGGCAGCTTTCACACCCACGAAAAGCTTGTCCGGGAGCTTTGCGCAAGGACCCAGTCACTGGTCATATTCCCAGAATACAGCCGGGCGCCAGAGGCAAAATATCCCACGGCGATAGAGCAATGCTACTGTATTCTATCCCACCTGTGGGAAATACTCAAAGGCCGCTATCCCACAATAGATCGCCGCGCCCTTACTGTCGCGGGTGACAGTGTTGGCGGGAATATGGCCATTGGGATGGAACTTTTGTCCCAGATGCAGCAGGGTCCGGACATTCACAAGCTGCTATTGTACTATCCGGTGACAGACGCCTGCTTTGACACGCCGAGCTATCGCCAATTCGCGGTGGATTATTATTTATACCGCGAGGGAATGCGTTGGTTTTGGCGGCAATACACCACCTCGGTAGCGGACCGGGAGCAGATAACCGCAGCTCCCCTTCGCGCAGGCGACGATTGTTTACGGCGTTTTCCCCAAACGATGATCATTGGCGGGCAGGCGGACGTTCTGCGCAGCGAGGGAGAAGCCTTTGGGGAAAGGCTTCGTCGCGCCGGGGTGGACCTTACGGCTATTCAGGTACAGGGCACGATTCATGATTTTGTCATGCTCAACGCCCTGGACCAGACAAATGCCTGCCGTACCGCGATGGATCTATCGACCGATTGGATCAATCGCCAAAGCCCATCCGTCTACAGCTTTTAATGCGACCTGGTCTTTTGCCGCCATCCTTTTATCCCACAAAAAGGCCCGCCGATTCTGGATTCTTTGAATCGGGCGGGCTTTTACATTGTCTCCATCGGCTTGAGCAGGAGCCCTTTTTGGCGCTCGGAGAGGGTACGCCACCGGGCAAAAAGCAGACGCTGCTTCTCGGTCAGCTGGGAAGGGACCCACCTCATCGGCAAAAAACCGCGACAGGGTGATGCCAACGTTTTGCACACCGCCTCTAGCGTTGGCGCATAATTTCGGTTGAACATCTTGGTGACCGTAGAATGGGAAAGGTTCGCCTCCTTCGCCAGGCGATAGTCCGTCCAACCCCGCTTTCATCATCCGCCGGATGAGGCGCTGCGCGTCCATTTTGGCCACCATCTGTAATGACTATTATAACCGCCAAAAAAGCGTTATAATAGTCATGATTCGTAGGCAGTATATATCTTAAAAGGGACATGCTTGCTATCCCGCGGCAAAAATCCCGGCGTGGGGGGGCTTTTGGGGCAGGATGAAACTTTGGCGCTGCCGAATAAAAAGAAATTTATAAAAAGGAGGTGTTTTATGATAGACTTGATAGAAGCTGTCCGGCTATATTCAAATATTTAGACTACATAGGAGAGTTTACAAATGGAAGAAAACAAAATCCGAAAAAGCGCGCGGCACACAGCGTTGCTCGTCAGTGAATTTCTCGTTCTTGCTGCCAAAGACCAAACCCAAGACGAGCTTCTCGAAACGGTGGCCTTTCTTATAGGGATTCTGATCAGTCCCACCCCCCACAAAGGAGAGGTAGCAGATGAGGTTGTGGAAAAGAACGCCTCTTTAGTCTATGACTATCTACAGGATAAGTTTTTTAAGGATGATCAGGCAAAGGAGATCGACCAAGGCAAGAGGGAGGAAGGGGAAAGCCGCTGATTCCAGGTGAAATTGATTGATCGAAAAAAGTTCCAGCTTTACGGCTGGGGCTTTTCTGCATTTTTGCGGCTCGCGGCAGCCGGACCGGGCTTTTGAGGGGAGAAGTCAAGTCTTGATTTGGCGGATTTTGCGTACTATAATAAAAAGAACAAACGTTTGTTTTAAGGGAGGTGTAAGCTTGGCAAGAGAATACTTCTGTGCATATCATTCCTACATTCACCAATGCAGAGGTCTTTCGGACAGCGAGCTGGGGCGGCTATTCCGGGCGCTGTTAGAGTACAGTGCGTCTGGGGAGCTTCCGTCCTTTAAGGGGCGGACGGCGGTGGCCTTTGACTTTATCTCGGCCAACATTGACCGGGACATGGCTCAATATGAGCTGACCTGCAAAAAGAACCGGGAGAATGTTTCAAAGCGCTACGAACGTATGCGGTCGAATACAAGCGAATACCAAGGCTACCAAGAAAAAGAAGAGGAAGAAAAAAAAGAAAAAGAAAATGTAAAAAAAGATATCTCTAGCGAGATATCCAAAAAAAGCACGTCCGCAAAAAAGAAGTTTGTTCCTCCATCGGTAGAGGAAGTGGCAGCCTACTGCCAAGAGCGGAAAAATAAAATAGACGCCGCTCGTTTTGTCGATTACTATACCGCTGGCGGCTGGAGAATGGGCCGGCAGGACATGAAGGATTGGAAGGCGGCAGTCCGGTCGTGGGAGAAAAACGGGATTGTCCAAAGGGGAAAGGGTATGCCGGAGGCCAAGGACTATTCCTTTGATCTAAGCGCCTGGGAATCGGCCCACAAGTGGCATATACCGGATTTTTCCCCAGGGGACGAGGAGGAGCCAACCTCTAAGATGGCGCAAGGGGGCAAATCCAAAACGGAATAAAGGGGAAAGGGAGGTTTGCATTGACCGACAAAGAGAAAAAAGCTTTTTTGGGAAGGTACCGCCAAATTGCGGCGGAGGAAGCAGCGATTTGGGAGGAGGTCTCCTACTGGGTGAGCCGGTCCTGTTTGGAGGAAACAGCTACCCTGGCGGACTTTCTGGCGAAAACGGTTTGCAGAAAAGAAACCGCCGGGCGCGGGGTAACGGGACAGGGGATCGAGAATCGGAAGGAGACAGGGGGCCAAACGATTCGGCAGGAGGGTGCGGCGCAGATAGAAAGTATCAAACAGTCCGGCGCGGAGCAGGTCCAGGACACCAAAGGCGCACAGGCGGCGTGTTCGAAAGCAGCTGTCCGGCGGCAGGAGGGTGCGCTCCAAAAAGAGGGGACAGGGGTGAAGGCCGGAACGCTTGGTCAAGCGAGGCTATCGGAGCAGTCCCATGATGAGGAGGTGGAGGGATTGGAGCAAATGCTCCGGCAGAAGGCGGGACAGCTGCTTGGGGTCCGGAAGGAGATAGAGCGGGCCATTGGCGCGGTGGAAAACGATACCTACCGGCTATTGCTGCGATACCGGTATATTCAAGGGGACACCTTCGAGAAAATCGCTGAGCGGATGCATTACAGCAGCCGGCAGGTGATGAATTTGCACAGCGCGGCGCTTGGGGCCTGTCAAATTTTGGAGGGCACTAAAGAGATTGCATAGTATTTCACCTAGCGGCAGCATTATACTAAGAATGATCCAAAAGCCGGGGATGGCTGGGAGCCGGAGCGGGTCCAGGCTGCTATTGGACGCGGAGATTTACTAGGGAGGGGAAAAAGTGATCAAGGTATACGCAAGGACAGACGGGGTGGGCCGGGTGCTGGAAATTGCCAGCAGCATTTTTTTGCGGGACCCGGACGGCTGGGTACTGATCGGCCAGGGGGAAGGGGATCGGTTCGCCCACGCCCAGGCAAACTATTTAGACCGGCCGCTGAATGACGAGGACGGAACCCACAGCTATCGTTTAGACGGCGGCGCCATTCGGGAGGCGACCGAGGAGGAAAGGGCGGAAGAGAAAGCGTCCTTCCCCACGCCAAGGCCCAGTCAGGAAGAACAGATTCTGGCGCTGCAATCGCAGCTGGACGCGCTACTGGGGGTGGAATGATGGACAGAATGGAAAGGGCGAGGCAGCTTCGCAGGGCGGTGGGGTTCGGGTCGGCGGCATTGCCGGACGAGCAGGCGGCCCAGGTGCTCAGCCTCTTCCCGGCATGGGAGGCGGCGGGTACATACCAAGCGGGAGACCGGGTACAGCATGAGGACCGGTTATACAAATGCTTGCAGGCCCACGCCGCTCAGAAGGACTGGACGCCGGAGAAAGCGCCGTCCTTATGGGTGCGGATAGACGATCCCGCGGAGGAATGGCCGGCATGGCGGCAACCATCCGGCAGCGAGGAGGCCTACCCCAAGGGGGCCAAGGTCAGCCACAGCGGAAAGCGGTGGGTATCTGACCTGGACGGCAACGTCTGGGAGCCGGGCGAATACGGCTGGACGGAGGCGGTGTGATGGAGGGATACATCCTTCGGGCGGAGCATGAGGAGTTTGCCCGGCGCATCGACGCAGAGAACAGCCGACAGAACCGGCGGATTGAGGTATTGGAGGAAAGCGTGGACCGGTTTGGCCGGATTGCCACATCGGTGGAAAAGCTGGCGGTGAACATGGAGGGGATGCTCAAGGAGCAGGAGCGCCAAGGGGAGCGGCTGGACAAGCTGGAGGGAAAGCCCGGTGAAAACTGGAACAGCGTTGTAAAGAGTATCTTGGCGGCAATCGGTTCCGCGATTGGCGGGGGATTGGTGGTTGCCATTGCAACAATATTCATGAAGTAGGGGGGATATTAGATGAACATCAATTGGAAGGTACGGATGAAAAACAAAGGCTTTTGGCTCAGCCTTGTCCCGGCGGTGCTGCTGCTCATCCAGGTAGTGGGGGCTGTGTTCGGGTACTCCCTGGAGCTGGGGGAGCTGGGGAACCGGCTGTTAGCGGTGGTCAACGCGGCTTTTAGCCTGCTGGCGATTTTAGGTGTAGTGACCGACCCCACCACCCAAGGATTTGGCGACAGCACTAGGGCCTTGGGGTATCAGGCGCCCTACCGGGACGGTGGGGACAAATGAGCCAAAAGCTTTATTTACCGTTGGATCAATGTAATGTCAACGCCGGATACAAGGCGGCGGCCTACCAAAGGTCCTGGGGATTTGCCCATTACGGCATAGACCTGGGAAACCCGAACAAGGAACGGACCGTTTACAGTCCTGGGGAAGGGACGGTGATCGCCGCCGGCATGGATGGGGCCGACCCTTCCCAGCGGATGGGCAACGCGCTGGTATTGGTCTTTCCACAGGTAGAGCGAAACGACGGGAAAACAACCTCGCTGGCCTGCCGCATGTTCCATCTGGACACGATTGCGGTCAAAGCGGGGCAGAAGGTAAGGCGAGGGGAAAAGCTGGGGGTCTACGGCAACACCGGGGCCGTATCCTCCGGGCCCCATCTGCATTTGGAATTTGATACGGATGTAGCGTATCCCCAGCACGCGGTAGGGATTAAGGCCAGCGGAAACATCATCAAAAAGGGGAGCCGCGACACCACGGTAAACCCTTCTAAGGTGTGGTATGTAGGTCCTGGCCAGGCGCTTTATGACGGCTGGGGCGGCAGCGGGGTTCCGTCCGGCTGGATCACCCAGGCCGACCTGGATGTTCCAGGGCTGCCGCAGGAGGCTGCCGAGCCGGACTATCGGGCCATGTACCTGGCCGAGGAAAAGAAGGTCCAGGCTCTAAAAGACGGCATTGGGGAGATTGTGCAAGCGGCGGGGCGGCTGATCGAGTAAAACGGGTTTTGGGCGGACATTTTTCGTCTTGTAGAGCTTTACACCTTATTTTGGTCGCCCCATTCGCACATCTGGTCCAGAATCGGGATCAGGGAGCGGCCGCGGTCGGTCAGGCTATACTCCACCTTGGGCGGGATTTGGGGATACTCCTTTCGGTGGATCAGGCCGTCCGCCTCCAGCTGTTTTAGGGTGGAGCTGAGGGTTTTATAGGTGATACCGCCGATATACCTTTGCATTTCGTTAAAGCGGACCACCTCAAACTCCATTAGGGTATACAGGATAAACATTTTATATTTGCCCTGGATCAGGGACATGGTGTAGTTAAATCCGGTGTCGCCCAAGCGACAATCAGCAATACAGGTTTTTTTCATGCTTACACTTTCTTTCATGATAGTATATATCTTTTATGTGCGTACTTGTTTTAATTGCTTTTCTCTGTTAGGATTCTAGTATAAAAAGGCGGAAAAGTCAACAGCAGGCGGGTTTTCCGGCTATTGTTTCCGCTGTGATGAGAGGAGAAAAAGCATGAAAAAAGATTTTGGCGTAAAGCCCTATTTATTCCCCATGCCGACCTATATGATCGGTACCTACAACGAGGATGATTCGGTGGATGTGATGATGATGGCCTGGGGCGGCATCTGTGCTGAGGACATGGTGGCCTTAAATCTCGAGGAGGACCACAAGACGGTGGCCAACATCCGGGCCAGAAAAGCTTTTACCTTAGCGGTTCCGGGGACCGACACGCTGCGGGAGTCGGACTTTTTGGGGATTGCCTCTTCCAACAAGATGGCGGACAAATTCGCCCGGACCGGTCTGCACGCGGTCAAGAACGGCCGGGTGGACGCGCCGGTGATCGAGGAATACCCTCTCACCCTGGAGTGTACCGTTGAAAAGATTGAACAGGAGCCGTACGGCCTGCGGATTCTTGGAAGGATTGTGAATGTTCTTGCCGACGAAAAGGTTCTGGATGAAAAGGGCCGGATCGATGCAGGGAAGCTTGGGGCCTTTGCTTTTGACCAGATGCAAAACGGATACTATGCCATTGGGGAAAAGGTGGGGCAGGCCTGGAACAGCGGCGCAGATCTGATGAAAAAGTAATCTTTTTTATCCGGTGAAAGCCGATTTTTTCCACACAAAAGGACCGCGGGATTTTACCTGCGGTCCTTCTTTTTAGGGGTTATTTTTTTCTTGTGAAAAAGGCGACGCCAAGCAGCGCTACGCCGGTAAGCACCAGGGACAAGCCGTATCCGCCGGTGATGGGCAGATTGCCCAAGGGCATGGTGGGATCCAGAATGGTCACCAGATTATTACTGGGGACCGGCTGGCTTGCCAAAGGCGTAGCCGGATCCATAATCGTCACCAGGTTGTTTTCGGTGGGCGGGTCCGTCGGTGTTGGACGATAGGGAACGGTCCAGGTTGGACGGGATGGCGTGGGATCGTCATCATCATCGTCGTCATCGTCATCCGGGCGGCCAGGTCGCGGCCGTTCGGGCTCTGGTTCTGGCTCCGGATCCGGGCTCGGACTCGGGTTCGGATCCGGGTCACGAGGCGGCGTAACTGTACGATTGTTGACGAATGAAGCCTCTGCCGTTTTATTCGCCACGATGACCCCCTGATTGCCGGTAGCGGTTGTAGTGTAGCCGTCCCGGTTGGCCTCGGTCTCGGTCACGGTATAGGTGGTTCCGGCGGGCAGGCCGCTGATCAAGATACTCTCGCCGCTCTTTAAGGTGAAGCTGCTGCCGCTGCTCACCGTCCCGCTGCCCTTGC
>CAJUMG010000009.1:0-31305 GCA_910587335.1 uncultured Oscillospiraceae bacterium
TATGTTGGCCCAGGCGAACCAGCAGCCTCAGTCCGTACTGCAGCTGCTCCAGTAAGAATCTTATTAGCCATTTCTCTTCGCGCTTTGGCCGCTTAAGGCGGCAAATCACGAATTGTGAGAGAAGGGGGAAGCGAAAACGCTTTCCCCTTTTTTCTTTTGAAAGGAGGCGGTAAACCGTGGGAGTGGGAACGGTCCAAAATTACGTTAAGATGCTGGGCATGCAGCAGAAGTGGCAGCAGCGGCAGCAGGGCATTGCTTTAGAGCAGCAGACGGCGGCGCTGCTGGAGGGAACCGGCCAAACCGGATCAAATCAGTCGGATCAGGCCAATCAGGCGCGGCGGTCGGGAATTGCGGCGAAGCTTAAGGCGGGCAAGCGGCTTTCCCCTTCGGATCTGGCGTGGCTGCAACAGAATGATCCGGCTCTGTACATCCGAGCAAAGCAGATTGAACTGGAACGGTCGCAGCAAAAAAACGCACTGCAAATCTGCAAGAGTCGGGAGCAGGCAGGGCAGGTCTATCGCCGGTTCTCCCAATGGGCCGCCTGTGATGCGGTGACGGCGGTACGCAAGGCGACCACCGCATCGGAGCGAATGGAGATTTCGGAAGGTGGGCAGATGCGTCAGTCGGCCCTGCTGGATGAGTACAGACGCTTTAAATGCACCACAAAATGGAAAAAACTACCGATTCGGAAACCGATAAAAAACCGGTTTGGACTACCAGGGCGGCTGGTATAAGTCCGATAGAATCAGGCATAAGGGACGTGAAATGCGTCCCTTATGTTATTTTGTTTAGATAAATTATAAAAAATCGAAAAAAAGTGCTAGTCTTTTATAAAAACGTGTCGATAAAAGTTTATGATGGGAGTTTGAATGAGGTGGATCGTAGAAAATTGCTCTTGCTCATTTCGAGGTTCCCTTGAATTATCAACTGTAAATTTTCTAATTCCTTTATTCCAGCAAAAGGAGGGATCCTTGTTTATTTGCAGCCATAATTTCAAAAAATGGGAGGAGCCAAATTTATGCTTAAGAATATGAAAATAAAGATGAGCCTACTTTTGGGTTTCGGCATCACAGTATTGCTTTCAGTGATTATTGTTGTTGTGACGTTGTTTTTGATGAGCGGACAAAAAACAAACTTCAGCAACGCGATCAATCAAGAGGGCCGCTCTACGACGGCTGTTATTGAGTGTCGTTTGAATGTACGTAACACTATCGTTGATGCTTACGCGATGCTAGTAGGCCAAAATGCTTCGCTGATCCGTGAAAAAGAAGCCTCTATCAACGGCTATCTGGACACCATTGACGGCCTGATTTCTGAAATACGCACAATTTATCCGCTGAATGACAATCGGATAGAGGAGTATGCGCAGTATATCAGCCAGTGGCGTAGTTTAATGTCGCAGTTGACTGCTGAGATTGAAGCTGGCAATACAAATGGTGCGGTTGCACTGCTGACTGGAGATATCGCCTCCACGCTGAACGCCATGACAGAACTCACTGTTGGTATTAGCAATGACTTAAGCGCAGAGGAGAGTGCGGTTGTTACAAAGGCGGAGCGTGACAGCCAGATTACTATTTTGGCGATTGCGGCAGTTTTGGTAGTTGCGGTTATTTTTGTGCTGATGCTTTCTACCAAGATTATCAAGAATATTACGATTCCTACTCAGGAAGTCCACAATGCGCTGATTGGCTATAGTGAAGGCAACCTGACGATTCCGGTGAATTTCGAAAGCTCGAACGAGCTGGGCGAAATGTGCGAGGCTTTGCGTAGGAGCCAAAGAATCCTCAGCGGCGTTATTGAGGATGAGGCCGACCTGTTGGCTAGAATGGCTGATGGCGATTTCAATGTAAAGAGCAGAGATGCTTCTCTCTATGTAGGCGCACTCAGCACAGTTCTTGAATCTCTGAGAGGGCTGAAGAAGAATCTCAGCAATACTTTGACGCAGATCCATCAGGCTGCGGAGCAGGTTTCCGCTGGATCTGATCAGGTTTCTGCCGGTGCACAGGCGTTGTCTCAGGGTGCCACTGAGCAGGCTTCTTCTGTCGAAGAGTTGACTGCCTCTATTACCAAAATTTCTGATCAAATTGCTTCCAATGCGGAGAGTGCACAGCGGACTAGTAAATTGGCCAATGAGGTTGGTGAGGAACTCACCCGCAGCAATGAGCAGATGAAAGCGATGAATCTTGCCATGAGCGAGATCAATACCAAATCGCAAGAAATTGGAAAGATTATCAAAGCGATTGAGGATATTTCGTTCCAGACCAATATTCTTGCATTGAACGCAGCGGTCGAAGCTGCTCGTGCAGGTGCGGCAGGTAAAGGGTTTGCAGTTGTGGCGAATGAAGTTCGTAATCTGGCAACCAAATCAGCGGATGCTTCGAAGAATACGGCTGCTTTGATTGAGAACTCTTTGAGAGCGGTAGAAAACGGTGACCGGATTGCTACAGAGACAGCACAAGCTCTGGAGAAAGTAGTAGAAGGCTCCAAAGAGATGGTATTGGTTATTGATCAGATTGCGGATGCTTCGCAGCAACAGGCAGATGCAGTTGTTCAGATTACTGAGGGAATGGATCAGATTTCCAGTGTTATACAGACGAACTCTGCAACATCTCAGGAGTCTGCAGCTGCCAGCGAAGAGTTGTCTGGTCAGGCTAATATGCTGAAAGAATTGGTAGGCAGCTTTAAATTAGATGATAGCGGTGAAACGTCTATGTCAGATGTATTGTCCTATCAGGTTGTTCCAGATTCCTTTAGCAACGATAAATATTAAGTTTGCTGATAGTTTAATAGAGAAAGGTGATGTGTAATGGACGTTTTGGCCGCAGGTGCATTGAGTATTGCCATGCATCAGACACAATTGCAGCAGAGCGCTAACATTGCTGTAATGAAAAAAGCAATGAATCTCCAGGAGTCTCAGGCGGCTGCTTTGATTGAAGATTTGCAGCAGTCGGTTCCATATCCGGGAGATCACCAGCTGGATATTTTAGCTTAAAGATCAAGGCATTGGTGGTGCCCATGGACTGGACACATATCCAATGCCTTTTTCCATAAACATTCAAATGTGGAATTGCTTTTCTTTCCGGCCTGCTTGCCGATTATTAGAAATGTTAAATTTTGTCTTTGTCTGTGTACCAATGATAAATTGCTATTTTAAAGTAGAAACGGAATGGGAGGGCTGTTATTGTGCAACAGGAAAAAAATACGGAGATTTTGTTGGAATCGGGTACAAATGAATTTGAGGTAATGGAATTTATGATCGCCGGACAAAATTATGGAATCAATGTGGCAAAGGTTCGAGAGATCATGATGGTTTGTCCCGTAAAACCAATGCAAAAAGCACAAAAGGATATTGAGGGCATTTTTAAGTCCAGAGATATGATTGTAACGGTCATTGATTTGGCGAATTATCTGGGGCTCGCGGCTTCTGATGATCCAGAACGGGATATTTTTATCGTTACCAATTTTAATAACACCGATTTTGCGTTTCATGTCCATAAGGTTGTTGGAATTGAACGTATTTCATGGAAACAAATTAATAAGCCGGACAAAATTATATATGGCGGTCAGGAAGGTGTGGCCACCGGTATTGCCGATATCAATGGCCATCTTATTACCATATTGGATTTTGAAAAAATCGTTTCAGAGATTAGCCCAGAACTGGGAATTCAATATGAAGACCTGGATACCCTTGGTCCGAGAGAGCGCAGCGATAAACCGGTGCTGTTGGCAGAGGATTCAATGTTGCTATCAAAAATGATAGTTGAATCTTTGCAGCGGGCTGGTTATGAAAATCTGATCAAGACGGATAATGGCCAAGAAGCATGGAACTTTTTACAAGAAGCCAGAGATTCTGGTGATCCGATTAGAAATCATGTTTGTTGTGTCGTTACGGATATTGAAATGCCTTTGATGGACGGTCACCACCTGTCTAAACTGATTAAAGAAGATCCAGTTTTAAAGGAACTCCCCGTTATTCTGTTCTCTTCTTTAATCAATGATGAAATCAGACGTAAGGGTGAGTCGGTTGGAGCTGATGCACAGATTACAAAGCCGGAAATTGCTAATTTAGTTACCCTAATTGATAAGCTTATTTTAAAATAAAATCAAGAAAAAACTTTGGTTTATAATGATGAGGATGGCCGAAAATCATGCAAATGGTTTTCGGCTATTGCTATGAATTGGTAACTTCCTCATAATCATTTAAAAGGTTTTTTGTTTAAAATAGCAAAAATACTTTGCTTTTTCCGTGTATAGAGAATTTGTTTATTTTATGATTTTCTAATTTAGGAATATTATGGAATGCTCTCAGAGATTTTTTGAAAATTTATAATTAAATTGGGATTATTGGTTTACAAGAGGAGTTTTATTCGCTATAATATAGAAGAATGAATGTAGCAAAAACCCATTTGAGCGAGTCATAAGTCTTAAAATATTCTCACATTTAGTGAACAGATTTTTGGAGGGCTTAACGATGTATTTAGTTCCTTTGAGCAGTTTGACACCCGTAGTTAGTATCCAAGATGCACCAAAAGACGTAACATCCACGACGGATAAATTGTCGTTTAAAAGTATGATGCAGGATGCGATTAACACCTTACAGGAGAGCCAGCAGGCGGCGGCTGAAGATTCGTATAATCTAGCTATGGGGGATATCTCCAGTCTCCATTCTCTAATGATCAACTCCACAATGGAAGCAACGGCGGTAGAAACAGTAGTACAGTTAACTTCTAGGGCAGTAAGTACCTATAAAGAAATCATGCAAATGCAGATTTAACAGAATTAAGAGTGAAAAAATCAGTACTTAGTAGGTTGGTAAAGAATTTATGAAAATCAACTTTAAGGAAATTTTAGAACATATCAAAGAATTCTGGAAAAAGCTGTCCGATAAAAGCAAAAAAATGTTTTTTGTTGTCGGTGGGGCTGCGCTAGCTGTCATTGTTTTAATATCGCTTCTTACATGGTATGCGGGTTCCCAATACCGAGTTATTTTTCCTGGTATGAGCGATGAAGAGAAGGCCCAAGTATACGCCACTCTTCAGGAGATGAATGTCAAGGTTAAAATTGATTTAAGCGGGCAGGTTTTAGTCCCTGAAAAAGAATGGGATCATCTTGTTTTTGAACTGAATGCAGCAGGATACCCACAAACAACGCTGAGCTACGACACTTTTACCAGTTCTACAGGATTCACCTCTACAGAGTTTGAGAAAAGAACGGCACTTATTTTTCAAGCGCAAGACCGCATGCAAGAGACGTTGTTGCGGCAAGAGGGAATTGCTGAAGCAACAGTGAGTTTTACAGTCCCGGAAACGAGCAATTATATCTGGGATCAGTCGAATCAACAAGAAAGCACAGCTGGTGTAACGGTGCTGATGAAGTCAGGCTATGAGCTGAACCCCGAGCGGGTTTCGGCTATTAAGCATCTGGCTGCAACGTCGGTGCCAAATTTGGATGCAGAAAATGTTGTGGTAATTGATGCGGCAACCGGCGTAGAGGCTATCGGTCTGGATGATCCTTCCAGCTCTGGTTATTACAGTGTTCAGCGTCTGGAATATGAACAGCAGATTGCAAGACAGATCGAGGATAATATTAAGCGTTTGCTATCCAGCAGGTATGGTCCGGATGGCGTTACTGCGGTTGCGACTGTTTCCATTGACTATGATAAAATGGTTTCAGAAACCAAACAGTATTTGGATCAGAATGGCAGTGGAGCTGGAGTTAGAAACTATTTTGAAGAAGACTATACACGCAATGGGACCGATGAGGCTGGAGGAATTGTAGGAGAAGAGGACAACACCGATGCGCCGCCCATTTATCCGAATGAGGATGGAGATGGCGATGGTTCCACTTCCAGTTATCACCGGGAGATTAAGTATGATGTTGGCTATATCCTGACCCAAACGGAAAAAGGTGAACCAATTATACAAAAGGCATCGGTAGCTGTTATTGTCAATGATCCTGCGTTTGACGAAGAGGTGGAGGAAACACTGACAGGCTTAATTTCGAAAGCGGTCAACATTACATCTGATAATATTCGTGTGACCAACCTCAATTTCAGTCAGGCTAGTGAAGAGCCGCCTTCCAACAATGGATTGATCTTTGGTCAGCGGATGTGGTTGTTGATCGGCTTGGGATGTCTGATTCTCTTCCTGATTTTGGTGCTTGTATTTGTGCTGGTGCTTCATCGCTCTCGTAAGCGTCGCGAAAAAGAGGAAGAAGCGGCGCTGCTGGAGGAGGAAGAACGTCAGCGGCAGATGAGCATTCAACAGGAAATTGAAGAGCATAAGCGACAACTTCAGAATGAGGCTATGGCAACAGCGCAAACGAAGGAAAACGCAATTACGGAAGAGGTCCGAAATTTTGCGAAGGAGAATCCGGAAATTGCTGCAGCCTTGCTTCGTTCTATGATGCGGGAGGAGGGGTAATATGGCACAACAAAAGCTTTCCTCTCTTCAAAGAGCTGCGACGGTTATCGTCGCGATGGGTGCTGACTGTGCATCCGGTGTCTATAAGTATCTAAAAGAGGAAGAGGTCGAGCAGCTTTCTTTAGAAATTGCAAAGCTTGAACGGCTCTCTCCCGAGGATATGCAAGGTACCATTGAGGATTTCTATGGGCTTTGTGTCACCCAAAAGGTGATCAATGAAGGCGGCGTACTTTATGCGCGAGATGTGCTGGAAAGAGCTTTTGGTTCGCAGCTTGCCTCATCCTATATGGAGCGTCTTTCCCACTCGCTACATACAAAAGCCTTTGAATTTGTCAGAAAAGCGGACTATAAGAATTTACAAATGATGCTGCAAAATGAGCATCCCCAGACGATAGCATTAGTTTTATCCTATGCCAAGTCTGAGCAGGCGGCGCAGATTATTGCAGAACTGCCCCGGAATACCCAGCTGGATGTAATCGAGCGGATTGCGGGGCTTGACCGCGTTTCGCCAGAAATGATCAGCATTGTAGAAAAAACTCTGGAAAAGCGTTTTTCAAACATCGTTTCTTCGGATCAGGTGGAGGTTGGAGGTATCCCTTATATCGCGGAGATTATGAACCGCGTAGACCGCTCTACCGAAAAATACATTTTCGACGCCCTCGACGAGAAAGATGCTGCTTTATCGGATGAGATCCATAAGCTCATGTTTGTATTCGAAGATATCGTCAACCTCGACAGCATGGCAATTCAGCGCTTTATTCGTGAGGTGGACAGCAAGGATTTGGCAGTTGCTTTGAAGGCTGCAAACGAAGAGGTAAAGCAGGTTATCCTGAGAAATATGTCTACCAGAATGCGCGAGACCATCGAACAGGATATCAAATATCTGCAGAATATTCGTATGCGCGATGTGGAAGAAACGCAGCAGAAAATTGTTGGTATTATCCGTCAGCTGGAGTCTGCTGGTGAAATTGTAGTTGCAAGAGGAGGGGATGATGTGCTTGTCTAAGGTGATTAAGCCGTTTCATCTGATCTCCTCTGATGAAGTGGTACAGATCCCAGACGCACCGCTTCCGCCGGAAGAACGGCAGGAGGAGGAACTCCCTGAATCAAGCGAAACACAGTCGGTTACAGAGGAACAGATTAGACGGACGATTGAAAAAAATGCTTTGGAAAAAGCAAATGAAGTATCACATAAAGTTTTGCAGAGTGCTCGGCAAGAAAGAGAAAAAATTTTAGCACAGGCGCAGGAGGATGCAAAACGCATCCGGACAGAAGCGCAGCAGACTGCCTATCAGGATGTGTTGAATAAAAAGCATCAACAGATAGACGAATGCATTTCTCGAGTCAATTCTTTGTTGGAGGATCTGCAAAAACAGCAACAGAGTTTTTTACAGCAATACGAAGATGGATTATTTTCTATTGCTTTGGAAATTGCGGAAAAAGTGGTTAGAACGTCGATCCCGCAGCATGAAGAGCTGATGGTTCCCTTGGTGCGAGAAGCGGTTTCCACTGTGAAAAATGCCGATTGGATTAGTGTAGAGGTTTCAGATCAGCTGCCAGGGCTGGTGGAAAAACTGAAACAGGAATTTGCTGCTTGGAAATCTATTCAGGTTTCGGGTATAGGACTGCCGGTGGATGGATGTTTTGTAAATACGCCTGACGGAGTGGTGGAAGCTTCGGCTTCGGTACAACTGGAAAATTTGAAAATTTTATTTGAAAAATCTACCGGATAAGGATAAAGGGGGGCTAAGTTTGAACACAGGCCAATATACATTGGATTTGTCGGCATATCGGCAGCTGATTCGGCTTAGCGACCTTTATACATACAAAGGCAGAATCAATAAAATTATGGGCTTAACGGTTGAAGCAACCGGATTGATCTGCAATATTGGTGATATTTGTGAAATTCAGGTGGATGAAAATCATACTATATTAGGAGAAGTCGTTGGCCTGAAGGAGAATATTGTTCAGCTGATGCCCTATCAAGAGATTGACGGAATAGGCTCCGACAGCATTGTTGTGAATACCGGTGCAAAATTGGAAATCGGTGTGTGCGACGAGATGACTGGCCGAGCAATCGACGCGCTTGGCAATCCCATTGATGGAGGACCGCCCATTCAGGCGACCTCTTGGTATCCCATTAACGGAAGACACTCGAACCCCATGAACCGTCCGCCAATCTCAGAAGTGATGGAGCTGGGCGTAAAAGCAATTGATGGTCTTCTGACAATGGGAAAAGGTCAAAGAATGGGTATTTTTGCCGGAAGCGGCGTTGGAAAAAGTACATTGATGGGGATGATTGCCCGAAACGTTAAGGCGGACATCAATGTAATCGCTTTAGTGGGTGAACGTGGCCGAGAGGTTGTGGAGTTTATCAACCGGGATTTGGGGCCAGAAGGAATGAGCCGGACAGTTTTGGTAATTGCAACTTCGGATCAGCCGGCGATGATGCGTTCAAAATGTGCTTTAACAGCGACTGCGATTGCGGAATATTTTCGAGACCAAGGTAAAGATGTTTTGTTGATGATGGATTCTTTGACCCGTTTTTGTATGGCACAAAGGGAGATTGGTCTGTCAACTGGGGAACCGCCGGTTGCCCGAGGATACACCCCCTCAATCTACACGGTGCTACCGAAGCTGCTGGAGCGATCAGGAAATTTTGAGAAGGGTTCTATCACTGGAATTTACACAGTTTTGGTAGAGGGTGACGATACCAACGAACCGATTTCTGATACGGTTCGAGGTATTGTAGACGGTCACATTGTACTTTCCCGAAAGGTAGCTATGCGAAACCACTATCCAGCGATTGATATTTTGCCCAGTATCAGCCGTTTGATGAGTAGCATTGTAACATCTGAACATCAGCGGTCCGCGGGGAAAATACGGCAGATGATGTCGGTTTATCAGGAAAACACAGATTTGCTTTCGATTGGTGCTTATAAAAGTGGAAGTAATCCGGAATTAGATGAGGCGATTCGCCATATGGATGCCATTAATGGCCTTTTACAACAAACGGTAGGTAAGAAGGAAGCGTTCGAGGACACGGTTGCAAAAATGATAGAAATTGTTGAGAGCTAATTAGGAGGCTTTTATGAAAAAATTTCAGTTTTCTTTAAGCCATATGAGAGAATATAAGGATCGAATTTTGGACGAAGAATTAGGCGTTCTTCAGCGCTTAAAAGGCGAAAGAGATCAGATTCAACGGCAAATTGACAGTTTGAACCAGGATTTTCAGGATATTTCACTGCAGATGCGAAAAGCCCAAGAAAAGGGTAGCACCATTATGGAGGTGCGCGGTTACAACGTACAGCTAATCAATATCAGAATGCAGCTGCGGGATTTGGAAAGTGTATTGCAGCGCGCAGCACAGAAGGTGTTTGACCAGACGCGGGTGGTCGTTGCCGCCAATCAAGAAGTTTCCAAGTTAGATAAGCTCCAGGATAGGCAATATGAAGCGTATCGCCAGCATATGCAGAAGGAAGAAGAGTTAAGGATTGAAGAGCTTGTTACATTAGGCCTCAGCCGGCAAAATGTCGGATGAGATAAATCATGTATCACTGAGAGGAGGTGAGAAGAATGGAACAGATAGCAGCCGTACAAACAGGTGCTGTACAGATGAGCCTGAGAAAAATTTTGGGCATGATGTCTGTAGAGCAGCCACAGGGCGATGCATTTGCGATGATTTTCCAGCAGTTGATGGGTCAGAACGATGAGCTCGGTTCTTTATTTTCCCAGTTGGTAGAACTCCAGCAGGATGATCAAGAAAAGGCCAATGAGCTTGGAATGCAGATGATGGCGGAGATACTTTATGTAAATCCGGAAATCCAGACGCTTTTTCCACAGGTACAGCAGGCCGTGCAGCCGGAGCAGACGATTCAAGGTGTTGACAAAGGAGTGCAGAATCATGTGATGGCGCTCCAAAATCCTGTGGTGCAGCCGGAGGAGGAGAAGTCCGAGCAGCCGGTGGAAAAGGTGACATCAGAGGATTTTTACACGGTTCTCCAGGATAACTGGAAAGGCCAGCAGCCTTCCTTAGGTATTCGTTTAGAAGGAGATACCCTTCGTCAGGCAAAGCAGTTGCTCGCGCAGAAGCCGAAAGAGACTGTTGAGCCGCAGGATGTTGAAAGCTTACAGGCAGATGTAAATGCCAAACGTTTCTTGCATGTCGAGAATATCGTTCCCAAAGAAACGATGGAGTTTGTGGATGTCAATGAAATTGCCGACCAGCTGAAAACTGGAATAGCAGAAAACATTTCTCAAGGGAAAAATGAGTTCATTGTCAAGCTAAAGCCAGAGGGAATTGGCGAGGTTGTCGTTAAGCTTTCGGAGAACAAAGAAAGAATTTCGCTGAGCATTTTTACTTCCAGTGAACAGACGGCAAAATTGATCACCAATGAAGTTCTGAGTCTGCAAAATGCTTTGCGTCCGCTGCATGCCGAGGTGGAACAGATCACTGTCACGCCGAACGGCCAAACTGCTGAATATGCCGCACAGACTTCGATGAACGATCAAAGTCAGCAATTCGCGGGTCAGCAATTTGCTGGGCAATGGCAACAGACTTTCCGGTCTCAGATGCAGGAAAACGGTGATTTTGGAAGCGTTGTTGAAGAGATTTTACCAGATGATGGACTTGATACCTACATTTAGTGAAAGGAGGAAAATTTATGGCGATAGGAGGAGTCAACGGCAGCAGCGGTTATAGTTATCGCGACTGGTGGAAGGATAAGCTGACCGATGATGCTGTAGATGGCAACGAAGAAACGGATAATACCAAGACAGAAGTCTGGGATGCAGTTTTTACTGATCAAGACAGCAACAATATTTCGGTAAATGACTTTCTGACTCTGATGGTTGCGCAGCTGAAAAACCAGGATTTTATGAATCCTGTAGACGACACCCAATATGTTACCCAGTTGGCTCAGTTTGCGACGATGCAGCAGATGCAGGAAATGGCTTCTCATATGAAGAACAACTATGTGATGTCACTGGTTGGTAAGAATGTGACAGCGGCAAAGTTTGGCGTTTCCGGCGACCTGCAAAAGGAAACTGGCTTAGTGCAGAAAATCTCTTTAGTCGACAATGAATACACGATTTATGTAAATGACAAAAAATTTACATTAGAGCAGATTATGGAGATTCATGGCTCTTCGTCTGCTTCTGGCGGAAATACCAATCAAGAGGTAAAGGATCCGGCCAAGGCGGAATACATGCTCTCTTTAATTGGCAAAGAAGTCACGGTTCGCCAACGAGATGAAAATGGCAATCCGACCAGCAAGTACACCGGCGTTGTTGAAAAAAGCTCCACCGAGAACGGAGAATACCGGATTCGCGTGGATGGTACCTGGTTTCCTCTGGATGATGTGTTGGAAGTCGGCGATTATGTAGAGGATATGGAAGAGGAAACGCCCGATACACCTGATGCAGAAGATGCAGCTGAGGCTATTTTGTTGGATCAGAAAAACTGATCCTAAGGGAAAACAAATAGATGTGTTATCGGTGCGAATGAGAGCAAAAAAGGAGTGAGGTTATGGAAGATCTGTTGGTGCGCAACAGACTGAATATTGCCGTAACCACAGGAATCCCGGTAGCGCCAGCGTCCCAATCGAAGGGGCAATCTGAGAATACGGTTTCGTTCCAGCAGGTATTAGAACGGACAGCGCTGACGCAGGATATTTCTTTTTCTAAGCATGCGGCCCAGCGTGTTGCGACACGAGAAATCGAATTGACACAGGCTGGTCTGGAAAAATTGAGCGAGGGCCTAAAAATCGCGCGAGATAAGGGAATGGATGACGCGCTGATTTTAGTAGATGGGTCGGCGTTCATCGTGAATGCGAAAAACGGCAGAGTGATTACAGCGCTCGATGGCCGGGAGACGGATGGAAAAGCAATTACAAACATTAGTGGGGCCGTGATTTTTTGACTGGACCGATAAGGAGGTCAACGGGCTTTGAATGATGGATAAGCCCGACGGTCCCGGAAGGGAGCTATTTTTTAGATGGTTAGATCAATGTATTCCGGCGTGGCCGGTATGAAATCCAATCAGAGCAGAATGGACGTTATTGGTAACAACGTTGCGAACTCCAGTACGTACGGCTTTAAATCCAGCCGGGCTACCTTTCGCGACGTATATTATCAGCAGGTGCGCGGCGCTTCTGCCGGTACGTCTACCCGCGGCGGTATCAACCCGTCGATGATCGGTTATGGTTCTCAGCTGGCCAGCGTAGATTTGATGATGGGCCAATCTTCCATGACTTCTACTGGAAACCCTTTGGACGTTTGTATTACCGGTGAGGGATTTTTCCAGGTTATGGATCCCGACGGCAACATCTATTACACCAAAGCAGGTATGTTGGACATCGACCCTGCAACCGGTGCGCTGATAGACTCAAACGGTAACTTTGTATTGGGCACCAGTGCGACCAACGGTAAGCTAGACAGCATCAATCCCGGAAGCAACAAGATTATTATTGAGGTTGACCCGGTGCAGGCCAGTGTGGCAGCAGTGCAGAAAGAAATCAGCGGTAAGCTGCTGACAATTACCTCTACCAACCAAAATAAGGCGGCGAATGTGGGATTTGCCTTTACAAAAGGAACCGATATGCCGGATGGACAAAAGGTTATGGCAATTACAGACAGCACCAGCTCGGTCATCAATATTAAATTAAACGCCAACGAGACCTTTTCCAGCATGAGTGAATTGCAGGAGCTTATTAACAATGCGATCACCGATTCTTATGGCGGCGCTCATCCAGGCGGCGATTTTATCTTTACGCTGGAGCCGGATCCCTTTGCGGACGGATCAGTCCTGACTGGTGCGCAGATTATTGAAACCGCTTCTGCCGAGTATGAAGGCGGCGGAGTAGAGCTGACCGGTGCGGATGTAGCGGCGGACGGCGTAAGCTTTTTGGAAGGTTTTAAAATCGCGGGAACTGGCTTGATGTTCTCCGGTGAAGGCGAGACAAAGGTTTTAGTAGAAAAACAGGCGGCGGATGATACAACCACTCCCCCGACTCCTGAGGGCTATAACGTTACAGTAACGACTGACACCGCTACTTATAAAGGCTTTATCAATCAGGAGCGGGCGGAAACCTCCTCCGGCGGAAACACCCTTTTGCTGGAGAGTGGTGCGCCCAACGATACCATCACCCTGTCCTATCCCAATGCGACCAAGATTGATGACGCTGTTGCGGCAGGTGAGGCGACAATTGGTGAAGCGACCAAAAGCGTTCCCACTAAGAATTTGGGACTGGGCAAATCCACCTTTACGCTGGAAGGCGGCACCGAGTTTACCGAGCAGGGTATTGGCAACTTAACCGGCATTTCCATCGGCGCTGATGGTACGATTGTAGGTTCTTCTGCCGCTGGTTTGCAGACTCTGGGCAGAATCGACCTTGCAACCTTTGGCAACAACATGGGCCTGATGCAGTCGGGTAACACCTACTTTACTGAGACGGCGAACTCCGGTGCACCAAAGCTGGCAATTGCCGGTGAAGATGGAACCGGTAAGATCAAAAACAGTGCGCTGGAAATGTCTAACGTAGACCTGGCGCAGGAATTCTCCGACATGATCGTGACCCAGAGAGGATTCCAGGCTTGCTCTCGGTTGATCACCGTATCCGACACGATGTTGGAGGAACTGATTAACCTGAAACGATAATCTATGAGCTGGCAGCGATCCCAGTCGCTGCCAGAGGAATGCCGAAATCCCAAAAGGATTCCGGCATTCCTCTGGCAGGAATAATGAGAGAAAAGAGGTTTTGTATGATCATTTTAAACAATTTGAAGGGCGAGGTTTTCGCGCTGAACTGCAATTTGATTGAAACGATTTCGGAAAGCCCTGACACAATCATTTTATTGACAAATGGGAAAATCCACATTGTAAAGGAATCCATGCGGGAGGTCATTGATAAAACGGTGGAATATCATCGACAAATATTTGAAGAAAATATTTTAGATAGAATAAAGGCAAAGGATGAATAACAATGGATATAATGTCGATATTGGGTCTGGTGCTTGCCATTTTTGTCATTTTATTCGGTATTTTATTTGACAGTGCGGCAGGTATTATACCCGACAATCTGGGAAACTTTTTTGATCCTGCCAGTATTGCGGTTGTATTGGGCGGCGTTATTGCCGGGTTGATGATCTCGTTCCCGTTAAAGTATTTTACGAAAATTCCAAAGCATTTAAAAATCGTTCTATTCCCAACAAAGTATAACCCCAAGGAATACATCTCCCAGATTGTAGAACTGGCGAAGGAAGCGCGTATCAACGGTCTGCTTTCGCTGGAAAGCAAGCTGGAGGAAACCAAGGACCCCTTCTTGAAAAACAGCATGATGCTGGTTGTAGACGCGGTGGAGCCGGAAAAGGTCAAACAGCTTTTGGAGAAGGAATTGGATTATCTGGACGAGAGACATGCCCAGGACCGTGCGTTTTATGATAAAGCCGCTGCATATGGTCCGGCCTTTGGTATGATCGGTACCTTGATGGGCCTTATCAACTTGATGAAAAAGCTGAGCGACCCGGACGCGATTCCTCCTGCCATGGCGCTGGCTTTGGTTACAACATTCTACGGTTCAGTTTTGGCCAACTGTATTTTCACCCCTATTTCCAATAAGTTAAGAGTACGCCATGAAGAAGAATACCTGTGTAAATTGATTATTGCCGAAGGTGTTGAATCTATTCAAGCGGGAGATAACCCAACCTTTATTGAGGAAAAGCTTACCCAGCTGATTCCAGGCTATCTGATGAAGAAGGGATCTGGCGGAGGTAAGTCCGGAGGAGAGGACTCTGGAAAATAATAACCGGTGGAAAGGAGAGAGACTGCGATGAAGAAACGACCGCAGGAAGAAGGCGGCGGAGATTCCTGGATGAATACATATTCAGACATGGTAACCCTTCTGCTATGCTTTTTTGTGCTTTTGTTGAGCTTCTCCGAGGTCAATGCGGAAAAATGGGAGCAGTTTGTCAAAGCATTTATGCATCCTGGAAACGATACGGCGCAGATTGTTGTTGTTGATCCCGACCGGATTGAACCAGGCGATGGGCCCATACCAAACGATAATAATGGGCAGCAAACACAAGACGGGATGACGCCATCGACAGAGAATTCCTCCTTACCGGAAGATTTTGACGATCTGTTTCTTTATCTTCAGGCTTACATTGAGGAGAATAATTTAAGCAGCTCGGTAGAAGTGAGCACAGATGGTGAAAATGTCGTGTACATTCGTTTCCAAAACAATATTTTCTTCCGTCCGGACAAATATGATCTTCTGCCCTCTGCCTATGAAATTTTGGGCTTTGTGGGGGATTGTCTGCACAATGTTGAAGAGCAGATCTATATTATCAGTATCAATGGACACACCGCCGATGTAGAGCAGGACAATTATGCGGTTTCTGACTGGATGCTTTCCAGCGAGAGAGCGAGTAACGTAGCGATTTATCTGGAAGAACAAAAGCAGATCAGTCCCCAGAAATTGCGGCCTATGGGGTATGGAAAAAACTATCCGGTTGCCCCAAATGATACAGAGGAGGGACGTGAGAAGAACCGACGCGTAGACATTACGATTATTAGGGATGCAGGAGAAGGTACGAACGATTCGGTTAATGACGAATTGGCGAGCCTGTTTGATCCTTCTCAGTTCCCGAAGTCCGGCGGCGCGCTGGATGTTCTTTCGCCCGAGGAGGGTACTCAAGAGCCCACGGAGCCTCTAGATACTCCAGAGACACAAGGCTCGCCAGAAACTCCACAGGTCCCAGAGGAGACGCCTGTTTCTCCGGATCCTACCGGAAATTCATAAGCCTAAATTAAAGGAGTAAGACGATGCCAGAACAACTGTCACAGAGTCAAATAGATGCGCTCCTTCAAAAGATGAATTCTGGAGAGGTTCATGTAGAAGAGGAAACCAGAAAAGTTCGTGAATACGATTTTAAATCACCGAAGAAATTCACAAAAGAACAGTTAAAATCATTGGATAGTCTGCATGAGACATTTTCGCGTATGCTGGCACCCTATTTTTCAGGACTTTTGCGAACGGTTTGTGAAATCGAAGTATCGAACATTGAAGAGCAGCGCTATTACGAATATAATAATGCTTTACCGGATTCGGCGCTAATCGGTATGATTGAGATGAAGCCGGAGGACAAACACTTTGACGATGCTAGAATGATTATGGATATTCCGACATCGGTTGGATTCTATCTGATTGATCGTATACTAGGCGGACCAGGCACTGGAATCAATTATGACAGAAACTATACTGATATCGAAATCGCCATTCTAAGGAATGTATTTACAAATATTACCCAACGTCTGGAAGATACCTGGAATAACCACTTCGAGGTGGGGGCAAAGCTCAGTGACCTTGAAACGAATCCGCGTTTGTTGCAGGTGTTCGCTCCAGAAGATATTGTCGTAATTGTTATGATGAATATTAAATTGGGTGAACGTTTGAATGGTTCCATTAGCGTCTGCATTCCCGCAGAGTTTTTAGAACAGGTAATTGATACCTTTAATCTGCGATATACACATTCTAAAAAGCGGAAGGATCCTGAAAAGGAAGAAGCGAAAAAGCGTTTGATTCTGGAAAGCGTATGTGCTTCGAATATGGAAATCCGGGCGGTATTTGATGAGTTTAAGATGTCTTTAAAGGATATTATGCAGCTGCAGCCGGATGACGTAATTCCGCTTAACAAATCAATTAACGGTGATATAACCGTTACAATTGATAAAGTTCCGTGGTTTACAGCAAAATTAGGCGAAACCAAGAAAAAGAAGGCAATTAAGCTGCAAAATATAGTAAGTAATGGAGATGAGGATATCCAATGGAAGAACGTAACCAGCCAGTAGATGGGAATAGTCTTCTCACAAATCTGGAAATTGATACAATTGGAGAGATCTTAAACATCAGTATGGGTTCGGCGGCTACAGCGATATCCACTATGCTGGATAAGCAAGTAATCATTTCCACGCCCACCGTGGAGGTCCGACAATTCAGCGCGATGGACTACGCTGCTTTGGAGCCTGCAATTTTGGTTAAAATCAACTACGTTGAAGGAATTTCCGGCTCGAATGTGATGATTTTTCGCCAACAGGACATGCAGGTTATTCTGAATTTGCTGATGGGAAATACAGATCCGCCAAGTGAAGATTTTGTATTTGACGAATTGAGCATGAGCGCTGCTTGCGAAGTCATGAACCAAATGATGGGCGCTTCTGCGACTGCTTTGTCCGATGTTTTGGGGAGAGTTGTGAACATTTCTACACCGGAGGCAAATGTTGTTGGGTCAGAAAGCAGCTATAGTGAGGCGGTTAATGTAAAAGAGGGCGACGAGATTGTCGCAGTCTCTTTCCAGCTGACCATTGAAGATGTAATGGATACCAATTTTGCCAGTATTCTGAATCATGAATTAGTTAGAGAGATTACTGGTCAGGTCTTGGGGAATCAAGAACAGGCCACGGAAAATGGCCAATCGACGGCTGCTGCGCCTGCACCATCTGCTCCGGCGGGATCCCCTGCACAGGCGGCGCCGACTGCGCCCATGTCCCCTCCGCCGGTCGCGGCTGCACCTCCAGCACCTGCCCAAGAAGAATCGGCGCCGATGCAGGCACCTGGGCCGATGCCGCCGGCTGGATATCCGGATCCGGCTGCAGCCTATGGGCAGACACCTTATCCAGGGTATCCGCCGTATTATGGATATCCAGGGTATCCACCGGCGCCTTATCCCCCTTATCCGGGTTATGGCACAGCTGCTCAGGCGGAAGGAAATTCGCCCCATGTAATCAAACAGCCTACCATCAATGTTCAAAATCCACAATTTCCGCAGTTTAATGTACAAAATCCATCTACTCCTAATGTCAATGGCAATATTGATATGTTGATGGGTGTTTCGCTGGATGTTTCGGTGGAGATTGGTAAATCAAAACGGAAAATTCGTGAAATTATTGAATTTGGACAGGGAACGGTTATCGAGCTGAACAAGCAAGCTGGCGCGCCAGTAGATATTGTTGTAAATGGCAGATTATTGGCTCGGGGCGATGTTGTGGTAATTGATGATAATTTTGGTGTGAGAATCACTGAAATTTTGGGGACAAAAGAACTGATGGAGAGTTTAAAGCTAGAAGAATAAATATTAAGCTTTGAACTGTAATAATTTAAAATTCAAAATCCATTAAAGGAGACTATGTAAATGGGTAAGAAAATTATGCTAGTAGACGATGCGGCGTTCATGCGAATGACCATTAAAAACGCGTTAACAAAAGCGGGATACACCGAGTTGATCGAGGCCTCAGACGGACAGCAAGCTGTTGAGACTTACGATCAGGAGCATCCAGATCTGGTCATTATGGATATTACCATGCCAAATATGGACGGTATTCAAGCGTTACAGGCAATTAAAGCGAAAGATGGCGGCGCAAAAATTGTTATGTGCTCTGCTATGGGCCAGGAAGCAATGGTAGTAGAGGCGATTAAACTGGGCGCGCTGGATTTTATTGTAAAACCATTTAAGCCTGATCGTATTTTACAGACAGTCAGCAAGGTGTTAGGATAATCATTTGGAGGAACAAGCCATGCCGCAGGGACAGTTTTCGATTATACTATCGTTGATTGGAAGTATTCTTCTATTTATATTGGTTCTGTTCCTGGCTTGGTTTTGTACCCGATGGATCGGAAAACGTTATGGTCTGCGTGGTTCGGCCGGAGGCAGTAAAATTAAGATACTGGACCGAATGGCTTTGGGAGCAGATCGCTCTTTAATTGTGATTCGATTGGAAGATCGGGTTTGGCTTTTGGGTATGACAGCGCATCATATCAATAAAATTGAGGAATTGGATCCAGAAGTTTTTGCGGAAGAGGCGTTTTCAGAGGAGGAAAACGCTCATGGAGTATCTGCCATGTTGTCCAGTTCATCAAATTTTGCTGCGGCATTAAAAAATGCATTAAAGGGATGGACTTCGGAGAAAAAAAACGAAAAGGATAAGTTTGATGAATGAGATCATCGAAAAAAAGAAGGAATTGCGCAAAAATGTAAAGAAATTCCTGCTGTCGGCAGCGGTCATTACATTGGTTGTAACCGGCTTTTTTCTGGTTAAGGCTTATGCGGCGCCGGTTGTAACGGTTGATCTTGGATCTGGAGACGCTTCGGGGAGTCAATTTGGAATTTTAGATGCATTGCTGACGGTTGTCCTTTTAGCTCTTGCGCCTTCTATTCTGATCATGATGACAAGCTTTACCCGAATTGTCATTGTACTCTCTTTTTTGCGCAATGCTTTGGGAACACAGCAAAGTCCTCCCAATCAGGTTTTGGTTGGTCTCGCGCTGTTTTTAACGCTTTTTATCATGTCGCCAGTCCTAACACAGATCAATGAAACTGCTTATCAGCCTTATCGGGCGGAAGAAATTACACAGCAAGAGGCGATTGAACGGGCGACCGTTCCGCTTAAAGAATTTATGATCCGTCAGATTTATACGGATGATTTGAATTTATTTATCTCCATTTCCAATGAAAAGACAGATTCGCAGATTACATTGACCGGCGAACAAGAAGAATTGCTTGAGCTGGATATGCAAATTGTTGTCCCAGCATTTATTACCAGTGAATTGAAAAGGGCTTTTTCGATTGGCTTTTTGCTATTCATTCCATTTTTAATCATTGATATGGTAGTTTCCAGTACTTTGATGTCAATGGGAATGGTAATGCTACCGCCTTCTACAATTGCTCTGCCGTTTAAAATTATGACATTTGTGTTGGTTGACGGTTGGGGATTACTAATTGGAACGCTTGTAAGCGGTTTTAAATAAGTAGGAGGTAAGCGTTTATGACCCAGGGAGATGTAATGGGTGTTTTTCAGGAAGCGATGTTGGTTGCTTTTAAGTTGGCAGGCCCGATTCTGTTGCTTAGTATCGTAATTGGGTTGGTTATTGCAATCTTTCAGGCAGCGACGCAAATTCATGAGCAGACACTGACCTTCGTACCAAAGGTTTTGGCGATTGCTTTGGTGCTTCTGGTATCCGGCTCTTGGATGATTACTTTGTTAGACGACCTGGTAAAAAAACTTTTCAACCTGATGGCTGGTTTGTAATATGCTCAATTCTATTTTGTCAAATACGACAGTCTGGCTTTTGGTATTTGCCCGAATGGGTGGCCTGATTGGGATGAATCCGTTATTTTCACGCAGAAATGTTCCATCAATGGTGCGGATGGGACTCATATTCTTGCTAACATTACTAGTGGCGCCAGGATTATCCGCACCTGAGTTAGCTGGGTGGAATTCATTGGATTTATTCGTGGGGCTTCTTCGAGAATTATTTGTAGGGCTTGCCTGTGGGTTTGTATTCCAGATTTACTATTATATGCTTTTTTTCACTGGCGACCTAATGGATATGCAGTTTGGCCTTTCTATGGCAAAGGTGTTTGACCCAGGAACAAACATACAAATGTCAATTTCCAGTAACCTTTTGAATATCGTGTTTGCCCTTTTTATTTTTGCCACGAACAGTCATCTTCTGTTAATCCAGATTTTTACAGCATCTTTTCAGATTTTGCCCCTTGGCGGCGCCTCATTCTCACTGGAATGCGCACAGTTTTTTTTAGAATTGTTCATTGGCGCGTTTTCTTTGGGATTGCGTTTGGCGCTCCCTTTTATGGCGGCAGAATTTGTATTAGAGCTATCAATGGGCGTACTGATGAAATTGATTCCGCAGATCCATGTGTTTGTTATCAATATTCAGTTCAAGCTTCTTTTGGGAATTTTACTTTTGTTGGCGTTTGCAAATCCGATTGCGACTTTTACAGATCATTACATGCGTCTTATGCTTGAAAATTTGCAGCGCGCATTTATGGCATTAGGTTCATGACGCTTTAGACGGGGTTTTAAAGGGGGGATTTGCTTGGCCGGCGAGAAAACCGAAAAAGCCACACCCAAACGAAAACAAGACGAACGAAAAAAAGGTAACATATTTCAAAGCCGTGAAGTAGTCGTTGTGTTTTCGCTTTTGGCGACCTTTTATGGGTTCAAGCTGCTTGGGCCGCTTATATTGTCGACACTACAAAACTGCATGACAAATTTTTTCAGCCGGGCAGGTTCTCTAAACGAGCTGGGAACCTCAGAGGTGGCATCCTTTTTTATGGAAGCCTGCGGCGTATTTACCATTGCCGCTATGCCTATGTTGTTAATTGGCAGCGGTGTTACAATCCTTTTAACGGTGGCGCAGACCCGAGGATTATTTGCAATGAAAGCCGCCGCTCCCAAATTCAATCGTTTAAATCCGCTACAAGGAATAAAAAAAATGTTTTCCTTGCGTGGAGTGATTGAGCTTTTAAAATCTTTGGCGAAAATATTTATATTAGGATATATTATTTATAATCTATTCCGGCAAGAGTTTTGGAATTTCCCGAGAATGCTGGACATGGATTTTGCTCAGATTATGGCCATGACCGGAAATATGGTTTTGTCCATTGCCCAAACGGCCGCGTTGGTTATGTTTTTTGTGGCGGCGGCCGACTATTTCTATCAATGGTGGGATTATGAGAAAAATCTGCGGATGACAAAACAAGAGATTAAGGAAGAGTATAAACAGACCGAAGGAGATCCGCAGATCAAAGGAAAAATTCGCGAACGTCAGCAAGCGCAGGCTCGTCAGCGTATGATGCAGCAGGTTCCCAGTGCGGATGTTGTCATTCGAAACCCGACCCATTTTGCTGTGGCGATCCGGTATGAGCCGGAGCGAAATAACGCGCCGGTGGTAGTTGCCAAAGGTGTTGACAGCTTGGCGCTGCGCATTGTTGCGGTTGCAGAAGAAAATGGTGTCTTTGTCACGGAGAATAGGCCGCTGGCAAGAGGACTTTATGAGACAGTCGATTTGGACCACGAGATTCCGGATAAGTTTTACCAGCCGGTTGCTGAGGTGCTGGCATTTGTATATAGTCTGAAGAAAAAGGATTTGAATTAGATTGAAACTCTTTAACAATACGGTTTCTGCTTTTGTTGTAGCGGTTATCTTCTTGTTAATCGTACCGCTACCAACCTGGATGTTGGACTTTATGTTCATCGCCAACTTGACAATCTCTTTTGTAATCCTGCTGACTACCATGTATATCAAGGAGTCGCTGGAGTTTTCCATCTACCCTTCTTTACTTTTGATTACTACGCTTTTTCGCTTAGCGTTAAACGTTTCTTCCACCCGAAAAATTCTTACAAATGGCGGATATGCCGGTGAGGTGGTAAAAACTTTTGGTGAGTTTGTTATTCAGGGAAATGTAATCGTTGGATTGGTTATTTTCCTCATCATTGTTTTGGTACAGTTTATCGTTATTACCAAAGGCTCTGAACGTGTGGCGGAGGTTTCTGCCCGCTTTACATTGGATGCGATGCCTGGTAAACAAATGGCGATTGACGCCGATCTAAGTTCTGGCTTAATTGATGAAGAAACGGCCCGTACACGCCGTTCGAAAATCCAGCGGGAAGCGGATTTCTTTGGCGCTATGGACGGTGCTTCTAAATTTGTTAAGGGCGACGCCATCATGTCTTTGCTGGTAACCTTTATCAACCTGATTGGCGGTATCGCGATTGGTTTTGTCAATAACGTTGGTACCTTTCAGGAGATTATGCAGATATACTCTACCTCCACGGTAGGCGATGGATTGATGTCACAGATCCCCGCGCTGCTTATTTCGGTAGCTACCGGTATGATCGTTACACGGTCCGCTTCGGAGGCAAATTTGAATGATGATGTCATTCATCAGTTCTCTTCTCAGCCGATGGTGCTTATCATGTCTGCAATTGCTATGTCTATGCTGTGCTTTATCGGCTTTCCTGTTCCGCAGGTACTTACCATGTCGGCGATTTTATTAGTTTTAGGGTTTTTGCTCATGCGCAAAGGTCCGGAGGTCGCACCAGCTGGAGAGGCCCCTCCAGTTACAGAAGAGGTGACCAGCGAGGCGGATTATTATAAGAATATTGATAATGTGTATAACCTTTTGAATGTCGATCAGATTTCTATGGAGTTTGGATACAGTTTGATCCCTCTAGTGGATGAGGCAAGTGGCGGAAATTTTGTGGATCGAGTCATTATGTTCCGTAAGCAATTTGCCACCGAAATGGGTCTTGTTTTCCCCTCGGTACGATTAAAGGACAGCGGACAGGTAAACCCGAACCAGTATTCGATTAGCATTAAGGGGGAGCAGGTCGCACAAGGAGAGGTTTTGGTAGACCATTATCTGGCTCTCGCACCTGATCCGGATCACGATATGCTGGAAGGAATTGAGACGGTAGAACCGGCATTTGGTATAGCGGCAAAATGGATCAGCGAAGACCGCCGGGTAAAAGCAGAGTTGGCTGGATATACGCTGATTGACCCAACATCGGTCATTATTACCCACCTTTCTGAGATCATTAAAGTACACGCTCATGAGTTGTTAAATCGGCAGGAAGTGAATAATATTTTAACAAACCTGCGCAAGGTCAATGAAGCGATTGTCAATGATACAGTTCCGGCGATTGTCAGTGTAGGTACTTTACAGAAAATTCTTTGCAACCTTTTGCGGGAGGGTGTACCGATTCGGGATATAGAGACCATATTGGAAACGCTGGCTGATTATGGGGCGACGGTGAAGGATATGGATATGCTTACCGAATATGTCCGGCAAGCGCTAAAACGAACGATTACCCATCGCTTTGCAGAAGCGGGTCAGCTAAAAGTGATTAGCTTGGATGCCAATATTGAAAATCAGATTATGGGTTCTGTAAAGAAGATGGAAACCGGTTCCTATCTCGCACTGGAACCACAGACGATACAAGGAATTGTTTCAGCAACTACAAAGGAGATTGAAAAGATTAAAGATCTGGTCACAACACCGATTATCATTACTTCGCCCATTGTCCGTGTTTACTTTAAAAAGCTGATTGACCAATTTTATCCAAATACGACGGTATTATCATTTAATGAAATTGATCCCGATGTCAAAATCCAGGCTTTAGGCAATATCACGATTATGTAAAATGCGATAGCGGCAGGAAGGGGGATTCAGAACGGTGATATCGACAGAGCTGCAAAATGAAAGTTTTACCGCTGAAGAAGCGGAACGGCTTGTGCGAGTATATAAACAAAACGGTTCATTGGAACTCCGAAACCAGTTGGTGATGCATTACAGCTACATTGTAAAAGGAATTGTTGCCAAAATGGCCAACACGTTTTATAGATACGCTTCGGCGGAAGAGATGTTAAATCAGGGAATTATCGCAATTATCGATAGTTTGCAGCGGTTTGAGCCGGACCGCGATGTGAAATTTTCTACCTATGCTTTTACAAAAGTGCGTGGCTCGATTATCGATTATGTCCGCAAACAGGATTGGCTTCCACGGCGGGTACGGCAGACGAATATCCGAATCAATAATATTGAAAAAGATTTGACTACACGATTAGGCAGGTCCCCGACACGGGCGGAGATGGCGAAAGAAGCGGGAATGTCCCTGAAAGAATTCGATCAATGTGTTGTGGAAATGTCAGGGGATAATCTCAGTTCTTTTGAAGCGCTTTTGGCGGCGCCTTCCCACATGCATCCTTCTACGATGTATGGAGACGAATTTGACCCGGAACGAAATATTGACCGGCAGGAACTAAAGCAGGAGCTGATGGAGGCGATTGATTCACTGAATCAGCAGGAACGAACCGTTTTATCGTTGTATTATTATGAAAACCTGACCATGAAGGAAATTGGACAGATCATGGGGGTCAGTGAACAACGAATTGGACAGATCAATAGAAAATTGATTAAAAAATTACGGGATAAAATGTCCCAGTACATAGGAGGTTGATTTTTCATGTTGAGAGGGTTTTATACGGCTGCGTCGGGTATTTTGACACAACAGCGGACCTTGAACGTTCTGACAAACAACATCGCCAATTCCCAGACTCCTGGCTTTCGGGGATCTCGTGTGGTGACTACGACGTTTGAGCATGAATTCCTCACACGAATCGAAGGCTATAATACCGGCAGGATTGGGACAGGAACGCCGATGCGTATGGTTTCTGAAGTGCCGATTCGTTTTGACCCCAATTCATTGGAGGAAACCGAGCGGCCTTACGACATCGCGATTGACGGCGTGGGATATTTCAACGTTCAGGCCGCGGCAGACGAAGAGGGGAACGAAGGGGCGCAGTACCTTACCCGCAACGGCAACTTTGATTTGGATGATCAAAACCAGCTGGTATTGCCGGGAGTTGGCGTTGTATTGGGTGAAAAAGGGCCGATTAAGCTGGATACTGCCTATTTCACCGTTGAATCGGATGGCACGATTTATGACGAGGCTGGGAAAGTGGTCGACAAGCTTTTGGTTACCATCCCGCCGGAGGGAACCGAAATCAACCAAATTCAAAACGGTCTGTATCAAACCGAAAATATGGAAGCAAATGAGCGAGTGACCGAGCAGACAAATTTGGTGCAGGGCTGGATCGAGCGGTCTAATATTGATATTAACCGTGAATATACATTGGTAATGGAGGCCCAGCGTGCTTTCCAGGCGTGTAGCACCGCTTTACAGATTATTGATGACATCGATCAAAAAGCGGCTACGCAAATTGCATCTGTATAGTCAAAATTTTAGAAAGGATGGCGATGAAAAATGAACATTTCTTTCTTTAACGGAGCATCCGGGTTAATTGCCTCGCAAGAGGGAATGAACATTGTTTCCCACAATATTGCAAACAGCAATACTGTGGGATTCAAAGCGAGTAAATCGGCTTTCGATGATCTGCTTTATACGCGAATGGCTGTGAACAGTCCGGAGGAGCCTCTTGTTGGACATGGAGTAAAATTCCAGGATTCTCGCTTGATTTACAAGCAGGGATCGGTCATTCAGACAGGACATACCCTTGATTTTGGGCTGATGGGTGACGGCCTTTTCGCATTACAGCTTCCAGATGGAAGCACGCAATATACCCGCAACGGCGCCTTTGATATTAGCATTGAGGGAGGCACCGGTTATTTGGTCAATGCTTCTGGCTATTACGTGTTGGATGCACAAGGGCGAAAGATTGCGCTTACGGCTGGGTCACAGGAGGGCCTTTTTGATCTGACCGATTTGAAAGAAAAGATCGGAATATACGATTTTCCCAACCCCTATGGACTTGAACAGGTTAGTGGAAATTCCTTTTTGAAAACAGACGTGTCGGGAGAAGCTGTATCGGTCAACAATGGTGCGCCTGCGAACTATGACCGGAAATACCAATTGGTTCAGTATGCGCTGGAGCAGTCTGGTGTGAATTTAGCGGATGAGATGGTATCTGTTATTGTAAACCAAAGGGCATATCAGATCAATGCTCGGATGGTGCAGACTGCCGATGAATTAGAGCAAATCGTGAACAATTTGAGATAAGAGGAAAAGAGGGGAAAAATTTGGCATTTGAAACATATGAAGATTTAAAGGACATGCATCTTGATGTATTGCGCGAAATCGGAAATATCGGTTCAGGAAACGCTGCGTCGTCGCTTGCGTCAATGCTAAATACACCGGTTAATATTTCAGTGCCTGCAGTCCGTATTCTTGATTATGAACAGGTCGAAGAAGAGATGGGCGGCCCGGAACAGATGATTGTTGGTTTGCTGCTTTCCTTGGAAGGGGACGTCAACGGGATGATCATGTTCCTTCTCCATCAGGATTTTGCCAACATGATGCTGACCTCCTTATTAGGCGAGCCAATGCCGGAATCCGGCGAAATCGACGAAATGTGCTATTCTGCTATTCAGGAGATGGCAAATATTATGGCTGCTTCTTATGTCAACGCGATTGCTGAGATGACGGGGCTGAGCATCAATATTACAGTTCCGTCGATGTGTGTTGATATGCTTGGGGCGGTTTTGAGTGTGCCGGCAATCCATTATGCCAACATCAGTGATAAAATTATCTTTATTAACAATGAATTTAACGGCATTGATTTACATGCACCAAATCATATTTTGCTAATTCCGGATGTAGATTCTTTAGAAAAAATTATGACAAATCTGGGGATAGAACTATGAGTCAGTTAATCAAGGTCGGTATCTCAGACCTGAATGTTGCACGCTCTCCAGATGCGCTGGTAACCTTTGCGCTGGGTTCTTGTATCGGTATTTGTTTGTATGACCGGGTGACAAAAGTGGCGGGGCTTTCCCACATCATGCTGCCGACAAATACCAATCGGGATGCGAAACAGGCGTATCGATTCGCCGACACGGCCATTGTCATTTTGGTACAGAAAATGGTGGCTGCTGGTGCGGACAAACGGAGACTGACTGCGAAAATCGCCGGTGGGGCCCGAATGTTTACGGCGATATCCAATAATGCGCTTGCCAGTATTGGCCAGAGAAATATTGAAGCTGTTCGAAAAGAGCTTTCTCGTTTGGGCATCCCGATTATTGCAGATGATACGGGAAAAGATTTTGGACGAACGGTTTATTTTTACGCAGAGGATGGCTCTATGCATGTGAAGTCGGCCAGTAAAGGTGAGTGGGTTTTGTAAGGGGTCATTTTTGTTTAAAAATTGTATAATATTCTGTAAGAATACAATTTGTATAAACATTGTATGTCATTTTTTAGATTGGTATTTTATCCAAAAATTCTGTAGCAAAAAGCACTGGACCGATTTTACGGCCCAGTGCTTTTTGCTGATAAAAAACAATCCCTTTCTATTTTAAACAGAAAGGGATGCTTTTTAAAATAACAGAATCGATCAATCGCTTATTTTGCTACCTTATTGTTATCCTTTAGTACGACATCATGCGCGCCGCCTTCTACAATACTGGTGGCGGAAACCATTGTGATTTTCGCTTTTTGCTGTAATTCCGGAATGGTGAGCGCGCCACAGTTGCACATAGTAGAGCGGACTTTATACAGCGTAATATTTAGATTGTCCTTTAAAGAACCGGCATAGGGTACATAAGAATCCACACCCTCTTCAAAGGAAAGCTTGGCTTCGCCACCAAGGTCATAACGCTGCCAGTTCCTTGCACGGCTGGACCCTTCGCCCCAATATTCCTTCATGTAGTTTCCATTGATCATAACCTTGTTGGTGGGACTTTCGTCAAACCGGGAGAAATAACGGCCCAGCATAATAAAGTCAGCTCCCATGGCTAGCGCCAAAGTAACATGATAATCGTGAACGATACCGCCATCAGAGCAGACAGGAACATAAATGCCGGTTCTCTCGTAATACTCATCCCGGGCTTTGGCAACTTCGATGAGTGCGGTTGCCTGACCACGGCCAATACCTTTTTGTTCGCGGGTGATGCAGATGGAACCGCCACCGATGCCCACTTTTACAAAATCGGCCCCTGCTTCGGCCAAAAAGAGGAAACCTTCTCGATCGACCACGTTACCGGCGCCAATTTTTATCGAATCACCGTATTTTGCGCGGGTCCAATCCAACGTCCGTTTCTGCCACTCGGAGAAGCCCTCGGAGGAATCGATACACAAAACATCGGCCCCTGCTTCGACCAAAGCGGGGATACGCTCTTCGTAATCGCGGGTGTTAATACCGGCTCCTACTACATACCGTTTAGAAGCGTCCAACAATTCCAATGGGTTTTCTTTGTGGGAGTCATAGTCCTTGCGAAATACCATGTACAAAAGCCGCTGATTATCGTCAATAACAGGGAGACTATTCAGCTTGTGGTCCCAAATGATATTATTGGCTTCTTTTAGGGTGATACCCTCTTTAGCGTAAATCAGATTTTCAAAAGGAGTCATAAATTCTGACACTTTGGTGGCAGGATCCATGCGGCTGACTCGATAATCGCGACCGGTCACAATGCCCAAAAGCTTTCCTTCAGCGGTACCATCGTCTGTTACAGCAACAGTAGAATGGCCAGTTTTGGCTTTTAAATCCAGAATATCCTTTAATGTTTGGTCCGGCCGGATATTCGAATCACTGCGAACAAATCCCGCTTTATAATTCTTTACCCGCGCGACCATTGCGGCCTCATCCTCAACAGACTGAGAGCCATAGATAAAGGAAATTCCGCCTTCTCTGGCGAGCGCGACAGCCATCTTTTCGCCGGATACCGCTTGCATAATGGCGGATACCAGCGGGATATTCATGGTCAGGGCTGGCTGCTCCCCCTTTTTAAATCTGACTACAGGGGTTTTCAGATTTACGTTGTTAGGAATACATTCCGCAGAGGAATAGCCGGGGACCAAAAGGTATTCACTGAAAGTACGGGAAGGTTCTTCGTAAAAATAAGCCATTTTTTCCATTCTCCTATCCGCTGAAAACAGCATTCAAAATCCTTTTTTATCCTGCGCTTGACTTTTGTGTTACCTTATATTATAAAAAAAACGGCGAAAAAAGTCAACTGGCTCAATCAGCACTTTTTTCTGTTTTTTATGGACGATTCATCGATTTCAAGCCGGATTTGGATATGATAAAATAGACTGAAAAATAGCTAAATCACAAAAAATTTATTACTTTGGCAGGCGGGAGGATGTTTATGTCTGCGTTTGTAGAGCTTAGAAATGTAATTAAAGAATACAAAATGGGCGAAGTGACCATTACCGCGGCGGATGGTGTGAATCTGGAAATCGAAAAGGGTGAATTCTGTGTGATTGTCGGCCCTTCCGGCGCGGGAAAGACCACCATCTTAAATATTTTGGGCGGGATGGACAGCTGTACCAGCGGGAATGTGTTGGTCGACGGAAAGGATATCAGCCAGCTTTCGCCGAAGGAATTGATTGGATACCGCCGGTTTAACATTGGGTTCGTGTTTCAGTTTTACAACCTGGTACAAAACCTTACGGCGAAAGAGAATGTAGAATTGGCCTCGCAGATCTGTACAAATCCGGTGGACGCAGCACAGATTTTGACAGAGGTTGGATTGGGCGGAAGGCTTGATAACTTTCCAGCGCAGCTTTCCGGTGGAGAACAGCAGCGGGTGGCAATCGCCCGGGCCCTGGCCAAGCGCCCCAAGCTGCTTTTGTGCGATGAACCCACCGGTGCGCTGGATTATCTGACCGGGAAGAGTATTCTGAAACTTTTGCAGGATACCTGCCGTAAAAGCGGAACCACAGTTATCATCATCACCCACAACTCTGCTTTGACACCGATGGCAGATCGAATCATCCGCATGAAAAACGCCCGTGTGGAATGGATGGAGAAAAATCCCCACATTGTATCGGTGGAGGCGATTGAATGGTAAAAAAACCGCGCACAAAAATTGGGACAAATGCTTTTATCAAGGATATTTTCCGTGAAATATACAAGACAAAAAGCAGATTTTTCTCTATATTTCTCATTGTAGCCATTGGCGTTGGCTTTTTTGCTGGACTGACCGCGTCTGGTCCAGATATGAAATTGACGGCTGACACCTATTTTGACCAGCAAAGACTCAGCGACTTTCGCCTGCTTTCTACCATGGCTTTTACCGATGAAGATATAAAGGCTTTACGGGAGATGGAAGGAATTCGCGGAGTCTTACCCGGTCACTGGGTGGACACAGTTTTAGAAACAGGGAAAGACAGTGAAGTTGTTAAGGTGATGGGGTACGATTTTGACCGCTTAAAAAACGAGGATCCAGATAGGATGAATATGCCCGTGCTGTTGGAGGGGCGCTTCCCGCAAGCGCCAAATGAATGCGTAGTAGAGGTCACAGAAGAGGTTTTGGGCATTCCTTTTCAGGTGGGGGACAGTATTACGCTAACAAGCGGCAAATCGGATAAGGATTTGACCGATACCCTTTCGGCGGATCGTTTTACCATTGTGGGGATTGTGCAAAATCCGCTGTATATCAGTGTTGGACGGGGAACCTCTGCAATCGGAAGCGGAAAGGTTAACGCGTTTATCATGGTCCCCAACGAAACCTTTTTAGAGGATTATTACACAGAAATTTATCTGCTCGCCGATGGGGTAGA
>CAJUMG010000009.1:31315-46594 GCA_910587335.1 uncultured Oscillospiraceae bacterium
GAGGGACTTTCTTCCTACTCGGAGGAATATCGAAGGAGAATTGACACACTGGCTTCGCAGCTGGAGCAGCTGGGAAGGGATCGGGCGGCGATTCGTTTAGAGCAGATCCGGTCCGAAGCGGCAAAAAAAATTGCCGCCGCCCAACAGGAGCTGGACAAAGGCGCTCAGGCCCAGCAGCAGGAGAATGCCCGACAGGAATTAGAAAAGGCCAAAAGGGACTTGGAAAAGCTGGAGCCTCCCGAATGGTATGTTTTGGACCGGACTGACTACCCGGGGCATCTGGATTTTGGAAATGATGCCGACCGGATCGCAGCGATCGCACGGGTATTTCCTCTATTTTTTCTGCTTGTAGCGGCGTTGGTTTGCCTGACCACTATGACCCGGATGGTAGAGGAGCAGCGTGTTCAGGTTGGAGCTTTAAAGGCGCTGGGATATCGGTCCGGTGCAATTGCAGCGAAATTTCTGATCTATGCGCTGGTGGCAACGGTGACAGGCAGTCTTGCCGGCTTATTGGTGGGTATGCGCTTATTCCCAATGATTATTTATAGCGCCTATGGCATCCTTTATACGATGATCCCTGTTCGAGCGCCATTTAGGCTGGATATTGCTGT
The DNA here is from genome assembly GCA_910587335.1 of uncultured Oscillospiraceae bacterium. GTDB lineage: Bacteria > Bacillota > Clostridia > Oscillospirales > Ruminococcaceae > UBA3818. The sequence goes on from CAJUMG010000009.1 coordinate 31,927, forward strand.
ATCATCCACACTGGCGGCAGCTGTGACGGTTTTCGCCACGGTTTTGCTTTCCTGCTGGAGGGAACTGGCGGAACAGCCTGCCTCTCTCATGCGGCCTAAGGCGCCAAAAGCGGGAAAAAGAGTCCTGCTGGAGCGGGTTGGATTTATTTGGAACAGATTTTCCTTCAGCTATAAAGTGACCTTTCGGAATTTGTTCCGTTATAAAAAAAGAATGCTAATGACGGTGGTGGGAATTGCTGGGTGCAGCGCCCTGATGCTTACCGGATTCGGCTTGTACGACGCGATTCAGGATATCGTCGGCATTCAGTTCGGTCAATTATATCATTATGATTTGACCACTGTGCTGCAAAAGGATTTGTCAGACTCACAGCGGGAAGAGGCAGAATCCCTGTTATTTTCTCATCCACAGGTAAAAGATTCGCTATATGTCCGGCAGGAGTCGTTTCAATTGAAAGCACCAAGCGGAAAAAGCTATGATATATACTTGTTTGTACCGGAAAATCCCCAGCGGTTAAGGGACTTTGTCACCCTGCGCACCCGAAAAGGGCATACACCGGTTTCGTTGGAACAAGAGGAGGTGGTCCTTACGGAAAAGGCGGCCCGTTTCCTTGGGGTTGAAGCGGGAGAACAGGTTACGATAACCGATGCGGACCACCAATCCTATACGGTGACGGTTGGCGCGGTGGCCGAACAATACACCGGTCACTATCTCTACATGACACCACAGGCGTATGAAAAATATTTCCATCAGCCTGCTGTCTACAATATGGTGCAGTCGATTTTAGAAGCGCCAGGAGCAGGTGAACAGGATGCAATCTCCCAGAGCCTAACAGCTGCCGGCGGTGTGTTGGCGGTATCTGACACGACAGATCTTAAAAGTCAGTTTGCGGATATGATCCACAGCATGACCTATGTTATGCTGGTGCTGATTGTCTCTGCCGGCGCACTGGCATTTGTGGTATTGTATAATTTGTCCAACATCAACGCCACCGAAAGAATGCGGGAAATCGCAACGATCAAAGTATTGGGCTTTTACGATCGGGAGGTATCGGCGTACCTTTATCGAGAAAATGTCTTTTTAACCTTGCTTGGCACTTTAACAGGATTGGTCCTTGGAATTTTTTTACATCATTATGTGGTGGTGACCGCGGAAACAGACATTGTGATGTTTGGCCGGACGATCAAATGGACGAGTTTTCTCTTTTCCGGCATACTAACGCTGTTTTTTTCGCTGCTGGTCAATTGTGTCATGCATTTTAAACTGAAAAAGATCAGCATGGTAGAGTCGCTAAAATCTGTTGAGTGATGCAATAAAATACCGAAATTTCTGCACTTATTTGACAGTAGGGACATTTTAGGAATAGACGAGGAGGGTTTTTATGAAAAAATGGTCGTTTTGGGCGGTCCTTTGTATCGCCGTCTTCGCTTCGCTACTGTCCGGATGCGGTGCGACAAGCTCTGTGGAAAAAAATGGGGACGTTGGGCCCGCTTATACACCGCAGGAAGCGGCGGAGGATGGAGCGGGGAACATGGATTTTTCTGTGGAGGATGCGGCCTCTCCCATCTCCGGGGTCATGATCCCGGCAGCAGGATCGGTGGACCGGAAAATTATCTGGCAGGTGGAATTGGAAGCGGAAACGCTGGAGTTTGATCTTTTCCTGTCCAATCTGGAACAGGCGATCCGGGCATATGATGGGTATCTGGAGAATTCCTCGGTCAGCGGCAATGCCATTACCTATTCCTCTAACCGCTATGGTTCATTGACAATCCGAATTCCCAGTGACAAGTTGGAGGACTTTTTGGGCCAAGTTGGCCAGCTTTGCACAGTCACCCATACAAGCAAATCCTCGGAAGATGTAACCCTTGATTATGTAGATGTAGAAGCCAGGATTGCGGCACTGGAGACAGAACAGGAGCGGCTGATGGCTCTGCTGGAGTCGGCGCAGGATCTGGAATCTATCATTCAATTAGAAAGTCGGCTGTCCGAGGTTCGTTATCAGCTGGAAAGCTACCATTCCGCTAAAAATCGGTATGATAACCGAATCGACTACAGCACCGTTACACTGTCGGTTCGGGAGGTGCAGCGTGTGACGGTGGTTCCGGATCAGTCGGTTTGGCAGCGCATTGGCGCCGGATGGTCCAATACAATGTACCGGCTAAAAACCGGATTTATCGATTTTTTTGTATGGTTTGTGGTCAATCTTCCCTATCTGTTGATTTGGGCGGTTTTTGCCGGGATTATCGTTTGGATTAGTCTGCGCAGTGCAAAAAAGCATCGGGAAAAAAGGGCGCCTGCGAATTTGCAGATTCCTGAAAAGGGGATAGCTGACCCAAAGCAGAAATAGAAAAGCTCTATATTTATAAAGCCATTCTTTTTAAAGAACAGAGGCGTTGAAATTATAATGGCCATTGGCACATCTGTGCCCATATGGCCTATTTTTTATCTCTTACCGTAGACAAATGATAAAAAATAGCGTATATTTAAAGGGAAATCTCAATTACGTTTAAGCGGGTGTTGCTTCATACCTATAGTTTTCAAGCTCCTGAGTTTTACCGGAAAATGGGATATACACAGTTGTTTTGCATTAGCCCGGCCTTTGCCAGCTATGACCAAATATATTTTGAAAGCACCTTTAATCGTATCTGCGAAAATTTCAGCTTATAGCACAGCTTCACGAACGGTTCCAAAGAAAAAGGAATATTATAATTTATTGGATTTGCGTTTTTGGGGGTGGGAATACAAAAATGAATGGGGACAGAGTAATGCATTCCCGGGGGAAGTGTATCTATGAAAAGTGAAAGCAAAAAGAAACAAAAAGTCCTGATTGCTGACGATTCAGAGATGAATCGTTCCATTTTGGCAGATATGCTGGGAGAGGATTTTGAAATCATCGAAGCGGTAAACGGCAAACAGGCTGTTCAGCTGCTGCAAAAATACAATGTGGAGATTTCCATTCTTCTTTTGGATATTGTCATGCCGGAAATGGATGGCTTTGAGGTTTTGGCGCTGATGAATCAGTACCGCTGGATCGAAGATGTGCCGGTTATTATGATTTCGGCAGAGACCTCTCCTTCTTATATTGAGCGGGCCTATGAACTGGGTGTCACGGATTTTATCAGCCGCCCCTTTGACGAGTTGATCGTACACCGCCGGGTTCTCAATACGATCATGCTGTATGCCAAGCAAAAAAAGCTGGTAGGCCTTGTATCAGACCAAATTTATGAAAAAGAAAAAAGCAGTAATCTGTTGGTTAATATCCTGAGCCACATCGTTGAGTTCCGAAACGGAGAAAGCGGACTTCATGTTTTGCATGTTCAAACGATGACCGAGATGCTTTTAAAAAAGCTGATACAGATGACGGATCAATACCGACTGAACGCTTCGGACATTTCTCTGATTGGAAAAGCGTCTGCTTTGCATGATATTGGAAAAATTGCTATTCCAGATGAAATACTCAACAAACCCGGCCGTCTGACAAAAGAAGAGTTTGAGCAGATGAAAACCCATACGGTTGTTGGCGCCTCTATGTTAGAAGCGCTGCCTTTTCATGGGGATGAACCGCTGGTAAAAATAGCTTATCAGATCTGCCGTTGGCACCATGAGAGGTATGACGGAAAAGGCTATCCAGATGGGTTAAAGGGAGAAGAAATCCCCATTGCCGCCCAGATTGTTTCGCTGGCGGATGTGTATGATGCGCTTACCAGCAAACGGGTTTATAAGGATGCGTATTCTCATGAGAAAGCAGTACAAATGATCCTGAATGGCGAATGTGGTGTGTTTAGTCCGATTTTGCTTGAGTGCTTGCAGGAAATTGGAGAAAATATACAGACAGAGCTTCAGGTGAATTCCTTAAGCCAGCATAGTCAGAAGGAGATGCACAATGTGACGGCAGAGATTCTGCGTCACGAGGAACTGGCTGTATCGGAGCGCACATTGCGTTTGCTGGAGCATGAGCGGATCAAATACCAATTTTTTGCTTCTTTATCGCAGGAAATTCAGTTTGAGTACACAACGCAGCCCCCTATGCTTTCTGTATTCGATTGGGGGTCGCACCAGCTGGGTTTAAATGAGATTATCATGGACCCGGAGGAGGATGAATCCCTTATTGCGGTAATGGGGAAAGAGAATCTGCACCAGCTGATCGAAAAGCTCAACGGGACGACGCAGGAGGAACCGGTGGTCCAGTTTGACTGTGAGCTGCAAATCAACGGAGCTTTTCGCTGGAGCAGGATTATTAGCCGTACCATGTGGTTTGGAGATGAGGAGCCCCAGTGTACCGGTGCGATTGGCAAGGTGGTAGATATCCATGAAGAGCATTTGCGCATGATTGATTTGCAGCACCGGGCCTCACACGATTTGTTGACCGGGTTAATCAACCATACCTATGCAAAAGAATATATACAACAAAAGCTTAGAGCCTATCCAGACAGTAACTTTGCTCTTGTGATTGTAGATTTGGATCATTTTAAGCAGGCAAACGATAATTATGGTCACACGTTTGGTGATCAGGTGCTTCAGTATATGGCCAACAAGCTCAGTCACAGCATTCGCGGAGAGGATATGGCCGCGCGGGTGGGTGGCGACGAGTTTTTGATCTTTTTAGAATACAAAGTAGACCTAGAAGCGGCAATCCAGCGTATTTTCCGCACGTTAACCGGTGAATTCAACGGATTCCCTATCTCCTTGAGTATGGGAATTGCTAAGACCGAGGATGGTGAGAGGGAATATGAAGAGCTTTTCCATCGGGCGGATCAGGCGCTTTATGCTGTGAAACGCGGTGGTCGGGGAAATTATCGATACTACGATGATTCTATTAAAGATACGCTTTCTGCTATCTCATCCATTGACTGATTTTGTTATTCGAAAAAGGGAGCCTTTGTCCAGCAGGATGAGTTTGTTACAGGAAAGGGGAAAAATCAATGACGTTACAAGAATGCTATGAGGCGATAGGCGGTAACTATGAGGATGTATTTGGACGTTTTCGAAAAGAAAGTCTTATCCGAAAGTTTGTACTTAAGTTTTTAAACGATCCAAGCTTTGATGCGCTTTGCAAAGGGATGGAAAGCAAAAACCAGGAAGAAGCATTCCGAGCCGCCCACACGATAAAGGGTGTGTGCCAAAATCTTGCATTTGTTCAGTTGTATGAGTCCAGCAAGGATTTAACCGAACAACTTCGCCCCGGACAGGATATGGCACAGGTAGACGGCGCGTTGTTCGAGCGCTTGCAAGAGGATTATCGCAGGACGACGGATGCTATCCGGCAGCTGGAGCAGGAAGAAAGCTAAAAATACAAAAAACATCCGAAGCGACAGCCCAAAACCGCTTCGGATGTTTTTTGTAGGAAGAAATCTGTAACGGATGCCGGTTGGCCCCTATATATGCTATCTTTCAATTAGGTAAAAGATAACCGCAAAAACGGATTTTTATAAAGAAGAAATCGTATCAAAAATCAGCTTAACTACCAAAAGGCCCATGGCAATGAGCAGGACTGGACGGATAAATTTTCCGCCGATTTTAATCGCCATACGGGTGCCGATATAATTTCCCAAGATGGAACAGAGCGCAGCCGGAAATCCCAGTAAAAACAGAACATTTCCGTGATAGATATAGGCAATCAGACTTCCCACGTTAGAAGCAAGATTCACCAGTTTGGCATTGCCGCTGGCATGGATGAGAGAATAGCCCAGCAATGAGGTGAAAGCCAGCACCATAAAGGTACCGGTGCCAGGGCCGAAAAAACCATCGTAAACACCAATTACAAGGCCGATTGCTGCACTGAGCAGATATAGTTTCTTCCCGGTAACCTCTTCCTTTTCTTTCTTTCCGATATTCCGATTGAGAATCATAAACACCGCGATAACCGGCAAGAGGATGGTGGTGCAGAACTGGAGCGCCTGAGGCGAAAGCATAACCACCAGCTGGGCGCCAAACCAAGAACCGATTAAAGACATGGCGGCGCAGAGAAAGCCGGGTTTCCAGCGAATAAAGCCGCTGCGCCCATAATTAAAGGTCGCGATAGCGGTTCCAAAGCTGTTGCCAAATTTGTTTGTGGCATATGCCATATGGATGGGAACGCCGGCAAACAGATAAGCCGGCAGCGTAATAATACCGCCTCCACCTGCTACTGCGTCCATAAATCCACCTAAAAAGACCAGCGGACAGACAATTGCAAAGGTTTGCCAGGTAAGTTCCACCAAAAATACCCCCAAATGCGTCCCGACAGACAATGGGCTTGCAGCTCTGTTTGTAAGGGACTTTTTTGTTTTGATTGTGGATACAAAATTTTGCCCTTTTATACAAAAAACCGCTTTTATCTTACGTCAAACGCCAGCGATTGTCAATGCAAAAAGCCGGACTTTCTTTTGTGTTTATACGGCAGATCCCGATTTACTGAACGGGAAACTATATATCCGTTTCTATAAAATGAACAGCAGAATGATTCCAATATTTTTTGTAAATTCTGCTGTCATTTTCATCAAGGTTTAATTGATACATTCGGAAGGTAACAAGAAAATTTTTCGGTTGCCATTGTTCTTCATAGGAATATTGGTATTTCATCCCCAGCCGCTTCATGACTTCTCCACTTCGTGGATTCTTCACGTCGTGTGTGGCTGTAATGTAAGGGATCCCGTCCGTTTTCAGCTGCTTAATCACCGCCATTCCGGCTTCGGTAACAATTCCTTTGCGCCAAAATTCTTTACGCAGCCCATAGCCAAAATCATAGCTATCGCTTGTGGTATCAACGTGGACATATCCAATCGGTTCATCGTCCTTATTTAGACAAATGGCGTAGTGATAGGGGTGATTTTGACTGTAGCTATTCCCAAAATGCTTTTGGTAAAAGGTTTTTGCCTCTTCGATGGATTTTAGTGGAAACCAGGGCAAAAACGTGTTAACCTCTTTATCGCTGAAAATTTTGTACAATGCGTTTAGATCATTTTCTATAAATCGGCGTAATATAAGCCGCTGTGTTTGAAGTGCTAGAGTATGCATGTCTTCCTCCGAAAAATTTTGGTTGTATTGCGCTCATTCTATCACTGCCCATCCAGAGAGTCAACCGATGATATACAAAAAGGAGCCGGACTCTGGGCCTTGCAGTCTAAAATAAAGAGACGGCAAGTCTGAATTCCCGATTGCGTTCATAAACTGGCTGTATGGAGGGTCGTTTTATGAAAATAGGAAAGCAATCGGTTTTTTATAACGCTTTTTTTCTGTGCCTGTCATCCATTGGCCTACAGCTGATTGGATTTTTATACCGCATTGGGTTAAGCCGCTTTGGCGGCGCCGAGGTCATGGGGATGTACCAGCTGATCATGCCGGCCTATTCGGTTATTATGTCCTTTACCATGTCCGGACTGACATTGGCGGTCTCTCGTCTATGTGCTCAATACCAGGCGGCGGGGGATACCGCTTGTGTACGGGGAACGGTCCGCTTTGCCCAGCTGGTATTTCTTTGTCTGTTTGCCTGTGCCGCTATACCGGTTTGTTTATTTCCCGATATTCTTGCGGGAGTGGTACTAGGGGAGAAAAAAATCAAGGGCGCTCTGCTTCTGCTTTTGCCCTGTTTATTTTTAACGGGATTTGAAAATATCTTTAAATCCTGCTTTCATGGAATAAAATACATCCTGCCGCCGATTGTATCAGAGCTAACCGAACAGATTGTCCGCACCATTGCGGGCCTTGGACTTTTGCTGGTCCTTTGTCCATCCGACCCGGGCATAGCCACCGCCATGATCGTTTTGGGAATGGTGATTAGTGAAGTTTTCAGCGTTACGATTCTTCTGCTGTTTTACAAAAGGGCAAAGCGGTCCGTTTTGCCGGGCCAGCGGGGGAGCTCCAAAATCCCCAAGGATATGTTTCGAAGGGTTGCGGCGATCGCTGTGCCGGTATCCTCGGCCGGACTGCTCAACAATTTTTTGTCCAGCGCGACTACCGTTTTAATCCCCAACAGACTGATAGCAGCGGGCATTTCCCCACAGCAGGCGATGTCCAGCTTTGGGGTGATGGTTGGAATGACCATGCCGCTTTTGATGTTGCCAACCGCCTTTATCCATCCGCTGAATACCGTGCTGCTTCCGCGTTTTTCCCAATACAGTGCAAAGAGCAATGAAGCCCAGACCAGAAGGAAGACGGGAAAAGCAATCCAGGTCACCAGTATATTAACCGCTGTTTCCATGGCAATTATGCTGCCGGTAGGAGAGGTACTGGCGCAGCTCATCTACAAAAATCCATCGGCAGGGGAACATATTTTTCCGCTGGCAGCTGCGACCTTTTTGACCTTTTATCATATTACCACCGGCAGCATCCTGAACGGAATCGGTATGCAAAAGCAAGCGTCGATTAGTATTGTGGTCACCGGTGTCAGCGAAATTGCTTTTACCTGGCTGACTGTTGGAACCATGGGGATTGGCGGGTATGCCTTGGCCTGCATAGGCAGCGAGCTGGTGGGAGTAGCAATGAATTTCTATTGGGTAATCCAAGGGGCAAAGATCAAGATTCAGTGGAAAAACTGGTTTATCACGCCGTTTCTTGCTGGAGCGGTTTCCGGCTGCTCGGCTCGGCTGCTGTTTGTTTTCCTGTCCCAGAGCAGCTCCCAGCCGATTTGGGCGGTTTTGATCAGTGTTTTTGCGGCTTTTGGCATTTTTCTCATGTGCCTGTCTTTTTTGGGGATCGATTTTTTCCGGTACTTAAAAACGCTTTTTGCAAATGAAAGATAAAAGAGAATACAGCGTTTGTATTGCGGCCGCCTTCATGCTATAATCATCTTTGAAAAACTCTAATCAATCCATGAAGGAGATGTTTAGGTGGCGCCGTGCTATGATTGTCCCAGGCATTGTGGAGCAAACCGTCCGCTTTTTTATGGACAGGAAGGAAAAACCGGTGTTTGTGCCATGCCGCTTGCCCCGGTGATTGCCCGGGCTGCGCTGCATTTTGGGGAAGAACCATGCATCAGCGGGAGCAGCGGCTCCGGAACGATATTTTTTAGTGGATGCTCTCTGCAATGTGTTTTTTGCCAAAACTATGAGATCAGCACGCAAAATTTTGGCCGTCAGGTTAGCATAGAGCGTTTGCAGGAGATTTACGGTGAATTGATCGATCAGGGCGCACACAACATCAACTTGGTAAGCCCCACACATTTTGTACGGGCGATTAACAGGTCGCTGGAAAAACCGCTGCCGGTCCCGGTCATTTATAACTGTGGCGGTTATGAGCTGGTAGAATCTCTTCGTTTGCTGGAAGGAAAGGTGCAGGTTTATCTGCCTGATCTAAAGTATGTCGATGCAAATCTAGCATCGCGATATTCCGGTGCACCGGATTATTTTGAGCGGGCCAGCAAAGCGATTTTAGAGATGGTGCGTCAGACAGGGCCTTATCAGCTGGACGAAAACGGTCTGATTCGTTCCGGTGTGTTAATCCGCCACCTGATTTTGCCGGGGGAAACGGCAAACAGTAAGCAGGTGATAGACTGGGTTGCGGATACCTTCGCCCCAGGGACGGTTTTATTCAGCCTTATGAGCCAGTATCTGCCCTGTGGCCACGCGGCGGACTTTCAAAGCCTTAACCGGACCTTGCGCCAGCGTGAATATGACGAGGTAGAGGCGCATTTGTTTCACAGAGGAATCGAAGACGGTTTTTTACAGGCGCTTTCTTCTGCGAAAAGCACCTACATTCCTTCGTTTGATCTGACCGGCGTTTTCCCAAAAGAATAGTGCTATGGACGAAAAATAAAAAGAAGACCATCTGTCCCCGACAGATGGTCTTCTTTTTTTGCCAATAAGATTGCGCCTTTAATCATCCATAAACAGATGCTCTTTATTATGCATATAAACGCTTAAAGCAAGGCCGATTCCCATATAAAGGGTGGTTACCGAGGTGCCGCCATAGCTGAAAAAGGGAAGGGTTACGCCGATCACCGGCAAAATACTCAAGTTCATACCGATGTTGACAATGCTTTGAAAAGCAATGGTAGCGAAAACACCAATACAGATATAGCCACCCAATAAATCGTTTGCTTTGCGGGAAAAGTTTAACAGCCGTCCACAGATCAAAAACAGAAGGAAAATGACCGATATACAGCCGACAAAGCCCAAGGATTGGCCGACAAAAGAGAAAATAAAATCGTTGTGAATTTCCGGCACATAGACATGCTCGCCGATAAACAGCCCTTCGCCAAATCCGCCGCCGGACCCGATGGCAATTTTTGCATTATACTGTTGGTATAAAATCCTATTAGTATCCAAATCCGGAATAAACAGCGCCAGGATGCGAAGCTTTTGGTCGCTGCTCAATAGGTACAACCAAGCTAGCGGAGCGGCCACGATCAGGGCAGAGCCGGCGATGATGATATAGCGCAGCTGGATACCCGCGGAAAAAAGCATGGACAAAAAGATAAAAAGAAAAATCAGTGCGGTACCGTCGTCCCCCTGAAAATGGATCAGCAAACAGGGAATTGCGCCGTGAACACACAGAAAAAGCAGATTTTTTATATCCTTAATGCCCTCGCCGACCTTTTCCAAATGCAGTGCAAAGGTCAAAATAAAAGCAATTTTCAAAAGTTCCGAGGGCTGGAAATTGATTCCCAAAAAAGGGATAGGAAGCCAGGCCTTATCATCGACCGATTCCACCCGCTGTTCACCAAAAAAATAGGTCAGGACCACAAGACCGATACAGACTGGGTAATACAGCTTCCAAAGCTTGGACAAAAAACGGTAATCGAAGCTGGAGATAATCATGGCGGCCACAAGGCCCAAAAGGGAGGTGATAATCTGCATCTGCACTGCGCGGATGGTCGCCATACCGGAATGGTGAATGCCGCACATCAGCAACACACTATAGGCGGAACAAACGAAGCACAAAAGCAGGATGATTTTATCTGTTTCTTTAAAATAGCGAACAAGGACGTGCCAAATTTTTTTCACTTTATTACTCCTTCGCTGGGGATTAGAATATTCATAAAACGCGCCAAAACGCAGATTTGCCTCAAATAAAGAAAATATGGAAGATGCCATTAGTATATCACAAGTTTTGTCCGAAACCAATGGAATTGGAAAAAGAATTGAAGTCCCTTATTAAAATATGATATAATAACCGAAAGTAAACGACCATGCCATAGTTTAACCAGTATTTGCCCCGCTGTTTTAAAAGCGGCTGTGGCGAAAAAGGAAAAGAAAGGTGAGAAAAACATGCTGAGCGATATTGAAATTGCGCAGGGCGCAAAAATGCTTCCAATCACCGAAATTGCCCAAAAGATGAACATCCTTCCAGAGGAACTGGAGCCGTATGGACGGTATAAGGCAAAACTTTCAGAGGATATTTTTTCTCGTTTACAGGACGAGCCGGACGGAAAGCTAGTGCTGGTTACCGCGATCAATCCAACTCCGGCTGGAGAGGGAAAAACCACTACTTCGGTAGGGCTTGGACAGGCCATGGAGAAGATTGGCCAAAAGGCGGTTATCGCTTTGCGTGAACCTTCTTTAGGCCCGGTATTCGGCATTAAGGGCGGCGCTGCCGGCGGCGGCTATTCGCAGGTGGTTCCGATGGAGGATATCAACCTGCATTTTACCGGGGACATGCACGCCATCACCGCGGCGAACAATCTTCTGTGCGCCATGATCGACAACCACCTACAGCAGGGCAATATTTTGGGAATTGATCAAAGACGCATCCTTTTTAAACGTTGTCTGGATATGAACGACCGGGCGCTACGGTTTGTAAACGTTGGCCTGGGTGGCAAGATCAACGGTGTGCCCAGAGAAGACGGATTCCAGATCACCGTAGCCAGTGAAGTGATGGCGATTCTGTGCTTGGCCTCGGACCTGGACGATCTGAAAGAGCGGTTGGGTTCCATTCTCGTTGCTTATACCTACGACAATAAGCCGGTTTATGCCCGGGATTTGCAGGTCCATGGGGCGATGGCCGCTTTGCTGAAAGATGCCCTAAAGCCCAATCTGGTACAGACGCTGGAGAATACCCCGGCGCTGATGCATGGCGGGCCTTTCGCCAATATTGCCCACGGGTGCAACTCGGTCCGCGCCACGAAATTGGCGCTGAAAATGGCTGACTACTGCATCACCGAAGCGGGATTTGGATCGGATTTGGGTGCGGAAAAGTTTCTGGACATCAAGTGCCGTTACGCGGGTCTGGCCCCGTCCTGCATTGTCATTGTCGCCACACTGCGGGCGTTAAAGTACAACGGCGGCGTTCCAAAGGCAGAGGTTGCGGCGGAAAATGTCGGGGCGCTTCGAAAAGGTCTGGTCAATTTAGAGGCACATGTGGAGAATATGCGCAAATATGGCGTGCCGGTGGTGGTTGCGATCAACCGCTTTTTAACCGATACGGAGGATGAGATCGCGGTGCTAGCCCAGTGCTGCCAGCGTTTGGGGGTAGAGTATTCCCTGTCCGAGGTATTTGCCAAAGGCGGCGAGGGCGCGGTGGATCTGGCCCATAAAGTAGTAAAAGCCTGCGCCGAGCCCTCTGACTTCAAGCTGCTTTACGATGAAAAAGCGCCGATCAAGGAAAAAATCCAAACCATTGTCACCAAAATTTACGGCGGTAAGGATGTGGCATACGCCCCAAAAGCGGAAAAGGCCATCCGGGATATTGAGGCGCTGGGCAAAGCGGATCTGCCGGTCTGTGTGGCGAAGACCCAGTATTCCCTGTCCGATGATCCGGCTAAATTGGGCCGGCCCACTGGATTTACCGTCAATGTCCGGGATGTAAAGCTGTCTGCCGGTGCGGGCTTTATTGTCGTTATGTCCGGCGATATTATGACCATGCCCGGCCTGCCAAAGGCGCCGGCTGCTTGCCAGATTGATGTAGATGGTAAAGGCAACATCAAGGGGTTATTCTAAGAGAAGAGGCTTGCTTATTTATGCGATCAATCGTTACTGCCAGCGCGGAAGAAACAGAAAATTTTGCCCAGGAATTGGCCCGGATTTTGCGTCCGGACGATATATTGGCTTTTTTTGGCGGACTTGGAATGGGTAAGACTACCTTTGTCCGCGGCCTTGCCCGCGGATTGGGCGGACAGGACGAAGTATCCAGCCCAACCTTTTCGCTGGTACATGAATACAGAACGCAGCCGAAATTGTATCATTTTGATATGTATCGGGTTGCTTGTTTTGACGATTTGTATTCCACCGGCTTTTTTGACTATCTGGATACAGGGGCGATTTTGGCGATTGAATGGAGCGAAAATATCGAGGGAGCTTTGCCGGATCAGGTGATCCGGGTGTGCTTTGAGCGGTTAGACGATACACACAGGCGCATTACGGTGGAAGGGGATGAACGCTTTTGCTGATGTTGGGGATGGATACTTCTGCCGTGGCGGCATCCGCCGCTCTGTGGGAGGATGGACGGATCATCGGGGACAGTTTCGTGAACGTAAAGCTGACCCACAGTCAGACCATCCTGCCGATGGTGCAGAATCTGTTTGCCTCCTGCGGCAGGGAGATTTCCCAGGTGGACAAATTCGCGGTTTCTGTTGGACCTGGGTCCTTTACAGGGCTTCGCATCGGCATTTCGGCGATCAAAGGGATGGCATTTGGCCTAAACAAAGGCTGTGTCCCGGTCTCTACGCTGGAGGCGTTGGCTTACAATCTGGTGGGTCAGGAGTGTATAGCGGTGGCGGCAATGGATGCTCGCTGCCAGCAGGTGTATACGGCGCGTTTTCTGGTGGGAAGAGACGGTATCCGGAGACTGACCGATGACGCGGCTTTGTCTGTTCAGGAGCTGCGGGAGCAGCTTTGTGAAAATTCTACATCTCTGCCTCTGGTTTTAGTTGGAGATGGCGCCGGGTTGTGCTATAATAGCTGGAAAGAAGACAAAATTCTGCTGGCGCCAGAGCATCTGCGCTTTCAGCGGGCGGCCTCGGTTTGTACGGCGGCTTTGGTCCATTTGGATCGAGAGGTTTCTCCAGAGCAGTTGGTTCCTCGGTATCTGCGGCTCCCCCAGGCACAGAGGGAGCTTTTGCAAAAACAGAAAAAGGCCTAAAGGTTTTTTTGAATGAAAGGAATGGAATACATGATTGCCATTGGCAGCGATCACGGCGGCTTTGCGTTAAAGGAAGAGATTAAAAAGCATCTGGACGAACAGAATATCCCCTATGAGGATTTTGGTACCTATAGCACGGACAGTGTGGACTATCCGCTGATTGCCCAAAAAACCTGCTCGGCAATCGTCAGCGGAAAATGCGATAAAGGGATTCTTTGCTGTGGTACGGGCATTGGTATTTCAATGGCGGCTAACAAGATCAAAGGGATTCGCGCGGCGTTGTGCGCAGATTATTTCAGCGCCAAATATACCCGTCTGCACAATGACGCCAACGTCATCTGTATGGGCGGAAGGACTATTGGTCCCGGGTTGGCGCTAGAGCTAGTGGATGTATTTTTGAACACCCCGTTTGAGGGAGGCCGCCACGCAAGGCGGGTAGAGCAGTTGGCAAAGCTGGAGGAAGAATAGGCAAATCCGGCTTTTAGGAAATTACAATCAAAAATGCCGTTGGGGCGGAAATGGAGAAATGCGCTATGATAAAACCGGTCATTATGGATCATCCTCTGATTCAGCACAAGCTGACCATCATGCGGGACAAAAACACCGGAACCAAGGAGTTTCGTGAGCTGGTAGGAGAAATTGGGATGCTGATGTGCTACGAGGCGACCCGCGATC
>CAJUMG010000009.1:46604-92517 GCA_910587335.1 uncultured Oscillospiraceae bacterium
ATCGAAACACCTGTGGCGATTGCCAAAACAAAGGTTATCTCCGGCAGAAAATTGGCGTTTGTTCCGATTCTGCGAGCGGGCCTTGGTATGGTCGACGGTGTTATGCGCATGGTCCCCGCTGCAAAAATTGGGCATATCGGCATGTATCGTGATCCCGAGACCCATCAGCCGGTGGAATACTACTGTAAGCTCCCTTCCGACATCAGCGAACGGGATGTCATTGTCCTGGACCCCATGTTGGCGACTGGCGGATCGGCTATTGACGCGATTACCCAAATCAAGTCCAAGGGCGCGAAAAGTGTGCGGTTTATGTGTATCATCGCAGCGCCGGAAGGAGTCGACGCTTTGCAAAAAGCGCATCCGGACGTACAGATTTATATTGGCGCGGTGGACGAAAAACTCAACGATCAGAAATACATCGTACCCGGTTTGGGCGATGCGGGGGACCGTATTTTCGGGACAAAATAGTTGGCCCCAAAGCCGCTTCCTTTTTAAGGGAAACGGCTTTCTCTTTGGCAAGTGGCGCCATGTTACAATCGAACGGAGGAAAGAGCATGACGACGATCTATTTGGTCCGGCACGCAAAGTCAATCGGAAATACCGAGCGGATTTTTCAGGGCCATACAAATTTAGGATTGTCCCCAGAGGGGCAGGCACAGCTGCCCCAATTAGCGGAGCGTTTTCGGGATGTTCCGTTGGACGGAATCTATTCCAGTCCGCTGCTGCGCGCTGTGCAGACAGCCCAGGCGGTAAACAACTACCATAGGCTGCCCGTTTTGACAGAGGAAGGAATATCCGAAATTTACGCCGGCGGATGGGAGGCAATGCCCTTTGCTGATCTGCCGGTGCTGTATCCAGAAGAGTGGCGGCTTTGGAGCGAGGATGAAGCCAGGTTCTGTGCGCCGAACGGAGAGAGTATCCTGCAGGTATATGAGCGAATGGGAAAGGCGCTTGGAAAAATCGCGGCGCAGAACGAGCAAAAAACCATCGCCGTTGTTTCCCATGGATGCGCGTTGCGCTGTTACCTGTGTTACGCACTGGGTCTGCCTGTTGAGCGAATTCGAGAGGTTCCTCTGCCCAAAAACACGTCGGTGAGCCGGGTAGTTTATAACGGCAATTCGATTCAGGTGGATTATATCAATGATTTTTCCCATTTGAAAATAGAAGCAGAAGAGGAGGTGGCAGTGGTATGAAGATAATGGCGGTAGATTATGGCGACGCCCGAACCGGCCTGGCAGCCTGCGACCGGACGGAGTTTTTGGCTTCACCCCTTGGGGTAATCCACGAGTATGATTTTGACCGGACGGTGGAACAGGTGGCCTATGCGGTGGAAGAGTACCAGATTCAGATGGTGGTAGTAGGCCATCCGGTGAATATGGATGGCAGCGAAGGGGAGCGAGCGCAAAAATGCGCGCTGTTTGCCCAAAAGCTGCGGGGAAAAATACAGGTTCCTGTTGTGCTTTGGGATGAGAGAAGCACGACCGTCACAGCCCATCAGTATTTGAACGAGACCAACACCAGGGGGAAAAAACGTAAGGATGTAGTGGACGAGGTGGCCGCCTCTATCATCCTGGAAAGCTATCTGGCATGGCGGAAAAACCATCCCCAGGAAAATGAAAAATAGAACCCATAAAAGGCATCTGGAAAAATTCTGGATGCCTTTTATGATTCTCCAGAAAACGTCTATTCTTTTTCCGGGGATGGTTTTGTTTTTTTGGAAAAAAGCGTCTTCAGGCCCAAGCAGAATAAAAATACCGCAAACGACCGCGATAGGAGAGAGGATTCCAGCTGAGAGGAGATCCAAACACCCAGAAAAACGCCCGGAAGTCCCCATAAGCCGCAAGACATTCCCTTTTTTACCTGCAAAAGGCCGGATTTTTTATGGAACAAAAGTGCTGTCATTCCCACCGGCAGAAAAAACAGAAGATTCATTCCTTGGGCGGTGGCCAGTGGCGTATCGGAAAAAACGGTCAAAAACAACAAAAGGACGGCGCCGCCGCCAATCCCCATAGAGGCGATTACCGCGGAGGCAAACGAGACAAAAAAACTGACAAGCCAATGCATTCTTTTTCTGGGGATGGGCGAGACCCCCATCCCTTCCTCCTTTTTTATTTAAAAAACAGACGGACGGCAGCATAAAGGATAAATAAAGAGAAAATCTTTTTCAGCCAAAAATCGGGTATTTTGGGCAGCAGCCATCCGCCGAATAATGCACCGGCGATCCCTCCGGGCAGATAGGGGAGAATATCCTGTAGAGACACCTGTCCATGATACCAGTATAAAAAGCCGCTGACCGCCGATAAAAACAGCATAACCGCTACAGCTGTCGCATGGGATGACTTGTCGCTCATCCCCATTTTTTGAAAGGCTGTTACGGCGATGATTCCACCGCCGGCGCCAAAAAGTCCATTGAGAAGACCGATCAATATGCCGGATACCGGCAATCGAAATTTTCGCAAGATATTGTCCTCCTTATAAAAACAATGAAATTTGAACGCTTGAATTATTATTTTGATTATAAAAATAATAATTATATTGACAAATTATTATTTTAAATATATAATTATTGCAGGAGGGATGGTATGAATCGAAGCATCTATAGTCTATTGCTGATGGACGATGTGATTCAGGCAGTGGATCGGTTGGCGTATTCAAGGAATACCAGCCGTTCCAACATGATCAATCAGATTTTGGCCGAATATTTGTCGGTTAAAACACCGGAACAGCGAACACATGATATTTTTGGGCGGATTCAGGCTCTGATGGATCAACAAAGCGGCTTTCAAATCCAGCTTCAGGCGTCTGACTCGATGATTTCGCTGCGGACGGCGTTGGCTTATAAATATCGACCGACCGTCCGATACAGCGTAGAGCTATTCCGCAACAATCCAAAGATTTTAGGGGAACTGCGGGTTCAGGCTCGCACCCAAAGCGCGGGCCTCTTACAGCTTTTGGATAGCTTTTTCCGGTTCTGGGAGCGCCTGGAAAATA
Organism: uncultured Oscillospiraceae bacterium; assembly: GCA_910587335.1. Classification (GTDB taxonomy): domain Bacteria; phylum Bacillota; class Clostridia; order Oscillospirales; family Ruminococcaceae; genus UBA3818. The sequence goes on from CAJUMG010000009.1 coordinate 49,596, forward strand.
ACTGCCTATCAGAAGTTTATCCGAATGGAGTGCCTTGCCGCATAGAAAATGGCCGGTACTGCCGAATGTGGTTTTGGCCGGATAAAGTCTGCACCAACGACCAACTGGGAGAGACGATCAGTTCTTATATCCAAAATTTTGACCGCACGTTAAAAGCTTTTTTAGCGCTTGATGAGCAAAATTGGAAAGAGGGAATGGAAAAAATAGCTCTGCATTATCAAAACGGGGTAGAAGAGGAAAGAATTCTTTTATGATGAAAAACAGGAGGGAAACGATATGAATGTACAGCGATTAACCAAAAAATCTTTAGAAGCGGTAGAAGCAGCACAGAATTACTCCAGAGAGCTGGAAAATATGCAGATTGAGCAGATCCACCTGTTTTGGGCGCTGATGCAGGACCAGGAAGGGCTGATTCCACAGCTGTTAATCAAAATGCAGCTGGACTCAAAGCAGGTGCTTTTGTCGGTCGAGGAAGAGGCAAAAAAGCTTCCGGGCGTATCCGGTCCCGGGCGGGAAGCGGACAAGATCTATATTTCGCAGAATCTTGACAGAGCTATGACCGCTGCCGAAAAAAAGGCGGACGCCATGAAGGATGACTACATTTCGGTGGAGCATCTGTTCTGGGGGCTGTTAGAGCATCCGGATCTGGCGGTAAAAAAGATCATGGACCAATATCATATAGACAAAAACGCCTTTTTATCCGCTTTGATGTCGGTGCGCGGAAATACCCGCGTAACCAATGACAATCCAGAGGAAACCTATGACGCACTGAAAAAATATGGCACCGATCTGGTGGAGCAGGCCCGCAAACAAAAGCTGGACCCGGTTATCGGGCGGGACAGTGAAATCCGAAATGTGATACGGATTTTGTCCCGGAAGAGTAAAAACAATCCGGTTTTAATCGGCGAGCCAGGGGTTGGCAAAACGGCCATTGCCGAAGGGCTGGCGCAGCGGATTGTGCGGGGAGATGTACCGGCGGGACTGCGGGATAAAACGATCTTTTCGCTGGATATGGGCGCGTTGATCGCGGGAGCAAAATATCGCGGAGAGTTTGAGGAGCGCCTGAAAGCGGTGCTCAACGAGGTGAAAAAGAGCGATGGACAGATTCTTTTGTTCATCGACGAGCTGCATACCATCGTCGGCGCGGGAAAGACCGAAGGCTCTATGGACGCAGGCAATCTGCTAAAGCCGATGCTGGCCCGGGGAGAGCTGCACTGCATTGGCGCCACTACTCTAAATGAATACCGGCAGTATATCGAAAAGGATGCAGCGTTGGAACGCCGGTTCCAGCCGGTTTTGGTGGATGAGCCAACGGTGGAGGATACAATCTCTATTTTGCGCGGTCTAAAGGAGCGGTACGAGGTGTTTCATGGCGTCAAGATCCAGGATCAGGCGCTGATCGCGGCGGCAACTTTATCCAACCGGTATATTACCGACCGGTTTTTACCAGATAAAGCAATTGACCTGGTGGATGAAGCCTGCGCTACGATTCGAACGGAGATGGATTCCATGCCAACCGAGCTGGATGAAATTTCCCGCAAAATTATGCAGCATGAAATTGAGGAGGCGGCGCTGAAGAAGGAAAACAGCCGCCTTTCCGCCGAGCATCTGGAGGAAATTCAGAGGGAACTGACCGAAATGCGGGAAAAATTCCAAAAAATGAAGGCACGATGGGAAAATGAAAAGGATTCCATCGGCCGGGTTCAGAAGCTTCGGGAGGAAATTGAGCAGGTGGGCGCACAGATTGAACTGGCCGAGCGGGAGTACAATCTGGATCAGGCAGCGGCGCTAAAATACGGTAAGCTGCCGGAACTGCAAAAACAACTGACGGAGCTGGAGGAGGGCGGCAGCACGCAGGAAACGACCCTTCTGCGGGATAAGGTAACACAGGAGGAGATTGCCCGCATTGTGGGGCGCTGGACGGGGATTCCCGTTTCCCGTTTGATGGAAGGCGAGCGGGAAAAGCTATTGCATCTGGATGAGATATTGCATCAGCGGGTTATTGGACAGGATGAGGCGGTACAAAAGGTGGCGGATTCGATCATGCGTTCCAGAGCAGGTATTCAGGATCCAGACCGGCCCATTGGATCCTTCCTGTTCCTGGGTCCTACCGGCGTGGGCAAAACAGAGCTTGCCAAAGCAGTGGCCCAGGCCCTGTTCGACGATGAACGCAGTATGGTGCGAATTGATATGTCCGAATATATGGAAAAGCATACCGTCTCCCGATTGGTGGGCGCGCCTCCTGGATATGTAGGGTACGAAGAAGGCGGACAGCTGACCGAGGCAGTACGGCGCAGGCCCTATTCGGTTGTGCTGTTTGATGAGGTGGAAAAAGCCCATCCGGATGTATTCAATATCCTTTTGCAGGTATTAGATGACGGTCGGATCACCGATTCTCAGGGACGTACAATTGATTTTAAAAATACCATTATCATTCTAACTTCTAATCTTGGTTCTTCTGCGATTTTAGAGGGAATTGACGAGGATGGACAGATTTCCGATACGGCGAAAGCACAGGTACAGCAGCTGCTAAAAGCGTCGTTCCGGCCGGAATTTCTGAACCGGATGGATGAAATCGTCTTCTACAAGCCGCTGACGCAGAAGGAGATCGCTCAGATTGTGGAGTTAATGCTGGCGGACCTGAAAGATCGTTTGGCGGACAAGGAATTGGGGCTGGCTGTCACCGATGGTGCAAAGGCTTTCATTGTGGAGGAAGGGTATGACCCTGTTTACGGTGCAAGACCGCTGAAACGGTATATCCAACAAAAGCTTGAGACTCGTCTGGCCCGTTATATTCTGGAAAAGGACCCTGCGCCAGGGACGGTTCTTCAGGCGGATTGTGTAGATCATGGGTTGGTCATTGGTGAATAAAACGGGAAAAAGGGAACAGCTTTACGGCTGCTCCCTTTTTGTATAAAATAAAAAGTTGGATAGGTGGGAATTTTGTGCTATAATCTTTTTGTTTGTATTCATATGTGTTTCGCGATAGATGAAGGAGAAAGAAAAATGCAGCATCTTTTAGGAGTATGAGTCAAAGAGCTGCCTGTAATAAACCAGTGTAAAATTTAAAAGGAAACTGTCCAACAAAAATGGATTGCCGTTTTTGTTGCGGGCAGCGGCGCAAAGTCTGCAAAAGGGGTGAGTACAGTTGGAAGATGGTGTTTTTCGTGTTGCACAGGGGATTCGAATACCCGATATCCAGGGAATCCATTCGGCCTATGAATTAAAGAAAAACGAAGAGGAATGGTTGTTTACGATTGTGTTGGACGCGCCGCGCATACCGGCGTTTTTGCAGGATTATTGCGAGATCCTTCCCGAGCCTGGGTATTTTACGCTGGAATTGCCGGCAAAAAAGGAGAACGTCTATGACATTTATTATGTTGACGGCTGTACCCGTCCGGTTTTGCAGGCAATTGTAAAGCGCTATGGCGATCTTTTGGCGGAGGATGGCTATGTCCGTTTTGGTTTTGCTGCGCACGACACGCCGGAACAAATTTATGTCAGCGATTTAAAAACTATACAGATATACACCCTTTTTCCGGAATTGGTAAAAAACCTATTGGAAAAATATGGAATCTTGGAAGAAAAAACCTGTAAAAAGCTGTGGGATATTCTGTCTGACCAAAATCCCTGTGAGCTTATTCACCTAGAGGTGGAGGAGGAAAGCATTTTCGATCTGCCGGAGCTTTTGAGCGACGCGGGAATTTATCTGGCCGGGCAGCGGGAAGAATAGGGAGGTTTTACCGAGGACCGGCGCGAAGATGAAAAAACGTTTAGAGAGGTTAGGAGGCTGCCTGCGCAAGCTGTGCCCCTGTATAATAATGCAGGAGAATGTTTTCGTATCCATCTCCCTGGCGTGCCATATAGTCCGCGCCGTATTGACTCAGACCAACGCCGTGACCATAGCCTTTGGTGGTAAAAAGAAAGGAATCAACCTGTGCTGTGACGGTGAAGTTCGAGGAGCGCAGCCCCAGCAAAGTGCGCAGATCTTTGCCGCTGATCTGTAAATTCCCTGCCTGTAGGGTGAGAATATAACCGGATGGGGAGCGGGACACAATCTGAAACCAGCTTCGGGTATCTCCTTCCAAAATTAGGTCAGGATAGGATTCTGTCAGGATCCCCCGGATCTGCTCGGCGGAAAAGCTTACAGTGGTTTCAAACTGGTCGGCCAGTGTATCGCCGGGGCTGTCCACCGGAACAAGATAAGGGACGGACCCATTCCAGACATTTGAAGCGAATTCAGTGGCGCCTGCGCTCATGGAATGGTAAGCGGCGAGAATCGGCTCCTGCTGATAAACAAGAACAAACGACGCTACTTGGTCAACCGCATCGGTGATCTTTTTCCAATAGGTTTCACCCAGATCTGGATAGCGCTCGATCATTTGCTCGTGGGTTACATACCCCTCCCATTTAGACGGATCTGCGGAAAAGTCGGCGCCATTCAAATCAGCCGCCGGATGCGCATGACAGTATAAAGCGTAGGTGTGGGAGGCGATTGCCTGGGCCTTCATCGCTTCGGGATGAAAGCCCGGCGGCAGTTCGGCTGCAACGGCCCCATACAAATAGTCCAATACCGCTACCTGCCGAATTTCCCCGGAGCTTCGGTCCAGAATGGAAAAGCTTGCGGGTTCTGCGACCAGCTGGGCAGAAGGTGTTTCCGCTTGGGGAGAAACGACTGTCATGCTGTCGGGGACGGAAGGGAGGTTTTCTTCCTGCCGGATGGGCCCAAAGGTGGCAAAATGGTTGGCTATATTTTGAGAAGCTGCTTTTTGATCGGCCTTATCGGGGCTGAGCGCTGCCAAAGGCAGCAAAAAAACAATGAGCGAAAAAAGAGCGAAAAAAGAAAGAAGCGTTTTCATGGGACAAATCCTCCTTTTTGTCCAGCTTATGAGCGGGCAAAGGAAAAAATACCGAATGCTTGACATCGGAGCAAAAAGTCTTTTCTTTTAGGGAAAACAGGAAATCTTTATTGACAATGGCCGGACAATGGGAAAAGGGAGGCGATTCTGTGAAAAAAAAGTATTTTTATCTTTTGTATATTCCAGCTATTTGCGTAATGGGTGTTTACTATCTTTTTCTGTATCGTACCGGTGTCAGCGGTCAGACAGAGTTTTATATAGGTGAAAGTGTATATTTGGTTCTTTTTTACCTGTTGATAGGCTCTTTTTCAGCAGGGCTATACATTTGGGCAGCACGCATGGCCTCTCGTCTAGAAGGGGCCCGCATTAGCGGAAATTCCTTTTGGTGGGGGACCGGCAGCGTCCTATGCGGGGTGCTTTTTCTAATAGATGCGGCGGCCCATGTGGGGGATATGGTTTTGTTGTATATGGATGGCACATTTTTTTCACCGCAAAAAATGATCCTACTTGGGCTGGAACTGATTTTATCCCTCGGAGCGGCATTGGCTCTAATCGCTTTGGGAATTCGTTTGTTGAACCGGGATTTAACGGCTTACCGGTATTCCCGCAGCCTGCTTTTTTTGGTCATGTGGCGGATTTTGCGGTTGATTATACGCTTTGGGCAGCTGCCCATGGCTTTTCGAATGCCCCAACGCCTACTGGAAATTTTACTATCGGCGGCGCAATGTCTGTTTTTTTTAGCCGGCAGTCATATTCTTTGCAATGTAGTCGATAAAAAGAAATATCGAATGGCGTTGTTTTCCGGTCATGGGGCTGTGGCGCTTGGGGTGATATGGTGTATTTGCCCTTTGCTTACCCAAAGAATCGCTTTTACGACCTTGGCACAGGCGCTGGACTATGCGCTGGAATGGGGCTTTCTCCTGTTTATCGGACAGTTTTCGGCTTTCATCACACCAAGCTGCCGTTGGGCCTTGAATGGAGAAGGAAAAACATTTAAAATAAGATGAGGAACAAAGCTAAATAGGTGGTGGTTCTCGGTCGTTTGATCGGGAAAGGAGAAGGAATAATAGAAGGAGGAAGAAAATTATGAAAGCAAATCAAATCAAAAGCAGTCTCTTGCTTTTGCTTACAGCGGCTATTTGGGGTGTAGCTTTTGTTGCCCAGTCGGTGGGAATGGATTATATCGGTCCGTTTTCTTTTAATGCCATTCGTTCGTTAATCGGGGGATTGGTGCTGATTCCCTGCATTTGGCTAATGAACCGTGGAAAGCCGAAGGAGGCAAAAGTCCCGCTAAAAAGCCAAAACAAACTTTGGATTGGCGGTATCTGCTGTGGTGTGATGCTGGCGGTGGCCAGCTCTCTTCAGCAGGTGGGAATTCAGTATACCTCGGTGGGAAAAGCGGGATTTATCACGGCGCTTTATATTGTAATTGTACCGCTGTTGGGACTTTTATTTAAGAAAAGAGTCACTATTTTAGTTTGGGTGGCGGTGGCAATTGCTGTAGGAGGAATGTATCTTTTGTGCATGACGGATGGTCTGTCCATCGGAATAGGCGACCTGCTCGTGATGGCCTGCGCTGTTTGCTTTTCGATTCATATTTTGGTGATCGATTATTTTTCCCCCATGGTCGATGGCGTAAAAATGTCCTGCATTCAGTTTTTGATCAGCGGCGTTTTGTGTGCGGTTCCAATGCTGCTGTGGGAGCGTCCGGCCCTATCCCAGATTCTTGCGGCTTGGATGCCGCTGCTTTACGCGGGCGTTTTAAGCTGCGGCGTGGGATATACGCTTCAGATTGTAGGTCAGCGAAATCTTGACCCAACCGTAGCATCCCTGATCCTGAGTTTAGAATCGGTCATTTCTGTGTTGGCCGGCTGGGTAATTTTGGGACAGAAATTAACTGTACGGGAGTTAATAGGCTGCGCTCTGGTTTTTTGCGCGATTATTCTGGCGCAGCTGCCGCAGAAAAACCCCAAAGGACAAAAGATATCCGATTCCGCCCAAGTGTTGTAGTTTTGGGCAAGACCGGTTTAGAATTATAAAAGGCTTTGGCTAGTCTGCCAAAGCCTTTTATAATTCTATCTTCTCTTAACAAAAGCATACAAAAACACGGTGGCCTGCATAAGCAATCCTTTACAAAGGGGGATGAATAGAAAAAATCAGCTCAATTTAAGGCGGTTTGTTGAAATCCTTCTAATATGCTTTATAATAAACCGGAGAGCGCTAAAATTTCAGAAATTTTCCCCTTCGTGTTGGTAGAAACCGGTCATTAGAAATTGATGGTAGGATGACCAGAGAGATAATCGCTTTACAAATGCAGGTTGTCTCGTACCATACATATGGCGCCAGCTTACATTTTATTTTTCGCATTCCAAATTTCTTGTCACAAACTCTCATTTCGATTGTCTAATAAAATATAGGAGGTAAAGAATATGGACAGTACAAAAAACAAAGAGCTTTTAACCTTAATTGAACAAGCTACCGCTGGGGACAAACACGCACTGGAAACCGTTATTCTCAGTGTGCAGGATTTGGTGTTTAACCTGTCTTTGCGGATGCTTGGAACCTTTCCAGACGCAGAGGATGCATCGCAGGACATTCTGCTGAAGGTTATCACGCACCTATCCTCATTTAAACAGGACAGCTCCTTTTCCACCTGGGTATTCAGTATTGCAATCAACCACCTAAAAAACTACAAAAAGCATATGTTTGCAAAGTTCCCTCTCAGCTTTGAGTTTTACGGGAATGATATTTTAAACGGAAAGATTGACGATGTGCCAGACTTGACGCAGGATGTGGAAAAATCCATTTTGGCAGAAGAACTGAAAATGTCCTGCACCAATGTTATGCTTCAATGTCTTGATGTGGAAAGCCGGTGTATTTTCATCCTGGGTACAATGTTCAAGGTGGACAGCCGGATTGCGGGAGATCTTTTAGGCATCACCGCAGAAGCATATCGGCAGAGATTGTCCAGAATTAGAAAGAAGATGGCGGATTTTTTGCATGACTATTGCGGCGAATATGGAAAGGGAAAATGTCATTGTAGCGACCGAGTCAATTATGCGATTCAAAACCATCGCATTTCTCCGAATCACTTGGATTTCACCGCCGCACAAATATGCCCCCAAACCATGTTGGAGGTAAAAGAAGCGATGGAGTCCATTGATGATTTGTCGCAAGAGTTTTCTTTCTGTAAAACGTATCAATCGCCAGAGGCTTTGAAAAAGTTTATCCAAAAGTTTTTAGATGGAACAGCTTTATCTGTTGTTCAAAATGCATAGGAGGGAATTGGTTCAATGAACATGTCAGTTATCCTGCAATACTTGACCCAGCTGTATGAAAACAATAACCGGGAATGGTATCATGCAAATAAAGCAGAATATAAAAAGGCGAATGCGGAATTTGAAGCGTTGATTCAGGCGCTTATTCTTCGTATCGGAGAATTTGACCCCAGCGTTCTGCACAATGTCCCCCAAACACTTACGTTTAAGCTGAACCGGGATACTCGGTTCAGCCATGACAAATCCCCTTATAATCCCGCTTTTCGCGCCCATATTTCCTCTATGGGAAAGCTGCCCATCCCGGTTGGGTATTATCTGATGATCAAGCCGAAGGATCAATCCTTTTTAGGCGGTGGTTTGTTTGCGGATATGTTCAAGGACGCGACAACAATGGTACGGGACTATATTGTTCAGCGAACGGAGAGGAATGGGAACAGATCACCCATGCTCCAGATTTTAAAAAGCATTTCACCGTACAGGGAACAGCGCTCAAAAATGTCCCTGCCGGATATGACAAAGAGCATCCCCAGGCAGAGAGTTTAAAATTCAAAAGCTGGTATCTGGAATATCCCATTAAAGATGTGGAGCTTGACAATGCGGAACAGTTCCTTACCCGTGCGGCGGAGCTTTTTCGACTGATGAAGCCGTTTAACGACTATCTGAACAGGGCGCTTGCAGGCTTTCAAATGCCCGCACGGTAAGGGAAGCCTCTATACAAAATGGAAAAAATCTCTCCGCGTTTCACATTCTGTGCGCTAAGGCCACAGCTGCCTATCCCAAGCAGACCGTTATGTGCGCGGAAAATCTGGAAATATTTGCTCTTCGCGTTTTATAGCAACGACTTGTGTGTGTCTCTCTCAAGCCGTTGCTATTATTTATGTCATTACATGTCTGGGGCAATAACGTCTGAAAGGATTACATTTAAAGGAGAAAACCGGTCTTTACTCACCGGCGCCGAATCGTCTTGAAATGCTGTGTCCTTACCCGGATATTGCAAGGGAAGGGTTAAAGCGGCGGTAGTTCCCGCGCCCTCTTTTGACTGCAAGGCAATCGTTCCGTGATGCAGCTGAAGTACAAACCGGCAGATAAAAAGGCCCAAGCCATCTCCACAAGGAATTTGGGCAATGGGATCAAAAGAATAAAACCGGCTGAAAGCATGTTGTAAAACCTGTGGCGGCATTCCATAGCCATTGTCGGTGATGGTGATGGTGGCTTGTTTTTCCAAAACCGCCATTTTTAGAACAATCTTGCTGTTTTCCGCTTCGGTGAATTTACAAGCGTTGGAAAGCAGGTTGCACAGAGCGCGGGAAAGAAGGTCGCTATCGTACAAGGTAACAAAGCTTACAGAGGGAATTTCGTAATAGAAATGATATCCGGCGCCCTGAAGAAGCGAACTAGCGTCCTGGCAGAAATCCTGCATAAATCGGCACAAATCGCCTGCAAGCATTTTTGACTTTAGCTGGCCGGACTGAATTTGTTGGTCGGTAGAAAAATTTATAACAGTCCGCAAGAGCCGATAGCAGGACCAATTGATGCTTCGCAGATAGGTTTGCAGAGCCTGATCCTGCTGATGATCGATCTGAAGTAGATTTAAAGCGGAAAAGATTTGTGACAAAGGGGTGCGGAATTGGTGGCTGAAAATGGAAATGGGCTGATTTAAACAGCTCCGCCAGTCAGCAATTGGTTGAGAAGAAACGCTGTTTTCGCCCCAGTAGTGGACTAAAGCGCCCTGCAAAATTCCAGACGCATCTATCTGCGGCTGAAAGACAAAGGAAGAACAGGCGGAGAACATGCCGGGCTCGGAAAAGGTAAAAGACTTTCCCTGCTGAAGGCGCTGCAGCAACCCATTCTGACCGGCATGAGCAAGACAGTCTTGCAAGTTCATCCGACAGATTAGGTGCGTATCATTTTGCATGGTTTCATTTTCCCACAGGATTTCCAGCCGGTCATTTAAAATTGCGGTGGCGATGGGAGAACTTGCATACATTGCAAGAAACGGATCGGCCCAACGAGGATAATCACCCATGAAGTTCTCCTTTCGGCTGAAAATAATGGATTTGAAAAAAATGGAAAATGGACAGAATTAGACAAAAATAATGTTTTAATTATACCGAATTTTAAAATCATTGTAAAGTTTGGTAGTTTAGGCTCCTTTTCAAAAAATACCTATTGCTCCAGAGAATGCTAACGCTCTTAGCAATTTTCGCTGTATTTTGACCTAACTTGGAAATAAACAGAGCGGCTTTGGCTTTTTTGTGCCGAAAAACCCAATTTTTAAAGAGGGTCTCTTGTAAGATCGTACCCGTTTATTTTCTGCAAAGATTTTATTGTTATCCTTTTTAGGATTTTGGATAGAGAAACTATTCTCCATGTTGGTCCCGAAATGCAAATAACATATTATACAATAAATTTGAATAAAATAAGAATTTTTTTATTGATTTAAGACAATTTGATGAATTTTAGTTAATTTTATCACAAATGGCTTGTGCTTCCATCAAATTTGGTATAAAATAAAGCTACAATCTAAATATTAGGAGGTTGAACCCAATGGCAATTAAAGTTGGTATCAATGGTTTTGGTCGTATTGGCCGTCTGGTTTTCCGTGCAGGTCTTAAAAATCCGAATATCGAGTTTGTCGGTGTAAATGATCCTTTCATGACGCCTGATTATTGTGCATATATGCTCAGATATGACACTGTACATGGCCGCTACAACGGCGACATTAAAGTTACCGAGAATTCTATTATCGTAGAAGGAAAAGAAGTTAAATTCTACGCTGAAAAAGATCCGGCTAACATTCCGTGGGCTGCTTGCGGTGCCGAATATGTTGTAGATTCTACCGGCGTATTCACCACTACCGAAGCTTGTCAGGCGCATATCAAAGGCGGCGCGAAAAAGGTTGTTATCTCTGCTCCTGCTAAGGACAAAGAGACTCCCACCTTTGTTATGGGTGTAAACCATGAAAAGTACACGAAGGACATGACCGTTGTTTCTAACGCTTCCTGCACTACCAACTGTCTGGCTCCGCTGGTTAAGGTTGTGCATGAGAAATTTGGAATTAAAGAGGGTCTGATGACCACCGTTCATGCAACCACTGGTACCCAGAAGACGGTTGACGGTCCTTCCAAAAAGGACTGGAGAGGCGGACGCGCTGCGGCCGGCAATATCATTCCTTCCTCCACCGGTGCTGCCAAAGCCTGTGCTCTGGTTATTCCGGAGATGAAAGGCAAACTGACCGGTATGTCCATGCGTGTTCCCACTTTGGATGTATCTGTTGTTGACCTGACTGTCAGCCTGGAGAAGGCTACCACCTACGAAGAAATCTGCAAAGCTTTGAAAGAGGCTTCTGAGGGCGAGCTCAAGGGTATCCTGGGTTACACCGACGAGATGGTTGTTTCCTCCGATTTTGTTGGCGATCCTCATACCTCTATCTTTGATGAGAAAGCCGGCATCATGCTGAACGACCACTTTGTCAAACTGGTTTCTTGGTATGACAACGAGTGGGGCTATTCCAACAAGGTTCTGGAGCTCATCGAGCACATGAACAAAGTGGACAACAAGTAAAAATGGCTTGAAACCGCCATATTATGGGGGTTTCCCTTTTGAAAAAGTAAAAGGGAACCGTCCGTCAGGTGGATATAACCTGGATTCGGTGGAATAACGATTCTACGGGCGAAAAATCTGGTGGATTCCCCATTTTAGCAAAAAAGAACGCTCCTTTTCGGATGATGTAAGCCCGAAAAGGAGCGTTTTTATGTTATTAACTGCTGTCCGTGATGAATTTGTTTTCCATTGCGAATGCCGCAAACTATCTCCGCGAACGATTCAAAACTATGCAAAACAAATTGGCTATCTGCTCCGCTTTTTGGAAAATGAAAAACAAGTCATAGAGATTGAAGATGTACAGACAAAACAAATCAAAGAATTTTTGCTGAGTATGAGTAAGGCGGGCCGAACAGCGAATTATGTGAATGATCTTTTAAAAGCCTACAAGGTATTTTTCCGATATGCATATGAAGAGGATTATACAAAAGAACTTTTGACCAAGAAGATACACAACGTCAAGAAACCAAAGGTCATTATCCGTACTTTTACAGAACAAGAGCTAAAAAGAATGAGTAATTACTACCAAGGCTACGACTATTTGACCATACGAAATAAAGTCATTCTTTTGCTTTTAATTGACACTGGAATCCGATTAAGTGAACTGACAGGATTAACGGAAGAACAGATTAAATATGACTATCTTGTAATTCGCGGCAAAGGCGCAAAAGAACGTGTTGTGCCAAAATCCCCGCTTTTAAGCAAGTGGTTAATTAAGTATCTGGCAGTCCGAAAATCCTATTTTGCCTATCGCATTATTCCCGATAACATTTTCTTGAGTAAAAACGGGAAACCGCTGACCAGCACAATGATTGACCGCATTGTGAAAGAGGCTGGAAAGGGTTGCGGTGTTGCGTCCGACGTGCGGGTTTCGGCCCATACGTTTCGCCACACTTATGCACAGCTTCAATTAAAATCGGGCCTTGATCTCTATTCCCTGTCCCGCCTATTGGGTCACGAGAGTATTACAATTACACAAACCTATTTAAACGGATTGCGGGACAAAGAGGTTTTGCACCAAGCGCAAAATACCAGCCCGCTGATGAATTTATAACAGCAATCAAGGGGAAAGAGCGGGCTTGACTCTTTCCCTTTTTCTATACTTGTATAGAAAGTCAACCTTTATCAAGCTGTTCCTGAACAACCTTCGCAATCGCTTCTTCTATTGCTTTTGTTGTTTTATCGCTATGAAGGGCCTGTCTGATTTTTCTTTCCGCTAACATATTTTGTAAATCTTCGTGCTGTTGTTTCCGGCGTTCGTTCATCAATTCGATAATTTCCTACATATCGCTATCTTTATATTTCTAATATTCTTCCCAGCTTCTAAAACTGATCATTGCATTGATTGTCTCTGGACTACGTTTTGAACTCGCTGGATTATCATCTATAAAGACGATATCATTCACTAGCACTATTTTTCACCTCCTTATTTGTTTTCTATTTATATCATACCAAAATTTTTTTGTAATTTCAAAAAGGCCAGAGAGCAGGCGGGGTGTCTTTCGGGAAGCTGGCTTGTTTCCCCTGCATACCAGAAAAAGGACGCTTTCCGCCCTGCGAAGTTACTTCTCTTTTTCCGTCTCCCGTTAAAAAAGCGGGGCTTTTGTCCCGAAGATCGGCGGCTTTTGCCGCCGTATCTGTAGGGAACAAAACCGCTCCGCCCGCTCTTTCTTCTATTTTCTTTATTTCAATAAATTTGTTATAATAAACTTATAGAAAAGGAAAATCAATAGAAATCGAAAGCCGCGCCGCAGTAGCGGGCAGAACCGATTTACCCACCAAACTTTTTGAAATATATAGAAAATCATATAAAACCAAAAATCCGGTGGAGAAAGGAGAAAGCCAGATGAAATAGTTGGAATCACGAGCCTATTCCCGCGCAGAGCTGGAAGAAATTTTCCATACTTCCCGACTAGACAGTATCAAAAGAAGTTTAGAGCGGGCGGGATATGGCTTTGAGAGCGCGGGACGGGGCGAAGGATACACGATAACAATAACGAGCCTGCCGGAGCCAACCACAGATTTTGAAGCGTTTGTGAAGCGGGAATTTGCCTGCGGGCCGCAGACCAATTTTGAAGGGATGGAAACCTTCTTTTCCCTCTTGCTGTTCGATTCGGAATTTCGGTATTTTCCCGCCACCTATCAAGCGCAGTTTTTGAAAGAGCAATGCAACCTTTCTGTTTCAGACCAGACCTTGCGGAACTGGAAAAAGAAACTGATAGATTTAAACTGGATCGCGACCGACGACAACGACTGCCGGTATTACGCTTGCCGCAGAGGGCAAAAGCCATCCCCTATTGATCCGGAGCGGCACAAAAGCGCGTGGCGGGAATTTTACAGCCGCACAGCAAAAGGCGAAAGCCCTGAAATGGTGCGAAGGGAAATTTACCACCGAAATGGCGGTATGCCGCGAAAACAACGGGGATTTGCGGAAAACGGGATAGAACAAGAAAAAATGCAGGAATTCAAGCGGATTTTAAAGAAATCCAAGTAATTTTACTGTAATAACGCCAAAATCTTCTGTATTCTGCAAGAATCACGTTGTTTCTCTGTAAAAACAAATGCATTTCATAAAAATGGAAAAGATTTAGAAAAAATTTGGCAAAACTATTGACAATATATATATATATATAATGGTATGTGCGATTTTTGATGAAATAGGTCAAAAATTCGCACATTTTTGTTGTATTGGAGGAATTTTTATGCGAATCATTCTGGACACAGACAAAGGCCGGATCATCTTGCCGAAAGCGTTTTTTGTAAACCTTGATAAGATGAACAAGATTCTTGCGGATGGTGGTTCCGACAAGAAATGGACAGCGGAGGAGTATGTAAAAGATCAGTTTGAAAGGGCGCTGAAAGAAACCATGCTTCGGGCCGAAGACAGGGTTGTGAAGTAAGTGGCCAGCAGGGTAACGCCCGCCGAGTTTGAGGAAATGCACCGGTTCTATAACGAGTTGGGGAGCTATGCGGCGGTTGGGCGAAAGATGGGCCGGAGCGAGGGGCAGTGGCAAGGTATGTCAAGATGAAGGATTGTCCCGCTCTGGTGAGGCATACAGCAAAAGAATTGGTAAGGAAGGTATAGTAAAGGGTGTGGTTGACGTGGAAAATCAAGAAAAAAGTATAACGGAAAATAAATCATTTTATGGGTTAATAGCGGGGATTTTATTTGCGGGCGTAATTGTACTACAATTGATTGGAATATTTTTTCCAATAGGTACAAGGGGTTCGATTGTCTCATTTATTGCATATGGAACTATTGCGGTTGCCTTAGTTAGCCAAAAGAGAAATCCACTGCTTGTGATTGGGTTTGCGCTCCTCGCGTTGCTTGGTCTGCGCGGCTTCTTTAGCGCCGAGATTACTTTGTTTCGTTTCATACGGGATTTACTAAATATTATTGGCAAGGCTGGTATGTGCGTTGTTTCGGCAATTATGTTGACAAAATCGCCGGAAAAGTATAGACAGATTGTTAAAAAGTTTTGGTTTGTTCCTCCGGTTTGTATCGTAATCAATTGCATATTAAATATTTTAAACCTGTTCGGCGTTCTTTTTTGGAATGTTGGCCTTTCTATCACCTTGATTGTAACTAACATACTTGTTGCGGTAGGCTCTTTTTTAGCCGCTCTGTGGTGTGTTTATCCAAACGAGCGGCCCTCTTCCCATACCGCCGCAAAGGGAGCTAATGGAAAAACGGTTGTTACAAACGAAGTCTATTGCGGGTTAATGAAACACGTTCTTTTACTGTTATTCACCTTTGGTATCTGGAATTTCATTTGGATTTACAGGACAACCAAGTATTTGAACTGTGTGGAAGATGAGGAACCGCGCAATCCCACAACCAAACTGTTGCTTTGTCTGTTTGTGCCGTTTTATTCGATTTATTGGATTTATAAAAGCGCACAAAGGATTGACAAATTGGCAAAGACAAAAGGAATATCTTCTGATATTGCAACCCTCTGTTTAATTCTGGCAATTTTTGTTGGGATTATTCCCCCTATTCTTATGCAGGACAAGATCAATGCGATTGTTACTGCAAGGGGTATTGCTGTTTCACCACAAATACCGGCCACGCCTGATGAATTGAAAAAGTATAAGGAATTGTTGGACAATGGCGTTATTACACAGGAAGAATTTGAAGCAAAGAAAAAACAGTTATTGAATTTATAGTTTGCTTTGAAAAGGAGGAAAACAAAATGGCAGTTGCTATCATTGTAGGAATGATTATACTTTGTATAAATGCCATAGGCGCGGCTTTAATGAAAAATGCTGCGGTTATGAAAGGCTATGGGGACGATTTACACGCTTGGGCGATATGTTTTTGGCTCGGTATCTTCGGTTATCTTTATATCATTGCTCTGCCTGATAAAGTATTGCAAGAACAGAACCAACAAATCATCACTTTACTAGGCAAAAACGGAGAAAGCGGGGAGAATAAATGAAAAGCTGTCCCGCCTGTGGAAAATCCGTTTCAGAATACATTAGCAAATGCCCGAACTGCGGAACAGATTTAAAAGAGGGTATAGCCACAAAACCTACGGAAAAATCTATTGCTATCCGAGAAAAGACACATGCACACTTGAAAATATATTTAGTATGTAGTCTTGCCCTATCTTTAGTGATAGGAACCTTGATTCCTTTTGTTCTTCACTATTACTTTAAATGGGGAATTATGTCATCTATTTATGATGTTCTAGTGAATGGTATGGCTCTTTTTTATTCTGTGAGCGTTATTATCAAATTTCAACTATTTAAGCAAGCGACAAAACAAGAGAGAAAAGGAATACTGATAATAGGAGGCATTGCGTTTGGCACAGCGGTTTTATTGTTTTTATTTATAACCTACTTGTTTTTTAATGCAATGTATAGCAGCAATATGCCGTTGATAGCTCGACGCCTTACCTTCCAACCATTGAATCTTTTTACAGCAATTTTATTTGGCTTGGTATGGCTTTGTATCACTGTTCAAGGTTGCTATCTATTGAAATTGAAGAATAAATTATAGGTAGCGGGCCGGGATTCGTCCCGGCCTTTTCCCTATCTTTTTCTTTTGTTTCAATAGAGTATACCCATATGATATGTTTAAATAGATTCAATTTTTATGTCGTATAAATCACAATATAATTTTTGACACATTTCAAATTAAAACACAATTCTATTGACACATTTTTGTACTTGCGAAAAAATATATCCAGAGTAACAGAGAGGGTGTGTCAATATGCGGGTTGGATATGTGCGCTGCTCTACTATAGAGCAAAACGAAGCGCGGCAACTTAAAATGATGGAGGAACAAAAGGCGGAAAAGTTGTTTATTGACAAGGCCAGCGGCAAAAATACAGACCGCGAGGCTTTTAAAGAAATGATGGGCTTTGTTCGTGCAGGAGATATGGTAATTGTCGAGAGCATTTCCCGCATAGCCAGAAACACCCGCGATTTACTTTCTATTGTTTCAGAGTTGACCGAAAAGCAGGTTGAATTTATCAGCCTAAAAGAGAATATCGACACCACCACCCCGCAGGGCCGTTTTATGCTGACAGTATTCGGCGCACTTGCTGAACTGGAACGGGAAAGCATTTTAAAGCGCCAGCGGGAGGGCATAGTGATTGCAAAGGAAGCGGGCAAGTACAAAGGCCGCAAGCCGCTGGACGTTGACGAAACACAATTCAAAACGGTTTGCAGCCAATGGAGAGCGGGAGAAATCACCGCTACCGCCGCTATGCGGGAAGTTGGACTAAAACCAAATACCTTTTACCGCAGGGTAAAAGAAATGGGCTTGTAAAAATTTGAAGGTAGAATAAACTTTTTGATCGTGTATCTTGCATTACTCCGGCAGTGGGGTAATTAAGAAATAAAAATAAGGCTTACAAAACTGAAAAGTAGTTTCTTCTTTGCAGGGTTCCCTCCGCGTTGCGGCTTTCAGCCGCAACGAACGAGTGGGGCTATTCCAACAAGGTTCTGGAGCTCATTGAGCACATGAACAAAGTGGACAACAAATAAGAATGGCTTTTACCAAATAGTTAAATCGTTTTTCGGACCGCAGTCATTTGACTGCGGTCTTTTTTGTAAATAATGATCCTCTAAACATATAAACATATGTGGGACATCTAAAAATTTCGTAATATATGCGACTTTTTTCGTAAATATTTTCAGACAAGCCTGTGCTATACTCTTTATGTTTTGTCAAGACCCGGAAGAAACATCGTTAACAGGTAAAATATTTAGTAAAAACACATAAAAACAAATATTTTATTTTTCATAAAACAACTATTTTGCACAATATTCTATTGCAAAAAAAGAAAAATGTGGTATAATTGAGACAACAGAAATGGAGGTGGCGGCAGTGGAAAAATATCTGTCTAACCACGCAAATGCAATAGCAGATTTTTGCAATGGTATGAACTATCATGCCTATCGTTTTTTGGGGGCGCACCCTGAAAAAACGGGTAAAGGCAAGGGCTTTCGCTTTCGAGTGTGGGCCCCTGCGGCGAAAAGCGTTTCGGTTGTTGGAGATTTTAACGAGTGGAATACGCAAGCAAATCCTTTGGAATGTGTGGGAGCTGGAGGCATCTGGGAAGGGTTTATTCCCGGGCTCAAGCAGTTTGATTTATATAAATACGCGGTTGTCGGCCAGGATGGTAAAGAGACGCTGAAAGCAGATCCATTTGCTTTCCATGGAGAAACCTCACCGGGAACAGCCTCTAAGATCTATGATCTTTCTGGTTATCGCTGGCATGATTCTGCTTGGATGAAACAGCGCAAAAACAAAAATCTCTTTTCCAGCCCAATGAACATTTATGAAATGCATTTGGGCTCGTGGAAGCGTTATCCGGATGGAAACTGTTTTTCCTATGAAAAGACGGCAGAAGAGCTGATCCCTTATTTGCAAAAAATGGGATATACCCATGTGGAGCTTCTTCCGGTGACCGAGTATCCTTACGATGGATCCTGGGGCTATCAGGTAACTGGCTATTTCGCGCCCACCTCTCGCTATGGAACACCGCAGGATTTTATGAAATTTGTGGACCAGCTGCATCAGGCAGGTATTGGGGTGATCATGGATTGGGTGCCAGCCCATTTTCCCAAAGATGCCCATGGCCTGTATGAGTTCGACGGCTCCTCCTGCTATGAATATAGTGATCCCAAAAAGCGAGAGCATAAGCAGTGGGGTACGCATGTTTTCGATTATGCCAAGCCAGAAGTTCAAAGCTTTTTGATCTCTTCCGCTATGTTTTGGGTGCAGGAATTCCATATGGATGGTATTCGGGTAGATGCGGTGGCGTCTATGCTGTATCTGGACTATGGCCGGGAACCGGGAGAATGGACGCCAAACAGCCGAGGCGGACGGGAAAATCTGGAGGCGGTCGCTTTTTTGCAGAAGCTGAATGCCATAGTTATTTCCGAAAATCCCAATGTACTTATGATGGCGGAGGAATCCACCGCTTGGCCAATGGTCACCAAGCCTGCCTTTGATGGCGGATTGGGGTTCCATTTCAAATGGAATATGGGGTGGATGAACGATGTTCTCTCCTATTTTTCTATTGACCCAATCTATCGTGCCTATAACCACGATAAGCTGACCTTTAGTATGTTTTATGCTTTTTCGGAAAATTTTGTGTTACCAATTTCTCATGACGAGGTGGTACACGGAAAATGCTCGCTGATCAATAAAATGCCAGGCGATTACGATATGAAGTTTGCCGGCGTCCGGGCGTTTTTAGGGTACATGATGGCCCATCCGGGAAAGAAACTGCTGTTTATGGGTCAGGAGTTCGGGCAGTTTATCGAGTGGAATGAAAAACAGGAGCTGGATTGGCTGCTTTTGGGTTATGACCGGCATGCACAATTGCATTGGTACGTAGAAAAGCTGAATCATTATTATCTGGAAAACTCTCCCTTGTGGCAGATTGAGGATTCCTGGGATGGGTTCCAGTGGTTGGTTCCGGACGATAACCAGCAGAATATTATTATTTTTCAGCGTATGGATGAAGCGAACAAAAGCATCATGGTTGTCTGTAATTTCTGTCCAGTGGCTCGATACGATTACGTCGTCGGGGTACCGGCCAGCGGTAGATATAAGGAAGTCTTTAATTCGGATGCTGTAGAGTTTGGCGGCAGCGGGATAAAGAACGGCACAGTCCGTACCCGCAAAAAACCGTCCCACGGTCAGGAACATTCTGTCAGCTTGACCATACCGCCTTTATCTACTTTGTATCTGGAGTTTACTCCGGCATCGCCGCGTAAACCTCTTTCCAAAACGGGGGAGAAAAAAGCAGCGACGAAAAAAAGGACAGTGAAAAGGGTATCCGGAGAAAAATCCAATCAAAAATGACGAACAGCGGGAGGTCCCGTTTGTAAGGAGGTTTTTTCTTTGAGGAAAAAAGAATGGATCGCAATGCTATTGGCAGGAGGACAAGGAAGCCGCCTGTATAGCCTGACCAAAAATCTGGCAAAACCGGCAGTACCCTTTGGAGGGAAATATCGAATTATTGATTTCCCATTGTCGAATTGCGTGAATTCCGGCATTGATACGGTTGGCGTTTTAACCCAATATCAACCCTTGGTTCTCAATGAATATATCGGCAGCGGGCAGCCTTGGGACCTGGACCGGCAGGACGGTGGTGTTTTTGTCCTGCCGCCCTACCAAAAGAGTTCCGGTTCTGATTGGTATACCGGAACAGCAAACGCCATCTATCAGAATTTGCCTTTTATTGAGCGGTATGACCCGGAATATGTGCTGATTCTTTCCGGCGACCATATCTATAAGATGGACTATGAGAAAATGCTCAAGTTCCATAAAGAGAAAGAGGCTGATTGCACGATCGCTGTATTGCAGGTGCCGATGGAGGAAGCGTCTCGGTTTGGCATTATGAATACGGAAGAGGATGGAAAGGTCTACGAATTCGAGGAGAAGCCTGCGAATCCTAAAAGCAATCTGGCTTCAATGGGAATATACATCTTTACCTGGAAAAAACTGCGGCAGTACTTAGAGCAGGACGCTCAAACCCCTGGAAGCGCCAACGATTTTGGAAAAAATATTATCCCTAGCATGCTGGCGTCCGGAGAAAAAATGTATGCCTACGCTTTCGATGGATATTGGAAGGATGTAGGAACCATCGACAGTCTGTGGGAGGCAAATATGGATCTGTTGGATCCAAAGGTTCCGCTGTCGTTATATGACCCAGACTGGAAAATATATGCCCGCAATCCGGCCTTGCCGCCCCATTACATTGCGCCAGAAGCTCATGTGCAGAATGCAATGATAACCGAGGGCTGCATGATCGCAGGAACGGTAGATTTCTCGGTTGTTTTTGCCGTGACAGTATCATTATGCCTGGCAGTGTCATTAAAAAAGGTGCTGTGATAGATTATGCAATTGTGGCGGAAAACGCAGTGATCGGTGAAAATACAAAGATTGGCGCACGCCCAGAGGGGATGGAGGACATCTCCGGTTGGGGTGTGACGGTGATCGGCGGTGGCGTAAAGATCGGAGCGGGCGTATCTGTTGCACCAAAGGCTATGGTGGAAACCGATATCGCTGCTGAGGAGGTACTGGTAAAATGACGAAGCATTCTGCAATGGGAATTGTATTTTCCAATATGCATGATAATCATCTGGGAAGTCTGACTAGAGAAAGAACAACGGGATCCGTGCCCTTTGGCGGCCGGTACCGCCTGGTGGATTTTATCCTGTCAAGTATGGTCAATTCCGGCATCACAGATGTTGGAGTCATTGCCAAAACCAATTACCAATCTTTGATCGGGCATTTGGGAAATGGCCGTGAATGGGATATGGCGCGGAAATTAGGTGGTCTGACTGTCCTGCCGCCCTATAGCAGCGGAGATAATCAGGGTATTTATGCTGGCCGTCTCGATGCGCTGGCCGGCGTGTCCGGCTATATTCGCGGCAGTCGTGCGGAATATGTTGTTTTGGCTGATTGCGATCTGATCGCTAACCTGGACTTTCGAAAATTGATTGCTTTTCATGAAGAAAAGGACGCGGAAATTACATTGGCTTACCGGTGGGAAAAGATTAACCGAGAAGGAAACGAAAACCTAGTTGTTTTCGATTTGAACGAGGATCAACGGGTAGGACGTGTCTGGCTTTCCCCACAAACAGAGCAGGAGCAGAATATCTATCTGAATGTGGCGGTAGTAAAGCGGGAGCTGTTGGAAAAGATTGTTGAGGAGGCGCACAGCCGCAATAAACGCAGCTTTACCAAGGATATTTTGGTCGAGCAAAGCGATTCCTTGCGAATTTACGCCTACGAAATTCAGGATCATGTTATGCGCATTAACAATTTGCAGGATTATTTTGATGCGAGTATGGCGCTGTTAAAGCCGCAGGTCCGGCAGGCGTTGTTCCCGGCAGAGCGCCCGATTCTTACCCGCGTGCGGGATCAGGTTCCGGCTAAATATGGACTGGGTGCAGTAGTGAAAAATTCGCTTGTGGCGGATGGCTGTATCATCGAAGGAACGGTTGAGAATTCCATTATTTTCCGTGGCGCAAAAATTGGGCGCGGCGCCGTTATTCGCGACAGTATCGTCATGGCCGGCGCGATGATTGGAGATGGAGCTCGATTGGAATTTGTGGTGACCGACCGAGATGCAACCATTCGGGATACCCGCACTTTAGTAGGCTACAAAACATATCCGCTTTTTGTTGAGAAAAAAAGTGTAATTTAAAAATGTGTTTTAAACTGTCAATGGAATATGACAGAGGAGGTTTTACCTATGAAAATCTTATACGCTGCTAGCGAGGCATATCCGTTTGCTGCTTCTGGCGGGCTGGCGGATGTGGCTGGTTCTCTTCCAAGGGCGATTCGTGGAAAAATGCAGGCTTGCCGGGTGGTCATGCCCCTTTATAGCGATATTAAGCCGGAACTGCGCGCACAGATGAAATATGTAACGAATTTAACGGTTTTTCTGTCCTGGCGCAGCCTCTATTGTGGCGTGTTTGAGGCCAACTATAATGGCGTTGTATATTACTTTTTGGATAATGAATATTATTTTAAACGTCCTGGATTGTATGGCTATTATGACGATGGAGAGCGGTTTGCCTTTTTTTCCAAAGCTGTTTTGGAAATGCTGCATTATATTGATTATACGCCGGATATCATCCATTGTAACGATTGGCAGACAGCGCTCATCCCAGTATATCTGAATGTTTTTTACAGAGGCGAAAAGAAATTCCGTGACATTAAAACGGTGCTGACGATCCATAACATCCAGTATCAGGGAAAATACGGAATGGAAATGGTCCAGGATGTGCTGGGCCTCCCTCAAAGCGCTACCCCGATTGTTGAGTATGATGGATGTGTCAATTACATGAAGGGCGGTATCGACCAGTGTAATATGATCACTACCGTCAGTAAGACCTACGCACAGGAGATTTTGGATCCCTGGTATTCCATGGTTTGGACCGGATTTTGAAGGCTCGCCAGTTTAAATTGACGGGTATCCTCAATGGAATTGATACGGAAGAATACAACCCGCAGTCCGACCCGAATTTGGCTGTGCCATTTTCCGCAGATAGCTTAAAGCAAAAGGCGGAAAACAAACGCGCTTTGCAAGAGGAGATGGGGCTTCCCCAGGAGAAAGATGTCATGCTTTTGGGCATTGTCAGCCGCTTGGTTGACCATAAAGGAATGGATTTGGTCAAGTATATCGGAGAGGAAATGCTTCAGGAACCCATTCAGCTGGTGATACTGGGTTCCGGCGAGTATTTGTTTGAATCTTTCTTTGAGGAAATGCATCGTAAGTACCCGGACAAGGTAGGCTTTGTCAAAGGATTTGTCCCGCCTTTGGCCCGAAAGATTTATGCAGGGGCCGACACATTTTTAATGCCTTCAAAAAGCGAGCCCTGTGGCTTAGCGCAGATGGTCGCCTTGCGGTATGGCACCATCCCGATTGTCCGGGCTACTGGTGGACTGAAGGATTCTATCCAGGATTTAGGCGGCGAGGGTGGCAACGGCTTTACCTTCCAATCCTATAACGCACACGATATGCTGGGCGCGATAAAACGGGCTCTGCACCTTTACGGGGATAAAGAGGCTTGGAAAAAAGCGGTCGTTCACGGGATGGAATGCGATTTCAGCTGGAAAAAATCGGCGGGCGAATACGTCGCCATGTATCGGAAAATTTTAGAAGGCTAATGTTAATAAAAAAGAAGGGAAGACGCAAAGTCTTCCCTTCTTTTTATTAAAATGAAACGGATCAAAATAGCAGACGTACAGCCAGAGCGCTCATAAAAAATCCGATTAGATCTGCGGTAAGGGCGGAAGGAAGGGTGTGGCGGGTTTTTTGCACCTTTGTAGCGCCGTAGTATACTGCAATGGTGTAGAAGGTTGTTTCGGTAGAGCCTTGCATGACACTGGCTACCCGCCCGACAAAACTATCTGGACCATACTGCTGGAGAATATCCTGGAAAATAACGAGGGCGCCGCTGCCTGAAATAGGGCGAAGAATCGCCAGAGGAATGACCTCTTTCGGCAGACACAGAAAATCCGCCACCGGCCGCAATGCATAGGTAAACAGATCCAGCGCTCCAGAGGCTTTAAACATGCCCACAGCTGTGATTAAAGCGATTAAAGCGGGCAAAATCTGAACAGAGGAGGTCAGCCCTTCCTTTGCACCCTCTAAAAAGCAGTCGAATACAGGCACTTTTTTGACCAGTCCGTACCCGACAATCAAAACAATGACAGCTGGTAAAATATAGTGAGAGACCTGATCCATAAAAAAACCTCTCTTTAATGAAATCGAGCGGCTAAAAGCTTAGCCATGATGATTCCTCCAAGGACAGATATTGCCGATGAAATCCATACTGCCGGAAGAATTTCCATTGGGGCTGTGCTGCCGTTGGCCAGACGCAGAGCGGCGGTTGTAGTTGGAATGAGCTGTAAGGATGCGGTATTTAATACCACCAGCATGGCCATATTATTGGAAGCCACGCCTTTTTGGGGAGAAATTTTTTCCAGCTCCTTCATAGCTGCAATACCAAGTGGCGTAGCTGCGTTTCCCAGTCCCAGCAAATTAGCGGTTAAATTCATCACAATGGCCTTTGCCGCTTTGGAATTTGCGGGAAGATCCCGAAAAAGCAGCCGCATGACAGGGCGAAATAAAGCGCTGAGCTTGTCGGTGAGCTTAGACTGCTCTGCAATGCGCATAAGGCCGCTCCATAAACACATTACGCCGGTTAATTGAATAACTAAGGTAACAGCATTCGAGCAGTCGTTGACAGCAGAAATGGATACTTGCTCCATCCGTCCATTTAAGATGCCGAAGAGTAAAGATAAAATAAGCATACCGGAAAAAAGCCAGGACATCATGTCAATTCCTCCTTTGTCCAATATGTATCGGGAAAGAAAAGAAAATATGATTCCAAAAATATTCCCATAAATTTGTTTGATTTAACATATTGGTGTAGAAAAATCAGATAAAAAAGTGAGGTAAAAAATTCAATATTTTGCGGTAATCACCAATTTTATTTGACAAATTTTATAAAGATATATATATTATCTTATAGAGAGTTCGAACAAAAACGAAATGAGGAGATACATATGAAAGCAACAGGCATCGTAAGAAAAGTAGATGAGTTGGGACGCGTTGTTCTGCCCATCGAGTTAAGAAGAAATCTGGATATTAACGAAAAAGACGCACTGGAAATTTATGTGGATGAGGACAGAATTATACTGAAAAAGTACGAGCCCGCTTGCATTTTCTGTAATCAGTCAATGGATACGATTGTTTATAAAGGAAAAAATATCTGCCAAAATTGTTTGGCGGAACTTAAAAAATAGAAAGCCAATATAAAAAGCGTTGACCAATATCGGTCAACGCTTTTTGTTTGAAGATAGGTGGTTTTGAAAATCAGGGCAAAATAGGTTTACACAAAATTCGGTCAATTTTGGTGTCCAGCAGATGGTTGGCATGGGCGGCCCGCAGAATAACCGCAGTATCGGTGCCCCGTCCGGTTCCGCCAATGGAAAGAATCGGCGTATTAGGTGGAATCAATCCACCGTCCGCAGCCATGGTGGCAATTTCTACACAGACCTTCATCCCTTGGCCAAAAAAGCGCAGGGTATGGGCGACAATTTCCACCGGGCTAACGCCGCCAAACTTTCCGCTAAAACTGCGTTCCGCTCCGCTTAACGCATGGGAACAGGCGAATACATGAAATCCTTTGTCCCGAAGCTGCTGAATGGTTTCATCGGATAATTCATTTTTACCTGGTTCTTTAAAGCCGTATGCGTGGGGAATGCATACAACATTGACCCCTTCTAAAGCCGGAAAACACTGAGCAGTATATCCGGTAGAGGTTGCCAAAACCACATGGCGAATTCCGTGTTCTCGAATGGCTTGTACAGCAATCTCAATGGTTTTCTGCGTATTTTCTTTTCCTGGAACGTCAAAATACATAGCATATTCTCCTTTCAAATCGCGTTTGGTTTTTTAATGGTCAATGGAAAGGGATGGCTTGCAGGCTGTAATTTTATTGGATGATACAGTTATTATAGCCGAAATAAACGAAAATGGAAAGAGACTTTGCCGTTATCTAGTTTGGAAATGGAATAAAAATAACCAGTTTGCGGCGGCTTGATTTAGATCTGATATAGGAGGATCAAAACGGAAAAAGCCGCCGGGATACCGGTTGTGCAGACTGGAAAAGGCTTATTGTAAATTTTCTTTCCTTGTGATAGAATAATGAGGTATTTAAAAAATGCTGGGAAAGATAGTAAAATTGCCGTTTGTCGTTGGTGACAAAATAGTGGGAATAGACGCGCTGACGATTGCTGGTTGTTTTAGCATCAAAGGGAATTGAGGGGCAAAACTTGCAAAATGGGAAGAAAAGGGCGAGAGTAAAAAGCGCTTTTGAATGGGTGGATTCTCTGGTTTTCGCTGTTGTGGTCGTGGTGCTGCTGTTCACCTTTTTGTTTCGTACCATCGGCGTGGAAGGTTCTTCTATGGAGCCGACTTTGTCTGACGGGGACCGTCTAATCGTTTCCCATCTGTTTCGGCAGCCAAGACGCGGCGATATTGTGGTTATTGTCCAGCCGGAAAGTGAAACACCGGCGATTATCAAGCGGGTTGTCGCGCTGGAGGGGCAGACGGTGGATATCCATTTCGATACCGGTGCTGTTTTAGTAGACGGTCAGCTGTTAGAAGAGCCATATATCAATGAGCCAACCTATATGAAGCGGGATGTAGAGTTCCCGGTGACGGTGCCTGACGGATGTGTCTTTGTTATGGGAGACAACCGAAATCGCTCTTTAGACAGTCGTGACAGCAGCATTGGCATGGTTGATAAACGCTATATACTGGGAAAGGCGGTTTTCCGGCTGTTTCCCTTCCGAAAAATTGGATTGATAGAATAAAGGAGAGATAGTATGACCGAAGCTCCATCCATTCAGTGGTTTCCTGGCCATATGGCTAAAACCCGGCGGCTGATGCGGGAAAGCCTGCGGTTGGTGGACATCGTGGTCGAGGTAATTGACGCGCGGATTCCCATTAGCAGCCGGAATCCAGATCTGCCGGAGCTGGTCGGAAACAAACCGCGGATCGTTCTTTTAAATAAGTGCGACGCGGCAGATGAAGGAATAACCCGAAAGTGGTGCGATTATTATAAAGAACAAGGCATTACCGCCATCCCTACCGATTGCCGCAGCGGCAGAGGTGTTAAGCAGTTTGTACCCGCTGTCCGGGAGGTGCTGCGTCCTTTGTTGGAGCGTCGGGCCCAAAAAGGGATGCAGGGCGCGCCGATCCGCATGATGATCGTGGGCATCCCAAATGTGGGTAAGTCCTCGTTTATCAACCGAATGGCGGGATCCCGCCGCACAAAGGTGGAGGATCGTCCCGGCGTAACCCGCGGAAGGCAGTGGGTCAATTTGGATAATGGAATTGACCTTTTGGATATGCCGGGTATTCTCTGGCCTAAGTTTGAGGATAAGCGGGTAGGGGAGTATCTGGCCTTTACCGGTGCGGTGAAAGATGATGTAGTGGATATCGAGCTGCTGGCCATGCGCCTGCTGGAGCTTTTAAATGAACGATATCACGCGGTGCTGTGCGAGCGGTATAAAATGACGGACGAAGAGACAGCGGATATAGAAGCATACGATCTGCTGGAATTGGTTGCCCGAAAACGGGGAATGCTTCAGTCCGGCGGGCAGGTCAATACAGAGCGGGCGGCTGTCGCAGTACTGGACGAATTTCGCAGCGGCAAAATCGGCCGAATTACACTGGAAACGCCCTGGAAGCCGGATCAGCCGTCCTCAGAGCTTTTGCAGGAGGAGAGGTAGATGGCGCCGCGAAAGGCTTTGCCGGATTTGTATGCGTTCGAGCAAAAGCTCTATTCCGATTATGGCTACAATTGGGTTTGTGGTGTGGACGAGGCGGGACGGGGCCCGTTAGCAGGGCCGGTTTTTGCCGCCGCCGTGATCCTGCCGAAAGATTTTACCATAGAGGGTCTGAATGATTCCAAAAAGCTTAGCGAAAAAAAGCGGGAGGCGCTTTACGAAAAGATTATAGAAAAGGCGGTAGCCTATAAAATCTGCTCGGTAGATGAAGGACAGATCGACCGGATCAATATTTTGGCGGCTTCGCTTTTGGCGATGAAAACCGCGGTCGAGGGCTTGTCTATTCGACCGGATGTCGCTTTTATTGATGGAAATCGCGTTCCAGATTTGGAAATGCCGGCAGTCCCGGTGGTCAAAGGGGATGGTCAGTCGGCTTCTATCGCGGCGGCCTCGATTCTGGCAAAGGTGGCCAGAGACCGCTTTATGCTGGAGCTGGACCGGCAATATCCCCAGTACAGCTTTGCCAAGCATAAGGGGTATCCGACCAAGGAGCACTATCGCCTGATTGGAGAATATGGCGTTTCGCCGGTACACCGGAAAAGCTTTTTGAAAAATTTAAACGCCCATTTAAAAAAGGTGGAAAATAGCTGATGTCTACCAGAGAAACCGGCTCTCAGGCGGAAACCTTCGCCGCCGGCGTTTTGCAGGAGAAGGGGATGAAGCTTCTCACACGCAATTACTATACGCCTTATGGCGAGGTGGATTTGATTGTCTGCGACGAAAAGTATATCGCTTTTGTAGAGGTAAAAGCCCGTCGGGTGGGGTCCATGGTTCGTCCTGCCCAGGCGGTAGATCGCCGTAAGCAAAAACGGATTACCCAGTCGGCTATCTGCTATCTGATGGAAAATCCGGCCGAGCTCCAGCCGAGGTTCGATGTGTTTGAGATTGTAATGGAAAAGGGAAAAAACTTTTCCGTTCAGTCCTACCAATACATAATAAATGCGTATGAGGTGACAAATTATGAAAGTATTTGACATGCATTGTGACACTTTATTGGGCGGTAGCCACAATCAACTGGATTTAGTCAATGACCAAATGCACATCTCTTTGGATAAATTGGGCGCTTTTTCCCATTATGTACAGTGTTTTGCTGTTTTTATCCCGGATAAGTTCCGCAGACAGGATGCGATTGATTTTTATGACCGGACATTCGCCTATTATCAGGCGCAGACAAAA
This sequence comes from uncultured Oscillospiraceae bacterium, assembly GCA_910587335.1. Lineage (GTDB taxonomy): Bacteria > Bacillota > Clostridia > Oscillospirales > Ruminococcaceae > UBA3818. The sequence goes on from CAJUMG010000009.1 coordinate 78,857, forward strand.
AAATACGCGGACCGAATGGACTGGGCGCATAACGGAAAAGAGCTGGGGGAAGCAAAAAAGCCCATTACGGGCATCCTGACCATTGAGGGCGGCTGCGCGCTGGCAGGGGATCTTTCCCGGGTAAAACTTCTGAAAGACCAGGGGGTTGCTATGATGACCCTAACCTGGAACGGGCCGAACGAATTGGGCTGCGGTACCAGCAAAAACGAAGGACTGACAGAATTCGGCAAAGAGGCAATCAAAGAAATGGAGCGGGTTGGCATGCTGGTAGACCTGTCCCACATTTCCGACGCTGGCTTTGAGGACGCTTGTTCGGTTGCCCAAAAGCCGCTGATCGCCAGCCATTCCAATTCCCGTGCTGTCTGTGGACACATCCGAAACGTAACCGACGTGCAGTTTAAAGAATATGTCAAACGGGGCGGCCTGGTGGGCCTTAACTACGCCAAAGATTTTATCTGCAACGACCCGGAAAAAGCGGATTTTGAATGGCTTTATCGCCATATCGAGCATTTTCTCAGCCTGGGCGGCGAAAAGACAATCGCCCTTGGCTCTGATTTTGACGGTACCCACGTGCCAGAGTGTTTAAGCTCGGCGGAAAAAAATGCGGATTTTTATGAGTATCTGCTGAAAAAGAATTTAAATGAGGATTTGGTCCGGGATATTTTCTTTGAAAATGCTAACCGCGTTTTCCAGAAATATGTCCTTTAAACGGAAGGAAAGCCAAATGCCAAAGGAGTGAAAAGGGTGCAGTATCAAAGCACGAGAGACAAAAAGCAAAAGGTTTCGGCCAGTAGGGCTATTTTGCAGGGGATTTCGGCGGAAGGCGGGCTTTTTGTCCCTGAAAAACTGCCAGAGCTATCTATTCAGCGCCTGGAGAGAATGATCGATCAGGATTATATTCGGCGTGCGCAGGATATTTTGGGGGATTTTTTGTCCGATTTTTCGCGGGAGGAGATCGCATCCTGTCTGCAAAACGCCTATGGGTCTGGGAATTTTGCCAGCAGCAAAATTGCGCCGCTGTCCCGGCTGGGTAAGGACGCTTACCTGCTGGAGCTTTGGCATGGGCCAACCTGCGCATTTAAAGATATGGCGCTGCAACTGCTGCCGCAGCTTATGGTAGTGTCGGCAAAAAAATCCGGTAAAGGAGAAGAAACGGTCATCCTTGTGGCTACTTCTGGTGATACAGGGAAAGCTGCTCTGGAGGGATTTCGCGATGTGCCGGGCATCAGGATTGTCGTTTTTTATCCTGAAGAAGGGGTAAGTCCTCTGCAAAAGCTGCAAATGGCGACCCAGGAGGGAGAAAATGTCTTTGTGGCAGCGATACAGGGCAACTTCGATGACGCCCAAACCGGGGTGAAAAGGCTGTTTTCCGACCGGGAGACAATCGAAAAGCTGCGGGCGCAAAACAGAGTATTTTCCAGTGCCAACTCCATAAACTGGGGGCGGCTGCTGCCGCAGATTGTCTATTATGTCAGTGCTTACTGCGATTTGGTACAGGAGGAGCAGATCGCTCTGGGAGAGCCGATCAACGTCTGCGTGCCTACCGGAAATTTTGGAAATATTCTGGCCGCTTACTATGCGAAACGGATGGGATTGCCGATTCGAAAGCTGATCTGTGCGTCTAATCGAAACAATGTGCTGTCTGATTTTATCCGGACGGGTACTTACGACCGTAACCGGCCGTTTTACGCCACCTCTTCGCCGTCAATGGATATTCTTGTCTCCAGCAATTTGGAACGGCTGCTGTTCCATTTGATGGATGAGGAGGATGAAAGGATCAAAGACCTGATGAGCCAGCTGACAGACAAAGGACGGTATACCGTTGCGCCAGACGTTCTGGCCAGGTTGCAGGTGGATTTTGCCGGCGGCTTCTGTGACGAAGCACAGACAGCGGATACCATCCGGCGGGTATTTGAGAACTATTCTTATCTTTGTGACCCTCATACGGCGGTGGCGGTCTCGGTCTATGAACAATATCGTGACCAAAATGGGGACGATACCAAAACGGTTATTGCCTCTACAGCCAGCCCCTATAAATTCCCCCATTCGGTATTGTCTGCCTTGGGAGAGGAGCTGTCTGGGCAGGACGCGTTTGAAATTGCCCAAAAGCTTGAGCAGGTTTCCCAGTGCCCGATGCCGGGGCAGCTGTCCGGCCTGCGGAACAAACCCATTCGCTTTACCGAGAGCTTTTCGAAAGAGCAGATGGGGTATGCCCTAGAGCGGGCTTTGTAAAATCTTTTTTATCCAATTGCGGCGGGAAAGATGTTAGACCTTCCCGCCGTTTTTTAGGATTAAAGCAAAGGAGGGATGTCTGGATGAGCCTTTTCGCAATCGGGGACCCGCACCTGTCTTTTGGCAGCCAAAAGCCGATGAATATTTTTAAAGGCTGGGAAAATCACGCCCAAAGGCTGGAGGAAAACTGGCGGATGACGGTGAAGGAGCAGGATACAGTTGTCCTGCCAGGGGATATTTCCTGGGCGATGAATCTAAACGAGGCGCTGCCGGACCTTCAGTTCCTGCACCGTTTGCCTGGAAAAAAGATCTTTTTAAAAGGAAATCACGATTATTGGTGGACAACAAAAAATAAAATGGAACAATTTTTGGAGCAAAACGGATTAGAAAGCATAACCTTTCTCCATAATAGCTGTATCTGCGCAGAAGGTTTTCGCCTTTGCGGGACTCGTGGCTGGCTGTTTGAAAACGGACAGCCCCATGACGAAAAGGTTTTGGCACGAGAAGCAGGGCGTCTTCGTCTTTCGCTGGATGCCGCCAGAGAGAAGGAAGGGGAGCTGTTAGTCTTTTTGCATTATCCGCCGGTTTTTGGCCGAGAGGTTAACCGGCCAATCTTGGAAACGCTGCTGGAATATGGAATCCGGCGCGTATATTATGGGCATATTCATGGGAGCGGTTGCTCCTTCGCCTGGAATGGTGACTATCAGGGGATTGATTTTCAGCTGATTTCCAGCGATTTTCTACATTTTTGTCCTGTAAAAATTGAAAAAAGTTCAGAAAAACGGGACCTTTTTTAGCGGAAATGCCAAAAGGAAAAAAATTATTAAATTCGTAACAATTCTTTCTTGGCAAAACCTGCTTTGACATGCTATAATAACATAGTTAATTTGCATTCGGCATAGGGCTTAATACTTGGCCCTGTGACTGGAAAGTACAGGAGGAAGTTTACATGAGCCTTATTTCGGCCAACAAAGTGGAGACCAATACCTATGAATTGGCGGTTTCCGTCGGTGCAGAGGAATTTAAAAAGGGGATTGACAAAACCTACAAAAAGACTGTAAAGAATATCACCGTTCCCGGTTTCCGCAAAGGCAAAGCACCTAAAAGCATTATCGAAAAAATGTACGGCGAATCCGTATTTTTTGAGGATACCGTTAATGATATGTACCCGGAAGCTTATACCAAAGCGGTAGAGGAAGCGGGAATTGACCCGGTAGACCGTCCGGAGATTGAGATTACAGAAGTTTCTGCCGAGGGCTTTACCTTTAAGGCAAAGGTGACAGTAAGACCGGAAGTGACCGTGAAAAAATACAAGGGCCTGAAAGCCACTAAAACACCGGTCAGCATCAGCGATGAGCAGGTGAATGAAGAGATTGCCAAGCTGCAGGAGAGAAACGGCAGAATGGTCACGGTGGAAGGCCGTGCCGCAAAAGACGGAGACAATACGATCATTGACTTTGAAGGGTTTGTGGATGAGGTTCCCTTCGAAGGAGGAAAAGGCGAAAGGTTTGATTTGAAGCTGGGTTCCGGCCAATTTATCCCTGGCTTTGAAGAGCAGATCGTTGGAAAAAACGTCGGCGAGGAATTCGATGTCAACGTGACCTTCCCGGAGGATTATCAGGCGCAGGAGCTAGCGGGCAAAGCAGCGGTGTTTAAATGTAAACTGCACGAGATCAAAGAAAAGGAACTGCCGGAGCTGGACGATGAATTTGCAAAGGATGTCAGCGAATTCGACACACTGGATGAGTTGAAAAAAGATCTGCACGCGAAATTAACCGAAGTGGCGGAGAAAGATGCGGAAACCGCTGTTGAAGAGCAGCTGGTAGATCAAATCGTGGACAGCATGGAAGCGGAAATTCCTCAGTGCATGGTGGATCAAAAAACCGAGGAAATGCTCCAGAATTTCGACTATCGTCTCCAGTCTCAGGGTATTAACCTTGATATGTACATGAAATATACCGGCTTTTCTATCGATGCCTTTAAGGAGACCTATAAAGAGCAGGCTCTCAAGCAGGTGAAAATCCGCCTGGCGCTGGAAGAGATCGTCAAACTGGAAAAGATCGAGCCGACAGAGGAAGAGCTAAACGCAGAGTATGAGCGTTTGTCTGCCAATTATTCTATCGAAATAGAGAAGATTAGAGAATTGATCCCTGCCGAGGATATCAAGCTGGATATTGCTGTTAATAAGGCGATTGATTTGGTTAAATCCAGCGCGGAGGTTTCGGAAAGCGCACCGGAGAAAAAGAAAACCTCGACTAGAAAAAAAGCAGCATCCAGCGAGGAAAAAGCAGATGGAGCCGAAGAGAAAAAAGCGCCTGCTAAGAAAAGAACCACGAAGAAAAAAGCGGAAGAACCCAAGGACGCCGAATAGGCGTGAATGTTAGCAGACACTCGCGTTTTTCCTCTTACATATCTGTGAATGGAGGTAATCAACCATGAGCCTAGTACCAATGGTAGTAGAACAGACCAACCGGGGTGAGCGTTCTTACGACATTTTTTCCAGATTGCTCAATGACCGGATTGTCATGCTTTGTGAAGAGGTCAACGATGCCAGCGCAAGTCTGGTCGTAGCGCAGCTTTTATATCTGGAGGGGCAGGACCCGGAAAAGGACATCAGCCTATATATCAATAGTCCTGGTGGATCGGTAACTGCTGGATTGGCTATTTATGATACCATGCAGTATATTAAATGCGACGTTTCTACAATTTGTATTGGTCTGGCTGCTTCGATGGGTGCGTTTTTGCTGTCTTCTGGCGCAAAGGGTAAACGTTTGGCGCTTCCCAACAGTGAAATTATGATTCATCAGCCTATGGGCGGTATGCAGGGACAGGTTACTGACATTAAAATTCATGCAGAGCGTTACCTGCGGATCAAGAAGAACCTCAATCAGATGTTGGCGGAAAATACCGGTAAACCTTTGGAGATTATCCAGCAGGATACAGAGCGTGACAATTTTATGTCGGCGCAGGAAGCCATGGAGTATGGCCTGATCGACAAAGTAATTACCAACCGATAATTTTGGATTCGTGTGAAGGAAGCTCTTTCACACGAATTTTTGCCTGGCGAAAAGGGGGAAGAATCTTATGGCAAAAAGTGAGGATGGATCCAGAGTTTTGCGTTGTTCTTTCTGCGGCAAAACACAAGATAAGGTGGATAAACTGATCACTGGCACCGGCGTATGTATCTGCAACGAATGCGTACAGCTTTGCAATAGTATATTAGAAGAAGATGGGGTATCTGGTCGGCGCAGAGGCAGCCGAGAAGAAGCGATGGATATCACCGTTCCAAAGCCTGCCCAGATTAAAGAGGTGCTGGATCAGTATGTCATTGGCCAGGATGAAGCAAAAAAGTCCCTTTCAGTAGCGGTGTATAATCACTATAAGCGAATTTTTTTTGGCAGCGATACAGATGTAGAGCTGAATAAAAGCAATGTGCTGCTGGTTGGTCCTACCGGTACCGGTAAGACCATGTTGGCCCAGACATTGGCAAAAACTTTAAAGGTTCCCTTTGCAGTAGCCGATGCTACCACCCTGACCGAGGCAGGCTATGTAGGTGAGGATGTGGAAAACATTCTGCTGCGGTTGATTCAGGCTGCCGATTACGATATTGAAAGGGCAGAGCGGGGCATTATTTATATCGATGAGATTGACAAAATCGCGAGAAAAAGCGAAAATCCATCGATCACCCGGGATGTCAGCGGTGAAGGAGTGCAGCAGGCGCTTTTAAAGATTTTGGAAGGGACCGTTTCCAATGTTCCTCCCACCGGCGGAAGAAAGCATCCGCAGCAGGAATTTATTCAAATCGACACCTCTAATATTCTGTTTATCTGCGGCGGCGCTTTCGACGGGATTGATAAGGTAATTGAAAAGAGAGTCAATCAAAAGTCTCTGTTAGGATTTGGCTCAGAATTTGTCGACCCCAAGGCGAAGGATTTGAGTGCTTTGCTCGGTCAGATTTTGCCGGAAGATCTGGTCAAATTTGGCTTGATTCCTGAATTAGTGGGCCGTATACCGGTCGTTACGGGTTTAAAGGCGTTGGATGAAGAAGCGTTGGTTCGGATTTTGGTGGAACCCAAAAACGCGATTGTCAAGCAGTATCAAAGGCTATTTGAGATGGACAATATCCAATTGGTTTTTGAACAGGATGCGCTAAAGGCCATTGCCCATCAGGCAGTCGAGCGGAAAAACGGCGCGCGGGGTTTGCGTTCTATCATGGAATCTGTCCTGTCGGAAGCGATGTTTACAGCGCCGTCGGACTGCACGATTGAAACGCTGACCATTACGGAAGATTGTGTCAATGGCCAGTCTAAGCCGCATGCCACCTATGATTTGGATCGTTCGCCTACTTCGCTGACTTTGCCAGCTAAAAGGTCGCGGGCAAGACGGGATTCCGTTTCCTAATGTGAAAATAAAGCTATGCTCCACCTTTCTTTACCAAGAGAAAGGTGGACTTGCTTTTTTTATAAGATTTTAGTATAATTCAACAAAGCAATGATTTGCTTTTTGACAAATTGGGAAAAGGCCCTTTTGGTGGTAAACATAAAGGAAAAATTTGGCTGTAGCAAATACAGAAGGATTTGTGCAGCTTGCAGTCTTTAATAATAAGAAGGTGAAGAAATGTTGGAACAAAAACAATTTCAAATACCAATGGTAGCATTACGGGGACTGGTTTTGTTTCCGAAAATGATCCTCCATTTCGACGTTGGCCGGGAAAAATCTATCCGGGCACTGAACGCTGCGATGAAGGAGGGAAACCAGATCCTTTTAACGGCTCAAAAGGACCCGCGGAGGGATGAGCTGGAGGAGAACGGCGTTTATAGGACCGGCGTAGTGGCGGAAATCCGTCAGATTCTTCGCTCCGGGGAAGAAGGCTTAAAGGTTTTGGTAGAGGGGAAATTTCGCGCCCGGATTATACAGCTCATCCAGCAAGAGCCCTATTGGACAGTAGTGGCGGAAGAAGCACCCTTGAAAACGCCGGTCATTCGCAGCAAGACAATGGAAGAAGCGCTTCTTCGAATTGTCAAAGATTCCTTCGAGGAATTTTGCTATCAGATGCCCAAAATGCCAAAGGAAATTTTTGTAAATGTCATGGGCAGTAGCGATCCGTTGTATCTCTCGGAGTTCATTCCCAGCAACCTTCCGCTGAAGGTGGAGGATAAACAGCGTATTTTGGAAGAGGATGTGCTGTCTAAGCGTCTTCGTTTGCTGGCCCAAGCCATGGAGAAGGAAAATGAGATCCTGAGCTTGGAGCATGATATTTACGATAAAGTCCGGGAATCCATGGATAAAAGCCAACGGGAGTACTATCTGCGGGAGCAATTGCGGGTGATTTCCGAAGAATTGGGAGAGGAAGAATCGGTAGCGGACGAGGCGGACGAATATTGCCGTCGGATCGAGGCGCTGCATCTGCCGCAAGAGGTGGCCGAGAAGTTTTACCATGAGGCGAACAGATTGTCCAAAATGCCTCCCAACTCCCATGAATCCAGTGTGATTCGGGGTTATCTGGACTTGTGTTTGGATCTACCTTGGAACACCTCTACCCAGGATAAAATTGATATTGCCAAAGCCAAGGCGCAGCTGGACCGAGATCACTATGGACTTACAAAGGTAAAGGAGCGGATTTTGGAAACGCTGGCAGTCCGCAAAATGGCGCCGGATATCAAGGGGCAGATCATCTGTCTGGTCGGCCCTCCTGGCGTGGGCAAGACCTCCATTGCCAAATCTATCGCCAAATCGATGGGGCGCAAATATGCGCGGATTTCGTTGGGCGGCGTTCGGGATGAATCGGATATTCGCGGTCATCGCAAGACCTATATTGGTGCAATGCCCGGCCGGATTATCAACGCGATTAAGCTGGCGGGAAGCAATAATCCACTGATCCTGCTGGACGAGGTGGATAAACTGGGCGGCGATTATAAAGGGGATCCGTCCTCCGCGCTGCTGGAGGTGCTGGACGCCGAGCAGAACGATACATTCCGTGACCATTTTGTAGAGGTGCCGTTTGACTTAAGTCAGGTGCTGTTTATCACCACCGCCAACGATGCAGGTATGATTCCAGCGCCGCTTTTGGACCGTATGGAACGGATTGAGCTTTCCAGCTACACGCGAGAGGAAAAGTTCCATATCGCAAAGGAGCATCTGATTCCCAAGCAGCTGCGCCGTCATGGGCTGACTGCACGTCTGTGTAAAATAGATCAAACGGCTGTTTATAGCCTTTTGGATCATTATACCCGAGAAGCTGGCGTCCGTACATTAGAGCGGGAGATCGCTTCGTTGTGCCGCAAAGCGGCGAAACAGATTGTGTCCGGAGAGAAAAAGCGGGTAGTCGTTACCGAAAAAACGCTACTTGATTGGATTGGTCCCAAGAAATTTCTGCCGGAAACCGTCGGTTCTGTTAATGAAGTGGGATGTGTCAACGGTTTGGCCTGGACATCGGTAGGCGGAGAGCTTTTGCAAGCCGAGGTCGCGGTGTTGGAAGGCTCCGGAAAGATGGAGCTGACCGGTTCACTTGGCGACGTGATGAAGGAATCCGCTCGCATAGGGGTAAGTTTGGTTCGGCGAATCGCCAGCCAGTACCATATTGATAAGGACTTTTATAAAACGAAGGATATCCATATTCATTTTCCAGAAGGCGCAACCCCTAAGGACGGTCCGTCTGCCGGTGTGACCATTGTAACGGCTTTGGTGTCCGCCCTTACCGGTGTTCCCGTCCGGCGAGAGGTGGCAATGACCGGAGAAATCAGCCTGCGTGGAAAGGTGATGCCCATTGGCGGCCTGAAGGAAAAGTCGATGGCGGCCTATCGTGCAGGGATAAAGACGGTCATCATCCCCCAGAAAAATCAGCCGGATTTAGCGGAACTGGATAAAGAAGTGCTGGAGGCGATCAGCTTTGTGCCGGTCGAGAGTATTGAACAGGTGTTGAAGGCGGCATTGGTTACCCCTTGCGAGGAGCCTGCCCGGCCTTCGGTCCCGCAGAATTTTGCGCCGCCTCCCACGGTGGAAAGCCGGCGCAGTCCGGCATTGGCCGACTGCTGAAGGAGGACGGTATGAATTTTCAAAATGTCCGGTTTGAAGCATCCTATGGCCTGTTTAGTCAGATTCCCCCTTGTGAAATGCCGGAATTTGCGTTTTCTGGCCGTTCGAATGTGGGAAAATCCTCTTTGATCAATAAGCTTTTTAACCGAAAGCAGCTGGCAAGGGTCAGCGCTATGCCGGGAAAGACGACGACCATCAATTTTTTCCGGCTAGAGGATGTGCGTTTTGCCGATCTTCCCGGTTATGGTTACGCCAAGGTTTCCAAGAAGGAAAAAGCCCGTTGGTCCGGCCTGATCGGCGATTATCTCGCCAGCGACCGGGACATTGCATTGGTATTCCAACTGATTGATATGCGCCATCCGCCAACAAAGGATGATTTGACCATGATCGAATATCTGGTGGAATGTGAGATGCCTTTTGCCATTGTTCTGACTAAGATGGATAAGCTTACCCGTCGTGAACAGGCGCAGCGGCTGGCCGCCTTTCAGACAGAGCTTCCCTATGCGGACCAGCTTACGATTTTGCCGGTTTCCTCTGAAACAGGCGAGGGGATGGAGGCGATTAGGGAAATTATCGAAGAGCTTTCCTGCCGGGAAGAGGGTCTGGATCTGGAGGAAAAATCCGGTCCGGACGCATCTGCGGCGAATGGTGACCCGGATATGGAAGAGGCAATCCGCCTTTTTCGGGAATCGGTCCGTTCGGGACAGATGGAGGAAGAACAGCAGGAAAAGCTTCCTATTAGACAGCGAAAGAAGGGCGAAGCATGTTTGTAGCGGATTGCTTGCAGGTGAACCGTCAGGGACATTTGTGCGTTGAACAGGTGGATGTTTTGGATCTGGCGGCGAAATACGGTACGCCGTTGTATGTCATGAGCGAAACCCAAATTCGAAAAAATTGCCATCTATACCGGGACTCGATCCAGCAGTTCTACGGCGGTAATGGCATGGCCTTGTATGCCAGCAAGGCTTTTTGCTGCAAGGAGATGTGCCGGATTGCGGATCAGGAGGGGATGGGACTAGACGTTGTTTCCGGAGGAGAGCTGTATACGGCGATCAGCGCTGGATTTCCGGCGGAAAAGATTTATTTTCATGGAAACAATAAAACGGAATCAGAGCTCATTGCGGCGCTGGAACATGGTGTCGGTGCTGTTGTCGTGGATAACCTGGAGGAGCTGGAAACGTTAGACCGTCTGGCTGGGGCCAGAGGGGTTTGTCAGCAGATTCTTTTTCGAATTAAGCCGGGGGTAGACGCTCATACCCATCAGTTTATCCGCACAGGTCAGATCGACTCCAAATTTGGTTTTTCGTTAGAAACCGGTGAGGCGATGGAGGCGGTCGAAAGAGCAATCGGTCTTTCCCATGTAGAGTTGGTTGGGCTGCACTGCCATATCGGCTCCCAGATATTTGACACGGAACCCTTTGCGTTGGCGGCGCGCATTATGATTGGTTTTCTGGCTAAGATCCGTCAGCAGACGGGCGCTGTGCTTACAAAGCTCAATTTAGGCGGCGGATATGGGATACGGTATACGCCCCAGAACGATCCTCCTCCCTATGAAAAATATATGGAACAGGTTTCTTTGGTGATCCATGAAACCTGTAATCTATTCGATTTTCCCATGCCGTATATTCTGTTAGAACCGGGGCGCTCTATCGTAGGGCCTGCGGGTATCACCTTGTATACAGTTGGGTCGGTTAAAGAGATTCCCGGTATACGTACCTATGTATCTGTAGACGGAGGCATGACCGATAATCCCCGATATGCATTGTATCAGTCGGAATACCAGATTGTGAATGCAGGTCTGGCGGCGCAGGAAAAGACCATGCAGATTACGCTGGCAGGTCATTGCTGTGAAAGCGGAGACCTGATCGGCGAAAATTTGCCGGTGCAGCACCTGGAAAAAGGCGATATTGTGGCGGTCCTGTCTACCGGCGCATATAATTATTCCATGGCTTCCCATTATAATCGGGTCCCGAATCCGCCGGTCGTATTGGTCCGGGATGATATGGACCGGGTGATTGTCAAAAGAGAAAGCTGGGAAGATTTGACCAGGATGGATGTATAGTTTTCTAGGAAAGCGGGGGAGATAGCTCCACCGCTTTTCCTTTTGGGAGTGAAAAACTGTATAAGTTAGGGAGAAATTTTTTCAAAAAGAAAAATCCGTTTACTTTTTAGCTTTCTTGTGCTAAACTTATAATTGGTTTCATGCTCTAAAACTGTAAAGTGCAAAGTCAGGAGGCTTATATTTAATGAATGAAAAATTGAAGAATTTGCATGTAGAATACTTGTTTAAAGCCGTTTTGTGCCTGGAAACCATGGAGGAATGCTACAATTTTTTCGAGGATCTGTGTACCGTCCCCGAGCTGAAAGCCCTGTCACAGCGTTTGCAGGTGGCAAAGATGCTCCATGACCACAAGGTGTACAGCGAAATCGTTCAAACCACCGGCGCCAGTACGGCGACCATCAGCCGGGTGAATCGGTCGTTAAGCTATGGCTGTGATGGGTATGAGGTAGTATTCGAGCGGGTTAAGGACGAATGAGCGGCTATGGGGTATTTGCCCGCTATTACGATGAGCTGACAGAAAATATTTCCTATGAAAAGCGGGCAGATTATTTCTTGCAGCTGATTAAAAAATTTGGGAGCAGCGGACCGATCCTGTTGGATTTAGCCTGTGGGACCGGCAGCTTGTCTGCTGAACTAGCCCGCCGCGGCTGTGATGTCATCGGGGTGGACGCTTCGGAGGACATGCTTTTGGAAGCGCAGGAAAAAACTATGGAGCATCCGGAATGGGGGGTGCTTTACCTGTGCCAGCCCATGACCGAATTGGACCTGTTTGGCACGGTGGATACCACAATCTGTGCGTTGGACAGCATCAATCATTTGACCGACCCGCGTTTGGTGCAGCAGACTTTTCAGAAGGTCAGTCTTTTCACAGCGCCGGGCGGGCTGTTTTTGTTCGACGTGAATACGCCTTATAAACATCGGGAAATATTGGGCAACCGTTGCTACATCTATGAGTTTGACGATTTGTTTTGCGCATGGCAGAACTTCTTTGATGAAAAGACCTGTTCGGTTACCATGCAGCTGGATTTTTTTTCGGCGGAAAAAAAGCATTACCTTCGAGAGCAGGAGCGTATTCAGGAGCGGGCATACACAAGGGAAGAGCTGTCGCGATGGCTGGAAGAGGCGGGTTTCGACCTGCTGGCAGTATATGGAGAGGACAGCTTGGAGCCGCCAAAATCCGACTGTCAGCGTTGGATTTTTGCAGCAAGGAAAAAGTAAGGAGTGGATGGTCTTATGGCGTCTTTGGTCAGAAGTATTTCCAAAAACGGCCGGATAACCTGTATGGCGGTGGATTCCACCGATATTGCCGCGAAAGCGGAGCAGATTCATCAGACGTCGGCAACAGTTACAGCGGCTTTGGGAAGGCTGCTCACCGCCGCAACATTGATGGGCGTTATGCTGAAAAAAGAGGAGCATTCCATCACATTGCGGATGCATGGCGACGGTCCTGCCGGCCTTTTTATTGCGGTGACCGATGGTTTGGGGAATGTGCGGGGCGATGTGGAAAATCCAGTGGTAGAAATTCCGTTAAACGGTTTAGGCAAGCTGGATGTGGCCGGCGCGGTGGGAAAAAACGGCAGTCTTTCGGTTGTAAAGGATCTGGGATTGCGGGACCCTTATGTGGGACAGGTGCCTATTATTTCCGGTGAGATTGCGGAGGATATAACCCACTATTATGCGGTCAGCGAACAGATACCGACCGTCTGCGCCCTGGGTGTTTTGGTCAATCCGGATTTGACGGTCAAGGCGGCGGGCGGCTTTTTGATTCAACTGCTGCCAGGCGCAGAAGAGGAAGAAATTAACAAGCTAGAAAAGAATATATCGGCGCTTCCTTCGGTGACCCAGATGTTAGAGGCTGGAGCCTCTCCCGAGGAGATATGCAGACGAGCAATGGCAGGGTTTGACCCGCAGATCCTGGAACGAATGCATACCGAATACCGCTGCACCTGTTCCCGCCAGCGTGTAGAAAGGGCTTTAATCAGCCTGGGTAAAAGCGAGCTGGAGCAGATGATAGAAGAAGAGGAGCGGGTGGAGGTCAACTGCCACTTTTGTGATAAAAAATATCACTTTGACCGTGCAGCTTTGCAGAATCTGTTGGAAAGAGCGGGACAAAGAGTATAGATATTTTTGGAAAATCGGTTGACAAAGGAGAGGGAATAGGATATAATAAAGAACGTGCCGCGAAGGCAAAAGGAGTGGGAGCATAGCTCAGCTGGGAGAGCATCTGCCTTACAAGCAGAGGGTCACAGGTTCGAGCCCTGTTGTTCCCACCAAAGTTGGCCTGGTAGTTCAGTTGGTTAGAACGCTAGCCTGTCACGCTAGAGGTCGTGGG
>CAJUMG010000010.1:0-17813 GCA_910587335.1 uncultured Oscillospiraceae bacterium
CGTTGGTCGGTTCGTCCAGAATGAGGATGGGCGGACGGCCCAGCAGCGCCCCGGCAAGACCAAGCCTTTGCTTCATGCCCAGGGAATACTTCTTGGCAAGACGGTCGCCAAACTCGGACAGCCCCACCAACTCCAAGGCGTCCTCTACGGTACTTTTTCCCAAGCCCAAAATCCGGCGGATCACGTCCAGATTTTCCCGACCCGTCAGGTTGGCGTAGAACGAGGGGGCCTCGATAAAAGAGCCGATTGCCCGCAGGATTTTCAGCCGGTCATTGGGAAACTGCTTTCCGTCAATGGTAAAGCGGCCCTTTGTGGGTGCGGTCAGGCCCAAAAGCATTTTCATAGTAGTGGATTTTCCTGCTCCATTGGGGCCAAGGAAACCGTAAATACTGCCTCTGCGAACGTGAAGTGACACATTGTTGACAGACGTAAAATTTTTATATTTTTTCGTCAACTGCTCTGTGGTGATGATGTAGTCCATAGAACGCATCTCCTTTCCATCCCTTATGGTACAGCGCTAACCTGACTTCTACCTTCTTGCGTCCTTACTTTTACCTTACTTTTTTACGGAGAGTATTCACAGAACAGACAGGCGTGCTATAATCAAATCAATTAAGTGAAAAATGGAGGTAGATGGTGATGAAAGAAAATATCATTGCCAGGTTGACAGCAAAGGATGATAAGGTTGCTTGCGCACTTGCTGATAAAATTATATCAGAAAGTCAAGAAGCAGATGAATGGTATAAATATTTTGATGACTTTGCATCGTTACTTGACCATCCAAAATCATTGGTAAGAAATCGTGTATTGTATATCCTTGCAGCGAATGCTCAGTGGGATGATGAGAATCGTTTTGACTTAGTTATATCTGATTTTCTTGCACATATAACGGATGAAAAACCGATTACGTCCAGACAGTGTGTGAAGGCTCTTGCGCAGGTGGGGTTAGCAAAGCCACAGTATATCCCAAAGATATTATCCTGTTTCAGAGATGCCGATTTGTCAAAGTATAAAGACAGTATGCGTCCGTTGATTGAAAAGGACATGGAAGAAACTAAAAAAATATTGACAGCTCCCAGTTTGTAAAGAGGCATCAAAATGGACAATTCATTTTTGCATAGTAAAAAGCTCCTGCTGGTCGATGACGAGCCGGAGCTATTGAAAATGGTAGCTGCTATTTTAGCGGATGACGGTTTTGGGCATCTTGTTACCGCTACCAATATGAAAGAGGGCTTTGCCGCGGTCAAAAACGAAAAGCCCGACTTGGCGATTTTAGATGTAATGCTCCCGGATGGCGACGGTTTTTCGCTGATGCGGCAGATACGGGAATGGACAGACATCCCCGTGATTTTTCTGACAGCCCGCGACGAATCAGCGGATAAGCTGGCGGGTCTTGGCCTTGGCGCGGATGATTATATCGCAAAGCCGTTTCTGCCTCAGGAATTTTTACTGCGGGTTTATGCGGTTCTGCGCCGGTGCTACAAAGAAGATGCGCCGCTTTTGAAGCTGGACGGCTGCACCGTTGATTTCAGCCGGGCCGAGGTGGACAAGGATGGTGAGATCATTCCATTGACGGCGATGGAGCATAAGCTGTTGGAAACCCTTGCGAGGAATGAGGGCCGGATCGTCACGGTGGACACGCTCTGCGAGGCTCTATGGGGGGACAATCCGTTCGGCTATGAGAACAGTCTGAACGCCCATGTGCGGCGTGTCCGGGAAAAGATTGAGGCCGACCCATCGAAGCCGGTTTCTCTGCTGACGGTCAAGGGGCTGGGGTACAAGCTGTTGGCGAGGAAATAGCAATGAAAGCATTTGGAAAATATATCTCAAAATATCTGCTGACCTTTTTTGCATTTGCGTTGGTTCTTTTGCTGGTCAACATTCTGGCGTTTACTTTGACGTTTGGCGGCATTGTGTCCAGAGAATACGGCTCGGCATCCCCGGCGAATATGTTAGAGGCCGTGGCCGCTGACCTGTCGGCATCCGGCATATCAGCCGAAGTGGAGCAAGAATTGACCCGAAATGGAATTTGGGCGATGCACCTGAACGCTGGCGGAAGCTGTGATTGGGCGGTTGCCTTGCCGGAGGTAATACCGATGCAGTACACTATCCAGGATGTAGCGGTATTCTCAAAAGGCTATCTGGAAGATTACCCTGTCTTTGTGCGGCGCATGGAGGATGGATTGCTGGTGCTGGGCTATCCCAAAAACAGCTTTATGAAGATAACGGGGAATTACTTTCCGGTGCGGGCAGTCAAGCTCTTTCCGCTTTTTGTGACGGGGATATTGGCGGCGGATATATCACTCCTGTTTTTAGTCTACTTCCTCTCAAAGCGAAAAATCTCCAAAAATACGGAGCCGATCATGGCGTCTATCAAAACGCTGTCCACCGGCAAGCCTGTTGACCTATCTATCCATGGGGAATTATCCGAGATTGCAGATAGTGTCAATCAGGCGTCTAAAATATTGAACCGACAAAACGAGGCCCGTGCCAACTGGATTAGCGGCGTTTCCCATGACATCCGTACACCGCTTTCTATGATTATGGGGTATGCCCAGCGAATTGCCGGTGACGGCGCGGCCAGCGGGAACATCCGGCAGGAGGCCAAAATTATCCAGGTGCAGAGCGCGAAAATCAAGGATTTGGTGCAGGATTTAAATCTGGTGTCACAGTTGGAGTATGAGATGCAGCCGCTCCAGAAAGAGCCGGTGCGCCTTAGTAAGCTGCTGCGTTCCTGTGCGGCCGATCTGCTGAACGCCGGGATTGCCCCGGAATATTCGGTTGAGGTAGAAGTTTCTCCTGACGCTGAAACGGTTGTGATGGCGTGTGACCCGCGACTGATCTCACGGGCGGTCAATAATCTGGTACAAAACAGCATCCGGCACAACCCGCAGGGCTGTACCATTCGTCTGTGCCTTGATTGCTCGGAGGGTGCAGTTTCCTTGATCGTCGCGGATAATGGCGTGGGCCTCTCCAGCGAAAAACTGCGGGAGCTGGAAGAAAAACCCCATTACATGGAAAGCACCGATGAACGGCTGGATTTGCGGCACGGGCTGGGGCTTCTGTTGGTGCGGCAGATTGCGCAGGCGCATGGAGGCACAATGAAAATGGAAAGTGCATCACAAAATGGATGCAGAATAATTTTGACGCTTCAAAAACCGCCTTCTTCCAGAGAATATTAAGTGATTTTGCATAAAGAGCAGGAGAAACAGCAAGAAGGACACTAACAGAGCAAGCAAAAACGGACATGCCGGGCCGTGTTCGTTTTTGCTTGCACCTTTGTAGGCTCCGCTGCTGGGGCAGACCCTTGGGGATAGTCCTAAACCCTTATAGCGGATGCGCTTTTTGAGCGGGTACAACACTTGGAATGCTGCAAATAACCCAAAAGCACTACTGTTTGTCAGGCGTTCATGACAGAAGGGAATGAACAAATGACGGCAGATCACAGCATTACCAATCAATAAAAAACTTCAAACAAATCGTTAAATTAGGCCGTCTCGCGATATTGTTTCGGTGTGTACCCGGTTCTTTCCTTAAACAATTTTCCGAAATGGCTTTGGGACTGAAAGCCAACCGCCTGCGCGATCTGTCCAATAGGCAGGTCTGTGTTTCTCAAAAGGTCTGTGGCCCTTTGCAAGCGATATTCTATCAAATACCGATAGGGCGTGTCCTGCATGGTTGTCTTAAAACACCGCAGACATTCTGATTTGCTGACGCTGGCGCTTTGAGCCAATGCTTCCAAGGTGATATCCTCAAAGTAATGGTGTTCAATATATTCCAAAAATTTGTGCATCCGCTTCAGTGTTTCATTTTCCTCTGTTTTGTCCGGCACATCCAGATTTTTCGCAAGTTCAAGCCAGATTGCCATCAATCTGGCAAGTACCTCATATTTTGTTATTAAGATTAACGGAGTTCAAATAATCGCTTTGCATAATCGCCTCCTACTTTCTGGCGATATAATGATAAAATTACCGGATATTATGATAGATTAAGCAAATATTTCCCGATTGTATAGGGAGTTTTGCGGATGAAGAAGTATGAAAACGCTTTGCTTTCGGTACGATGAGAAAAAACGAATATTTGAAATCCAAAGATAAGAAGCTGGCGGCAGTGATCGATCGAATCGGTCATATCGAGCGGTCGTGTTACGATGATCTGTTTGAGGCGGTTGTCAACTCCATCATTGGACAGCAAATTTCCACCAAAGCCCACGAATCCATCTGGAAAAAATCAAAGAGGACCAGGTGCGGCTGGATGCTCCGAAAATTCTCGCACTGGGTCGGGAAAAGCTGCAAGCCTATGGGACCACCTGGAAAAAGGTGGACTACATTATGGAGTTTGCCGAAAAGGTGAACTCCGGCGCTTTCAGCCTGAACGCAATCTATGATATGAGCGACGAGGATGCCATTGCCGCCCTGTCCTCCTTGAAAGGAGTTGGGGTATGGACGGCGGAAATGATTCTGCTATTTTATCTGCAAAGACCCAACATTTTCAGCTACGGCGATTTGGCAATTTTACGGGGGGTACGGATGGTCTATCGTCACAAGGAGTTACCCAAAGAACGCTTTGAGCGATATCGCAAACGCCTTTCTCCCTATTGCAGTACAGCAAGCCTTTACTTTTGGGCGGTGGCAGGCGGAGCGATTCCGGGGCTGACCGATCCGGCAGCGGAAAAGAGAAAGAGGTAGAAGCAAATGACAAGAGAAGAAATGGTCAAGGCTTGTCAGGCTCGCGACCGAAGCTGCATCGGGAAGTTTTTCCTCGGGGTCAAAAGCACAAAAATCGTCTGTCATCCAGGGTGTTCTTCCAAAGTTCCCTTGGAAAAAAATATGGTTTTTTACGACACATTGGAAGCAGCTCTGGCGGATGGATATAGACCCTGTAAACGATGCATGAAAGAAATGTGGGGGAGGAAATAGAAATGGAATCCGTCATCTCCTATTTGAAGTGACCTTGAGAGAGGGAAAAATGGAGGACTATCTGGCCCAGGCGGCGCTGAAGGATGCACTTGCACAGGCGCAGGGCTTCCTTCGGTCCGAGCGGTTTTCTTCCCTGTCCGCCCCGAACAAGCTACTGAGTATGTCCGTGTGGGACAGCGAGGAGAGCGCCGCCAAATGGCGGAATCAGATGGATCACAGGCTTTGCCAGAAGCATGGCAGAATCGTTGATTTTGCAGATTATAAAATCACGGTGATAATGCCGCTTCGCTTTTACACCATGACCGAACGCAAAGATGCGCCGGCAGATTCCAATCAATATTGGGAGGGATACTATGCAGTACACTGCACACTATGATTCCCCCTTGGGCGGCATTCTGCTTGCCGCTGACCACGAGGGATTGACCGGACTATGGTTTGACAGGGAGAAATACTACGCCAACCATCTGGACCCCGAACACAAAGAGGGGAACCTTCCGGCGTTGGATGAAACGCGCCGCTGGCTGGACATCTATTTTACTGGCCGGGAGCCGGATTTCATGCCGCCGGTCCACATGATCGGTTCGGCCTTTCAGATGGCGGTCTGGAAAATTCTGCGGGAGATTCCCTATGGGCAAACGACGACCTATGGGGAGATCGCAAAGCAAATTGCCGCCCAGCGGGGCGCGGCGCGGATGTCCGCCCAGGCAGTAGGCGGAGCCGTAGGCCACAACGAAATTTCCATCATCGTCCCCTGCCACCGGGTGGTGGGGAGCGGCGGCAGCTTGACCGGGTATGCCGGAGGTGTGGACAAGAAAAATGCCCTGCTCCGGTTAGAGGGTGTGGACATGACTGGCTTTACCATTCCCACAAAGGGAACGGCCATCAAGTCGCAGTGGTGAGGCCCATGAACACAATTCCCAAAATTCTATTAGGCTGCTGGCCCACCCCTTTGCAGGGGCTGCGCACACTTGGGCGAATGCTGGGGGATGGAAAACGGTTTTTCGTGAAGCGTGACGATCTGTGCGGTGTAGGCTTGGGCGGAAACAAGGTCCGAAAGATGGAGTATTTTTTAGCAGAGGCGTTGGCCCAGGGCTGTGATTGTATCATTACCGGCGGCGGCTCTCAATCCAATCAGACGATTGCTGCGGCCGCCTGCGCTTGTAAAGTCGGTCTTTCAGCTCATCTCGTTGTACCGGAAACAACAGGCCCCGCTCCCCGCCAATTGGGGGAGCTTTTGGGCGTGACATTTCACTTTGTGGAAAAGGCCGATCAAGTTAAACGCGGAATCCGACAGGCAGAAAAAGAACTGCGCGCAGCAGGATTCCATCCATTTATCATTTCCCCTGGGGCAAACACACCGAAGGGTATATTAGGGTATGTAGACGCCATGAGGGAGCTCTATTCACAGGCCGCGGAGCAGGACCTTATGATTGACCATGTGGTCTGCTGTGGAGGAACCGGAAACACCTACGCAGGAGTTGTCTTGGGAACGAAGCTGTTCAGCCCCAATACCACCGCCACCGTCATATCAGTGGCCCGGCGTTTTACTCACAAAGAGACGCTGCATAAGATGATCCGGCAGGCAGAAGTCCTTTTAGGTTGCAGCAGTGACCTTACAATGGATGATTTCCACATTCATTTTTGCTCCGGAAAAGGGCTAAATGATGCCACGCCGAAAGGAAAAGCAGCTATGGAGTATATGGCGCAGCAAGAGGGGATTTTTCTTGACCCTGTTTATACTGGAAAGGCTTTTGCGGGCTTGCTGGAGATGAATGAGCAAGGACTTTTCCAGAACGGCGATTCCATTGTCTTTCTACATAGTGGCGGAATGCTGACATTACTAAATAGCTTCACAAAATAGCTGATATAGTTAATCCGCCGCACGACGGCAAAAAAAGCCGCCGTACTGCACAGCTTGTCGCGCCCGAAAGTGGCGGCTCTGATTTCTCAAAGCCGCCACTTTCTACACCTTCATCGTTGTAGCAAACAGAGATAGTCTGAATAATAGGTATAAGCGGATGGACAGAGCAAAGTCCGTGAAAGTCAATATTATTTGAGAGGTCAAATACCAGGAACTGGTAGCCGAGGGTGACGGTTTCGAGGCGGACATTGACAAGTACATCTCCGAAAACATTTTCTTCGTGCCGGAGAATGCCCGATGGAGCGTGATTGCTACCGCAGTTTTACGTCGATTTTACAAAAGTATGGTTGTGGATTTGACAAAAAAATTTAAAATATAAGCATAGGTATCGTAGAAAAATCACTTCACAGAGCAAAGGTCTGGGGGAAGGTAAAGGATAGATTGAAAGACCGGCACTCGGACTTTCAGGCGGACAGCAGCATCTGACCCATGCACTTGCCGCAGAACCGGATATTTTGCCGGTAGATGAGCCAGCCAGCGCTCTCTACTCGATTTCAACGCCAAAAATCGAAAAGTTTGTGGTAGAATGGAAAAAATGCTATACTACACTGTCAGTCACGCATAATTTGCGACAGGTTGTTCGAGTCTCCGATCATACGGCGTTTTTTCCTTGGGATATCTGATCGAATACGGAAATACTGAGAAGATATTTGAGCGGCCAAGAATCAGCGCACGGAAAACCATGTCACAGGGGAGGCTTGGACGATGAAAAACGGATTTGGCGAACAGCTTAGTCTGCTAAATCGAGAATTGACGCGGCTGGGCGCTATATGCAAGGGAGCAGTTGCGCTTGCCGCAAAATCACGGATCTGCGGCGATCATGCGGTGAACATCGCCAAATGGGTGGATTTTTCAGTAGTAGGCAAGCATAAAGGAGGTGCATAAAGGTGGTTTGGTGTGTCGAAGACGATGCAAGCATACGAGAAATTCTGATATATACTTTGCGCTCCACCGGCTTTGAGGCAAAAGGCTTTGCGGACGGAGCGGATTTTTTCCATGCTTTGGAGCACGAAAAACCGGAACTCATCGTCCTTGATATTATGCTCCCTGGAGAGGACGGCGTGGAAATTCTGAAACGGCTGAAAGCCGCACCTGATACCTGCCAGATTCCCATTATCATGGCAACCGCCAAGGGACAGGAATATGACAAGGTTCAAAGCCTTGACCTTGGCGCGGATGATTACCTTGTCAAGCCCTTCGGCATGATGGAAATGGTGTCCCGAGTAAAGGCGGTGCTTCGCCGCTGCGCGCCAAGATCTGTGCAGCGCATCCTGCAAACAGGAGAGCTGACCTTGAATCTGGATGAACATACGGTTTCCATTGGGAATGAACGAATCCCGCTCACCTATAAGGAATTTAAAATTCTCAGGCTGTTTCTGCAAAATCCCGGTTTTGTTTTCACAAGAGAACAGCTCTTTAATGATGCTTGGGGAATGGACTATATCGGCGAAACGCGGACAGTGGATATGCATATCCGAACTCTCCGCCAGAAACTGGGTGCATATGGGGATAAAATCGAAACGGTGCGCAACGTGGGTTACCGTATGGAGGTGAGCAAATGACGAAAAAGATTTTTCGTTCCATCTTCATCGTTGCAATGGTAGTCTTTCTGGCTTGCCTTGCGCTTATCATGGGTGTTCTTTACAGTTATTATGGTTCTGTGCAGGAAAATCAGCTTGCGGCGGAGCTGTCTTTCGCAGCGCAGGGCGTTGAGCAAAACGGACTTGCGTATCTGACCGGCTTAAGAGGCAAAGACAATCGCCTTACGTGGGTCGCAGCGGACGGTAAAGTTTTGTTTGACTCACAAACAGACGCCAAAGAAATGGAAAACCACGCAGAGCGTGAGGAAATCAAAAAGGCACTTAAAAACGGTACGGGTGAAAGCGCTCGCTATTCCTCCACACTGACCGAGCAAACCGTGTACTATGCGAAGCGTCTGAGCGACGGTTCAGTCCTGCGCATTTCCATCAGCCGGTTTACGATGCTGGCACTTGGGATTTCCATGCTCCAGCCGATGTGTATTATTCTTGTCGTTGCCCTTGTGCTTTCGGGAGCTTTGGCACACAGCTTGTCCAAAAGAATTGTCAAACCCCTTGAAGCGGTCAATCTGGACAAACCAATGGAAAACGATACCTACGAGGAGCTTGCGCCAATCCTTACAAGACTGGAGCAGCAGCACAGGCAGATCCGATATCAGCGTGAAGAGCTGCGGGAGCGGAAAAATGAGTTTCTGGCGGTTATCAGCAACATGAATGAAGGTTTGGTGCTGCTTGGCGAAAACGAAACCATTCTCAGTATCAACCCTGCGGCAGCAGGCTTTTTCGGCACAGACCGCGATTATATAGGAAAGAACTTCATTTCTCTGGAACGGAATCGAGCAATCGGTAAAATGATTTCCTCCGCTGAAAAATCCGGCAGGGGCGAGCTTGCCATAAGCCGCGGCGGAAGGGAATATCAGCTGAGCGCAAGCCGTGTGGAAAATGGCGGTAAAATTTCCGGCGTGGTGATTTTAATTTTTGATATCACCGAAAAGATATTTGCCGAACGCAATAGGCGGGAGTTTACCGCCAACGTGTCCCATGAGCTGAAAACCCCGCTGCAATCGATCATGGGCAGCGCAGAACTGATGCAAAACGGTCTCGTAAAGCCGGACGATCTGCCGCAGTTTGCCCGCCGCATCCGTTCAGAGGCGGCAAGGCTGGTAACCTTGATCGAGGATATTATCCGTCTGTCGCAGCTGGACGAGCAGCCCGATTTTATGATAGAGGAGGTGGATCTTTCTTCCCTTGCAAGGGAGGAAATCAATACGCTTCAGTTGGCCGCAGACGACAAGCGCGTCACATTGGCTTTTGAAGGAGAGTCTGTCACGGTAAAAGGTGTGCGTCAGCTCCTTCACGAGGTGATCTATAACCTTTTGGACAACGCCATCAAGTACAACCTGGACGGCGGCAGCGTGACAGTTTCGGTAAAAGCGGAAAATGAAGCGGTCTGCCTGACCGTTGCAGATACGGGAATCGGCATTCCCAGCGAATATCAAACGAGGATTTTCGAACGCTTTTACCGGGTA
Organism: uncultured Oscillospiraceae bacterium; assembly: GCA_910587335.1. GTDB lineage: Bacteria > Bacillota > Clostridia > Oscillospirales > Ruminococcaceae > UBA3818. Next base: position 9,908 of record CAJUMG010000010.1, read on the forward strand.
GATAAAAGCCACTCGAAGCAGATCGGCGGCACCGGGCTTGGGCTTTCTATCGTTAAGCACGCCGTACAGTATATGAATGGGAAAATCGACCTGAAAAGCGAATCCGGCGTGGGAACCACTATCACGGTGACCTTGCCAGCGTAAAAACTGAAAGCGGCAATGCACCCTATTCGGTGTGTTGCCGCTTTCGACTTGACATAAATTTTACAAAACCTTGGTTTCAGATTTTACCTTGATATAGTAGAGTATGATTGAAAAATTTGTATCAAGGAGAAGAAAGAATGGACGTATTCGCACTGATAACACTGGTCGGAGGGCTTGCCTTTTTCCTGTATGGAATGAACGTCCTATCCAGCGGCTTGGAACGTATGGCGGGCGGAAAGCTGGAATCCGCACTGAAAAAGATCACCTCAAACCGGTTTAAATGCCTGCTGCTCGGCGCGGGTATTACGGCGGCGATTCAATCCTCATCGGCCGTCACGGTCATGCTTGTGGGACTTGTCAACTGCGGTATTATGAATATTGGACAGAGCATCGGTGTCGTTATGGGGTCGAATATCGGCACCACCATGACCGCCTGGATTTTGACTCTGGTCGGAATCGAATCGGATAATCCTTTGATCAGCCTGCTAAAGCCGGAAAACTTTTCGCTTATCTTTGCTTTTGTGGGCATCTTGCTCATTATGGGGTCCAAAAAGGCAAAACGGAAAGACATCGGCCATATTTTAATCGGGTTTGCGGTGCTGATGTACGGCATGAAGCTGATGAGCGGCGCTGTGAAACCACTTGCGGAACTGCCGGCCTTTACAAGATTGCTGACAGCCTTTCAAAGCCCGATTCTCGGCGTGCTCGCAGGACTTTTCATTACGGCGGTCATTCAAAGCTCCTCTGCTTCGGTGGGTATTTTGCAGGCGCTGGCCCTGACCGGCTCGGTGTCTTACGGTGCCGCCATCCCGATTATCATGGGACAAAACATCGGCACCTGTGTAACCGCGCTGCTGTCGAGCATTGGTGTGAGCAAAAACGCGAAAAAGGTCGCGGTGGTCCACGTCGCTTTCAATGTTATTGGGACAACGGTTTGCCTGTCTTTGTATTGTCTTGCAAATGGGATATTTCACTTTGCTTTTACAAATCAGCCCATAGACGCTGTGGGAATTGCGGCTGTACATACGGCGTTTAACCTGCTTACTACGGCGATGCTGGTGCCGTTTACCAAGCAGCTAGAGCGCTTTGCAAATTTTGTGCTGCCCGAAACGGCAGATCCATCAGGAACCTCCGCCGGACTTTTGGACAAACGGCTGCTCAGCACACCTTCTGTTGCGATCTCGGAGTGCAATAATCTGGCGATTGAAATGTTAAAAATCGCAAACGAAACGCTGCGATCAACCTTTTCGTTATTTCAAAATTACGATCCGAAAAAGGCGCAGGCCATTTTGAAAAATGAAAGCGCTTTGGACCGTTACGAGGATGAGCTTGGCACATACCTTGTGCCCTTGTCGGCCCAAAGCTTATCCGAGGCGGATTCTCTGAAAATATCCCAAATGCTCCACACCATCGGCGACTTTGAGCGATTGGGAGACCACGCTGTCAATATGCTACATGCGGCGCAGGAGCTTTATGAAAAGCGGCTTGTTTTTTCAAGCGCTGCCAAAAAGGAGCTCTCGGTCTTGTTAGAAGCGATTCAGGAGATTCTTTCGCTCACCCAAAAGGCGTACCAGCTGGGCGACCTGACCATTGCCATGCAGGTGGAACCGCTGGAACAAACAATTGATCAGCTGGTGACCAGAATAAAAAGCAGACATATTAAGCGCCTGCAAGCCGGCGAATGTTCCATAGAGCTGGGCTTTGTGCTCTCGGATGTGCTGACAAATCTGGAGCGGGTGTCCGATCATTGCTCCAATATAGCGGTTGCGGTGATCGAACTGTCCCACAGCTCTTTTGATACGCATAAATATCTTGATGGTATCCGGTCAGAAAGTGAACAGTACAAGGACGCCTACAATCAGTTTTCGGTGAAATATACCCTGTAAAATGCGCAAAAGCGATGCAATTCGATTGGAAATTGCATCGCTTTTTTATGATTTCCCACCTTGAAAGGATCACAGAGACGCATCCTAGGAATACACTTGACTTTAGTACGAATTCGGAGTATAATTCAGTACGAATTCGGAATCAAATTTAAAATGGGTAGGGGAACAACATTGAAGCATTACCGAAAAGAAATAAGACAGGTCATAGTTTCTGTTAATATGATTGATGGGATCTATGATATTTTATCGAAAAACCGTAAAATCAAGCAAAATATGTTAGCGTTATTATACGCAATAGATGATGGGAAGCTGCACTCACAAACAGAAATTTGTGAACAGTGGCTCATTCCAAGAACAACGATTAACACCATTGTAAAAGAGTGCATAAATGATGGGTATATTACTTTCGATACAAGCAGGCATACAAAAGAAAAGATCATTTGTATTACCGATAAAGGGAAAGAATATGCCCAATCTATCTTGAAACAAATCTATGAAATCGAGTATCGTGCAATGGAAAAGACACTATCCAAATATTCGGTAGAATTTGTGCAAGCAATGAAAGAATTTGCAGATAACCTAAAATTTGAAATCGATCATTACACCGATGGGGAACAAAAAATGAATGATACCGCTGTAAATCTTTAAAACAAGAGGCTTGCATTGCTTTTGAGACAACAGACAATGAAATATAAACGAAAGGAATTTTTTATGAGGATTCAATTATCAGATCATTTTACCTACGGAAAACTGCTGCGTTTTGTTTTTCCGGCGATTGTTACAATGATTTTTACATCTGTATATAGCATTGTAGATGGATTGTTTGTTTCGAATTTTGTGGGAAAAACCTCCTTTGCTGCACTCAATCTAATCTTTCCGCTGCTTATGATTCTTGGGGCGGTAGGCTTTATGGTTGGAAGCGGCGGCTCGGCGATTATTGGGAAAGCGCTGGGCGAAAAAAAGCAGGATCTGGCAAACCAATACTTTTCCCTGCTCGTCATTGCAACATTCCTATGCGGTATCGTTTTTTCGGTGATCGGTCAGCTATTTACCCGGCAAATCGCAGTCCTTCTTGGGGCTGAAGGGGCAATGATAGAGGAATGCGTGGTCTATGCACGAATATTACTTGGAAGCCTTCCTTTTTTTATGCTGCAATATGTTTTTCAGTTATTCTTTGTTGTGGCGGAAAAATCAAAGCTGGGCTTAGGAATTACCGTATTTTCGGGCATTGTAAATATTATTCTTGACGGGCTGTTTATAGTTGTCTTTCGGTGGGGACTTGCGGGAGCGGCAGCTGCAACAGCAGTCGGGCAGGTCATAGGAGGCGCATGGCCCGTTTGGTATTTCATAAGAAAAAATGACAGCCTTTTACGATTTTCAAAAACGTCCTTTTATGGGCGGGTATTATTAAAAACCGTTACCAACGGTTCTTCGGAACTGTTGAGCAATATTGCCGCTTCTATTGTCACCATGCTGTATAATTATCAGCTTATGCGCCTTGCCGGCGAAGATGGCGTGGCGGCATACGGTGTCATTGCGTATATCGCATTCATATTTGCCGCTATTTTTATTGGATATGCTTCTGGCAGCGCCCCGCTTATCAGCTATAATTACGGAGCGGGAAACAAAACAGAGCTTAAAAACGTGTTCTATAAAGGTATGCTGTTTCACCTTATAGCGGGCGTTGTAATGACAGTTTTTGCAATCGCTGTTTCAAAGCCATTGATACACTTGTTTGTCCGATCTGACAGCCAGCTTTTTGCACTGACTTTGCACGGACTAAAGCTATATTCCATTTCGTTTTTGATATGCGGCTTCAATATTTATGCTTCCGCCTTTTTTACCGCACTCAATAACGGTGTGGCCTCCGCAACGATCTCCACCTTGCGTACATTGGTGTTTGGAAGCGGCAGCATTCTTATTCTTCCGCAAATTTGGGGAATAGATGGAATATGGCTGGCAATCACCGTTGCAGAAATGCTTTCTATTTTTGTCTCTGCCGCGTTTGTGGTGTGGAATCGAAAAAAATATCATTACATGTAATGGAAGGCTTTTCTGTCAGAATTACGGAATGCTTAGTAGAATTCAAAAGACCTTGAAAGAATAAAACAACTGTGTATATCCGGCGGCTCTCCCGGCCGACCAGGCTATTCGCAGACCAATAGACCACATCTTCCTGCTCGTCCTTTGCGAAAAAGATCTTTACCCTGTTTCCCGTTTTCACTGAAATATCGTATAAAATTTCGTCCCCATCGGACTATGTATTCTCCCAGGAAGATCGTCTCTCCGGCTGCTATAGCTTCCAAATCAACCGGGATGATCTTCTGCATTTGCCGTATTGTCAGGGTCGCCCATGTCGCCCAGCAATTCCGTCACTTCCGCTTCGGTCATATAGGCAACCCCTGTAATCCTGTCATTCGCATCGCGGATGATTTTGATATTGACGGTTCCTGATGGATTCATATCCAGTGTGCAAAAGGATTTGTTGGCACGAACGTCCAGAAAAATGTTCACCAGCTGTCCTTTATAGGAATAATTCTTGCCGTCTATTGTAACGCCTACGGCTTGGTACGCTTCCATTTGCTGTTCTGCCCAAACCTTTTCCTGGGCATCCTTTTCATCGTCCATATGCAATTTGTCAAACAGTATAGATTGGAACGCCCATTTGTCATCCTTCAACGCTCTGTCAAGCCAAAGCTCCAGTTCACCTTCATTCATGCAGTCGGTCAAAGTGGAGAAGAACGCGGTCTCGCCATCGGTATACGCTTTTTCCGCATAATCGGCCAAAAGAGGATTATCTGCGTTGAGTGATCTCACAGCAACGGAAAAGAACGCAAAATCTCCATCCGCATAGAACTTTTCAAGCCATGTCTTTTGGGCGCTTTCATCCAGCCGGGAGAACGCAATTTGAAACAGGGGCAGACTGTCGGCTTTATAGTACCGCTCCGCTTGGGCCGCGTAATCCCCGATGCGCGTATTCGTTCCCGCCTGTGTGGAATTTTCATTCTCTGTCGTTACAGGCTTGCCCGTTGCCTGATCGGATGTTGCTAAAACAGGATAAACACCAATAAAAGCCGCTCCTAAAGCCACACACAGCGCCAGCACAACAGCCAATAACCTAGCTGTCTTCGACCGTCCTTTAAATCTCATAATTGCCTCTAACCTCTCTTTCAGTAGTCGCTTATTTTCGCTTAATGTAACGGCGCCAAGGCTTTCCTTGTATTTCCCGACTGCCGCCATAGCGTCTAGTAATGTTTTTCCGTAGTCCTGGGCGCTGTCACATCCCATTTTTGCAAGGACAGCTTCGTCACAGGAAAACTCGCAGTCCTTGGTCATTTCCCGGCTCATGAGGTGGGAAAGCGGATTAAACCAATGCAGACAGACCGTAACCTGTACCAGCCATTTGTAAAACATATCCCGCCGCTTGTAATGGATCAGTTCATGCAGGATAATATACTGAAAATCCTTTTCGGGAATGTTCTCGCTGGGCAGTACGATACATGGATGAAAAAAGCCGATCAACAGCGGCGAGGAAACCAATGGATTAACACATAGCTCTATTGGCCTTTTTACGCCAGATTGTTCTGCAATAATGGAGAGCCGGTTTAACATTTCAGTGTTGGAAACCGGGGCCAGCCCTGCGCCGATATACCGCATAAAGCCCTGATAGATTGTTATTTTTCGTATCAGCAGCCCCAGCGCAGCCACCAGCCAAACCAGCCAAATATGATCGATAAACAGCGCCCAAATATCTTGGAGCGGGCGGGCCGCTGTCAAATCGTCTGTTGGACCGCTCAGGCGTTCGCTGTCCAGCTCTGCTTCAACAGCAGGGGCAAGATTGCCTCCTGAAGAGCCTTGCACCGGCTTGTTTTGTATGGGTTGCTGTTGTGGCAAAGATACGGCTTGAGTAATTGCCAGGTCAACCGCCTGATAGGTTTTTCCCATCAAGCTTGTTTCCGGGCCAAAGGGGAGCAACAGCCGCAAAACGACAATGAGCCAAATGTAATATTGCCACTGGCGGCTGATTTTGTTTTGCAAAAATCGTTTTTCCAAAAGTAGGAGCAGAATAAGCAGACTGCCAGAAACGGACATAGACAGGAAGATTTTCAAAACCGTGTTCATCGTTTCTCTTTCCCTTTCTCCAGCAGTCGTTTCAATTCTTCGTATTCATCATCTGTCAGCAGGTCGCCCGAAACGAGTGTGGAAACCAGCCCTTTTGCGCTTCCCTCATAGATTTTATTCAGAAAATTTTTGGTCTGCGCTGTCTGATACTCCGCTTCAGACACAAGCGTGGTATATTCGTTGCGGCGTCCGACTTTCTTTGCGCTCAAAAAGCCTTTGTTCATCAGCCGTGACAAAAGCACAATTAAGGTATTCTTTTGACACGGCTTGCCCTTCGCCGCCAGTCTGTCCATGATGTAGGGGAACAGCGTTATCTCTGACCGGTTGGCCCATATAATTTTCATAATTTCAAGCTCTGCATCGGATATTTGCTGTACCATATTTTCACCTCCATAAATGTATAACATGTTGTTGACGGTTAAAATATAACACAGTGTTGTCTTTTTTGTCAAGATGATTTTATCACGCCACATAGATCATAACCACAATAGATGCTTACCATTTCTCTCTCACGAATCAGTTTCTGGCAGTTTCGACAAGATTTTTCTGGGAAATACGATTTTATTGACAGAAACATAAAAGTGAATCGGTTTGATAAATATAATGATATAACATACAATAAGATAGTATTGCGCCGCGGAAACGATGACCCTATCGTAAATGTGGGAGGGATGTCAAAATGTCGGAGCTGACAAAGACATTGTGCAATACGATCAAAGGATTACGAGAGAAAGAGGGAGTATCGTTGGAAGCATTTTCGGAAAAGCTTGGGATCAGTAAAACATCACTGCAAAATATAGAACGAGGAGGAGCCAATCCAACGCTGGAAACGGTGGAACAGGTGGCGGATGCGTTAGGCGTTTCACCATTGGTTCTTTTGGCGGGGGACTACGATACCGAAGAATTCAGGATTGCTTGGCTGCTTTTGGATTTGCTGGAGAGATTTGAAAAGCTTTCGGCAAAGGAACGGGGAGAGGCGATGAAAGCTTTTAACCTGCTGGTAGAGACACTTTCGAAGAAGTAGGGAAAAGACCGGATCATACTGCCTGTTTGCCAAAGGCATTCGGGCAGCTTTTCTATACCCTTTTTTCGGTTTATATCCCGCTGCGAAATGCGGTGTTTTGTCTGTCGCCGTGTAGTCTTTGCTTTCCAATAATCCCTATTGGTCAGAATACAGCGCGAATTTTGCCTTTAGTCAGGAACAGATGATGTAGTGAAAACATAGATCTTTTTTTCAAAAAGGTCTATGCGAAGCTGGATAATTTTGTTATACTAAAATTAGATTCGTAAAGGAGGCAAAAGCGATGAATTTGACAAATGAGCAAAAGGAAAAGCTAAACGCAGCTTTGGACCAGTGGGTTGAAGAGCACCGCGAAGAATACATCAAGGACGTATCCGATCTTTGCCGGATCCGCAGCGTATCGGAGGAAATGCCGGGAGACAAACCTTTTGGCGAAGGCTGCTATGAAATGCTGATGGCGTCTTTCAAGCTGGCGGAATCTTACGGATTTCGTACCAAAAACTATGATAATTATTGCGGCAGCGCGATCTACGGAGAAAATCCCAACGGGGATTCCATTGGCATTATTGCCCATATGGACATTGTACCGGAGGGGAATGGCTGGACCCACGATCCATATGATCCGGTGCTGTCTGAGGATGGAAAATATCTGTTTGGCCGCGGTACTGCCGATGATAAGGCGCCGGCAATGGTCGGCCTGTACGCAATGCGCTTTTTAAAGGACCATGGCATT
>CAJUMG010000010.1:17867-25469 GCA_910587335.1 uncultured Oscillospiraceae bacterium
AGTGTTCGGTCTGAATGAGGAAAAGGGTAGCGCTGATATGCCGGAATTCCTCAAACGGGAAAAGGCTCCTAAATGGTCGCTGGTGCCGGACTCCAAATTCCCGGTAGGATATGCGGAGATTGGCTTTATCCATGCGGAGTTCGCGATTGCAGGAATCGGGGAAGAATTGGTGGATATCCATGGAGGCGAGGCTACCAACTCGGTGCCGGACAGAGCCTATGCGGTGGTTTCCGGCTGCAAGGTGGATGAGGTCCGCGCAAAGCTGGGCGACATGGAGCGGATTACAGTGGAAGAGGATCCCCAGGGTGTCCGCTTCCTAGCAACTGGCAACTCCCAGCACGCGTCCCGCCCCGAGGGCGCGGTAAACGCCAACAATGTGCTGGCAAAGGCTTTGCTGAAAGCGCAGGTGCTCCACGGAGAGACCCAGAAAGCGATGGAGCTGTTTGAAAAATTGACCAGCCATCACTATGGCGAGGATTTGGGTATTTCCTGCGAGGACGAGATGTCCGGTAAGCTGACCTGCGTCTTTACCTGGGTGCGGAAAGAGGGCGAAAAGCTGATCTTAAAGCCCGACATCCGGTATCCTGTCACAGCCGATCAGGCGTTTTTGATGGAAACACTCCCCCAAAACGCCAAAAAACTGGGACTGGAGCTTTTGGAACTGGACAACAATCCGGCCTTTAGCTTTCCGCTGGACCACCCAGTGGTGGAAAAGCTGATCGAAGTGCCCAGAGAGGTGCTGGGTATGCCGGATATTCCGCCGATTGTTTTGGCCGGTGGTACCTATGCCAGAAGATTGCCGAATGCGGTGTCCTTCGGCGTGACCGTTCCGGATCGTGTGCGGCTGTTTGGCTTTGAAAAAGGCGGCGCGCATCAGGCGGACGAGTATGGAGATATCCCCAACCTGATGCGCAGCATTAAGGTTTATGTCCGCGCTTTAATTGAAATTGATGATATTGTAGCCGCTTTATAGTGCTTTTTTCGAAAAAATGCCCTGTATTTTTAAACGCAGGGCATTTTGCATCATTTTATTGAATGCAAGAGGGGGAAATGGTATAATAGCCTTAAATGACTGGCATGATGATTGCGGTATCCCTTTTGTTTTCTGTGCGGGATAAATAAAATGGTCTGTACTTGCAAATGGGATAACGAGAAAATGTTTCTGTTGTCCGCAGGTAGAGGACCGGGACGATAAAAAAGAGAGGTATTTTTATGTTGGAAGAGTTTATTCACCTGGTTTTGCCAACCATCATCGCAGTTATTGAACTGATCGGTATTTTTGTGGTAGCAGTCTCGGCTGTACAGGGCTTTTACTTTTATCTGCGGGGCCTGTTTGGGCACAATGACCGTAATATTAAGCTGGATCTTGCCAACGGCATGGCCACCGGTCTGGAATTCAAAGTGGCTTCAGAGATTCTAAAAACCGTGTTGGTCCGGGATTTGAATGAGCTGCTGGTTTTAGGATCGGTCATCGTGCTGCGGGCGCTGCTGGCGCTGCTGATCCATTTTGAAATGAAGACCAGCAAGGAGCATGAGGAATAAGGACCGCTTTTATAAAGCGGCTGAAAATCCTGATCATTTTTGATCAGGATTTTCCTTTTAAAATATTCTATCTGGCAGATGTTCAATCGACCTTTTTGTGGCAGGGGACTTGACTGTCCCCTTGGGTGGCGGTGTATCCTGGCAGAAAAGGAGGATGCATATGACAATTAAAGAGATTTGCATTGCCAGTGGTCTGACCAAAAAGGCGATTGCGTATTATGAGCAAAAAGGGCTGATCCACCCGGGCGTCCAGGAGAACGGATACCGGGAATACGGGCTAGAAGATCTGTCGCTCCTGCGCCAAATCGCCTGTCTGCGCTTGTATGGCCTAACCGTACCGCAAATCGGACAGATTTTGCAAAGCGAGGATAAAGCGGCGGCTATAGCTGCCCTGCTTCCTCAGCAGCAGGAGAAGTTGCAGCAGCAAAAAAAGCGGCTGGAGAGCCTTTGCCGGTTGGCCGAAACGTATGATTTGACAAAAGCGGAGCAGGAGAGAAAGACGCTGGAGGCAGATCAAACAATACAGCAAAAGCTGCGCATGGCTTTTCCGGGCGGCTATGGCGATTACATGTGCTTTCACTTTGGCCGGTATTTAGGCGAGCCCTTGGATACACCGGAAAAAGAGGAAGCGTATGCAAAAATCCTTTCGTTTTTAGATGATCTTTGTTTAGATGGTATAGACCCAGAATTGGAGCGATATCTGACACAGACAATGGAAGAGATGCCGAAGCAAGCCTGGAAGGGAATGGACGCATCGGTCCAGGAAGCGGTAGTGGATCCGGAAGGGTACCTGGAGAAGCATGGAGAGAATTTGCGGGATTATTTGCAATTTACCCAGACAAATGCGTTTCAGGACTCTCCGGCCGCGAAAATGAAAGTACTTTTGCAGCAGTTAATGGACAATAGCGGCTATTATACGGTATTTTTGCCGAATCTAAGGGTGATCAGCAAAAGTTATCGGGATTATTCTGACCAGCTCGAGCGGGCAAATGACCTGTTCCTCCAGTGGATGGAGGAGCACGGTGTAAGCGGCGGCAAAACAGGGGAGGGGGAATCTGTATGAAGGAAGACAAAAACAGCATTGTTCAAAAAACAGTGAAAACGGGGATATCCTTCGGCTCCGCGTTGGCAATGGTCATCAGCTATACAAACTGGCACTCTATTGGATGGGCCATCTTCCATGGCCTGCTCGGTTGGGTTTATGTCCTGTATTTTTGGATTGTCCACACATAAAAGAGAAAAAAGGCCGTAATCCGGCCTTTTTTCTATCCGCGTGTTTTTATAGGAATGCTTTTGTGTCCGTCAGCGCAAGATCCCGGATCACCTCTCCGGCCAGAATCAGTCCGGCCACAGAGGGAACAAAGGAAACGCTTCCGGGAACAGATTTGCGGAAAGAGCCGTCGGAAGGGGACACCGCTTCATGCAAAGAAGAAACTGGCGGCTCCTTGGAATAGACCACCTTGCAGTGGAGGATCCCCCGCTTTTTTAGCTCCCGGCGCATCACCCGGGCCAGCGGACAGACGCTGGTGCAGGAGATATCCGCCACTTCAAACAGGGTGGGATCTAATTTGTTGCCCGCTCCCATGCAGCTTATGACCGGAATGTTTTGCCTGGCCGCCAGTTGGATAATGCTCAGCTTGGCGGCTACAGTGTCTACCGCATCGACAAAATAATCGCAGTCGGACAGATCGTATTCCCCGGAATTTTCGGGGAGAAAGAATACCGGATGTTGGGTTACCTGACAGTCGGGATTGATGTCGGCAACCCGGCGGGCCGCCGCCTCGGTTTTAAGCATTCCAACAGTGCTTTGCAAAGCAATAATCTGGCGGTTGATGTTGGATGGTGCAACTCGGTCGCTGTCAAACAAAACCAGATTCCCCACTCCTGCGCGGGCAAGCGCTTCGACACAATAGGAGCCAACGCCTCCAATGCCAAAGACCGCCACCTTGGCGCCTAAAAGTCGTTTGATCCCCTCTTCACCCAATAATAATGCGGTGCGGCCAAAAGCTTCCTTCATCCCCAATGCCCCTTTGCTGCATTTTGGATTTATCATAGCACGTTGCCCGGCTTTTTTCAATCTTGAGAGCCGTCAAGGAATCCATACAGGCTCTTCATATAAAAGGTCCGATCGTTTACCGCTACTTTATTTCTTTTATTCAAAAGGCCGCCCTGTCGACAGGGAGGCCTTTTGAATAAAAACCTATTGATTTTGCCCGTTTTGCATCAGCTTTTCAGCGCACTCACGCAGCTCATCCTCTGAATGCAGGGTGATGGCGGTTTGCTGAATCGTCTCCTGAACCCACGCGGGCAACGACTGAAAATAGGCGTTGGACTTCATATTTTGGGAAAAATTTGTTACCATGAAAAGAACTCCCTTTCATCTTGGATTTTATGGTAGTTTAGACCACCTGTCCCACTTTTATTCTCCCAAAAGCCAAATAGGTACTATTTTAGAGCAAAGGCACATATTCTTTAGCAGAAGAAAGAGAAGGGGAGCGTGCAAAATGGAATATAAACTGAAAAAAGACCATATCGCTATTTGCGAAACTGCATTTGATTCTTTTACCGAGCTGCCGATTGAAAGTGACTTGCTGCTGCCAGATTATTGTCCGGATATTGTGAAGGTGCTGAAATGCCAAGCCCGTCCCGCCTTTACAAAAACGGAGGTGAACGGGGATAAATGCGTTTTAGAGGGAGCCGCCGCCATCACGATTTTTTATACTGGTGAAGATGGCAAGCTTCGCACCAGCGAACACAAAGTGGATTTTCTCAAAACGCTGGAACTGAAGACAACGCCCCAGAATCCAATTGTATTTTGTACGCTGAAAGAGGATTACCTGAATTGCAAAGCGGTAAATCAGCGCCGTGTCGACGTTCGGGGCGCCTTTTCTGTCATGGTAAAAATTCTTTCCAGTACCGAAGAGGAGATGATCAGCGCCGCCGAAGGAGCCGGCTTGCAGCTCAGCCATCGGCCAACGCGGTCCAGCGAGCTGGTCGGAACAGCTGGAAAAAAATTCACCGTCCGAGAGGATCTGGAACTGGGCCAGGAAAAACCGCCGATGGACTATATTATCCGGCACAACGAAAAGATTCGAACAACCGAATGGAAGATCAGCGCGGGAAAAATCATCGTAAAAGGAGAGCTGGAGGTATTTTTAGAGTATCAGCCCCGTGACGAAGGGGAGCGTCAGACCGTCCAATACCAATTGCCGGTCAGCCAGATGATGGATCTCGACGGGGTGGAAGAAGAGGCTCTGTGCTATGTCCGCTTTGACCTTCTTTGGTCCGCGCTGCATCCCCAAACAGATACAGATGGACTCACCCGAACCGCCGCCGGCGAGTTTACATTGGGTCTTCGCTGTATCGCTTTACAGGAGAATACAGTTTTGCCTGCTATCGATGCCTATTCTACCCAATATGAGCTGCAGCAGTCCCAAAAGCCGGCGTCGCTTCTGCTGGCGCTGGAAGGACTGCCCCAAAGCTGGGAGCTGGAGCAGACGGCGCAGCTGCCGGAGTACCTGAAAAACCCTTTGGACTTTTGGTGCGAGACCGGCGCCCTTTCCGCCTATATTCAGGAAAATACCTTGACGGTCAATGGCAAGCTGCGTTACTGTATGTTGGGAACTGATACAGACGGTGCGCCGGCCTATTTTGAGCAAACCCAGGATATTTCCCAGGAATATCAGCTTGAAGAGAAAGCGGATGATTATCTGCTGGAGCTGTCTTTGACAGCGGAAGACTGCCGGTATGAGCTGTCTGACAAAAATAACCTGCAATGCCGTTGCCGCCTGAAGGCAGATGGCATCATTTTGGGAATCACGCCGATTAGCTTTATCACTGGAATCAAAGTGGACGAAACACGAGAAAAAAAGAGAGAAATGCAAAGCGCCATGACCATCTATTATGCAGACGCGGGGGAGAGCATCTGGAGTATTGCAAAACGCTATAATACGTCCATTTCTGCTGTGATGGAAGAAAATAACTTGGAGGATGAATTTTTACCCGAGAAAAAAATTGTCCTGATTCCCATGGTGGACTGACAGACAGATTATTCCTGGATTTTGCTTTGGGGCCCTTTTCTTTTTAAATGCTCCTGAGATTTTAGAATTGGCGAAACAAAAAATGTCCATGGGCACAATAGCGCTCATGGACATTTTTCATCGAAGGTGCTTAGAAACCGGCGGAACCTGCCTCGAAGACGAAAAATTTTAACAGATACGTTTTTCTCGGTCAAAGAATATTTTTCAGCCAGCTCTTTGTAATGAAAGCCAGTAATAAAATCGATAAATAGGCGGCGGTCGCTTTCAGGCAGTTTCGTTAGAAAAAGTCCCAGCTTTTGCTGGAACTCCCTTATAGAAAAATCCGCCCAAACTGCATCCTGTACATTAGAAGAAAAATCTTCGTAATCATCCATTTCTTGTATTGGTACAAACTGACGCAGATAGTCAAAACAAATGTTTCGAACTGTAACAATCAAATACCGCTTCGTGCGAATAGAACAAGGATCCTCGATATGCTGAATGTGCTGAAGGATTTTTACATATGCATCATGAACCAATTCTTCAGCAATAATAGGAGATTTAACAATTGATATAGCGTATCCTATTAAACTTTTGGCATACATGTTATATAGCCGCGCAAATTTTTCGGAATGCTCCGTTTCCTGTCCGGCCATACTTTAAGTTTCGTTCCTTTGGTGTCTATTTCATTTTATTATATCAAATGACGCTTTGACAGAAAAGTTCAATATAATGTGCCATTTTTCTTTTTATTTTTCAAACTGATAATCGCATTTTTGGCATTGTAATAGGGCTTTTTCTGTGTCATCTTTATAATATGCACCCGACCATCTACATATATTTTGTAAAATTGGCACAACAGAGCGGCCTTTGTAGGTTAAGCTATATTCAACCCTTGGCGGGATTTCATTGAATTGCCTTCGTTCGATTATTTCATCGGCGATGAGTTCTTTTAAAGTAGCCGCTAAAACAGCATCGGTGATATTTGTCATTTCTTTGCGCAACGCACTGTACCGCAATGTTTCTTTAGAGGATAGTACGCAAATCACTCTGGATTTCCATTTTCCGCCAAATATATCAAGCCCATATTCTAATGGACAGCGAATATCCTTTTTAAGCTTTGGTTCATACATTTTTGCTCACCCCTTGTCGTAAGTATAGCAATTAAACTATTAAATTACAAGCAACTCATTATTTTAATAGTTACTAATAAATTTGCTGATATATTGATAATGAAAAGCTATATCGCTATACTTTAGTCAAGCTTAACAAAAGCTGCAAAAATTAGGGGGTCTTAATATGAAAGTAAATGCCTATCTTGAAATTACAATGAAGATTAACAACGAAAATCGTCCGGCAGCCGCAAAGGTTTATACAGATTATCGCCAGCCTTTTCTGGATACAATCAAAGGCGCGTTGACGAAAGAGCTGCTCATCCGCGATGAGGATGTGCAGGTGCTGCACGGCTTTGAGAGTGTAGAATGCGCACAGGCGTATCTGAAAAGCGAAATGTTCCAGAACGATGTTTTTGTAGGGTTAAAGCCTCTTTGGAGTGCCGATCCAGATGTAAAAATTTACAGCGTCGCTTAAATCATAAAAGCTGAAGCATGTATAAAAATGATCGTTTTTTGGCCTTTTTAAATTATGAAGGATAAAAAACATCGCTATGGACATATATTTTGTCTCTGGCGATGTTTTTTTGCTTGTAGCAAGCTTATTTGTCGCCTTTGTCTTTTTTCGTGTGGCGAATGTGTTCCAACCCGGTTGATATAATCGCATCTACATGATCGTCATCTAATGCATAGAAAATGTTTTTGCCATCCCGCCGCGTTCGCACCAAATGGCTGGCCCGCAGCAGCCTTAGCTGATGGCTGACCGCCGATTGACTGGCGCCTGTCAGCTCTGCGATATCATACACACACATTTCTGTTTTGGATAAAGCACACATAATGCGTATACGGGAACTGTCTGAAAAAACCTTGAACAGCTCCGCCAGCTCGAACAGATCGTCTTCACTCGGAAGATGGGAGCGAGCAAAATC
>CAJUMG010000010.1:25479-75437 GCA_910587335.1 uncultured Oscillospiraceae bacterium
GGCTGTTTTTTTGTGATCGTGCTCCACTGAATTTTGCATTTTGTTTTCCATTAGATACCCTCTTTTTCATAAGCCGCCTGCAATGTGTACAGCTTTTTTCAGTAAAGAAAAAGGCGGTACAGTTTTTATGAGCTGATACCGCCTTGCCTGCCTGGCTTTACCCGGCTGATCTAATACAAAAAGCTTGCTGGATTTTTATGAACACCGTTGACACGGAATTCAATATGTAGGTGAGAGCCGCCTGTTGGGTTCGAGGCAGTCGGGCTGGGAATGACCCATCCGGAGTTGCCCACATAGCCAATGGTCTGCCCCTTTTCCACTTCATCGCCAACAGAGACTACGATGCTGCTGGTATGGGCGTAAAGCGTTGTGTACCCGCCGCCATGGTCGATGATGCAGAATAGTCCATAGCCGTTGCTTCCATTGTTTTGCACCTTTACAACCGTACCCGCGCCGCTGGAGACGATGCGCGCCCCATAAATGCTGGTGCCGCTGCCGGAAATATCCATGCCGGTGTGGAAGTCGGTATTCTGAAAACGATAGCCGTAGGCGGATGAGATATAAGAATATCCAGGCACCGGCCAGGCCCAGGTACCGTCACCTTTGTACTCGCCGGTTGACTGTAAATTGGCGTAAATCTGATCAATTTCCGCCTGAATTTCCTTCTGCTTAGCCTGTAGAGCGGCGGTGTCGGCCAAAAAGGCTTTTTCCATTGCGTCGATATCGCTGATATGCTCCTGTGCCTCGGCAGATTGGGTGTTCAATTGATCTTTTAAGGATTCCAGCTGAGAGGTGCTGCTTTCTAACTCCTGCTTGTCCGCTTCCAAAGATTCCTGAAGGGTGTGCAGCTCGCCGATCTGGATTTCAAGCTGGTCCATTACCTGTTGATCGCGCTCCGAAATCCGTGTAACCGCCACCATCCGGACAGAAAAATCCGCGAAGCTTTCCGATCCAAACAGGTAATCCAAAAAGGAATATTCCGGAGACATATAGGAACTGCGGATCTGTTTTTTAAACTGCTCGTATTGGTCGACCATATTCTGCTCCAGACCCTCAATCTGTCTGCTTGTTTCGTCGATATTGTTTTGCAGCAGCTGTATTTTTTGCCGGGTCAGCTGAATCTGCTGTGTGGTACTGTAAAGCTGATTGTCGATGTTGGCTTTTTCAATGGCAGCTTTTTCCTTTTCGTCCTTTGCCGCGTTGATCTGCTGCTGCAAAGCGTTTTGCTGCTGCTGAAGGTTGCCAATTTGCTGATTCAGATCGGTCAGATGATTTTGCTGCTGTTGCTGTTGCGCAAGCTGCTCCGGCGTCAGCCCGGAAGAGGACGAAGAGCCCGAAGAACTGGTCGGGTCCTTAGACGGCTTGCTGGACTGCGGCTTTTCCTCCGGCTGTTCTTCTGGTTTTTCCTCCGGCTTTTCTTCCGCCGGTTTTTGTTCGTCAGAAGATGCGCTAGAGCTTGCAAGATCGCCGCTGCCGAATATGAAATTCTCAGAAAATACCGGGCCGGCTTTAGCAGCGGCCTGTGCGCTGGGAATGCAGAGAATTACCGCCGCAAACGCGCAAAAAAGGGCAAAAAGTCTTCGTTGTTTTTTCATTGGTCCACCCCTCCGGAAAAATAAGTCAATCTTTTTTCTATCTACTATCAATTTATACTTGTTTTCCCATTTTGTCAATGTTAGAATAATCCTGTCTATTTAAATCGAAAAATGCAAAGGCAGCTTTAATCATTTATCAAAAAGGTGGATGGCGCGTATGAACCGAGCAAAGGGAATCGTCCTGGTCATTTTATCTGCAGTGATTTTCGGCATTACGCCGAGTGTAACGAAGTATACCTATGCCCATGGTTCCAATCCGGTTATGATGGTTATGCTCCGTTCGCTTCTGCCAATCCCGATTATTCTGGCGGTTTTGCTGATCAAAAAAATCCCGATGAAAATTCCGGCGAAAACACTGGGGAAAATCAGTGTCATCGCGTTAATCGGTTCAACAGTTACCTCGGTCATGCTCAACATGTCCTACAATTATGTCCCGGTGGGCATGGCGACAACCCTTCATTTTGTTTATCCCACCTTTGTAACCCTTTTGTGCTTTTTCTTTTATAAAGAGAGGATCGACCGGGCAAAAATCCTGGCCTTAGTCATTTCCAGTGCGGGTATTCTCTGCTTTTTTCAGGGCGGTGTCAGCGGCAGCCTGGTGGGGATTTTGCTGGCGCTTGGCTCCGGCATGACCTATGGGTTTTATATGGTGGCGGTGGACAAGTGGGGTATGAAGGATATGCACCCAATGGTGTTTTCCTTTTATATCTGCCTTTTTGTTTCGGCCTATACCCTTTTGTATGGACTTCTGACAAGTCAGATCACCTTTGCCTTGACCCCCTTATCCTGGGCTTTCTCCTTTATCGTCGCGGTTTTAACGTCGGTGGGCGCCAACGCCTTTTTGCAGATGGGTATCCGCTATACCGGCGCCTCAACCTCCGCTATTTTAAGCATGTTCGAGCCGATCACCAGTGTGCTGTGCGGCGTGCTGTTTCTGCACGAGGGCCTGTCCGGGATGAAGCTGCTTGGCTGCGGACTAATTTTGTTCGCTGTCTACCTGTTGACCCGTAAGCGCACGGTGATTGAATAGACGAAAAATCAGTATAGCCTGCTGTTCATGATATGGTTGGCGCACTCTTTTAATTCTCCCAGCGTGGAGATTTCACCGTAAGCGTCTAAAATTGCCTGCCGGACATAAGGCGGCAGCATGTTAAAATATTCGTTAATTTGAAAATCTTGTGAGTACAGCATAAAATCCATGGTTTTGACAATCCTTTCGTTATATCTGTTTTGCCGATGCAAAAGGAAAGACAGCATCAGTTTATTTTTATTGTGGACCAAAGATCGCAAAACAGATATGGAAATTGTTTGCATTCTATTTTTTGTTATGCTATGATACTTTATAATGATTTTGGCCTTGTTTTGCCGCAAAAGCATAGGGCCGGTTGCTGTGAAAATTGATCATTTTATGGGAGGTTATAATTATGGAAGTAAAAGAAAAAGTGTTGGAAGTTATGCGGGAAGCTGGAAAACCTGTTTCCGCCGGCGAGGTAGAAAAACTGTCTGGACTGGATCGGAAAGAAATAGATAAAGCGTTTAAAGAACTGAAAAAGGAAGAGGCAATCGTCTCCCCAGTTCGCTGCAAATGGGAGCCTGCAAAATAATAGCGGGCGTCTGTCTCGCTTTTTATGCGTTTTATCGACCGATGCAGCGCCGGATGAGTAAACAAGCGTTGTATTTATAGTAAAGGCGAAAAACACCGGGGAAGCGTGTTTGATTTCCCCGGTGTTTTTGTACCGCAAATTCGGCCACAACGGCAGTAAGTCCGCCTTTTGGCAAAAAGAAAAAAGAATTTACTTTTCTCTCATGCTTTTTTCAAAAAGAAAAGTGCGGAAAGACTTTACATATTGGCGGCTAATATTGTAAAATAGATTAAAATGAAACAATGGCTCCAAAAATGGGGGAGTGAGCGTCATGGGTTTAAAGTATAAACGGGTTTTACTCAAACTGTCTGGCGAGGCGTTGGCCGGTGCGCAGAAATTTGGATTGGACTATGATGTGGTACAGCGTATCTGCGAAAGTGTGAAAAAATGTACAGAGCTGGGCGCCGAGGTGGCTGTTGTTGTTGGCGGCGGCAATTTTTGGCGGGGCCGCAGCAGCGGAAAAATGGAGCGTACCAGGGCGGATCATATGGGAATGCTGGGTACGGTAATCAATGCGCTGGCCTTGGCTGACGCATTGGAGCAGCTGGATGTTCCGGTTCGGGTACAAACGGCGATTGCCATGCAGCAGGTGGCGGAGCCTTATGTGCGGGGCCGCGCGGTGCGTCATCTGGAGAAAGGGCGGGTCGTGATCTTTGGCTGCGGAACCGGCAATCCGTTTTTCTCCACCGATACGGCGTCTTCTCTGCGGGCGGCGGAAATCGGGGCGCAGATTATGATGAAAGCCACGATGGTGGACGGCGTGTATGACAAGGATCCCCATAAATATCCGGATGCGGTCCGGTATGATACCTTGTCTTTTTCCGAGGTGTTAAGTAAAGAACTGGCGGTTATGGATATGACGGCGGCATCGATGTGTAAAGACAACCATATTCCCGTGCTGGTTTTCGATATTGGCGATCCGCAGAATCTAGTCCGGGCGGTTCAGGGAGAGGATATCGGAACCTTGGTTACAGAGGAGTAAAAGTATACATATAGTATATTGATAGCAAATTTTTCCAGATTGCAAAAAGATTTTTGTTGGAGAAAGGGAGCGTTTTTATGAAAGAGCATCTGAAAGTATATGATGAAAAAATGACAAAAACCCTGGGCGCATTAAACCATGAATTTTCTTCTATCCGCGCAGGACGCGCCAATCCGGCGGTGTTAGATAAAGTGCAGGTGGATTATTACGGCGTTCCCACCGCGATTAACGCCATGGCGGCGGTAACGGTTTCCGAAGGGCGGACATTGGTGATTCAGCCCTGGGATAAATCTACTCTAAAGAGCATTGAAAAGGCCATTTTAGCTTCGGATATCGGCATCAATCCCACTAACGACGGCAACGTGATCCGTCTGACCTTTCCCCAGCCGACAGAGGAACGCCGCCGCGAGCTGACCCGGCAGGTGTCCAAAACCGCGGAGGATTCGAAGGTAGCGGTCCGCTCGATCCGCCGCGACGCGATGGAAAAATTCAAGACCATGAAAAAAAATGCGGAGATTACCGAGGATGATCTGAAAGGCTATGAAAAGGATATTCAGGATCTGACCGATAAATATTGTAAGGAAATTGACAAAATGGCCCAGGCAAAAGATAAAGAGATTATGGAAATCTAAAATACTGCATAGAATGAAAAAGGCATAGACATCGCCTATGCCTTTTCGGCGAATTGTAAAAAACACGCTTGGAAACAAAGGATTTTTGGATGGGAGAAAACGAGCTATGCCAAACGGGCAAAAAGAACAGTTTCCGGTTCCAAAGCATATTGCGATTATCATGGATGGCAATGGGCGTTGGGCTCAAAAACGGGGCTTGCCGCGCAATGCCGGTCATCGCCAGGGCGCAAAGGTGCTGGAAAATATCTGCGATTATTGTCAAAAAATTGGGGTGCGGTATGTCACCGCCTATGCCTTTTCTACCGAAAATTGGAAGCGGCCGCAGGCGGAAGTGGATACCATCATGGATTTGCTGCGTAATTACCTAAAAGAGGCGTCGAAGCAAACTAGGCGGAATGTCCGGCTGCTTTTTTTGGGTGACCGAACACCGTTGGCCGGTGATATCCGGCAGCTGATGGACCAGGCGGAGCGGGAAAGCGCCGGCAATACGGGGATTACCGTGTGCATGGCGATCAATTATGGGGGAAGGGCAGAGATTGTCCATAGCGCTCGCTCACTGGCGCGGTTGGCGGCCCAAGGCCGCTTGGACCCGGATCGTATCGACGAGTCGCTTTTTGCCCAGTATCTGTATACCAAAGAAATGCCATCTCCCGATCTGCTCATTCGCCCCAGCGGGGAGCTGCGCATCTCAAACTTTTTGCTTTGGCAGTTAGCCTATACCGAATTTGTCTTTATGGATGTGCTTTGGCCGGATTTTACCCCTTCACACCTGGACCAGGCGATTGCCCAGTACGCAAAACGAAATAGACGATTTGGAGGCATTTGATGAAACAGCGGGTTGCAACGGCTGTGATTGGCCTGTCGATTTTTTTCTTTGTTTTGGCATTTTACTCTACCGTATTTTTAAATATCAGCGTGGCAATCGTCGTTTTTTTGGCGTTGTATGAAATGTTCCATGTAACCGGCGTGTGGGAAAATAAGCCTTTGTCGGTTCTTTGCTTTGTGTTTGCCGTCTTACCGGTATTCTTCAGCGGATCTTTTCAGGATGAATGGTTGGGATATTGCGAAGCCGTTTTTGTCTTGGCCATTTTCTGTATTCTGCTTTTTTATCACGAAACTTTGCATTATACCAAGGCGGCGGTGGCGTTCGCCGCAACCATTGCCATTGGATACGCCGGAAGAATTCTGATCCGGTTCCGGGAGATGGGCGGGAACCCTGCCGAGGGAATTTATTATACATTGTTGGCTTTCGGTTTGGCCTGGCTGACCGATACAGGCGCGTATCTCTTTGGCATCACATTGGGAAAGCATAAGCTAGCCCCAAAGATCAGCCCCAAAAAGACGGTGGAGGGAGCAGTCGGCGGCGTAGTGTTCTGCTTTGTCACAGTTTGGCTGTTGTCTTGGTTTTATCAGTGGATCTGTAGCAGCATCTGGCAGGTTGGTGTAATGGTGGACTATACGCTGCTGTTTCTTTTAACGCCAATAGGATCTTTGCTCTCCATGTTGGGCGATTTGTCCGCTTCGCTGATCAAAAGACAGTGTGGTGTAAAGGATTACGGCTCTTTAATGCCCGGCCACGGCGGTATTATGGACCGATTTGACAGCGTCTTTTTCGTGCTGCCGTTTTTGTATTTGTTTACTCGTCTGTTTCCGATTCTTTGACTGCTTTGGAGGGCGCACCATGTATCAGAAAAGAATAACGATTCTGGGTTCCACCGGCTCAATCGGAACCCAGGCTTTGCAGGTGATCCGCCGCCTGGGATATAAGCTAGAGGCGCTTTCTGCCAATGTCAGCACCGATTTGGCGGAGAAGCAGGCGCGGGAGTTTTCCCCCCGCTTTGCGGTGATGATGGAACCGAGTGCGGCGGCGGACCTGAAAATCCGCCTGGCGGATACCAATACCCAGGTCCTTTGCGGAATGGAAGGGCTTTGCCAGATTGCATCCCTGCCGGAAAATGATCTGGTCCTAAACTCGGTCGTGGGGATGATCGGCCTGCGTCCGACCCTGGCGGCAATCGAAGCGGGGACAGATGTGGCTTTAGCCAATAAGGAAACGCTGGTGGCCGGCGGACAGCTGGTCATGGCGGCGGCCCGGCGAAAAAAAGTAAAAATTTTGCCGGTGGACAGCGAGCATTCGGCGATTTTTCAGTGCCTGCAGGGGAATTCTAAAAAGGATGCGCTGCATAAAATTATTTTAACAGCCTCGGGCGGCCCGTTTTTTGGAAAAAAACGGGAAGAGCTCGAGCAGGTCACGGTGGACCAGGCGCTCCGCCACCCCAATTGGGTCATGGGCGCAAAGCTGACGATTGATTCTTCCACCCTGATGAATAAGGGCCTGGAGATGATTGAGGCCAGCTGGCTTTTCCAAAAGCCCATAGATAGCATCGAGGTGGTCGTTCACCGGGAAAGTGTCATCCATTCGATGATCGAGTATGTGGACGGCTCCTGTATCGCTCAGCTGGGAACGCCGGATATGCAGATTCCAATCCAGTATGCCATGACCTATCCCGATCGCGTTCCCAGCCAGGTTAAGCCCCTTTCCTTGATTGATTACGGGAAACTAACCTTCTATCCGCCGGACCTCAGGACCTTTTCCTGCCTGCGGACTTGTATGGATGCCGCTCGAATGGGCGGACTGTATCCCTGTGCGGCCAATGCGGCCAATGAAGAAGCGGTGGCGCTGTTTCGGGAGAGAAAGATCCGGTTTCTGCAAATTGGAGAGCTGGTGGAAAAGGCCGCCTTTTTCCAGCGAATGCCGCTTCGTTACACCCTGGAGGATGTGTTCTGGGCAGAGGAAGAGGCCCGGCGTTTTGTCCGGGTGCAGTGCGGACTGTAAAATTATTCTGTCCTGTTTTATACGAGAAAAGCAATGCGCCGTGAAAAGCGGCAAAGGGGGAATTTTGATTTGGGTATTATTCTGACAATCCTTTTATTCGGTATTTTGATTTTCATTCACGAATTTGGCCATTTTATCACCGCCAAGCTCTCCGGTGTAAAGGTCAATGAATTTGCACTTGGCATGGGACCAGTGATCTGGAAGACAAAGAAAAAGGATACCCAATATGCCCTTCGCCTGCTTCCAATCGGCGGTTCTGTCAGTATGGAGGGCGAGGATGAGCAAAGCGATCAGGAGGGATCCTTTTCCAAGGCGCGAATCTGGAACCGAATCCTCATCATTATCGCCGGCGCGCTGATGAACCTGCTGCTCGGCTTTTTGCTGCTGGTGGTTGTGGTCAGCCAGCAGCCCGCTATTGGAACCACCTCCATCGCCCGGTTTGAGGAGGGGGCCACCAGTAACCAGCTTTTGCAGGTGGACGATAAAATTTTAAAGATCAACGGCGCCTCGGTCCATATTGATTACGATATTATCTATACCATGATGCGCGATTCCGACGGCTCTGTTGATATGCTTGTACTGCGGGACGGACAAAAGGTAGAGCTGACCGGCGTCCCCTTTTCCACAGTAGAAATGGAGGATCAGACCGTCGTCACAACGCTGGACTTTAAGGTGTACGGCCAGAAAAAAACCGTAGGCGGTGTGCTGCGTCAGGCGTTTTTCTATACCGGAACGGTGGCAAAGCTGGTCTGGACGTCGCTCATCGACATTGTCACAGGAAAATTTGGGCTCAACCAGCTGTCCGGTCCGGTTGGAGTGGCTTCCGCCGTGGGCGAAGCAAGCTCTATGGGACTGTCTTCCTTTTTGATGTTGGCAGCGTTTATCACCATCAACCTGGGGGTATTTAACCTTCTGCCCATTCCCGCTCTGGATGGCGGACGGCTTTTGTTTTTGCTGATTGAAGCGGTGCGCGGCAAGCCGGTGAGCCCTAAGTACGAAGGGTATGTCCATGCGCTGGGCTTTGTGGTGTTGTTTGGCCTAATGATTGTTGTGACCTTTAACGATATCGTGCGGCTTTTTCGGGGGTGATGGACAGAATGTTTCGTATTTCTAAACAGGTAAAAGCAGGAAAAGTGCTCATCGGCGGGGACGCACCGGTGAGCATTCAGTCTATGCTCAGCTGCCCGGCTTCGGATCTAGAGGGCAGCGTTCGGCAGGCGGTGGAGCTGGAGCAAGCCGGCTGCGAGATCCTTCGGGCTGCGGTTCCGGACATGGAGGCTGTCCGTTTGGTCGATGCGATCAAACAGGCGGTTTCTATCCCGTTGGTGGCGGACATTCATTTTGACTACCGCCTGGCGCTGGAATGTGTGGCGGCCGGAGTCGATAAAGTGCGGATCAACCCCGGCAACATCGGGGATAAAAGCCGGGTGCGGGCGGTGGTAAAAGCCTGTAAAGCGAAAAATATTCCCATCCGCATTGGGGTGAACGGCGGTTCCCTGGAGAAGGAAATTTTGGAAAAGTACGGCGCGCCAACGGCGGAGGCCTTGGTGGAAAGCGCCATGCATCATGTGTCGATTCTGGAAAAAAATGATTTTTATGATATTGTCATATCCATCAAATCCTCCGATGTGAAAACAACGGTGGAGGCTTACCGGCTGATGGCACAGCGCTGCGACTATCCGCTGCATCTGGGGGTGACCGAGGCGGGTACCGAGCGGATGGGACTGATTAAATCCGCGGCGGGCATAGGTTCTCTGCTTTTAGATGGCATCGGCGATACGATCCGCGTTTCTCTCACCGCCGACCCGGTTCGGGAGATCGCGGCAGCCAAGGATATTCTCAAGGCGGTCGGCGTCCGGGACGAAGGGGTCCGGGTTGTTTCCTGCCCCACCTGCGGGCGGACGAGCATTGATCTGATTTCTCTTGCAAATCAGGTAGAGGACAAGCTGCGCGGTTGTTCCAAGCCGATCACGGTGGCGGTCATGGGCTGCGCGGTCAATGGACCGGGCGAGGCAAAAGAAGCGGATATCGGAATCGCCGGCGGCGTGGGAGAAGCGCTGCTGTTTAAAAAGGGAAAGATCCTGGGAAAATTCCCGGAAAAGGATATTTTGAATATACTGTTGACCGAAATCGAAAAAATATAGCAAAAAATGCGGAAAGAGGGGATGGCATGGATTCAAATTGTTTTGGTTCGCTTTTTGGCGGTCTGTGCCAAAATGGACTGCCGGAAACACTTGCTCTTGCACCTGTAGCATCCATGAAGCTTTCCAGAAGCAAATCTGCTTTGGAAATCGGGCTTCGCCCTTCTGCCATTGTGCCGAAAAAAGAGCTTTATGCGGCGGAAAAACAGCTGTGCGAAAAGCTGAGCTTAAAAACCTGCAAACTGTCTCCCCAGTATGATCCGTCCCTTTTAAACGGCGGCTATATTGAGCAGGTGGTGGAGGAGCTTCGCCGGCGAAACTATCTGGTAAACGGCTTTCTGGATGGGGTCAGCGCCGATTACGATGGCGGTGTGATGACCATTCATTTAAAGCGCGGGGGACTCTCGCTTTTGCAAAGCGCGGGAAGCGACCGGCGCATTCGGGAGATTTTGCAGCAGGAGTTTGGCGTACCGGCGGAAATTGTTTTCGACGGTGTGACCGAGCTGGAGGAATACTCCAAGGAGTTTACCCGCTCGGCGGAAGAAAATCGCCAGGCAATAGAGAAAATCCAGCAGGAAAAAGCGCGGCAGATTCAGGAAAAGAAAGCGGCGCCTTCCTCCCGCCCGAGCCAGTCGATCGCCTTTGATGTGGGTGACCTGCCCTTCGATAAGGATTCGCTGAGCGTTGTCACCGGCCGGGCGATTAAAGAAAAGCCGGTTTCGTTGGATTCGATCGACGCTGAAAGCGGAAAAGTCATTGTTTGGGGCGATATTTTCTCGGTAGACAGCCGGGAGTCCAGAGATGGATCCAAGGTCATTTTAGCCATCCATTTTACCGATTACACCAGCTCGAACGTCATCAAAATCATTGCCGAAAAGGAAAAAGCCGCTGTTTATGAGTCGCTGACCAAGGGCAAGACGATTCTGGTCCGGGGCGAGGCATCTTATGATAAATATGACGGGGAAATCTCCATTCGCCCTTATGATATTTGCACGGTGAAAAAGCTGGTCCGCCGGGACGAGGCGGCACAAAAAAGGGTGGAGCTGCACGCACATACCAAAATGTCTGCAATGGATGCGGTGGTTAACGCAAAGGACCTGGTAAAGCGCGCCTATGAATGGGGACATAAAGCCATTGCGATCACCGATCATGGCGTTGTGCAGTCTTTCCCAGAGGCTGCGGGAGCCGCTGCCGCGATTGCCAAGGCGGGTGGGGATTTTAAAGTCCTTTACGGGGTGGAAAGCTATTTTATCAACGATATGGTCCCGATCGTCAGCGGGCAAAAGGACATGCCTTTGACCGGCTCCTATGTGATATTTGACCTAGAGACCACCGGGCTTTCCGCTGTAAACGATAGAATCACCGAGATCGGCGCCGTCCGCCTGGAAAACGGGGAAATTGGCGAGTCCTTTAATATTTTCGTCAATCCCAAACGGCCGATCCCGGAGAGAATCACCCAGCTGACCGGTATTACCGACGATATGGTGGCCGACGCGCCGACAGAGGAGGAAGCTCTCCGGCAGTTTTTTGGGTTTTGCGGCGGAGCGGATGCTGTGTTGGTAGCACATAACGCGCCCTTTGATACGGGCTTTGTCAAGGCCGCGGCCGGCCGCTGCAAAATGCCGTATCAGTTTACCTGTATTGACACGGTGCCCATCGCGCGAAAGCTGTTTCCGGATCTGCGCAATCATAAGCTGGATACGGTGGCAAAACACCTGCATCTTGGCAATTTTAATCACCACCGCGCCTGTGACGATGCACGGATTCTGGCGGAGATTTATCAAAAGATGGCTGAAATTCTCCAAAAAGAAAAAAAGATTCAGAGCATTCAGCAGATCAATACCGGTTTGTCTGGTGTGGATTATAAAAACGCTTATTCCTATCACCAGATTCTTTTGGTCAAAAATCTGGTGGGACTGAAAAATCTGTATCAGTTGATTTCCAAATCCCATTTGGATTATTTTTATAAAAAGCCCCGTATTCCCAAAAGCGAGCTGTTGCAGCACCGGGAAGGATTGATCCTGGGAAGCGCCTGTGAAGCGGGCGAGCTGTTCCGGGCGGTGGTCGAGGGGAAAAGCTGGGGCGAGCTTTGCTCAATTGCGAAATTCTATGACTTTTTAGAAATTCAGCCGATCGCCAATAATCTGTTTATGATCCAAAGCGGCACCGCCGCGGATGAGGAACAGCTGCGGGAGTATAACCGCACCATCGTCCGGCTGGGCGATGCGCTGAAAATTCCCGTCTGCGCCACCTGCGATGTACATATGATGGACGAAGGGGACAATATTTTCCGGCAGATTCTGTTGGCCGGCATGGGCTATAAGGATACAGACCAGCAGTCGGCGCTGTATCTGCGCACGACCGATGAAATGCTGCGGGAATTTTCCTATCTCGGCGCGGAAAAAGCGTATGAGGTGGTGGTGATCAACCCCAATCGAATTGCCGATGAGATAGAAAGCATCAAGCCCATTCCTGATGGAACCTTTACCCCAACCATCGACGGAGCCGAAGAGGATTTGCAAAATATTACCTGGGATAAAGCCAAAGAAATGTATGGCGACCCGGTCCCGGAATTGGTTGCCAAACGGCTGGACCGGGAGCTGACCTCCATTATAAAGCACGGCTTTGCGGTGCTTTATATCATCGCGCAAAAGCTGGTCTGGAAGTCGGTGGAAGACGGGTACCTGGTGGGCTCCCGTGGATCGGTGGGCTCCTCCTTTGTGGCAACGATGGCGGGCATTTCGGAGGTAAACCCCCTTCCGCCCCACTATGTCTGCCCTAACTGTAAGCACAGCGAATTTATCACAGACGGGTCCTACGGCTCGGGCTTTGACCTTCCGCCTAAAAATTGTCCGGTGTGCGGAACGCCTTACCGGCGGGACGGACACGATATACCCTTTGAGACGTTTTTGGGCTTTAACGGCGATAAAGCGCCGGATATCGACCTGAACTTCTCCGGTGAATATCAAAACCAGGCCCACCGGTATACCGAGGAGCTGTTCGGCAAGACCCATGTGTTTAAGGCGGGAACCATCTCTACCGTCGCGGAAAAAACCGCTTATGGCTTCGTGAAAAAATATATGGAGGAGCGCGGCCGAGTGGTCCACAAATCAGAGGAGCTGCGGCTGGCCGCCGGCTGCGCCGGGGTAAAGCGCACCACAGGGCAGCATCCCGGCGGCATGGTGGTCGTGCCGAACCAGTTTGAGGCCGCTGATTTTACACCGGTCCAGCATCCGGCAGATGACGCGGGCTCCGGCATTTTGACTACCCATTTCGACTTTCACTCTCTGCACGATACCATTTTAAAGCTGGACCTGCTGGGGCACGATGTGCCTACCATGTATAAGTATTTGGAGGATATGACCGGTATCAAGGTCATGGACGTGGATACCTCCGATCCCAAGATTTTTAGTCTTTTTACCTCGACAGAAGCGCTGGGCGTTACCGAAGAGGATATCTCCTGCAATACCGGCTCGTTGGCTCTGCCGGAAATGGGGACAAATTTTGTCCGGCAGATGTTGATAGACGCCCAGCCCAAAACCTTCGCGGACCTTTTGCAGATTTCCGGCCTGTCCCATGGTACCGACGTTTGGCTGGATAACGCCCAGGAGCTGATTAAAAACGGCACCTGCACCATTTCCGAGGTTATCGGTACCCGCGACAGCATCATGATCTATCTGATTCAAAAGGGCTTGGATCCCAATATGGCCTTTAAAATTATGGAGATCACCCGTAAGGGCAACGCGCCTAAGCTGTTGACCGATGAGCACAAAAAGGCCATGCTGGATCACGGGGTCCCACAGTGGTATATCGACAGCTGTTTAAAAATCAAATACATGTTCCCAAAAGCCCACGCGGCGGCTTATGTCATCGCGGCCATTCGGCTGGGATGGTACAAAATCTATTATCCGCTGGAATTTTACGCCACCCTTTTTACCGTCCGGGGCGAGGATTTTGACGCGGACGCTGCGGTCAAGGGAAAGGTGGCGGTTAAGATGAAGATGGATAATCTGCGCATGAAAGGCAATGAGCGAACGACCAAAGAGGAGGATCAGTACAGCAGCCTGCAAATCGTCAATGAAATGCTGGCCAGAGGATTTTCCTTTTTGCCGGTTGATCTGTTTTCCTCCCACGCGACAAAATATCAGGTGGAGGATGGGAAAATCCGCCTGCCTTTTAACGCCTTAAAAGGACTTGGCGTGAGCGCCGCTCAAAGCTTGCAAAGAGCCTCGGCAGAAGGACCGTACATTTCTAAGGACGAGGTTCAAACCCGTGCGGGCGTATCGAAAACCGTGTTGGAGCTTCTGGACCAGTCCGGCGCTCTGGATGGGCTGCCTGATTCCAGTCAAATCTCCTTCTTTTAAAGCTCTTTCACAATAAATAACGATAAAGGACAACATCCATTCTTTTAAAGATGGACGTTGTCCTTTACGATTTGGCATCTGTACTTTTTATGCGAATGCAGCGCACCTTCTGTCCTACTCACAGTAGACGAAGGATGCAGCGCTTACATCCTTTTTGCTGCTAGCAGCAGGAGCCTTTTACACGGAAGGATTCACAGTCTGTACATTCGACTACGGTCGGATGCGCCTCGTGTGTGCCAACCTGAATGCTGTTAAGAGAACAGTAGTTTTCGTTTCCACAGTGATGCACACACTGTTGGACAGTACAGCCGATAGACTTGTTTGCTTTACATTCAGACATAATAAAATACCTCCTTTACAGATTGCAGTAATAGTATGGACGCAAAAAAGCTTTTTATCACAAACCCTTTTGGAATTTTTTGTATCGGAATAACATTTTTGGGCGGAAATATACCGGCTAGAAAAAAGAAGGCGGATTGCAAAATGCCGCCTAATATAGTACAATTCTTTTATACAATGCATTTTTTCATGAAAAGACAGCGTTCATTTTCCAAATTTTGGTCAATTGAATGAGAAAGGTGTGGCATGTTTTATGACGGAAAAAGAGCGGGTCATCGCGGCGATAAATGGCCAGCCGGTGGATCATACCCCTTCCGGCTTCTGGCTTCATTTTCCCGAAAGCTGCTTTTTTGGCGATGCAGCGGTTCAGGCTCATCTGGACTTCTTTGAGAAAACAGGCACGGATATCCAAAAAATCATGAATGAAAATCTGGTCCCCTGCGATATTCCAATCAAAAAAGCAGCCGATTGGAAAAATCTCAAATCCTTTAGCCGAAAGTCCCCTTTTATTGTCAATCAGGTGGAGATCATCCAGCGGATTTTGGATAAAACCGGCGGTGAAGGACTAACGTTGGCCACCATTCACGGCATTGTCGCTTCCGCCTGGCATGCCAGAGGCGGCTCCGCCGGTTATGAGACCGGAAGCGGCCTGCTTGCCGCCCATCTGCGAGAGGATCCCCAGGCGGTCTCCTATGGCTGGCAGGTCATTTCAGACGGCCTTGCGATTTTAACCGAAGCTTGCCTAGAAGCCGGCGCAGACGGTATCTATTACGCGGCCCTGGGCGGCGAGGAATGCCTTTTTACCGACGAAGAGTTCCAGACCTATATAAAGCCCCATGATCTAAAGATTTTACAGGCGGCAAAGGCTTCTTCCTGCAATCTGCTTCATATCTGTAAAGACCGGCTGAAGCTGGACCGGTACCGCGATTATCCCTGTGCCGCAGTCAATTGGGGCGTTTACGAACAGAACCTTTCGCTTTTGGAAGGGGCCAAGCTGTTTGATGATCGGGCAATCCTTGGGGGATTGGACGACCGAAGCGGCGTTCTGGTGGACGGAAGCGAAGAACAAATTCGAGAGGCTGTCCATCAGCTCCTGCGGGAAATGGAGGGTCGCCGGTTTATCCTTGGCGCGGACTGCACACTGCCTACAGAAATCGACTACGGCCGCATCCGCACAGCGGTAGAAGCGGCGAAATAGGAGGAAACTGATTTGGAAAAGCGTTGTAAAACCATTTCGCTTCTTTTGCTTTTGTCTGTCATTCTTCAGGGTATGTATGTCTTGGCGGAAGCCGTGATTCTGATTGCACAGCGGCCGTTAAAAATGCTGTGGAGTGCAGGCACTTATCATGAGGCGTTCGAGCAGAACCTCTACCCGCTGGCAGATATTCTGGGAGTTGCCGTTGTACTGGTACTGCATGTCGGCCTGTTTATTTTGATTTGGAGCCAGATGGGAAAGGGTTCCTTTCAGGTCGCTGAGATTTTAGCGATTGTGATTGGTGGTTTGATACTTGTGGGCAGTCCCATTTCTTTGTCGGTGCTGACCAACATGGGATATGCGGCCCAGAGCGCGCAAATGCTGGCCAACTATTCCATTTTGTCCAATATGATGGGAATGGTCCGTCCGCTTTCCCGCCTGGGATGGGTTTTATTGGTCATTGGCGCAACAGCATCGCTGGGGAATAAACGCTCCTGCCGTCTGCCGCGGTAAAAGCGAAGCAAAAAAGGACCTTCCGGATTATTGGAAGGCCCTTTTCCTTTTATAGTTTTTTAAAACCGAAGAGAAAGACAGGTCAAACTGCCGTCGATTTTCCGATACTCAGAGGTATCTACCTCCAGAACCTCGTATCCCAGATCCTCAATGGCTTTTTTCGTTTTCGGATATCCTGCGGCGACCAGCACCTTTCCATTGATCCAAAGACCGTTGGTGCTGTAAGCATCATCGGCGGTGATTGGAATTTGGTGGAATTTGGAAAAAATAGGATTCTCCAAAAATTCACCGCTGATCAGCAAATTGTTGTTTTCAATGTAAGAAAGTCCGGTTTTTAAATGGAGAATGGTGTGCAGCGGCACCATCTCCCCGCTCATTCCATGCTTTTCCAAGGCATGGATAAACTGTCCCGCCCCTTC
This sequence comes from uncultured Oscillospiraceae bacterium, assembly GCA_910587335.1. Taxonomy (GTDB): domain Bacteria; phylum Bacillota; class Clostridia; order Oscillospirales; family Ruminococcaceae; genus UBA3818. Next base: position 42,139 of record CAJUMG010000010.1, read on the forward strand.
CTGGTTGGTGCGATCGGAAATGCCAATATAAAAGTGGTCCCCAACCATCATAACGTCTCCGCCCTCCAGGGTGCCGGGAGCTTGGATGTACTCAATGGCATCCTTGGAATAAAACTGCTTGATAATTGGGATCATAGACGCAACCTCTCCTTTGCGGGAGGGTGCGCCAGGGTTGGTAATCAAGGCGAACTTAGGGGTAAGAACAGCCGTATCCTCTACAAAGCAGGAGTCGGGGTAGGATTCGTCAGCTTCTAGCACGGTGACCTTAAGACCGCATTGCTCCAGCGCTTGGACATAAGCGGCATGTTGCTGCAACGCTAACTGGTAGTCCGGCTTTCCCAAATTTGCGGTGGTAATGCCGTGGATCATAGCCTGGCAGGGCTTTTTTACAATTGCACGGGTAAACATATTGATTCCTCCAACGATTGTTTTGTATAATTATACATTATTGCGAATTAAAATGCAATAATTTCCCGAAAGTATCGAATAAATATTAAATTATTTCTGCATTTTTTCTAAAAATCCGGAGAAAAACAGATGCTTTTTCGCTTTTATACATGAATTATACAGTATCCGGAAAAGATTCTATCAAAGGGGCATTGAGACTGGCTGGACAAAAACAACAAAAATTCGGATAGGTACAAGGACACCACTCGTTTACTTATTGACAAGCTGGTTCAGGAATGTTAGGGTAAAGAAAAAGTCCCGCCCTGATTTTGCTGCAAGCTAAGATCGGGTTATATCCCTGATAAAATTTTGGGGCATCCGCCGAAAAGGGAAAAGCGGGTAAAAACCAAGAGGAAAAAAGGAGCTGGCAAATGAAGCTGATTTCATGGAATGTCAACGGGCTGCGCGCCTGTATGGGAAAAGGATTTTTGCATTTTTTTAAAGAGGCTGACGCGGATCTATTTTGCATTCAGGAAACAAAAATGCAGCCGGAACAGCTGGAATTGGAGCTGGATGGCTACCATCAATACTGGTGCAGCGCACAAAAAAAGGGATATTCGGGAACGGCGCTGTTTTGCAAAGAGGAGCCGGTCAGCATTCGCTACGAATTGCCGCAGCCGGAGCATGGGGCAGAAGGCAGGGTTATCACCGCGGAGTTTGAGCGGTTTTACCTGGTGAACGTTTACACCCCCAATTCCCAGCGTGGGCTGACGCGGCTAGATTATCGCATGGAATGGGAAGACGCTTTTTTGTCCTACGTCCGGGAGCTGGAGGAGAAAAAGCCGGTAGTCATCTGCGGGGACATGAATGTGGCTCACCGGGAAATCGACCTGAAAAATCCCAAGGCCAACGGCGGCAACGCGGGTTTTACCCCCCAGGAACGGGAAAAGATGTCCCGGCTGTTACAAGCGGGATATCTGGACAGCTTTCGCTATTTTTATCCGGAGGTTACAGGAGCATATTCCTGGTGGAGCTACATGTTCCACGCCCGGGAAAACAACGCGGGCTGGCGGATTGACTATTTTCTTGTATCCCAAAAGCTGGAGCCGTTTATGAAGGGGGCGGCAATCCATCATACGGTGATGGGCAGCGACCACTGTCCGGTAGAGCTGGTATTAAAATGGCAAGGGGAAGAGGAATGAAGAAAAAAAGAACAAAGGCCAGCTCGGTCGGGGTTATAGGAGGAAAAGACGGGCCGACAGCCATCTTTTCCGTATCCAAAAGAGAATGGGAAAGAAGCAAAGCCGAGCAGGAGGCGTTTTTAGAGCGGGCAAAAAAGCTGGCGGTCCCGCATGTCAAAAGCTTTGACGAAACGGTCCGGTACCTATGTGAAACCTATGGGGCGCGGCCCTGCGGTCTTTCCAAAGGGCAAAGACAAAGCGCCAAGGTGAACATCATTTTGAACATGCATCCGGATTTGGTGGGGTGGGAGCCGTTCCCGGAGGATCCCACCGAAGAGCAGCTAATAGAATACAGAGAAAAGCAGGATAGCTGGTTAGAACAGGCGTTTGGTTATCCGGAAGAAAAGCTGGGGCTTATGATAGAAGGATACCGCATTCCGGAGGACACGGCCAACATTTTACGGGAGCGGGACCAAAAGGAGAGCGTTCCCGGCCGAAAGGGCTTTTGGTCCCGGGTGGTCGGCGGCTGGGCCGGCTGGTGGACAGGGCGGCGTGGCAGCCAGAAGAAAGAGCCGCAGCAGCTGACGGTGGTGCTGGAGAGGACCCACCAATATCTTGTGGCAGACGGAGCGGGTGGCGGCGCGCTTTGCGATGATCTGGCGCGTTTTCAGGGCGTGAGCGAAAAGGACATCCGGGAAAAATCTCCGCGATTTGTCGCTTACGCTTATCTGATGAAAAAGGACGGCTTGTGGAAATAAGCTTGCCAAGAGACGGTAGGGTCTGTTATACTGATTCTGGAATTTTTTGGCCGCGCAAAATCGCGGAGAAAGGAATACATATGGGAAAAAATGCGGAATATATCCAAAGAGTAATGGAATATGTACAGGAAAACGTACCGGTGACCAAAGCCATTTTGGCGGACCGCAAGGAGGTCTGCGGGACATTTTTAAAAAATGTACAGGGGAAGCGTTTTGAAAAGATCCTGCTGTTTGGCATTGGCAGCTCCTACAACGCGGGGCTGATGGTTAAGCCGCTGCTGGAATCCGCTTTGCAGATGGAGGTGCTGGTAGCATCCCCCGCCATGTATGAGCAGCTGTGCCGCAGTCGCCGCTTTGACAGCGCTTTGCTCATTGCGGCCAGCCAATCGGGCAAAAGCGCCGCCACCATTGACGTAGTCAAGGAGCTAAAGGCCCAAGGCGCGTTTGTGGTTGGACTCACCGGCAATTTAGAATCGCCGCTGGCGTTGGAATCCTCCGCGGCGGTGGACATCCACTGTGGAGAGGAAAAGTCCAGCGTTATGACCAAGGGCGTGTTGGCCACCGCCATGATGATGGCGGTGATCGGGCTGGAATACGGCTTAGCAAGCGGACGGATGGCAGCTGGGGACTATGAAAAGATCATGGGGGATTTGGACCGGATTGCCGGGCAGATGCAAAAAAATTTGGATCTGGCGAAGGAATGGTGCGCCGCGAATCTGGCGGACTGGAGCGAATATCGGTCCTTCTCACTGATTAGCAACGTTGATTCGACCGGCGTGACCTTAGAAATTGCCCTAAAGGTGATGGAAAGCATCTTTTTGCCATCCGATTCCTTCGAGGTAGAGGAATACCTACACGGGCCGCATCTGCTGCTTTCCCGCAAAGAAGCGGCGCTGCTCCAGCTGGATTCGGTCAGTGTGGATCATGAAAAGCTTTCCCGCATCCACGAATTTCTGCGGGAGAAAAACGCGCCCTCCTACCAGATCACCCAGGAAGGGGAAGCGGGATTTACCAAGGACAGTCTGCACATCCACAGTGTGAAAAACGGCCTCTTGGATTTTGCGGAGTTTTTGCCGGTTTTACAGGTATGGAGCATTAGTCTGTGGGAATATTTTGACCGGCATGATCTGGACAAATGCCAGATGCCCGGCGACCTTTCCGGCGCGTTATCCACAAAAGTCAAATAAATCGGTTTACAAGCGCGTGTGAATATGCTATGATGTGATAAGACATCATAGCATATTCTTGTTTTTAGATAGATTATAGAAAGTGGGTGAAGAATCATGGAGCTGTTACAGGACCATAATGAACCTTTATATCTCCAGCTGAAGAAAATTCTTCGGACCTCAGTCGTAAACGGCGAATATGCCCCGGGACAGCAGATTCCCACCGAACAGGAGCTGATGAAGCAATACAATGTCAGCCGCATTACCGTTCGCCGCGCCATTCAGGAGCTGATCAATGAAAAATATTTAATCAAAAGCCAGGGGAAGGGGACCTTTGTCAGTCAGACCAAACCGAGCCGGGAGCTGATCAAATTAAAAAGCTTTACAGAGGATTGCGAGGATAATCATTGGGTGGCAAAGTCCCAGGTTTTGTCCGTGACGCTGGACAAGGCCAATAAGCATGACGTGAACCGGCTGGGGGTGACAGAGGAGGATAAAGTGATTCACATTACCCGGCTGCGCTTTCGGGACGATGTACCGCTTTTGATCGAGCACTGCTATTATCCCTATCCCCAATACGAATTTTTAATGCGGCACAATCTCAGCGGGTCGGTCTATGCGATTTTAAAAGAGGAACTGGGGCTGGTTCCGGTTCGTTCGGAGAAAAGTGTGGAAATTGCATATGCAACGGCGGAACAGGCGCAGCTTTTGGGGATTAACAAAGGCGCGGCACTGTTTTTGATGCGCACCGTCGTTTATGACGAGGAGGATAATCCGGTTCATCACAACATTGTATATCTGGATGGCGTGACCTATCGTTTTAGCTTTTAGCGTGGGTATATCGACGTTATTTTTGCTCTTTTGCAAAGGGATTCGAAAAAATACACACATATCCTTGTGAAATTTTGACCAAATTCACGATTTTTGCATTTGCTGTTTACAAATGCGAGTGGTTATGATAATATGACGTTATAGGATAACCATGGGATTTCCATATGCTTTTCCATGGCACCTATGAATATGGTGCAGTTTTTTCTGCGCCGGAAAATTGCCTATTATTTATAAGGAGGAAATTCCAATGGCTTGTTGTCCGAAATCCATTATTGCTGAAATCCTGAAAGCCAAAGGCGCTATCAAGAGCGTATACTTTGTTGCTTGCGGCGGTTCTTACGCCGGTCTGCATCCGGGTAAATATTTCCTGGAGAGCGAGAGCAAAGAACTGAAGGTTGATCATTACAGCTCCAATGAGTTTTGCCATGCTACCCCGAAATCTCTGGGCGAAAAATCTATCGTTATTACCCAGTCTTCTTCTGGTAACACCCCTGAGACTGTAAAGGCTGCTGAGATTGCCCGCAAAGCTGGCGCTGCTTCTATCGTTATCACCAATAAACCCGAGTCTCCTTTGGCTCAGAACGGTGACTATGTTCTGGTTCCTGAGAAAGGCTCTACTGCGAACAGCGGTCAGGCTTATTCTTTGAAACTGGCGGTTGAGATTCTGAATCAGACCGAGGGTTATGAAAACTACGATGAAATGGCGAATGGTTTTGACAGAATTGACAAAATCGTTGGAAACGCCACCCAGTTTATCGCTCCCAGAGCGGAAAAATGGGCAAAAATGTACAAAGACGAGAAGCTCATCTACACCATGGGTTCTGGTTCTGCGCACAGCGTAGCGTATTCCTTCGCGATCTGCCTGCTGATGGAGATGCAGTGGATCAACTCTTCCGCGATCCATTCCGGCGAGTATTTCCATGGCCCGTTTGAGATCACCGATCGTGAGACTCCTTTCATCGTGTTCATGAGCGAAGGCCGCACCCGTCCGCTGGATCAGAGAGCGCTGGACTTCCTGAAACAGTACGCTGAGAAACTGATGATCGTTGACGTGAAAGAGCTGGGCATCAACACCATTGATGACAAGGTTGTTGAGTTCTTCAACCCCCTGCTGCTCGTTCATGCGATCCGCGTTTTCGCGCAGAAGCTGTCTGAGGAGAGAAAACATCCGCTGACTGTTAGAAGATATATGTGGAAACTGGAGTACTAATTTTTGATTTGTACGATACGTTTTACATAGCGCAAAAGAGAGGGGCAAAAGCCTCTCTCTTTTTGTTTAGGTCTATCTGAGAAATCAGGAGGGAAAAAATGAACAAGAATGTTGGCTTTATCGGCGCTGGAAATATGGCTGGCGCCATGATAAGCGGAGGATTACGGTCCAAAATCTTTTTTCCGGAGCATATATGGGTTTCTGCGCCCAGCATGACCCATCTGTCCTCCTTGCAGCGGGAATACGGCGTTCATATAACGCAGGACAACCGAGAAGCAGCCTCTCGGTGCGACATATTGATTTTGGCGGTAAAGCCCCATTTAATCGCTACCGTGATTGAGCAGATAAAGGATCAGATCAAGGCGGGTGCGATAGTCGTTTCGGTTGCGGCTGGTGTAACGTTGGCGGCGATGGAGGAAAGATTCAGCGGCACTGTCCATCTGGCGCGGGTCATGCCGAACACCCCTTGCATGGTGGGAGAGGGGATGTCCGCCGTATTTCCGGGGAGGTGGATTACGCCGGAGGAGACCGAGGAGGTTCGGGAAATATTTGCCGCTTTGGGGCGGGCGGAGGTACTGGATGAGCGGCTGATTGACGCGGTTGGAGCGGTTAGCGGATCCTCGCCAGCCTATGTGTTTTTGTTTATCGAGGCAATGGCGGACGCAGCGGTAAAAGGAGGGATGCCTCGGGCTCTGGCTTATCGGTTTGGGGCACAGGCTGTATTGGGAGCGGCCAAAATGGTGCTGGAGACTGGAATGCATCCCGGTGCGCTGAAAGATATGGTTTGTTCACCTGGCGGGACGACGATTGAAGCGATAGAATCGCTGGAAAAAGAGGGGCTGCGCGGCGCTGTGCTGACCGCGATGGAAGCTTGTATGAAAAAATCGGCGGCAATGAGAGAATAAAGCCGGATTTTGATGAAAATGAACGGAAAAAACCGCAGTTTTGTTCCGGGAATATGACTTGACAACCGGCTCAAAGTATGTTAACATAAAGCCGTATTCTAAAGCACGACTGAACTCGCATGTTAATGTAGGTCATTTGTTTGCCGAATGATTTACATTAACATGCGAGTTTTCTTTTGGAGTATAATTATTTTTGGGAGGTATCTCATAATGAATCAAGGTACAGTAAAATGGTTTAATGCGGACAAAGGGTTTGGCTTTATTTCCAATGATGACGGCGGTGAAGATGTATTCGTTCATTTTTCCGCAATCATGACCGAAGGTTTTAAAACCTTGAACGAGGGTCAGAAGGTCATTTTCGATATCGAAGCGGATCCGAAAAACAGCGGAAAGACCAGAGCGGTCAACGTTTGCCCGCAGTAATAGCCACACAAGCAAAGGACCGGTCTAAAAAGACCGGTCCTTTCTTATACGGAGAAATATACTTGGAAACGAATTTTATCCCTGCGGCTTTTTGAAATAAAATCGCTGTTCCGGCTGCAAAAAATCCCTTGTCGTTTTCTTCACAACGTCGCTTAGGGTGAGCAGCGCCAGAAGATTGGGAGCGGCCATCAGTCCATTTAGTGTATCGGCGATTCCCCAGACCAGGTCCAATTTTGCCACTGCACCCAAAAAACAGCAGGCAAGAAAGAGAATTCGGTAGAAAAAAACGGCGTTTTTTCTGTTCGGCATTAGGTAAGCGAGGCTTTGCTCGCCGTAAAAGGACCAGCCGATAATAGCGGCGACCGCGTAGAAAATCAGGGAAAAGGAGACGATCCTGCCGCCCCAAGGTCCCAAAACCCTTGAAAAAGCGGCAGCGGTCATTCCGGCGCCGGTGAAACCGCCATCTGCCACGCCGGAGGTGAGAATGACCAAAGCGGTGAGAGTACAGACCACCAATGTATCGGCGAATACCTCAAAAATGCCCCACATACCTTGTGCGGCAGGATGGGCTGAATCCGCCGCCGCGTGGGCAATGGGTGCGGAACCAAGTCCGGCCTCGTTAGAAAAAATTCCTCTGGAAAATCCAAAGCGGATAGCTTGGGAGACGGTATAGCCGGCGACGCCTCCGACAGCGGAAGAAGGGGTAAAGGCCGAAGAAAGGATCAGCCCAAAGGCCCAAGGCAGCCGGTGGGCCTGTAGGATCAATACGGTTAGGGAGCAAAGCAGATAAGCGAGGGAGAGAAAGGGAATCATAAATTCTGTGACAGCGGCGATTCGGCGGATGCCGCCAATGATGACAAGGCCGATGACCAAAGCGATCAGAAGGCCGGTCAGCCAAGGGGGAAGGGTCCACAGCTGGGACGCTGCCAAGGAGATGGCATTGGACTGGGTCATATTGCCCACGCCGAGAGAAGCGGCGACACACAGGACGCTGAAGATGACGGCCAGTGTTCGAGAGCCGACGCCTTTTTCCATATAGTACATGGGGCCGCCGAAGTAGCCGGAAGCCCCCTTTTGCCGGTATCGGACCGCCAAAAGAACCTCGGCATACTTTGTCATCATGCCAAAAAAGGCGCTGATCCACATCCAGAAGATGGCGCCGGCGCCGCCTAAAGTCATGGCGGTGGCGATTCCGGTAATATTTCCAACCCCCATTGTTCCGGCCAAGGCGGTGGACATAGCCTGGAAAGGGGAGATGCCATCCTTTTTTTGGCGGCGGTTTCTCCCAAGGCTGCCCAGGGTATTGTGGAAGATCAGCGGAATTTTTGTCAGTTGGAGCCAGCCGGTTTTCCAGGTGAACCAGACGCCGACGGCCAAAAAAAGAACAAGGGTTATCGGACCCCAAACAATCTGGTTGATCGCCTCGTTCATCTGCTCAATCCGCCCATACATAAAAGATCCCCTCCTGACTTTTTACAAGCTTATGAAAAGTCAAAAAGGGATATGAAAAAAGGGCAGGAGAAAGGCCCTGATTATGAAAACCAAGGCCTGGAAGAAAAACCATGAATTTGTTTTGAAGAGGAAAAGAACAGACTCTCGTTTTAATCAGTAGCGATAAAATCACTGGAGAGAACTGATTCAAAAAGAAGATGTTCTTTATTCTGTTTTTATTATACGGGTAAAATAGGTAAAAAACAACGATATTTTTATTACGGTTCATTACAATTTGGTAAAAAAGAGGCGCTATCAGCTGATAAAATCTTCAATCCGGGCGATCAGCTCCTCGTAATCCTGCACACCAATGCCGTATTGCAGCGCCTGTTGATCGTATTGGGGAAGATTGCGGATGAAAACCTGGAAGATCAGCTCCGGTTCTTCGGCTTCATTGCCAAAAACGGCCAGGTAGCCGTTATAATCGCGCAGCCAATACTGATATTTTTCCACCGATTCATGGGAAACATTGCTGACAGGATTCTGTGCTGTCGAATTTGTGTCGGCCAATGACAGAAGAATCCCGGAAATCAACATGGCGCCGGCGACCGACAGAGTGGTAAAACCTAAAAATTTTTTCATAAACGCCCCGCCTTTATGCGAAATAGTCGGGATTATTTTGGGCAAAATGGGGAAAAGTATTCATTTTTCCGATTTTACGCATATTTTTCTATTATAAATTTATTAACATTTTCTTTTTAGAGTATGGTATAATATAACCTCAGAGAGGCTATTGCAGCAGATTTTTATAGTCTTTTTCACGATAGTCCACTATACCGAACTAAGTGCGGCGCGCAGGTTGGTATAATGGGTTATCGGCGCAAACGAAGAAGATGGGTTTTCGCTGTCAAAGTGAAAATCTAGCAAGGCTTTCTGTGTGAACAAGCCGGTTGTTTTGCGTAAAATTTTTTCGGTAGAATTTTGCTGGGACAGCATACCGTTTTGCTTTTCCGACTTGATCGGAAAAGCAGCAAGGAGGGACCGCAGAATGGGCAATGCCCGTAAAAATACGATCCAGAGCCAAAAAGGCGCGGCTGGTCAGGAGACCAGTCTGCCAAAGTCGGCGGGGAAGATTTTAAAGGAGTTAGGTTCGATCTTCTTACGAACTTTGGCGACGATGTTTTTTGTCATGATTATCACCGGTTGTATTGTGGCCTGTGTGATGACCGTTTATATCGTTGGCTTTTTAGACGATGAATCGGATTTGGATTTAAACAGTCTGGAAATGAATTACACCAGTATACTATATGTACAAGACAAGTCAACTGGTGAATATGTGGAATTAAACCGTCTGCACGGGGAAGAGAACCGCATCTGGGTTGATTACGATAAAATTCCCCAGCACTTGATTGACGCGGCCATTGCAGGAGAAGACAAGCGGTTTAAAGAGCACCAAGGGGTAGACTGGACCCGCACGCTATATGCGACGGTAACCCACTTTTTAAGCGGAGGAACCCAGGGCGGCTCTACCATTACCCAGCAGCTAATCAAGAATATTACCGGTGAAAAGGATTTCAGCGTTGAAAGAAAAATTAAGGAAATTTTCCGGGCGTTAAGTTTAGAAAAGTCCTGTTCCAAAGACCAGATTATGGAGGCGTATCTCAACTCAATTCATTTGGGTTGGAACACCAACGGCGTGCAGGCGGCGGCTAATCTGTATTTTGGAAAGGATGTCAGTCAGCTGAGCATTGCGGAGAGCGCGGCGCTGATTGCCATTACCCAAAACCCATCCAAACGGGAGCTTTTTAACCATGAGGAGAACAACCGGGAACGCCGGGAATGGATTTTAGGTCAGATGCTGGAGCAGGAGTACATCAGCCAGGAAGAATATGACCAGGCGATGAAAGAGCAGATCCGGGCTGTGACCTATGACAATTCCACCGATACGAAGCAAAAGGCTACGCTGAGTTATTTTGAAGATTACGTTTTGGAAGAGGTTATTCAGGATCTGATGGACAGGTACGGGTACACCTATGAGACGGCTGAGAGCCGGGTGCTCAAAGGCGGATACCGAATTTATACCACCATGGATAAGGATATTCAGGATTATCTGGATGTGGTCTTTGCGGATCTGGATGCGGAAAATTCGATTTTTCCCACCGTTAAAGGCTACAACCTAAAAACCTACAGCTTTGTAGAAGGGCAGCCAGACGCCGCTATGGTGATTATGGAACCGAACGGAAAGCTGGTGGGGATCGCAGGTGGCCGCGGAGAAAAAGAAGGGGATCGCATTCTGAATCTAGCCACCAGCGGCGTTCGATCTCCAGGTTCTTCGATCAAACCGTTGGCGGTTTATGGACCGGCTATGGACTTTGATATGATCTATTGGTCCAAAATGTTTGATGATAATCCGGTGGAAAAGGCGGGGGAGAATCCGCAGTTTTCCACTAACTGGCCGATTAACCATTATGGCGCTTATATGGGGAACGTAACGGTGGATTATGCCATCCGGCGGTCGACCAACACAGTTGCGGTACGGGTGCTACAGCTTTTGTCGCCGCAGGTTTCCTATGATTTTATGCTCAATCAGCTGCATTTTACAACGTTGGTTGGCACGGGCGCCAACAATGATATTGACCGGGCGCCGTTAGGTCTGGGATCGTTGACCCGGGGTGTGACGGTGATGGAAATGACCGCTGCATACCAAATTTTTGACAACGGCGGCCTGTACTACGAGCCATACAGCTATTCTGTGGTATACGACAGTGAAGGGAATGTCGTGTTAGAGCAAAGTCCCGTACCGCAGCGGGTTATTTCTGAGGATACGGCCGAGGTGATGAACCGGCTTTTGCAGCGGGTGGTCAACGGACCGATGGGAACCGGCGGCACGGCGAAGTTTGGCGCGATGCCGGTAGCGGGAAAAACCGGTACGACGAGCAACGACGTGGACCAATGGTTTATGGGTATGACCCCTTACTACGTTGGCGGTGTTTGGTTTGGCTATTCCAAGGATTCCAACATCCAGATCCGTTACAGCAGTTATCCGCCTCCCATTATCTGGCGCCGGGTTATGCAGCATATTCACGAAGGCCTAGAGACCAAACAATTCCCGGTCAGTGGCAAGGTGGTTGAGATGACCTACTGTTCTGATTCCGGTGAAATTGCCACCGCTGCCTGTCCCAATACGGAAAAGGGCTGGTATAAAGAATCCAATATTCCGGGAACCTGTGTAGAGCATTTGGGCTCGGTTACGTCTGAACAGGGCTATGTGGGTGTTCGTGATGATGACGATGACGAAGATGATGACGACGATTGATCCTGCTTTGCCGCTCAAAGCGGGATGACCGCAAAGATTGTTTAGAAAGCCTGTGCATGACGGGTAAAAAATGAATATCTGCCACCGGGTAGAAAAATGCGAAAGCATTCGTTACACATCGTTAGGTCTTTGAAGATGTGTATACGGATGCTTTTTTGTTTGGGGGTATTTTTGTGAAAAAGAAAAGGATCAGTTCGGTTTTTTGCGGCTTTACAAAGGGAGAAGTAGCGCTATGGGGGCTATCGATACTTTTGGTGATAGTATCCTTTTTGGTTTTTGATGGAGAAGGCTTTTTAACCCTTGCCGCATCCTTAATCGGTGTGACTTCGCTGATTTTTAACGCGAAGGGCAATCCTTTCGGGCAGCTTTTAATGGTTGTTTTCAGTGTGCTGTACGGGGTGATCTCCTTTACCTTTTCCTATTATGGGGAGATGATTACCTATCTGGGGATGACCGCCCCGATGGCTGTTTTTGCCCTTATATCCTGGGTGAAAAATCCGTATGAAGGGAACCGGGCACAGGTAAAAATAAACCGTTTGAATAAAAGGGAAATTGTTTTTATGCTGGTGCTGACGGCGGCTGTCACCTGGATTTTTTACTATATTTTGGCGGCGTTTCACACGGCGAATTTGGAACTGAGCACCCTTTCTGTAACGACCAGTTTTCTTGCGGTATATCTGACCTTTCGAAGAAGCCGGTTTTTCCCTTTGGCCTATGCGGCAAATGATATTGTGTTAATCGTCCTATGGATTTTGGCGGCTTTTCATCATCGGGCTTATTTATCGGTGGTGATCTGTTTTATCCTATTTTTTGTCAACGATATTTATGGATTTATGAGCTGGCGCCGAATGGAGAAAAAGCAATGGGCGCATGAAAAAATCGGTGTCTAGCGCCTGGAAAAAAGATCGTGTGGAGAGACGAGAATCCGCACGGTCCTTTTTATTGTTTGAACCAGAAAAGGGCTCTTAGAATAGAATGTTAGCAAAGTGAAAAAGACCAGAGGTCAAACAGCGGCGGCGGACCCGCCAAATACCCTGAAACGGGCTGTTCCGCGCCGATATTACGATTTTCTCTTTCGATCGGATCAAGGAAATATGACAGATTTATGTAACAGGGGGGAATCGAAATGGAGGAAATTTTAAAAGTCGAACAAATCGCGCAGACCTACCAGGCGGAAAACGGTGAATTGACCGCGCTGGAGAATATCAGCTTTTCGGTAAAAAAAGGTGAATTTGTCAGCATTGTGGGCCCGAGCGGGTGCGGAAAGTCAACCCTTCTTTCCATTGTGGCGGGAATGATCCGGCCGACATATGGCAGGGTACTTTTACAGGATGAACCGATTGAGGGGATTTCCCCGCACATTGGGTATATGCTTCAGCGGGATAATCTATTGGAGTGGCGCAGCATCTACCAAAATGTTTTGTTGGGGCTAGAGATCCAAAAGAAATTGACAGAAGAGAATAAAGAATACGCTGCCAGTTTACTGAAAGCCTATGATCTATGGGATTTCCGGGATAAATATCCTTCACAGCTTTCCGGCGGTATGAGGCAGCGGACCGCTCTGATTCGGACGCTGGCAGTTCGGCCGGATGTTTTGCTTTTAGACGAAGCCTTTTCCGCACTGGATTATCAGACACGGCTGGCTGTGACCGATGATGTATACCGGATTTTAAAGAGAGAACAGAAAACAACCTTGATGGTGACCCACGATATATCGGAAAGCATTAGCATGTCCGACCGGATTCTTGTTCTTTCCCGCCGGCCGGCACATATCTCCAGGGTGTTGGAAATCCAGTTTGACAAGCCGGATTTTACGCCGTTACAGCGCCGGGAGCAGCACCAGTTTCAGGAATATTTCAATATCATATGGAAAGAGCTTGATGTTCATGTATAACCAAACGGCGGCAATGCCGGTATCAAAGGAACGAGCGGCCTATCTGCGAAAGCAGAGGCAGAAAAAATACAGGATCCGGGCGGTACAGATTTCGGTTGTGGTTCTTCTGCTGGCGCTGTGGGAGATTTTGGCGAATGTCGGCGTCATCGACAGCTTTATTATGAGCCAGCCCTCCCGTATGGTGAAAACGCTGTGCAACCTAAGCGAAAACGGACTGCTGACACATCTGGGCGTAACCTGTTTAGAGACGCTGACCGGCTTTGTGCTCGGGACTGTTCTAGGCGTGGGGTTGGCGGTACTTTTATGGTGGTCGAATACGTTATCCCGCATTTGCGAGCCCTTTTTGGTGGTGCTTAACGCGCTGCCCAAGATCGCGCTGGGTCCGGTTTTTATTGTTTGGGTAGGGGCCGGCGTTCAGGCGATTATTGTAATGGCGCTGGCTATTTCCCTAATTGTCACCGTGCTGGAGATGCTCAACGGATTTTTGAGCACCAGCGGGGAAACCATCACCATGGCGCAAACCTTCGGCGCAAGCCGGCGGCAGGTATTTTCGAAAATTGTAATGCCATCGAACCTGCACACCCTTTTCAACTCGATGAAGGTCAATATTGGCCTTTCACTGGTCGGTGTTATTGCGGGAGAATTTCTGGTTTCCAAAGCGGGACTGGGATACCTGATTGTATACGGCGGGCAGGTCTTTAAACTGGATTTGGTGATGACCAGCGTTATAATTCTTGCGGTGGTAGCCGCTTTGCTGTATCAATCGGTGGTATTTGCCGAACGGGCTTTGACCCGCAAAATGAGCCATAAAAACTGATTTTAGAAGGGAGCAACATGATGAAAAAAAGATTGAGCAAATGGCTTTCGCTATTCTGTGTAGCCGTACTGGCGTTGGGGCTATTGTCTGGATGCGGCGCACAGAAGAAGCTACAGAAAGTCACGGTGAGCGAAGTGACCCACTCTGTATTTTACGCACCGCAGTATGCGGCCATCCAGCTTGGCTTTTTTGAAGAAGAGGGGCTGGAGCTGGAGCTGAGCAACGGCCAGGGTGCGGATAAGGTGATGACGGCGGTACTTTCCGGCAGTGTAGACATTGGCTTTGCCGGTCCAGAAGCCTGCATCTATGTGTACAATGAAGGGAAAGAGGACTTTATGCAGGTTTTCGCGCAGATGACCCAGCGGGACGGCGCGTTTATCCTGGGAAGAGAGCCGGATGAGAATTTTACCTGGGATAAGCTCAAGGGCAAGAGCATTCTGCCCGGCAGAAAAGGCGGCGTACCCTACATGACGCTGGAATATGTCGTGAAGCAGCATGGATTGACCCCTGGTGTGGATGTGATCTTTGACGACAGCATTCAGTTTTCCGCTATGGCGGGCGCTTTCACCAGCGGAACGGGAGATTATGTGGCCCTGTTCGAGCCGACTGCTTCCGCGTTGGAGATGGAGGAAGCAGGGTACATTGTAGCTTCGGTCGGAGCGGAAAGTGGAGAGATTCCGTATACGGCGTATTTTGCGCAGAAAAGCTTTATGGAGAAAAACGGAAAGCTGATTCAAAGCTTTACCAATGCGATTGCCAAGGGCCTTACCTGGGTTCAAGAGCATACAGCGGCGGAAATTGCCAAGGTGATTCAGCCATCCTTCCCGGATACGGATTTGAAAACGCTGGAAACCGTCATCCAGAATTACAAGGATATTGACGCTTGGTGTACAACGCCGGTTATGAAGGAAGCTTCGTTTGATAAGCTGCAGACGGTTATGCAGGAAGCGGGAGAGCTGGAAAAAACCGCTCCTTTTTCTGAAATCATTGATAATTCTTTTGCAGAAAAAACAAAAAAATAGTGTTGGCAGAAAGGATCCGTCCGACTCTTTGATCGTGTGGACGGATCTTTTTTCCTGCTTTGTCTGGAGACAAGTATCTACGAAAGGGATATGCATCCATTTTTTTAAACAGACGGGAAAACAAATTTCAAAAGTTTTGTCATGAAATCAACACATTTTTCTGTTATACTGACCACAAAGCGGTTCTATACAAAAATTTACTGGAAATTTTGAAAGAATATTATACCGCGCGCATATGTGCGCATAGATCGAATCGAAAATAGGTTTGTCTGGGAAAATAAGAAAGAGGAGAGTGCATTGTATAAAATCTTGATTGTTGACGATGAGGTGAACATTCGGAAGCTGATTGTCAAATATGCGATTTTTGAAGGATATCAGGTTGAGGAAGCGGCGGACGGCGGACAGGCAGTCCGTTTATGCCGGGAAAAGGCGTTTGATCTGATTATTATGGATATTATGATGCCGGGCATGAACGGACTGACCGCCTGTGAGAAAATCAAGGCGTTCTCTAATGTGCCGATTATCATCCTTTCCGCCCGGGGAGAGGAATATGACAAGGTTTGCGGGTTTCAATTGGGAATTGACGATTATGTGGTTAAGCCTTTTTCTCCAAAAGAGCTGATGCTGCGCATTCAGGCGGTATTAAAAAGATACAGTCAGTCCCAGGGGCCGCAGGACAAAGAGATTTATCGTTACGAGGGGCTGACGGTGGATTTTACCGGCCGGACTGTTTTGGTGGATGGAAAGCCGGTGGCCATGTCTCCTAAAGAATACGACTTGCTTTTTTACATGGTTCGAAACCGTGGAATTGCGCTGACAAGAGAAAAACTGATCGGCGAGGTGTGGGGGTATCATTACTATGGCGACGCGAGGACGCTGGACACACACATCAAGCTTTTGCGCAAAAGCCTAGGTCCATACAGCACCGGCATTGTAACGCTGCGGGGGGTGGGTTATCGTTTTGCGTTGGGGGAGGATTAGCGTTAAGGGCAAAATCTTTTTTTGTCTGGCGATTTTTTCCATCTGTATTCTGCTGGTTTTATGGCTGTTACAGACGGTTTTTTTGGACGAATTTTACCAGATGATTAAAGAAAATGAGGTGCGGGGATACAGTCAGGCGATTGTAGAGAATATTGACGATCCGGCATTGGACGAGCTTTTGAATCGGATTACCGAATCCGGCGACATTTGTGTACATCTGATCTGGCCGGATGGTACACAGCAAAGGGAAAACGGCAGATTTCGCTATTGCTCTTTACAAGGGATGGATGAGCCGGCAAGGGCTGCTTTATTCCAAAGTGTCAAGGATAAAGACGGCTCTAAAATGATGTATTTTGAAGGGATTGAAGAAAAACAGATACCGGGTCCCTATGTGCCGGAGCCGGACGCCGCCCAAAAGCATCCCTGGCTAAAAAAGCCGATTTTTTCCGGGGACCAGATTCAGCAGAGTCTTTCTTATTTTCAGCTTGCGCTTTGTCTGGATGGCAGGGAAATGCTGGTCAACATCAACGCCCGGATTACGCCGTTAAACGCGACGGTCAGCACGCTTCGGATACAGATTTTCTGCATTGGCACGCTATTTTTTGTGCTAGCGGGCATGCTGGCGATCCTGATGTCGCGCTTTGTGGCCAAGCCGATTGAGGACATCAACCGATCGTCGAAGGAGCTGGCCCGGGGAAACTATGAAGTTTATTTTAACGGACGGGGCTACCGGGAGATTGCTGAATTAAGCGACACGCTGAACGTGACGGCAAAGGCTTTACAGCAGGTGGAACGGTTGCGTCAGGAGTTAGTGGCCAACGTTTCTCACGATTTGCGAACGCCGCTGACCATGATTATCGGCTACGCGGAGGCAATGCGGGATATTCCTGGGGAGAACACGACGGAAAACATTCAGATCATCATTGACGAAGCGCAGCGGCTAAGCTTTCTGGTCAACGACATTTTAGATATATCCCAGATAGAAGCAGGGGTACGGCGGATGGACAAAAGCCGTTTCAATTTGACCGAGAGCATTCGGGACAGCTTGTCCAGGTACCAGAAGCTGGTGGAGCAACAGGGATATACGATTGTATTCGAAGCGCAGGAGGATGCGTGGGTGCTGGCGGATCAGGTGAAAATAGACCAAGTAATCTACAATTTGACCGGCAACGCCATTTGCTTTACCGGCGATGAAAAAAAGGTTACTGTCCGCCAACAGATCACCGCTTCGGAGGTGCGTATTGACGTGATCGACTACGGAGATGGAATCCGGCCGGAGGGAATCGACAGCATCTGGAAACGGTATTACAGCAAAGCTTCCTCCAAAGGGCGCGCCGCAATGGGAACGGGGCTGGGCCTTTCTATTGTAGAAGAGATTTTAAGGCTGCATGGCGCGGCATTTGGGGTGGACAGTGTATCGGGGAAGGGAAGCGATTTTTGGTTTATTCTTCCTTTAGATCGGGCATAGGCCTTGCCAACGGCGGGAAAGGTGGTATAATAATAGTAACAGATCATTTAGCCTAGCTTTGGGTGCGGACGGTTATCCCATGGGCGGGAGCGTGTATGGGAGAGCCGAAATATGAACCGGTCTGAGACGGGCTTTTTAGAAAGGGGAGCAGAATATGAGCAATTCTTTTGTAGTGACAATGAACAGACAATTTGGCAGCGGCGGACGGGAAATCGGAAAAAGGCTGGCAAAAATTTTGGATGCTACGTATCTGGACA
This sequence comes from uncultured Oscillospiraceae bacterium, assembly GCA_910587335.1. Classification (GTDB taxonomy): domain Bacteria; phylum Bacillota; class Clostridia; order Oscillospirales; family Ruminococcaceae; genus UBA3818. The sequence continues at coordinate 60,186 of CAJUMG010000010.1, forward strand.
AAGAATTGCTTTCTTTGGCGGCCAAAGAAAGCGGGATTAGTGAAAGAGCTTTTGAGAATGCGGACGAAAAGCCGGAAAAAAGCTATCTTTACACCCTTTCGACCACGGCGTATGGGAATTTTGCTTTGCCATTCAGTTATCCGGACGTATTGACCAACGACCGGCTATTCGCCATCCAAGCGGATGTGATTCGCAAAGAGGCGGCGGAGAAAAACTGTGTCATCATTGGGCGCTGTGCCGACGATATTTTGTCCGGCCATCCGCGCCATGTCAGTCTTTTTGTCCACGCGCCCTTTGAGGTGCGCCACAAACGAATCATGGAATTATACCATTTAGATGTGAAGCAAGCCAAGGAGCTCATTGCCAAGACGGATAAAACGAGGGCGAGTTACTATCATTTTTATACCAATCAGCGTTGGGACGATCTGCTAAATTATGATCTATCGGTGGACTCCTCTTTGCTGGGATATGATGATACGGCGGATTTGCTGGCGTCGTTTATCCGCAAAAGGATAGCGGGCAGATCATAAAAAAGGCATAAAAACAGGGGCCTGTAAGCAATTGCAGGCCCTATTTTTCGGTTTGGAGGAAAACCAATGATCCGATGGATTTTGGGGACAGCTGGAACAGGAAAAACCACCTATTTGTTAGAGCGGGTAAAAAAAGCGGCGGAATCAGGGCAAAAGGTGCTGCTGCTGGTGCCGGAGCAGTATTCCTTTGAGATGGAAAAAGCGGTTCGCCGCGCCATGGATGCACCGGACGCCCTTCGGGTAGAGGTATACAGTTTTACCCGGCTGTGCGATCAGATTTTTCGAAGGCTCGGCGGTGGGGCACGCCAAACCGTTCAGGAAGCGGCCCACTATCTTGTGATGAATCTGGCGTTGGAACAGCTGAAAGGGGCCTTGCAGCGCTATCACAAAGGCGGCGGCAACGGCTTTTTTATCGCAGCGATGACCCGGCAGATGGAAGAGTTTCGCATAATGGGTATTTCCCCACAGGCTTTACGGGAGGTAAGCGGGGAGATTCAGCAGGACGCTTTTGCCCAGAAGATAGACGAGCTGCTGCTGATCTACGAAGCATATGACAGTTTATTGACCTCCTTTTTTGGCGAGCAGAAAAACCATTTGGAGTATGCGCTAGAAAGGCTAAAAGGAAGCGGGCTTTTTGACGGATATGCGATTTTTGTCGATTCCTTCAAGGGCTTTATGGCAGGGGAATTCGCTTTGCTGGAGGAGCTGATGAAAACAGCGGAGTCGATCACCTTTTCCATTTGTACAGACAGTTTATTTGATCATCCGGAAAGCGGCGGTCTGTTTCGTCCCTCCTGCCGGACAGCGACGCGTTTAATGGAATTGGCGCGGAAAAACGGCATCCCGGTGGAACAGCCGATGATACTGACCGAGCCAAAGCGCTTTCGAAAGCCTGCGCTAGCGGGGTTGGAACGGAATCTGTTCCGGGAAAATCGGGAACCGTTAAGGGATGCGGCGGGAATCTGTCTGGTGTCCTGCCGGGACCCATATGAAGAGATAGAATGGGTAGCGGCAAAAATTTCCCATCTGGTGCGGGAGGAAAATTGCCGTTATCAGGACATTGTTGTGATTGCAAGGGACTTGGAGCCATATTTGCAGCCGATTCACGCGGGGTTTGGGGATTACGGGATCCCCTATTTTATGGATGAGCGATTCGACGTGGCGGCTCAGCCGCTGACGGCCGCGGTTCTTTCGGCGATGGAGGCGGCCAGAAGCCATTTCCACAGCGAGGATTTGTTCGCTTTACTGAAAACAGGTCTTTTGGATTTTTCTTTGGAGCAGACGGCGGTTCTGGAGGAGTACGCCTATATCTGGGACATCAGCGGCGCCAGGTGGGAGGAGCCCTTTTGCTGGAATCCGTCCGGCTTTGGTGTGATTAAGGAGGAGGACAGGCGCAGGCTGGAGCAGGTGGAAGCGCTGCGCCAAAAGCTCATCCAGCCGCTGGCGGCGCTGCGGCGGAAAACAGAAGCTTGCAGCGGCCGTGGATTGGTAGTCGCTTTATACGAATACCTAAATGACGCAGGGATTTTAGAGCAACTAAAAAAGCAGGATGCCTGGCGGGATTCAGCCGACCGGGACAGTCTGCGGGTGCTTTTTGACGGGATGATGGATTTGTGGGATCAATACGCTTTGGTATTAGGCGAGCAGGTATATCCGCTGTCCCGGCACTGTGAGCTGATGCGGCTGACCCTGCTGACCGCCGATCTTGGGCAGATTCCCCAGACATTAGACACTGTTTTAATCGGTACCGCCGACCGGATCCGGCCCGGCGCGCCCCGGTATACCTTTATCGTTGGGGCAAACGAGGACGTGTTTCCGGCGCCGGTGAGCCGGAGTGGAATCCTTTCCGAGCGGGAGCGGGAACAGCTGCTAGAAGCGGGGCTTGCGGTGACCGAGCCCTTTGAGCTGCGGGTGCTGGAGGAACGCTTTTTTGCCTATAGTGCGTCGGTCTGCGCCAGCGACGGACTTTTTTTATCCTGGCCGACAGAATCGGCAAAAGGGGAGGCGCTGGCGCCATCGGTGCTGGTGCGGCAGGTGATGGAAATCTTTCCCGAGGCTGTTTGCAAAAAGCCTTCGGAGGAGGATGCGCTGTTTTATGCGCTCAACGGAAAAACGGCGCTGCATGTATTCGGACGAATGGCGAACAAAATGTCCCCGACCGCTGGCTCGCTAGGTGCTTTACTGGAACAAAGCCCTTACAGGAAGCAGTATGAACGGATGTGCAGTCCTGTAAAGCCGGAGGCGTTTTCTTTGGATTCCGAGGAGACGGCAAAAGCCCTTTTTGGACAGAGAATGCGGGTTTCTCCCTCTAAGCTGGACCGGTATCATCAGTGCCGTTTTGCCTATTTCTGCGAACGGGGTTTGGGGGTAAAAAAGGCGCAAAAGGCGCAGCTTTCCCCAATGGAGTCGGGCACAATCATCCATTATGTGCTCCAGCAGGTCACCTCCCGGTATCCCGGCAAGGCGCTGTGCGACCTGAACGAAGAGGACTGCCGCCTTTTGGTCCGGAGGATTTTAGCCGATTATCTGGAGGAAGCCATGGGGGGCGAGATGGATAAGACCGCCCGGTTTAAATATCTGTTTACCCGCATGGCCAACACGCTGGTCCGATTGATCCAGCATTTGGCGCTAGAATTCTCGGTTTGTGATTTTGAGCCGACGGCATTTGAACTGCCCATCGCGAAGGATTCGCAGGTCACGCCGCTGGAATTTTTCCTTCCGGACGGAGGGAGCATCTGGATAGAAGGGATCGTAGACCGGGTAGATGTGATGGAAAAAAGGGGAAAGCGCTATGTCAGGGTTGTGGACTACAAAACCGGTACGCGAAACTTTGATTTTACCGATATTTACTACGGACTACATTTACAGATGCTGATTTATCTGTTCTCCATCTGCCAAAACGGGAAGGATCATTTGGCGAATACCATTCCGGCAGGGGTTTTATACATGCCGGGCAAAGCGGGATTTTTATCCGCCGACCGCCACGCAGGGGAAGAGCAGATGAAAAAGGAGCAGCAAAAGGCTTTGAAGATGAACGGACTTTTGCTTTCTGATCCGATGGTATTACAGGGAATGGAGTCGGATGGAGCGGGGGTGTTCATCCCGGCAAGATTAAAGGATGGGCAGATCGACGCAAAATCCTCGGTGGCGTCTTTAGAGGAACTGGGCAAGCTAAAGCGGCACATTGAATCTTTACTGCGGCAGATGGCAAAGACCCTCTGGTCGGGGGAGGTTTCTGCCCTGCCGCTGGAGGAAACCGGCTTTGATCTTTGCGATTGGTGCGATTATAAAGGCATCTGCGGCAGGGAGGAGGACGGTCCCAAACGCTGCCGTGAGCCGATATCCCGAGAAGAATTTTTTGAGCGAATGGAAGGTGAAGAGAATGGGTGAGAGGCGGTGGACTGCTGAGCAGGCCCAGGCGATTTACAGCCGGGGTGGGACGCTTCTTGTCTCGGCGGCGGCGGGAAGCGGAAAAACCGCGGTTTTGGTCGAACGGGTTGTTTCGATGTTATTGGACGAAGAGCACCCGATTGACGCGGACCGGCTGCTGGTGGTCACCTTTTCCAATGCAGCGGCCAAGGAAATGCGTCAGCGCATTGAGGCGCGGCTGGAGCAGGAGCAGGCGGTCAGTCCCCACAGCCAGCATCTGCGCCGCCAGCGCTTTTTGATGGAGCGGGCCCACATCAGCACCATCCATGCCTTTTGTTTGGATCTGATCAGCCAACACGCCGAGCGGCTGGAGCTTCCCGCTGATTTTACGCTGGGAGAGGAAGGGCGGCTGTCTCTGCTGCGGCAAGAGGCGGTTTCTCTGGCGCTGGAGGAATTCTATGCCCTGGACCAAGACGGCAGCTTTTCGGCGCTGGTAGAGCTTTTGTCCGGCGGCAGAGATGACAAGCGGTTAGGCGACACGATCCTAAAGCTATTTGGGTTCATTCGTTCCCATCCGTTTTACGAGGATTGGCTGGCGGATAAGGAGAAAATGTATGCCAGACACATACCGGTGGGAGAAACCGTTTGGGGAAAAACGATTTTATCCTACGGGATGGAGGCGGTAGAATACTGCCTACAGATTAGCCATGAGCTACAGGAGCAGACACAGGGAATTCCGGCGTTGGAAAAAGCGTATCTGCCGGTTTTTGAGGAGGACGCCGGGAACCTAAAAGCGTTATTGGAGCGGCTTCAATCGGGCGATTGGGACGGCTGCTGTGATTTGCTGCGGAAATTTCCCTTTGGTCGGTTAGGCGCTTTACGGGGATTTGAGGACCTGGCGCTGAAGGAGGTCCTACAGTCTGGGCGAGACCGGATCAAAAAGATCATAAAGGCGCTGGCTTTGCGCCAGTTTTGCGCAAACACCCAGGAATTTCAGGAGGATATTGAGGACCTGCGGCCAAAGGTATCGATGCTGTTTCGTCTGACCATGGCCTTTGAGCGGCAATACGGCCAATTAAAAAAGGAACGGAAGCTTTTGGACTTTTCCGATTTAGAGCATATGGCCCTTGCGCTTTTAATGGAAAAGGCTGACGGCGCATACCGTCCGACGGCCTTAGCTGGCCAGATTGCCCAGGAATACGAAGAAATTTTGGTGGACGAGTATCAGGACACCAACAGCGCGCAGGATATGCTGTTTTGGGCGGTATCCAAAAAAGGAAAAAACCTGTTTATGGTCGGCGACGTAAAGCAGAGCATCTATCGGTTCCGCCAGGCGATGCCGGAAATCTTTATCCAAAAAATGGACGCTTACCATCCGTTTGACGATGGAAAATATCCGGCCAAAATCATGCTGGACAAAAATTTCCGCAGCCGGCCGGAGGTAACAGCGTGGGTGAATTTTCTCTTTCGGCAGCTGACCAGCCGCAGACTGGGTGAGATAGACTATGGACCGGCAGAAGAGCTGGTATCCGCAGCGTCCTACCCGCCGGCAGAAGGGGTTCAGCCTCAGCTACATCTGATTGACACCACCGCTTCGTCCCTGCCGGCTGTGCAGCAGGAGGCCTCTTATGTGGCGGAAAAGATTTCCCAGATCATGACCGCTGGGGAGAGCGTATGGGAAGACGGCAGGCCGCGTCCGGTGCGCTTTGGGGATATCTGTATTCTTCTGCGGTCGCCGAAAAACAAGGCGCAGGCGTACCGGGACGCCTTTTTGCGGGAAGGGATCAACAGTTGGTCCGACAGCAGAACCGGTTTTTTAAAAGCGAAGGAAGTCGGTGTGATCACAGCGTTTTTGCAGGTATTGGACAACCCTTATCGGGATATTCCGCTGCTGACGGTGCTGATGTCCGACCTGTTTGGATTTTCGCCGGAACAGATTGCGAAAATCCGGCTGCTGGACCGCAAGGCCCCCTTTTATTCGGCTTTGCAGAAAAGCGCCCGGCTAGGTGACGAGGAGAGTCAGGCGTTTTTGTACCAGTCAGAGGCGCTTCGCCGCCTGGCGGTCAACACGCCGGTTCCCGACCTGCTGACCGAAATCTATGCCCGAACCGATTATCCAGCCATTGTATCCGCATATTCTATGGGGGAAGCGCGGCGGGCAAACCTATACCAGCTTTGCAGCTATGCACAGTCCTTTCAAAAAAGCGGCGGAAAGGGTTTATACGCTTTTGTGCGTTTTTTGGACCGTCTTTCGGAGCAAAAGGCGGATTTTGAGGCGGCGTCCTCTGGCGGAGGCGCTGACGCGGTACGGATTATCAGCGTCCACCGGTCCAAGGGATTGGAGTTCCCCTATGTTTTTTTATGTGATACGGCGAAAGCCTTTAACAAGCAGGATCTGCGGGAGAGGGTGGCGCTACACCCACAGATGGGATTTGCCTGTGTCCGGCGGGAGGGAAAGCTGTTTAAAGAGTTTACGACCGTTCCGCTGGAGGCGCTGCGCCTGGAAAATGAGCGGGCAGGCTTGAGTGAAGAGCTGCGGGTGTTGTATGTTGCGCTGACCCGGGCGAAGGAAAGGCTTTTTATCACCATGGCGGGGGATCCGGAAAAAATGCTCCGCAAGGCGGCTCTGGCAGGGGACGGTCCTCTGCGTCCTTTTGCGGTGAGAAACGCCGATTCGGTAGGGTGTTGGCTTTTGATGTGCGCGCTGCGCCATCCCGATGGACAAAAGCTGCGGGAGAATACGGGAGGCACCATCCGTTGGCGAGAGGAAGCGCAAACACCGTTACAAATCGTTTGGGGTACGGCAGAAGCAAAACAGGGGGAGAAGGAAAACGAGCGGGCAGAAACACCGGGCGTGTTAGATGAAACATTTTTGGAAAAACTGCGGGAGAATGCCGACTGGCGCTATCCCTACGAGGAGGCGACCCGCATTCCGCAGAAGCTGGGCGTTTCAGCAATAGCAAAAAAAGACCCTTCGGGCCGATACGCCTTTACCAAAACGCCCCAATTCCTTTCCGGCGAAAAACTGTCCGCCGCCCAAAAGGGAAACGCGCTGCACCAATTTATGCAGTACGCGGATTACACAAAGTGCGCCGAAGACGCGGGTCGAGAGCTGCAAAGACTTTTGCGGCTGGAATTTTTGACCGCGGTTCAGGCACAGGTAATTCCGCTGGGGAAAATCGAGCGTTTTTTTTCCTCGGCGTTATACCAGCGCATGACGGCGGCACAGAAAATAGAACGGGAGCTGCGTTTTTTAGGAGAGGTTGAAAGCAGCCAAATGGGGTATGACGGCGCGGGCTCCGAAAAGATCACTGTACAAGGGGTAGCGGACTGCGTCTTCTGGGAAGAGGACGGTCTGGTCATAGTCGATTACAAAACGGATGTGGTTTTATCCGCTGAAGATTTGGCGGACAAGTACCGAGAGCAGCTTCGCCTTTATCAATTGATTTTGGGGGAAAGTCTTCAGATACCGGTGAAAGCCTGCATCCTATATTCGTTTCATTTGGAGCAGGAAATTGTATTGACCTTTCCCGGTGAAGATGAAAAGGCGGTTTAATTAGGCAAAAGCGGGATGTTTTGCATCCTAAAAGGGCGAGTTCAAAATGAAAACGGGATGTTTAAAGGGAGCCGAGCTGCCTGAATAAGATCCGCTGGTGTGGTGGCAGCAAAAAATCAAGGGGATTCTTTGCTGGATTACAAGCTGGTCCTTGCAAACCGGTCTGTTTTGTTATAAACTGAATAGAAAGCGTTCAAGGATTATTTTGGGAAAAGAATCATTTGGTTAGAAAGGATTTAAAAAATGAAAGCTGATACAAATTCGATATACACGGAAGAAAGAATAAGCTGTCCTTATATTGAGGGTGGTTTAACTTTTCAAAATCATGGAATCACAACCTGCTGTGCGATTCATAATGGACATAATTGGCCGCTGTTGCATCTTTATCAAGATGATCTTACGCAGCTGCCTGTTGATGAGATTTTAGAAAATAGAAGAAAAATTCAAAAAGAGGTACAGGATGGAACAAATCCCATTTGTAAAGGGTGCAAATCGTTGTTAAAACGTGAATGGGAGCCCTCAGATTATCCGTTTCGTTTAATTTCGGTTCAGAATGATCTGCGCTGTAATATTCGGTGCGAATATTGTAATTTTTTGGTCAAGTGGGATGATTACAAAAAGAACTATCGGACATATAAAATGTATCCTCTCATCAAGGAAATGGTAGATAAAAAGCTTTTAGCGCCAGATGCGCAGTTTTTCTGGGCAGGTGGTGAACCATCCATATTAGACGAATTCCCAAAATGTTTGGAAACGATTTTTGCTTATAGTGACAAGATCCGGCTACAGATCGCTACAAATGCAACGGTATTGCCGCCAGAATTACAGGAGGTATGCCGTAAATATGGAAAGCAAATCAATGTACTTTGCAGCTTGGACTGCGGAACCAAGGAAACCTATTATGCTGTAAAGCAAAAAGATTATTTTGACGAAGTTGTCAAAAATCTATCCATTTATACGGGGCTTGTCGATAAGGTCCTATTAAAAATGATTATAACAAAGACAAACCTGCATGATATTGACGCCTTTTTGGAAATCGCCAATAAGCTGCATTTAAAACAGGTGTTTTATGATATTGACTGCACACAAGATATGGAGAAGGTACCAGAGGAAATGATTGAAGCTATGGTACGGCTCAGTTTAAAGGCGCTTACATTTGGCATTGTGGCGGTTCCTGCGTCCGTATGGCAATTTCAAGGGAAAATTTCAGACAGGATTTTAAGCTGTAAAAGTAAGATCGTAAATGGTCAATCTACCCCCCCCCCCCCCCCCCCCGTATACTGGAAAGAACGCCAATTCCAGCATTTGTATAAAAGTTAATGGGAAAGACGACAGGGCGTTTTCCGATGAGGTTTTTATCATAAATATTAGTTCCAATCGGTCACCCACCGAAATGATATGGAATGATCTTACACCGGCGGAAGTGGGAACGCTATATGATTCAAGCGAGGCGCCAACAGGGAAAAAGATTTTGTTATCGAGCGCAGGCAAAGGCTTAGAGCTAGCTTGTGAAGCAGAGGTTTTGTACATATGGGTACAGTGTTCAAAATGGGGCGGTATTATGTCTGTTGAAGAGAATGGCGTCAAGACAGATTTTAACCTATATTCACCCGCCGCAGAAAATCGGATCATCGTTTATAGGCGACAGAGATAGGATTGGAATAATCTATTGCTTTCATTTATACTTGCAGGAAAAATGATAATTTGGCCTTGACAAATGATGATAAGGCTGGTATTCTATATTAGAAAACAAAGTAGAACAAGGTTCGTTCTCACCTGCTCGCGGTGGCGATGTCGGGTCAATACAGAAAAAGAGTGGAAAAACTCTCTTTAGGTGTATTGTGCGCGGGCGAATTTCGTTCCGCGCTTTGTTATGGAAAAATTCGGGCTTTTCACATTGGAGGTGCTTTCTCATTAGCAACAAGGAACTGCAGATCAACGAAGAGATCAGAGATAAGGAAATTCGCGTCATTGATGCAGACGGCAGCCAGCTTGGCATTCTCGCGACCAAAGATGCGATGAAAATCGCGGTCGAAAAAAATCTCGACCTGGTAAAAATCGCCCCACAGGCTACTCCGCCGGTTTGTCGGATTATGGATTACGGCAAATATCGCTTTGAGCAGGCAAAGAGGGAAAAAGAGGCGAAGAAAAACCAAAAGGTGATCGAGATTAAAGAGGTCCGCCTTTCTTTGAATATTGATACCAACGATTTTAATACAAAAGTAAATCACGCTGTTAAGTTCCTAAAAAGCGGAAACAAGGTGAAGGTATCCATCCGCTTTAGAGGGCGTGAGATGGCTCACTCTCAGATGGGAACTACCTTGATGCAGAAGTTTACAGATGCGGTATCGGAGGTTGGTGTTGTTGAAAAGCAGCCTAAGATGGAAGGCAGAAGCATGACGATGTTTGTCAGTGCAAAGCCCGTTAAGTAAATTGAACAGGAGGATACAAAAATGCCTAAACTGAAAACTCATTCCGGCGCGAAAAAGCGCTTTAAGTTGACCAAAAATGGAAAAGTAAAACGCGCTCATGCGTACAAGTCCCATATTCTGAACAAGAAATCCACCAAGCGCAAAAGAGGTCTTCGCAAGGTCGCTTACGCAGATCAGACCAATATGAAGGCAATTAAGCTGCTGTTGGCAAAACACTAATTTTGATTTGGATGGAGGATTAAGAATATGGCTCGTGTAAAAGGGGCAATGATGACCCGTAAAAGAAGAAAAAAGGTTTTGAAGCTGGCTAAAGGCTATTTTGGCGCGAAAAGCACCCATTTTAAAATGGCCAAACAGGCTGTAATGAAATCCGGAAACTATGCTTATATCGGCAGAAAGCAGAGAAAGAGAGATTTCAGAAGCCTGTGGATCACCAGAATTTCCGCTGCTTGCCGCTTGAACGGCATGAATTACTCCACCTTTATGAACGGCCTGAAAAAAGCTGGTGTGGAGCTTAATAGAAAGATGCTTTCCGAGATCGCGATCAATGATCCGGCGGCGTTTACTTCTTTAGTGGAAAAAGCGAAAGCGGCTCTTTAATAGATGCTTTACAAGCCCGTGTTTTGACACGGGCTTGTTTTGTAAATGGATGGGATTTTTAAATGGAACGGATCACGAGTAAAGACAATGAAAAGGTTAAGCTGTTGGCCAGGCTGCAAAACAGCCGCCGGGCGCGGGAAGAATTGGGCTTGTTTGCGGTGGAAGGAGTGCGTTTGGCGCAGGAAGTTTTAGGCGGCAATTTGGCGGTGCAGCAGGCATTTGCCACAGATAGTGCGGCAAAGCGTTATGCTGCCATTTGGGACACGCTGTGTCAAAGGGCAAAGGCGGCCTTTCTCATTGCAGAGAGCTTGGAAGAGAAGATCAGTGCTGTACGGTCGCCCCAGGGGATTTATTGTATTTGCGGTATGCCCCGGAGGATGCAGCAGGACATCCCCCGTTCCGGTGGAAAATTTCTGGCGTTGGATCGGTTACAGGATCCTGGCAATCTGGGGACGATTATCCGCACGGCGGATGCTTTTGGCGCCAGCGGCATCATTCTGGGAGGAGAGTGTGCCGACTGCTTTAGCCCCAAGGTGGTCCGAAGCACCATGGGCGGCGTATTTCGTCTGCCGGTTTGGAAGACGCCGGATTTAGCGGGAACGCTGGCCATGTTGTCGCGGGAAGGGTTTGCCTGTTTTGGAGCGGCATTAGACGAAACGGCGATACAGCTGGGCCAAGCGATTTTTCCGGAGCGAACCGTCGCGGTGGTAGGTAATGAGGGAAACGGCATTTCTCCAGAGGTACTGGCGGCCTGTCAGCAGACTTTGTATATCCCTATGAAAGGGAAAGCGGAATCCCTTAACGCAGGGGTAGCGGCATCGCTGATTCTGTGGGAAATGTGCCGGTAAAGGAGAAGAAAATGGAGTTTTGGATTTGGCTTTCGAGCGCGTTGGGGCCGGGCAGTCCCAGGATCAACGATATCATAGCTTGTTTTGAAACGGCAGAATATTTTTACAAAGAGAAAAAGAGAGGCTTTCGCGGGATCGGTTTTCTTTCAGACGCTGATAAGCAAAAGCTGATGGCCTCCTCTTTATCCGATGCGCTGCGTTTAAAAGAAAAGACCTTGGACAAAGGCTACCAGATCCTGACACCGGACCAAAAAGAATACCCGGACCGGCTGCGAAATATTTACGCGATGCCTGCCGTTTTATATGTTGACGGCAGCTTGGAACGGATTGACGAGAATGTGGCGATTGCTTTGGTAGGAGCCAGAAAATGTTCCGATTACGGCAGGCGGGTCGCCGATGACCTGGGATTTTGTTTGGGGCGTATGGGTGCGGTGGTGATTACCGGCATGGCCCGCGGAATTGATGGAGCGGCCCATGCCGCGGCTCTACGCGCTGGTGGAAGCACGATTGCTGTGTTGGGATGTGGACTGGACGTTCTTTATCCGCCGGAGCATGCGGCTTTGCGTAAGGAAACACCCGTCCGTGGCGCAGTAGTTTCTGAATTTGCTCTGGGAGAAAGGCCAGAGGGCTTTCATTTTCCCATTCGAAATCGTTTGATGTCCGCTTTATCTTTAGGGGTGGTAGTGGTTGAAGGTCAGCGGGGAAGCGGAGCTTTAATTACCGCAAATTACGCGTTGGAACAGGGGAAGGATGTGTTTGCCGTTCCGGGAAATGTTTTTAGCAGCCTGTCGAAAGGTCCTTTTCAGCTGCTTCGAGCCGGCGCGATTCCTGTTTCCTGCGCCAATGATATTTTGGAGGAATATCGTTACCGGTACACTGCCAAAATAAATTGGAAGATGCAAAAGGATCCAGGCGGCCTGCCGCCAGAAAAGGTGGAGAGAAACACAAAGGCGGCAGCTTTTAAAGAGGATGTTGTACCGATTCGGGAAAAGCGCCCTTTGCCGGAGGATACAGAAGAGAACATCCGCGAAATTTATGAGGTTTTGTCGGAAATACCGATTCATGTCGATGAAATTGCGGCGCGGATACAAAAAAATCCTGCTGAAGTCTTGACAGCGCTTTCAGAACTTGAAATAATGGGATTTGTATCAGCAAATGCAGGGAAACGATTTTCCATCTGCTAGGAAAATAAGAGCGTGAATACAAAAAACATGTATTTGCGAAAAAATACATCCACTGTCTGACAAAGGCTTTTGTCCCGACGGTGAAAATATGAAATAGGGTGGATTGAATGTCTAAACTTGTGATTGTTGAGTCTCCCGCAAAGGCAAAGACAATTCAAAAATATCTGGGCACGGGTTACGATGTGGTGGCCTCTATGGGCCATATTCGCGACCTGCCGAAAAGCAAGCTGGGAATTGATATTGAACATGGATTCCAGCCGGATTATGTAGAGATCAAAGGGAAGGAAGAGCTGGTCGACACCCTGAAGAAAAAAGGGAAAAAAAGCGATGAGATCTATCTTGCCACCGACCCGGACCGGGAGGGAGAGGCGATCTCCTGGCATTTGGCCTATCTTTTGGGGATGGATTTAAACGAGGCCAATCGCGTGACCTTTAACGAGATCACTAAATCCGGCGTTCAGTCGGGCATGGCGTCGCCCCGTCAGGTGGACATGGATTTGGTCAACGCTCAGCAGACCAGGCGAATTCTGGACCGGATTGTAGGCTATAAGCTCAGTCCGTTTTTATGGAAAAAGGTGCGCCGGGGTCTTTCCGCAGGACGTGTACAATCGGTTGCGGTGCGTATTATTGTGGACCGGGAAGAGGAGATACGAAAATTCAAGCCGGAAGAGTACTGGTCCATCGACGCAAAGCTTTTGGGCAAGTCCAGCCGAAAGGCTTTTGCCGCCAAGCTATACGGAAAGGATAAAAAGATCTCCATTAAAACAAAAGAGGAAGCGGACGCGATCCTGAAAGAGCTGGAAGGTCAGCCCTTTATGGTGGAGAACGTGAAAAAGAGCGTTCGCAAAAAGTCCCCTGCGCCGCCCTTTACTACTAGCACCTTACAACAGGAGGCTTCTCGCCGGCTGGGGTTTCAGGCCAGGCGGACGATGAAAGCCGCTCAGGAGCTGTATGAAGGGGTTGAGGTTGGATCCATGGGCGCGGTGGGTTTAATCACCTACATGCGTACCGACTCTCTGCGCATATCCGATGAGGCGGCCCAACAGGCGGCGGATTTCATCGAGCAGCGTTACGGCAAAAATTATCTGCCGCCGAAGCGCCGCGCCTACAAATCCAAAAACAATGCGCAGGACGCTCACGAGGCTATTCGTCCCACCATGCCGGAGATGACGCCGGAGCAGGTGAAGGACAGTCTTTCCGCCGACCAGTTTAAGCTTTATAAGCTGGTGTGGGAGCGCTTTATCGCCAGCCAGATGGCCACTGCTTTACTGGACACGGTTTCGGTGGACATTCGGGCGGGGGAATATTTGTTTAAAGCTTCGGGCTATACGGTGAAATTTGACGGATACACGGTTTTGTACGAAGAGAGCAAAGAGGAATCCGCCGAGGGAGAGGAAAATGCCTCTGGCGCACTGCCTCCGATGGAAAAAGGAGATGCGCTGAAGGTGAAGAGTTTGGAGGGAACGCAGCATTTTACCCAGCCGCCGCCCCGCTTTACCGAAGCTTCTTTGATCAAGACGCTGGAGGAGAAGGGGATTGGCCGGCCCAGCACCTATGCACCGACCATTACAACCATCCTTTCCAGAGGTTACGTGGAGCGGGAAGCCAAGGCGCTGAAGCCCACGGCTTTAGGTGAGGTTGTGACCCAGCTGATGAAAAAGCAGTTTAAGAAGATTGTTGACCTGGGATTTACCGCTCAGATGGAAAAAAACCTGGATGAGGTAGAAGAAGGCCAGACCAACTGGGTGGACACGTTATCGGAGTTTTACGAGGATTTCGCCGCGACACTAACACAGGCGGAGAAAAATATGGACGGTACCCGCGTAAAGGTGCCGGATGAGGAAACCGATGAAATCTGTGAGCTGTGCGGCCGGAAAATGGTCATTAAGATTGGTCGTTTCGGCAAGTTCCTGGCTTGTCCCGGTTTCCCGGAATGCAAAAACACCCGGAAAATTGTGCAGGATACAGGCGGTGTGTGTCCGCTGTGCGGCGGAAGGATTTTAGCCAAAAAGTCCAAAAAAGGAAAGGCGTTCTATGGCTGTGAGCACAATCCCAAATGCGGATTTATGACCTGGGACCTACCGTTAAAGGATGTTTGCCCCAAATGTGGTGCGACATTGTTTAAAAAATCCGGTAAGATGGGCAGAATCTACTGCGCAAAAGAAGGATGCGACTATGAAAGGGGTCTAAAGGACGAATGACAGTTTCGGTAATCGGCGCGGGACTGGCGGGCTGCGAGGCTGCCTGGCAGCTGGCCGGCCGCGGCATTCCGGTGACGCTGTATGAAATGAAGCCGGTTCGATTTTCTCCGGCTCATCATTATGAGGGATTTGCAGAGCTGGTCTGTTCCAATTCGCTGAAGGCCAACCGGGTTGGTTCGGCGGCGGGGCTTTTAAAAGAGGAGATGGCCAGGTTGGGCTCCATTGTGGTCCGGTGCGCCCGCGAAACAGCGGTTCCCGCCGGCGGCGCCCTGGCGGTTGACCGAAAGCTGTTTTCGGACCGGGTGACCCAGAGGATCAAAGCGCACCCTTTGATTACGGTGATCCATGAAGAGGTGACAGAAATCCCAGACGGACCGGTGATCATCGCCTCCGGTCCGCTGACCAGCGAGAAGCTTTCCGGTGCGATTGAGAAGCTGTTGGGAGAAGCGTATCTGAGCTTTTACGATGCGGCGTCGCCCATTGTGTCCTTTGACAGCATAGATATGGACAAGGCCTTTTTTGCCGCCCGGTA
>CAJUMG010000011.1:0-17739 GCA_910587335.1 uncultured Oscillospiraceae bacterium
GTGCCGAAGATACTTGGCGGGTCACTGCCTGGGAAAATAGGTCGGTGCCGGTTCTTGGTAAAAAGGAGAATGCTATAAGCATTCTCCTTTTTACTATCAAAAACAAATTTTACGAACGCCTGTAAAAAGCTGCTCTCTTCCTACAAATTTATCTAAATATTTATTGTGATTTTTATTCATAGTTTTGTTATCAAGGTTTACAATTAAATGCTTAAAAACTGTGCAATCATACCAAAGCTTGATTTTTTCTGCAAATGTTGTTTACAAAATCTTTGTTGTGTGATACCATAACGTCATAGGATAACCTTTCAATGAGGAAGGCTGTCCAGTTGGCTGAGGGGTGACCTTCAGCGGTCTGTTCTTTTGTGAGAAAGACCAGTTTACCAAAATTAAGGAGGAAATTCCAATGGCTTGTTGTCCGAAATCCATCATTGAAGATGTCCTGAAGAAGCATGACAAAATTACACATGTATATTTTGTTGCTTGCGGCGGTTCTTACGCGGGACTGTATCCTGCAAAATATTTCCTGCAGAGCGAAGCGAAGGATCTGATTATTGGCCACTACTCTTCTAATGAGTTCTGCCATGCTACTCCTAAGGCGTTAGGCAAAGATTCTATCGTTATTACTCAGTCTTTCTCTGGTACTACTCCTGAAACTGTACGTGCTGCTGGTATCGCGCAGGAGGCTGGCGCCGCTTCTATTGCTGTTACTTACGATGCCGAGAGCCCCTTGGCGAAAAATGGCGATCACGTTGTTACTTATGGTACCACGAAAGATGCAAACGATAATGGTCATGCAAAAGCTCTGTGGCTGGCTGTGGAGATTCTGAAGCAGACCGAAGGCTACGATCATTATGATGCCTTTATGACTTCTTATGAGAAATATAATGAGATCGTTCCGGCTGCGAAAGAGAAATTTGCTCCTACTGCTAAAGCTTGGGCCGATAAGTATGGCGAAGAGAAGCTCATTTACGTTATGGGTTCTGGCCCCAACTTTGGCGTGACCTATTCTTATGCGATCTGCTTGCTGCAGGAAATGCAGTGGATCCATTCTTCTGCTATCCATTCTGGCGAGTATTTCCATGGCCCGTTTGAGATCACTGATAAAGATGTTCCCTTTATCATGATGATGAGCACCGGCCGTACCCGTGCACTGGATCAGAGAGCTCTGGACTTCCTGCACAGATTTGGCGAGAAGATCATGGTTCTGGATAACGAGGAGATGGGCTTGAACGCTCTGGATTCCAACGTTGCTGAGTTCTTTAACCAGATCTTTACCGCTGCTTTGCTGGATATGTTCTACATGGATCTGTGCGAAGTTAGAAAACATCCGCGTCCTACCAGAAGATATATGTGGAAATTGAAATATTAATTTTATTTCTTTTTCATACATAATAAAGGATCGGATAAGTTGTTTTTTGCTTTTAGCAGGATGTAGCTTATTTTAAAAGGATTAACCTGTTTATAATAGGTTAATCCTTTTTCCTTCTTAGAAAAAATAGAACACAGTGCCACCATCGGTTATTAGAGGTGTGCCAGAAAGCACGAGCTTAAATGGTGAAAAGCTGCTTTGAATGAATAGGAAAATTAAAGTGAGGTGTCTAGTCAAATGAAAGTTTTAATGATCAATGGAAGCCCACGCAAAGAAGGGAATACCCATATTGCCTTGAAAGAAATGGAAAAGATTTTCCGTGAAGAAGGTATGGAAACCGAGATATTGCATATTGGAGATCAAGATATCAGAGGCTGTATCGCTTGTTCTTTTTGTAAAAAGAATGGTAAATGTGTTTTTGATGATGCTGTCAATAAAGCTGCGGTTAAATTTGCAGAATGCGATGGACTTGTGGCAGCAAGTCCGGTGTATTATGCGTCTGCCAACGGTACGCTGATTTCTTTTTTAGATCGGCTTTTTTATAGCACCAGCTTTGATAAAACTATGAAGGTTGGCGCAAGCGTTGCGGTAGCGCGGCGCGGTGGATTATCCTCAACCTTTGATCAGTTGAACAAGTATTTTACCATCTCTGGTATGCCGGTAGCCTCCAGCCAGTATTGGAATAGCGTCCATGGTGCAGCGCCAGGAGAAGCAGCACAGGATGAAGAAGGCCTACAAATCATGCGGGTCCTGGCAAGAAATATGACCTTTTTGATAAAGAGTATCGCGCTTGGTAAAGAAAAATACGGCATCCCTCAAAAAGAAGCCTTTTGCAGAACCAATTTTATTCGATAGATCTATTTAAGCGGAGAGGCGCATACAAACAGATAAAATGAAGGAAATGGTTGACTTGGAATTTCCTGGTGATCCTTTTAGCTGTTTAGATAGATTTTATCTATTTTTCGGAGCAAAAATAGATAAAGATACAAAAAGACTTTTTTTAAAGCGAGGATATTTACAAAGCAAGGTGAATGTGATACTATAACGTCATAGGATAACCCTTGAGGTTATAGGGTATCCGGTAGCCGGAGCACCTCTCTGGCAGTGCAGTTTATCAAAATTAAGGAGGAAATTCAAAATGGCTTGTTGCCCAAAATCCATCATTGCTGACATCCTTAAAGCCCGCGAAGACAAAGGCGGTATTGTAAATGTGTATTATGTAGCTTGCGGCGGTTCTTATGCTGGCCTGCATCCTGGAAAATTCTTTTTGCAGAGCGAGGCTAAGAAAGTGACGGTTGATCACTATACTGCGAATGAGTTCTGCCATGCGACTCCTAAAGCGCTGGGCGTGAATTCGATTGTAATCACCCAGTCTCATTCTGGTACCACTCCTGAGACCGTAAAAGCGGCTGAAATTGCCCAGAAGGCTGGCGCTGCTTCTATCGTCATCACTTTTGACGATCAGAGCCCTCTGGCGAAAAATGGTGATTATGTACTGAAGTATGAGGCAAAGGCGACCGCGGATATGACCGGTATGGCTTTTGGTTTGAAACTGGCTGTTGAGATCCTCAACCAGATCGAGGGTTACGAGAACTATGATGAGATGATGAATGGCTTTGACCGTATTGACGGTATTGTCAAACATTCTAAAGAGTTCTTGACCCCCAGAGCAAAAGCTTTTGCCCAGCAGTACAAAGATGAAAAGCTCATTTACATGATGGGGTCCGGTGCAAACTACTGTGTCGCTTACTCCTTTGCCATCTGCCTGCTGATGGAGATGCAGTGGGTAAACTCCTCTGCAATTCATACCGGCGAGTACTTCCATGGCCCGTTTGAGATCACCGATCGCGAAACTCCCTTTATCATCCTGATGAGCGAAGGCCGCACCCGTCCGCTGGATCAAAGAGCATTGGATTTCCTCAACAGATTTGCGGAGAAGGTTATCATCATTGATGCGAAAGAGCTGGGCCTGGAGACCATCGACGACAAGGTTTCTGAGTTCTTTAACCCGCTGTTGATGGGCGCTGCTCTTAACTGCTACTCCTACGAGCTGTCTATCGCGAGAAAGCATCCGCTGTCTTGCAGAAGATATATGTGGAAGCTGAAATACTAATAGACGAATCTTTTTGAAATGACGGATTGATCAGATTTTCTAAACGATTTGGAAAAGCCTGGTGTCTGCTTGGTAAGCGGAGCCAGGCTTTTTGAATAGGTGAATGGATAAAGGGGGAGAGAGCTTGAGACGAAAGGACCGAGAGGTGACAGCGCTTGCGGATCAATTGTCCATTTTACAGGACTGTAAGGTCTGCCGAGTCGCCATGCAGGACACAAGCGGGCTTTACATTGTTCCGTTAAATTTTGGATATTCCTATGAAAAGGATTGTTTAACCTTGTATTTTCACAGCGCCTTGTCCGGACGAAAAATCAGCGCGATCGAAGAAAATGGAGCGGTTGCTTTTGAAATGGACTGTCGGCACCGTTTGATCGAAGCGGAAAACGCCTGTGGATATGGTTACGCCTTTGGCAGCATCATTGGAAATGGGACAGCGTCTATCATCGGTGAGATGGAAGAAAAGCAGAAAGCTCTTGCTTTGCTAATGAAGCACCAAACAGGCAAAGATTTTGTTTTTGACAGTCAGGCCGCAAAAGCAGTAACCATTTTTAAAATTGTCGTATCCTCTTTTAGTGTAAAACAATATCTGTAACCCATAAACAAAGTAGATTAGGCGTTTTATGAAAGGGACAAAAATTTCCTATCATGAAAAAAGCTTCGTCCTATAGGCGAAGCTTTTTTCATGATAGTCGGTCTATAAGAAAGCTGTGTAAAAATCGGCTAATCCCACTTTTTCAGGGTAAAACCGCGTCCTTTTACCTCGTTGACCTGCGTAACGGTCATAAAGGCCATGGGATCGATCTGGGAGACAAGGCGATTTAAAGCGGGCAGCTCCCGGGGTGATAGGATACTTAACACCACCAGCTGCTCCTTTTGCAGGTGACCAGTGACAGACTGCAAAAAGGTAGAGCCTCGGTCCAGCGTGGTCTGAATCGCCTGGTTGATCTCACGGTATTTTTGGCTGATGATCATAACTTGAACCTGGCTTTTTCCTATTAGCATTACCTTGTTAATAACCAAAGAGGTTAGCAGGGTAATCAAAATGCTGTACAGGAGTTTTTCCAGATCCGAAAAAAACGCTTGAAAAAGAAGAATCACTGTATCAAAAGCGTATAGAAAAATAGATACGGAAATACCGGTGTATTTGTTTAACACCAGCGGAGGGATATCCATGCCGCCGGAAGAAGCGCCCATTCGAAGGACCAGACCAACGCCAACACCGACCAAAAGCCCCGCAAATAGCGCGGATAGAAGGGGGTCGTCTGTTAATACTCGGCCGGCTAGAAAACGCTGAAATAGGTCCAAAAAAAGCGGGTAACAGATGGAGCTGAGAACGGTTGTAAACACAAAGCCTTTGCCCAGTGTGGCCCATCCCAACAATAGCATAGCAATATTGATTACCCAGACTGTTACAACTACCGGAAGGCTAAATACCTGCTGGATGAGCAGCGCGATGCCAGTAGCCCCGCCGGATAAAAAACCGCCAGGCAGAATAAACGCTGCAATGCCAAAAGCGAGAACGGCATTGCCAAGCAGAATCAGCGGAATTTTAAACCATTTTTTCTTCATTTTTATATTCCTCTTTCCCATAAAGTCTTAGATTATTATACTGACCAGTCCAGCAAAAAACAAGAAAATTTCACTTGCTACTATAGAAAAGTACATTGTCGCCTTATTTAGTTGACTTTTACGGGACTTCGTGTTACGCTAAAGACAATCAAAAACTGCAAGGTTCGTTAAAAGAGCAGGATGGCGGTCCTTACGGATCAGAGCGGGTAAACGCTTTGAAATACTTTGACAGAAAGAGGAGACGAACAATGGCAAAAGTAAACGTTGGCGACCAGATGGAAAACTTTGTGTTTGATACCCCTTATAAAAGAGGAATGGACCTAAAGACCATTGTAAACGGAAAAAAGACAGGTCTGCTTTTTTCCCGGTACTATGGCTGTTCTCTGTGCCGTTATGATATGATTCAGCTGAAAGAGCAGTACGACAAAATCACCGCTACCGGCGGACAGGTGGTTTTTGTGCTCCAGTCTGACCCGGACCTGTTGGCCCGCAATTTCACCGAGAAAGAGTATCCCTTCTGGGTGATCGCCGATCCGGAACAGAAAATTTATAAGGCTCTGTCCATCGACCCGGCAACCTCGATCAAGGATGCCCTCGACGAAAAGGCGCTGAAGAAAATCCAGGCTGCCAAAAAACTGGGTCTGGAGCATGGCGAATTCGAAGGCAACGAAGATCAGCTGCCTGCGGCATTTGTCGTCGACCCGGATTTGACCGTGACCTATGTCCATTATGCGAAAACCGCTGGGGATATCCCGGATGTGGATGAATTTGCCGAGCTGCTGGCAAAAAAATGCTGCTGCTGTAAATAAGCATGAACAAAGGAGCCGCCCGAACAGCGGTTCCTTTCTTTTGGAGGAAAATGGAAACAAATATTTTTTGTACAGACTATAATCAGGCTGATGAAGCGCTGAAATGGGAAATCGCGGTTTTATTGGATAAAATTTGGCCAGACAGCGAGCTGCGAAAAGGAAATCTTACGCCAACCCACCGTCCGGCGCTGAATGCCCGGTCCTTTTGCTTGCGCGGTGGGGAAAAGCTGTTGGGCTATGCCGCGGTCGTACAGCAGTCCATCCGGCTGGGGAAAACAATCTTCACCGTGGCGGGACTTTCCTGTGTAGCGGTCGATCCTGATTGGCAGGGCCAGAGGATAGGCCAAAGGATTGTCCGGTCTGCGACCGAATGGATAAAAAATCAGCCGCAGATTGATTTCGGTATTTTTACCTGCCATCCGTCCTTGTCCGGCTTTTATCAACAAGCAGGCGGCTGGCAGGTGCAGCCGCAGGCGGTTTTATTGGGGAGCCAAGAGCCGGGCGGTTTGTCCAGCGTTTCTCTGGGCGTTGATGTGCTGATGCTTCCTTTTTCCCATAAGGCCACACAAAATTGGGATTGGATTAGGCGGTCGGAGATTTGCCTGTCATTGCCGGTTGGGGATTTTTGGTAAGCACCTTTCGCCTTTTGAAGAGGGGATCTCTTTTCGCTATGGTCCTATTAAACGAAAAAGCTCCTGTCCTGTTTATCCACAGGACGGGAGCTTTAGGCTATTCAAGGTTTTTAACGAACATAACAGGTCTCGGTGGTGCTTTCGCCGCCGGCGGTAAAGGTGAACACAACCTTGTCCTTTGCGTTCAGATTGTACTCCTCATACAGCTGTAGCTCATGGTCGTTGGCAGCGCTTGAGGTGAATTTAACCGACCGCATATAGTCGTCTGCCACGCTGCTATACTTGTAAACCTGTGCCACAATGGATAAGCTGGTGTCACGGCGGGTACCTACATTACCATGGATATAGGTTCTTGTGGCCTGAGCAAAGGTATCGTCAATCACGGTAAAATACAAGGAGGCCGAGGCAGTGAGAACCGAAGCACAGAGCATTAGTGTAGCGAGGATAACAGCGAGAAATCTTTTCATTTTGAACCCATCCTTTACAGAAAAATTGTGTATTTTTATTTTGAATAAAAATAAAAACCGACATTTTTTAAGAAAGAACCATCTCAAAACTTTCCGCGATCCAGATGATTTCCCTTTTGGAAAGATTTTCTCCTTTAATTTTGAAATAGTTATAATTATCGAAAAAGTACAGAGTAGAAACGCCCTCTTTCTTTTTATAAAAAGCAGGCGTTTGATTGACCTTTACATTATTGTAGCTTAACATTTTCTGAATCAAACTGAAATTTTGTGCCATATTCTTCCCTTAAAGCGGTTTGAATAATCCAGATATACTTTGTGTCTTTTACCAATTCAAATTCTATCTTGTTTGGGCTCGTCCGAATATCCGCAATAGAATAGCCATTCGGTACATATTGTGGAAAGTATACCACCATGCCCACTTCATCTGCCAGCCGGGTTGTAAATAACCGGTTGTGCACCTCAGCGGTCAACGCAATGCCGGTGTCGCTGTGGTGCGGCTGAAACAAGATGCGAAAAAGCAGGCCATCGTTTGCGCGGAATGAAATCAAAACACATAACAGGATGATCGCAGGAGTCACAAGACGATGCAAACCCTTTTCGACGAAAAAATTTCGGATTCTTTCTTTTAGAAAAAACCATTTCATCTGTCTGCAAAACTTTTCTACCTGCTTTTGATATTCTTCAGACTCCGGATGTTTCTCCAAAAGAGAATCTGCTATTTTGGCTAAAACTTCGTCTGTATCATACGATTTTTCCAATAAATTGTCTAAGTTTTCGTCTGAAAGTGGCTCAAAAAGTTTCTGGGAATTGTCAAGGTCTTTGGTTTCCACAGATGTCTTTCCTTTGATGATAAGTTGATATAAGCATTATAGCAAATGGTTGGATAATAAAAAAGACTAAAAATAAATAAACTTTGCTTTTTATTTTTGTATTATCTGTACAGCAGGAAATAATTCGCGAATTTAATAGATTTTTGCGACAGAATATCGTATAATATGATATATATGAATTTATTAGGACTATGCGGACAAGGAATTGGCACAGTTTGTTTGTTAAAATCATCTGTGAGACAGATTGTTTTTGAAATGAAAGTGCTTGTGTTGTGGTTTTTATAAAAAAGATGCTCGCAAAAAGCGGATTTCGGGAGGACGTTTATGATTCGGGAAAATGAGGCGCTGCTGAACCGTTTAAATATCGTAACCGATTTGGCAGCTCTATTTCTTTCTGTTTTTTTAAGCTATAGTATTCGCTTTTATATTTTTAAAGCGGCGCAGGACAGTCATCTGCTGCTTTCCTCCTACCTTTTGTTTGTGCTGGCCTTGGTGCCGTTTTACTATCTGGTCCTGAACACTTTTGACCTGATCAGCGTCTTTTCCCCCCGTTCCTTTAGCGAAGAGGTTGTCAAGCTGATTCAGGCCAATACGGTAATGGCTGGGATTATAACAGCCATATTGTTTGCGCTCAAATGGAGTCTTATGTCCCGGTGGGTGATGGTGCAGTATTTTTTCATCAGTACGCTTCTTTTAATTGGAAAGCATTGGCTGGTGGATCGTCTGCGCCGGACAGGCTATCATAAAAAAACGCTGATTATTCTGGGCTCAGGCGACTCGGCCAGAGATTATCTCGAAACGATTCGGTCGCAAAAAGGGTATGTATATGACTATTTGGGATATATTTCCGGCAATGCCCAGCTGGACGGCAATTACCTGGGCGGCTATGACCGATTGTTCGAGGTTTTAAATGAACAAAAGCCCAACGAGCTAATTTGTGCGCTGGATATTTCCGAGGCTGCTTATTTAGAGCAAATTATGTCTGATTGTGAAAGAACAGGGACAAAGGTTTCTATCATTCCCTTTTGTTATCGATACATTCCCAGCTGTCCTTATATCGACCAGATTGACCGCATCCCCTTGATTAACATTCGAAAAATCCCGCTGGATAATTATGCCAATGCTTTTCTCAAACGCGCGATGGATTTTTTTGGCTCCCTGATCATGATGCTCCTGCTTTCGCCGGTTCTGTTGGCAACTGCCATCGGTGTAAAGCTCAGTTCGCCTGGGCCGGTTATCTTTAAGCAGGAGCGAGTCGGGCTAAACAAAGAATTGTTTATGATGTATAAGTTCCGTTCCATGGTGGTAAACGATCGGTCGGATACAGCGTGGAGCACCAATGCGGACCCCAGAAAAACAAAGTTTGGCGCGTTCATTCGAAAATTTTCCATTGATGAGCTGCCGCAGCTCTATAACGTGCTCAAAGGAGATATGAGCTTGGTCGGTCCGCGCCCGGAATTACCTTATTTTGTGGAAAATTTTCAAAAGAGCGTTCCGCTTTATATGGTCAAGCACCAGATAAAGCCAGGTATTACCGGTTTGGCACAGGTCAAAGGATATAGGGGAGACACATCCATTCCCAAAAGGATTGAGTGGGACATTCACTATATCGAAAATTGGAGTTTGTTTTTGGATATCAAAATTCTTTTTCAGACAGTTTTCAAGGGCCTGCGGAATGAAGAGGTGCTGCCGGTCGAGGAAAAAAAGGAGAAATAACATTGAAAAATGGCTTTATTTGGAATAGAAAAGACAAAAGTCTGCTGTTTTTTCCGGTAGCTTTTCTGCTGGCGGTTATATCGTTTGTCGTCCGTGCGACGGAACAGTTCATACAGGGTGATCTGTACCAGCTTTTTTCAACCAACCGCAAAACAGAGATTTTTGCCCAATACCGTGCACGCTTTTTATGGATTATGGCGGCGGTCATGCTGATTTTGTTTTTCGTATATACAAGAAAGCTTCTCGCCGGAATAGATCGTCTGGATCTGCTTTATATGGGATTTTGCGGTGTCCTTGTGCTTTTTACCGTTTTATCCACCGTCTGTTCTGCGCATCCAGATACCGCCATGTGGGGACTTTATGATCGGGCGGAGGGAATGGTCACCCAAATCTGCTATCTTATTTTGTTTTTGTATACTGCTTTGGCCTATCGCACATCCCATGATCTAAAGCTTTTTATGGCGGCGGTAGGAGTTTTAATCGCGGTGAATGCCATAATGGGAATTTCACAGTTTATCGGGCATGATCTGTTTACGACTGATTGGGTAAACCGTTTGGTCGTCCCGGATTATATGAGCGGAAAGATCAGCCCATTGCAATTTAACAAGGCCAAAATGTATGGAACGACGAACCATTACGATTATCTGGGAAGTGTGGCAGCTATGATCTTTCCGGTGTGTATGGTTCTGGCGCTGTTTGAAAAAAAATGGAAATTTCGCATTCCAGCCATCATAGCGGCGGCTTTTTCTCTCATGCTTTTGTTGGGATCGACTTCTCGTGCCGGGCTGGTTGGAACAGCGGTAGCCATTATTCTTGGTATGATCTTTTTCCGCTACTTTCTGCTGCGATACTGGAAGATAGTGCTCTCGATTTTCGTCGGCCTTTTGGCAGTAACAATCGGACTGGATTTTGTATTGCACCATGCTATTTTCGAGCGGGTTCCGATGCTTTTGGCAGACATTCAAACTATTTTTTCTGATACGTCAGATTTTGACTATAAAGATACGCTTCCTATCAGAGGGGTAGAAAATCGGGAAGATGGCGCCGTTATTTTCTTGCAGGAGGACTGTTTGCATCTTTCGGTACAGGACGGTACATTTATTTTCCGGGATCAAAATGGAAAGGATGTTTTGTATACAGAGAATGATGAGGGCGTTTTAGAGACCTCAGACGGCGTTTTTGCGCAGTTTTCTTTTCAGGCGACCCAGACCTTTGAAGGAACCTGTCTGTATCTTATTTACAATGGTCAGAATCTGCTGCGGTTTTACTATGATGAGACACAGATTTATTTGGTTCGAAAAAATACAGCGGAAAAAATGACGTTAGAGGATCCTCCCGTCGCCGGCTTTTTGAAAGGGAAGGAGCTTATCGGTTCTATGCGCGGATATATCTGGTCCCGGACCATTCCGCTGCTGCCAGAACATCTGCTGATTGGTGCTGGCCCGGATTGCTTTATTTTCGAATTTCCGCAGGACGACGTGTTGGGCAAATTATATGCTTACGGAATTGGCTCAATCGTGGTGGACAAGCCACATAATGTCTATTTACAGATTTTTATCAACGAAGGCGGCGTCGCGCTTCTGGCCTTTTTGGCAATTTGCTTTGTTTATTTGTGGGACTGCTTTCGCTTGTATGGCGGGAAAAATCGAAGAGAAACGGCATTTCGCGGCATTGCGGTAGCGTTGGGTGTAATCGGTTACCTATTCGCAGGCTTCTTTAATGATTCTATTATTATGACCTCTGTTATTTTCTGGATTCTACTGGGAATAGGTGTTGGGATAAATCGGCAATATCGAAGAGAAAGCGAGAATCAGTAATGGCAAAAAAGATTTTGTATGTGGCTTCGACCTTTGGGCACT
The DNA here is from genome assembly GCA_910587335.1 of uncultured Oscillospiraceae bacterium. GTDB lineage: Bacteria > Bacillota > Clostridia > Oscillospirales > Ruminococcaceae > UBA3818. The sequence continues at coordinate 11,368 of CAJUMG010000011.1, forward strand.
TAAAATCGTTCCATCTGCCCTATATGGAGCGGCTTTTGTCTTTGGGAAGCCAGGTATATGCCATGGGTGCCGGGGATTCGTCTGGATTGCCGGAAGGAGTCCAAACCATTTCCATGCCGTTTCAGAAAAAAATGGCCTCTTTTGAAAATTTTAAATGCGCCTGGCGGATTTGCAACCTCATTCGTAAAGAAAAATACGACTTGGTCAGTGTGCATACATCATTAGCTGCTTTTTTTACCCGATTGGGTATTCTGCTTAGTGGACGGCGCCCATGGGTTATCAATACAGTGCATGGTTATCTGTTCGACAGCAGGACCTCTGCACCAAAAAAAATGCTGCTATTGGCGGCGGAAAAGCTGACCCAGCCAGTGACAAACGTTGTAGCGGTTATGAACCGGCAGGATGAGCAGATTGCCAGACAGCACCGATTGTATAAGGATCAGCTGGTATATTTGGATGGGATGGGGATAGATACTACCCGTTTTGTCTCAACCTCTGACACAGAGAAAAAAATGCAGGAGCTGCGAAAAAAAATGGGGCTGACCCCCCAAGATTTTGTCATGGTTTGTGCGGCGGAATTCTCCAATCGGAAAAACCAGGTTTTTCTTGTCCGCGCGTTGCCAAAACTTAGAGAAAACGGCATACCCTGCCACTTGATTTTAGCGGGAGACGGAGAACGACTGGAGGAGATCAGGGCTCTTTCACTTCAGCTTTCGGTAGAACAATATGTCCATCTTCCCGGTTACACCAGAGATCTAGCGCCTTATTTTTATCTGTCAGATGTAAGTGTATCCGCAAGCCGCATTGAGGGACTTCCGTTCCAGATTATGGAGGCGATGGCCTGCGGCCTTCCGGTCATTGCCAGCCGAATTAAAGGTCATGAGGATTTGGTTGAATCAAATGTCAACGGATTTCTGTTTGATTTTGACGATCAGAACGGCTTTTGTGATGCGGTGCGGCAGATTTATCAAGATAGGGATATTCGAAAGCATATGGGAGAAATTGGAAAGAAAAAAATAGAAAGATACCGACTGGAAAAAGTTCTTCCTGAAAATATGAAAAAATTGTATGAAAAAAAATAAATAAAAGGACAGTGGGAAACTCCCGCTGTCCTTTTATTTATCAGCTCTTCTGACAGCTTTTATGAACAAATATTGACAAAATATAGGCTTAGAAGTATAATAAAAGAAAAACACGCGACAAACGTAGGAGAGAACCTATGAAAATGAAAAAACTGCCAGAGTCTGAATTAGAAATTATGATGGCGCTGTGGGAAGCGGATGGCCCAGTACCGAGGAATTATTTTGATAAAAAACTAAAAGAAAGCAAAAATTGGGCGGATTCTACCATTCTGAGTTTGTTGGGCAGGTTGCAGGAAAAAGGGTTTTTGTCTTGCCAGAAACAGGGAAATCGCAATCTGTACGAACCATTGATTTTGGAAAAGGAGTATCTGGCCTATGAAAACCGGAATTTTCTCCAAAAGCTGCATGGAAACTCCATCCGTAACCTGGTGGCATCCATGGTTAAAAGCGAAGATTTGACCCAATCAGATTTAGAAGATCTGCGGCGCTATCTGGACCAGGTGAAAAAGGGGGAGTAGGGATTGACCGATCTATTTGAAAATTGCATACGCATTACATTCGGTATGTCTCTGCTGTCCACCCTGATTTTGGTTAGTACACCTTTTTTGAAAAAACGATATACAGCTCGCTGGCGCTATTGGGCATGGATGTTGATTGCTATCCGTCTGCTCATTCCAGTGCAGCTGCCAGTTATACAGTTTCCCGATTTTAGTGGGATGTGGGAAGACAGAGCGTCCTCCTTTGTATCGGCGCCGGTTCAACATCCCGTTCAGTCGGCACCCTCTCAGACAGAGAAAAATCCAGTTGCAGTCTCACGGCCGGAATCCACCTCCAAGCCCAATGTAGACGCATCTTTATCGCAGCCGGGAGAAGAACAGCTAGAAAAACCAATGGAATTTTGGGCATTGTGGAAAGAAAAGATAAAAGCGTTCCCTTGGATGAAGGTGGGTACGATTCTTTGGACCACTGGCGCAGCCGCTATGGCGGTGATTTATGCGGTGTCCTACCTGCGTATGCGCCGCATTTTAAAAGCGTATATGCGTCCTGTCCGGAGTGGCATTTGCTGGGAAGTCTGGGAGAAAATCAGTGGGCAGGTAGGGTATCGAGGACCCCTTCGGCTCATGCGCTGCAAGGCTGTTGCTTCTCCGATGGTCTGTGGTCTTTGGCAGCCGGTTCTTTTATTGCCAAAGGAAGATTACCCCGTGACAGTGCTGGAAATGATTTTTCGGCATGAGCTAGTTCATGTGATGCGCCATGATTTGTGGTATAAGCTTTTGCTGCTTGCCGCTTCGGTTGTCCACTGGTTTAACCCAATTGTCCACTGGATGGTCCGTGCGGCGGATCGGGACTTGGAGATTTCCTGCGATGAAAAGGTAACCGCGCGAAAAAATAAAGCTTTTCGCGCCCAGTATAGTGAAGCGATTTTTGGCGTTCTGCTTCAGAGCGTTGGACGCCGTTTTCTTTTCTCTACCAGTTTTTGTGATGAGAAAAAAACGTTGATGCAGCGTTTTTCCGCTATTTTTGATACAAATCGAAAACACCGCGGCGTTTTGTTAATGTCCCTTGTTTTAACGGCTTGCCTGCTGGCGGGGAGCTTGTTTGGTTGCCAGCCGTCTCCGGTGAAGTCCGACGGTCAGTCACAGATGGCGCCACCTTCCTCTTTAGACACTGCCGAAGAGCTGGAGCTTGATGAAGCTTCTTTGGCACAGATACACAGAACCGCCAGTTTGTACGAGACCTATTGCGCTGGTTCAGAGCGTTTTGAAGATATGGAGATAGAGTATCTGACCTCCCTGGGCTTCGGATACCTTTTAGAGGCAGGACGGTTACAAAAAACGGATGATCATAGCTATTCTATCGCAGTGGATGATCTGGCACAGATTGACCAGTTCTTTTTCTGTAAGGCATGGGAACCCGAGGATGATCAGGAATTTTACCATTATGCAGATGAATATCAGACTACGGGAGAAGAATTCTTCACCTTGGAGCAAGGTCAGGTTCGGCAGCTGGAAAATGGCGATATTGCGATAGATTATCAAAGGAAGACGGACAAGGCGGTATTGTATCCGGTTCGCTATGTATTTCGTCCGGAGCAGGTGGATGCGGTTCCTGATATTTTGAAAGAAGATTTTTCCACGGGTGACACAGTGTATAAAATCGTCAGCGTGACCAATCTGGAAATCCAGCCGCATCAGTCGCAGATCATTGAGATTTCAAGCGCTGAGGAATTGCTGGCGGCGGCCCAGCGCATCAATGAAGGGGGATGGCTCAATCAGGACGATGTCTATCTCTTAACGGCAGATATCGACCTGACCGGCGTCGATTTTATCCCCATGGGTATGAATGAACGGTATCTGGGACATTGGGACGGCGATGATGCCAGAGATCCGTCCAAACGTGGCTTTAACGGCGTTTTTGATGGGCAGGGCCATACCATCTCCCATCTGCGGCTGGACGCGTCTCAGCTGGAGTATTTGGGCGATCCAAACTATAGCATAAATGGTGTGGGTCTGTTCGCCAATATTGGATCAAGTGGCGTTGTGAAGGATTTGAAGCTGGAAGACTGCCAGGTGTCTTCGCCGCAGATATATGATGTATACCAGGGCTGGGGCGCTACCGGACTGTTGGCGGCGCAGTGCAGCGGTCAGGTGCAGAATGTATCGGTGCAGGGAACGGTGGAAGGTTCCTATGAGGTTGGCGGCTTGGTAGGAAATATGGGTGGCCTAGCCTACAATTGCTCTGTAGACGTGACGGTGCGGGGATTCTCTTCGGTCGGCGCCTTTGCAGGAGATGCCAGCTACGCCAATCTAAAAAACTGCACAGCAAAGGGGCAGGTAATTTCCCAGCCGTTAAGCTCGGCGGACGATGGCGGAAGCCCGACAGGTATTGGCGGTTTTATCGGCTTTTCGGTGAATGGTATGGCCGAGGAATGCGACGTATCGGTTTATGTTTCAACGGCGGTTCCCTCTAATTGGGTGGGCGCTTTTGGGGGATATTTCCAAAGCTTTGAGGCAAAAAACTGTACATATGACGGGCAGAAAGCAGGAAATTGGGAGGTTGTGGACGTGATCTATCAGCCTTCCGGTGACTCGGAGAATTTGGATATCCGGGCCAGATAAGCTGCTTTCTCTTGTAGAAAAAAATCATAATAAAAGAATGGCGGGTCCCATTGCCGGATTCCGCCATTCTTTTATGGGATTGTATAGACGAAAATTGTTTTATTAGCTTTGGAAGCTGTATCATTCCTGCATAATTTTTTTATCTCCAAAATATTCAAATAAAATGAATATCAAAGCACTGCAAGCAAGTATTCCATCTATTATACCCGCGGGAAGCATAAACATCATGAGAGCCATTGTTATAATACAATTTATAATGGATAAAACCAATCCCCACATTCTGTTTTTCCATAATCCTATGGCGCCTATAACCCTTACCGTTCCATAGATCATTCCAATGATCAGCATGAAGCTCATATTGTTTTGAAAATACGGAACAATGAAAGAAAAATATTGATTTATATCGAATTTTTCACTTCCCAATATAAAAACAGGAATTAGGCATAAACAACCTCCAATTTCCATAAATGCGCCGTGTATAAACAGCAGGATTGCTGCCATCTTATATCTTTTCATGTGCATCTCCACAACCTTCTAGTTTGTCGATTTAGTATAGCATTCAGTATATGAATCTCTGCATTTGTACAAAATGTGCAAGGGGGGAAAGGCAAGAGGGCGAAAGCAACAAATTGCTTTCGCCCTTTAATAGTATGTATACTCTTACCTCTTTATATTGCTATAGAATATTTGTGCATCAAAGCGTTAAAAAATATTGCTGCTTTAAGCGCATCAATCGCTGAAAAAGCTAGTATTCAAAAGGACTTTTACGATTCAAGACTTTTTGATACTACAAAGGATACTTTACCGCAACAGATAGGCGGCGTGAGCAAGCGTATCCAATGTTCTTTCATGCTTCTCGTGACCAAATGTTCTCACAGCCTTGACCATATCGGTGTGCTGGGTAATGCGCGCAAGTGCGACGACAGCGTGAACCAACTGCTGTTCTTCCGTTTGCCCCTCTTGTTTAGGGAGAAAGCTCAGCAGAATGCGAAACAGTGCATACTGTTCGGCTAAAATTACGCCGTAATATTCCATCCGATTCTCAGTAGGATAGGTGAAAGGAAACATAGACCCAAAGATGTAGTTAGCAAAATAATTTTCTACTATCTGTCCATGGCGCTGCAAAAGTGGATCGCCTTTTTCCTCCATCTGTGCAAGGATGAACTCCAGCGCAGGCGGACCAACTGTATATAGGCCGTTCTCTCCCTCACATAAAGGCTCCAGCTTTTCCCACATCTGGAAAAAGTATTCCACACGCTCGGCCTGCATCAGATGCGAAGCCGGAAGCACCAATGCCCAAAGATGTGTATTTTTATTGTACTCCATCTTTCTAAGAATGCTTGAAAAGTTTCCCTCGGCCGCCATTTGTACATATTGCGCTGCAAGACGGGGGAGCTGTTCACTTTTTTTCTCGGCCATCAGCTTGTCTTCGGCACGGAGCAAAAGTCCAATGGCGAGAATACGTTCCGGCAACGGGATGGTACTCAGCTGAATCAGATCCAGACAGGCCTGACGTACAGCCTGAAAGCGGTTTAACAGGGTGATAGATTCTCCCCTTTTCTGACGCTGCGCCACCATGAAGCGGTCGCTCCGGCTGGAATGGTCATATGGGCGGCGAATGCGTTCCAGCTTGAGCGGTTTGCCGCTCAGTAAAGCCAACCGGGCCACCTCTATACAGGAAAGAGACAGGGAAAACTCCCACACATCGGGCAAAAATTCACGCATAGACCGGGGATAGAAAGTGCAGGTATTAGACAGCGAGTCCGGACCCAACAGGCGATAGATACCACATCCGCCATCTTCATCCTGAAAAGCGCAGCGCTCGCCCGCTCTCAGGTGCATCACCCCAAAATCCAGCGTGCTGTTTCTGTTTTTGTTTCGCTTGATAGCATGAGAACAAAGCTCCCGAAATTTGGGATCCTGTATCGCCTTATACTGCTGATAGTGCTCTTTATCAATGGTTATCACCCAGTCATGACAACAGTTGTCTGTACAAGCGGGTCCGATACAGGAAAACTGCTGAAAATAGTCAGGTTGTATGATTTCGATTTCCTTGATTGCCATCGAATACTCTCCCTCGTTGCTAGAATACGGACGCATAGACGATTACACGCATATGCAGTTGGAGCCAAATTTTTATTTCTTGCAAAGCAAGAAATAAAAGCAGCATG
>CAJUMG010000011.1:17749-23816 GCA_910587335.1 uncultured Oscillospiraceae bacterium
ACTGCTTTTTTTAAATATTTTTCATGACGATCTACCGATTCGGACCTACCGCGAAAAAAATCAAAGGTTTGTCCGGTTTGTTCCGAAAGCTGTGACAACGGCCTTTGGGACAATCATAGCAGATTCCAACCGGAATGATCATCTCAGCTTTTAGCGGACCGGCCCGCTGGATGATCGCTAGATACAAAAATATAAACGATTTATTTGCTCAAAAGTGCAATGCCCTTTTGGATGCGGGATATAGACTCTTCTTTACCTAAAATTGCACAGATCTCAACACCGCCGCCGGGGGTAAACTGCTTTCCGCTCACAGCAACCCGTACCGGCCAGAGCAGGTAGCCGTTTTTTACGCCCAAATCGGCGATCAGCTGGAATAGAGCGGCATGGATGGACTCTTCGGTGAATTCGTCTAATCCTTCCAGCACCGGCAGAACCGCTTTCAGCGCCTCAAGAGAGGTTTCCTCATTGGTCTTCATCTTTTTGTGGACATACAGCGCCGTGTCGTATTCGGGCAGGCGATCGATAAAATCCACCTGCTCTGGAATTTGATTCAGCACCTCTGTACGGGATTGAAGCACCTTGGCAATCAGCCGGGTATCCACATCCTCCCGTTTAACCGTTTGTCGGATCCAGGGCAATGCAATTTCGTGGAACTGCTCCAAAGAAAGCTGACGGATATATTCTGCGTTGACGTAATCCAGCTTTTGATTGTCGAAGATAGAGGGAGATTTGCTGATGCCGGAGACAGAAAACTCTTTTTTTAACTCATCCATCGTAAAGATTTCCTGTTCGCCCTTTGGCGCCCAGCCCAGCAAAGCCAGATAATTCACAATGGCGGCTGGGAGATACCCTTTGGCCACCAAATCCTGATAAGAAGCGTCGCCATTGCGTTTTGAGAGCTTTTCCGTGGCATTTTTCATCACCGGCGGACAGTGAATATAGGTGGGAATCTCCCAGCCAAATGCCTCATACAGCAAATTGTATTTGGGGGTGGAGGATAGATATTCCGACCCGCGGATGACATGGGTGATGCCCATCGTGTGATCGTCCACCACATTGGCGAAATTATAGGTGGGCATTCCGTCCGCCTTGATGAGAATTTGGTCATCCAGCGTATCGTTATCCACCGTTATCAGGCCGTATACCTCATCATGGAAAGAGGTGGTGCCCTCTAAGGGCATTTTTTGCCGGATGACATAGGGGACATGCTCAGCCAGCTTTTGGGCGATTTCCTCTTTTGACAGATTGCGGCAATGACCGTCGTATTTAGGCGCGATGCCAGATGCTTTTTGCAGCACCCGCACTTCCTCTAAACGATCTTTATCGCAGAAGCAGTAGTAAGCGTGTCCGCTTTCCACCAGCTGTTCTGCATATTTTTTGAACATGGACATGCGTTCGCTTTGGACATAAGGCCCCACCGGTCCGCCGATGTCCGGTCCCTCGTCCCAATGAAGGCCCGCTTCTTTTAATGTATTGTAAATAATGTCTACAGCGCCCTCGACATACCGTTCCTGATCGGTGTCCTCAATCCGCAGAATAAATGTACCGTTTTGCGATTTAGCCATTAAATACGCGTAAAGAGCGGTTCTGAGATTTCCCACATGCATATAGCCGGTGGGGCTGGGGGCAAAACGGGTGCGAACGCCTTCCGTTTTCATGTTCATTCCTCCTGCTGCCGCAACTGCGGCCATTCTATATAATTAACTATAGTTATCTTACATTTCCCTTGTTTCCTTGTCAAGGCGAGAATCGGATAAAACTTGCACCAAACAAAAAAGGACGACTGGTTTTGACAGGTTACGCCATGAAAAATCGCTATACTGAAAATGCCGGAACCCATAGTATATGAAAAAAAGTCAGAAAAAATTCGGGAAAAACCGGCCGGATGCAAAGAAATGAGGGATTTTTGTGTTAAAAACGAATGAAAAGCCAATGCCTCTGTCCTCCCGCATCGTGGGTTTTTTAAAAGGGCAGGCAGTACTGCTAGAATATTTGGCCTGCGCCATCTGCGGCTTTGTTCTGTCCAACGCCTTTTTGTTGGGACAGCTCGCTCCCTTCGGCGTAGCTTTTACAGCGGCGAGCAAGAGAGACAGAACGGCGATCGCCGGGGCCGGGTCACTGTTGGGATACCTGTTTTCCTTTCACCCGGAAAACAATACCCGTTATATTGCGGCTGTGGTGCTAACAGTGGCGGTAAAGTGGTTTTTGCCGGCCCGTTTGCTACAAAAACATCAAAAGTGGATTGCGCCTGCCATCTCTTTTGGAGCGGTACTTTTGCCGGGCATGACGTTGGCGTCTTTGCAGGGGTATCTGCTCTATGACGTGGTTATCTGCCTGTCTGAGGCTGTTTTGGCGGCCGGTACCTGCTTTTTTTTCCAACGGGCGATGGAAACGCTGCTGCACCGGGAAAAGCTGGCCACACTTGGCGGAAAGGACATATCCTGTCTCATTATTACCTATGCGCTGCTGGTGATGGCGCTGGGCTCTTTTACCATCGGTGATATATCGGTTGGCCGGATTATTGCGGTGCTGACCATTCTCCTGTCAGCCAAATGCGCCAGAGAATCCGGTGGAGCGATTGCCGGTGTGACAGCCGGCGTAACAATGGGAATCCTGAGCGGCGATTTTACTTTTTTAGCCGCATCCTATGGCTTTGGCGGTATGCTGGCCGGCATGTTCGCCGAGCTGGGATCGGTTATGCAGGCGCTGATCTTTGTGATTGTCAACGGTTTGACCGCTTTGATTATGGGCAGCGAATACCAGGCGTATAGTGTTCTGTATGAAATCTTTTTGGGTGCAGTATTGTTTTTGCTCATTCCGCCGTCAGCGGTACGGAGCCTGGTTTTTTGGGGAAGACAGAGATCCGATGCTTTTTCCAAAACCGCTCGAGAGGTCATCCTCTCCAAATTGCGCTTTGCGTCAGCGGCGTTGGCGGATATCGGTGAAACCACCCGGCAGGTCAATCAGAAAGTTGGCGCGTCCAAAAACGGAACGGTAGCGGATGTTTTTGCAGCGGCAGCGGAAAAGGTTTGCAATACCTGCTCCAAAAAACCGGTATGCTGGGGTGGACAGTACCATCTGGTCATGGACGGTTTTAACAATCTGACCGAGGTACTGCGCAAAAAAGGAAAAATCGGCGCAGAGGACTTCTCCGGTTATATGGGAGAAAACTGTGATTATAAATGGGAATTGGCAAACGAAATCTGTACAGGGTATGAACGCTTTTCCAGCAGGCAGGAAGCACGTGCTCAGTCCCGGACGCTGCGGGGAGTCGTCACCGACCAGTTTGAGGGGATGAGCGGGATGCTGGATTCGCTGGCCCAGGAACTGACGGGTATTGAGCAGGTAGAATTCCCCATAGGGGATCGGATCAGCACGCTTTTGGAGCGGGAAAATCTTTCGCCGATTTCGGTCAGCGCTTATACCGACCAGTCGGGGAGGCTGACAGTGGAGGCGGTTATCCCGTCGTTTAAGCTGGCAAGGATGAATCAAACCTCTATGACCCTCTGGCTTTCGGATTTGTGTCAAAGATGGTTACAGCTTCCGGCGGTGAACGAGGTGGAAAACGCGGCGCATCTACGTTGGATTGAACGAACGCTTTATTCGGTGGAGACCGCTACCGTCCAGCATTCCTGCAAGGGACAAAAGGTCTGCGGCGACGCAGTTGAGGAAATTTGGGATGGCCGCGGACAGGTGCATCTGCTTTTGTCCGATGGAATGGGAAGCGGCAGCCGGGCGGCGTTAGATTCTTCAATGACCGTTTGCCTTCTTAAAAAGCTGGTTACTGCGGGATTTTCCTTTGACTCCTCGCTGGAGCTGGTCAATGCCGCCCTTTTGGTCAAATCGGAGGAGGAATCCCTGTCCACCATCGATGTGGCCACGGTAGATCTGTATACCGGCCAGACACAATTTTTAAAAGCGGGCGCCGCGCCTAGCTTTGTGTATCGGGATGGGTCGGTGGTTAAGGTGGAGTCGGCCTCGATGCCTGCGGGCATTTTAAAAGGGGTGGATTTTGCCAAAAGCCGTTTGAAGCTGCATCAGGGGGACTGGATTGTCATGGTGTCCGACGGGATGCTTTTAAACGGCAGCGATTGGATTTTCGATCAAATCAAGCTGTCTGCCCGCAAAAGCGCTGAGGAGATGGCGCAGGATCTTTGGAATACGGCAAAAAGCCGGCGTACAGGGGAGCATGATGACGACGCAAGCATACTGGTCTGCAAAATCGTTGAAAAACAGTAGCCGGAATTGAACACGCTTTTGCAGCGTCAATATTCCCAAAATACAAAGAGCTCCTATCCTTTCTCGGTTGACATTTTTTCTGGAAGACGCTATGCTAAAGATGAGCTTGGAAAAATATGCAAATATTTTATAAAAAATCGCTCCTGATATTCAGGAGCGATTTTTAAGGAGAAAAGAATGGAGCTAAAAACTTTTACAAAAGAGCATATTCCCTTGGCCAGTGCGCTGGCAATGGAAAATTACCGGGAAGAGCAGCAGCTGGTACCCGCTTTGCCGCAGGTAAACCAGCTGCCGGCTCTGGATGTCTTTGCCAAAAACGAATTGGGCTGCGCCGCCTTTGAAAAGGGGAAAATAGTTGGTTTTTTATGTTGTCTAGACCCTTGGGAAAACGCTTTTACCACCACGGCTCGGGGGACCTTTTCACCCATCCATGCACACGGCGCGGTGCTAAAGGACCGGGGTCGGATCTACCAGAGATTATATCAGGCGGCGGCGCAAAAATGGGTCAACGCAGGAATTGTCAGCCACTCGATTGGGCTATATGCCCACGACCGGGTGGCGATAGAAGCCTTTTTTCAGTATGGATTCGGCCTGCGCTGTGTTGACGCGATACGCCCGCTGACCTCAATTGCCGCGCCGGACTGTGAGGGCTTTTCCTTTTTCGAAATGGAGCTAGATCAGCGCGGATCGTTAGAAATGCTACACCGGCAGCTTGCCGTTCACTTTGAACAAAGCCCCTGCTTTATGAAGCATACAGAGCCGGACCGGTGGCTGGAGGAAAAAAACCGTCTTTTTGCGGCGAAAGATGTGAATACAGGAAGGATCGCCGCCTATATCGAAATTGCGGATACGGCGGAGAATTTTGCCACCGAGGAGCCGCAGGTGCAGAACATCTGCGGTGCGTTTTGCTTGCCGGAATACCGGGGAAAAGGATTGTACCAAAATCTTCTGAACTACCTGATCAGAACGTTAAAAGCAGAGGGCTTTACCTGTTTAGGTGTGGACTATGAAAGCTTTAATCCCACCGCGCAGGGATTTTGGCAAAAGTATTTTGTACCCTATACAAACGGCGTTGTCCGGCGCATTGATGAGAATGTGCTGGGCTATATAAAATAAGCGGCCTGCCTTGCTTATTGGGAAGAGGTTCCGGACAGACGCAGCTCGTCAGCGTGATGCCTTGCGTAATGGAACAGGAATTGCTGGGCGATTCCTCCGTACGGGATAAAATCCTGTGGCAGTCCTGATGGGTATAAAGTAACCATGACACGTTTCATCCAAACATCCATGGGAATGACCTCTGTCCGGTGAAAACCGTATAGAAGAACGCAGTCCGCTACCTTTGGACCAACGCCATAGATACCGCATAGGATTTGCCGGGCCTTATCGGTGTGCAGCAGGCAAAGCGATGTAAGATCGACCGTGCCGGAAACGACCTTTTGGGCGGCGTCCAGCAGATATTTTGCGCGAAAGCCACAGCGCAGCGGCGCTAGATCCTCGGGGCAAAGCCCAGAAAACCGATCCGGTCCGGGAAAAGTCGGGATGCCCTGTTGTGTACGGGAACCGAGCAGGTCACACAGCCGCCCGATGATGCCGCGGATACGGGGAATATTGTTGTTTTGACTGATGATAAAAGAGCACAGCGTTTCCCAGGGGTCTTGGCGAAGCAGGCGGATACCGGGTGCAAAGTGTATGGCTTTAGATAGGATGGGGTCAGAACAAAAGTCCCGGCATAAAGCGGTGTAGTCCTCATCCAAAGTAAAATAGGGGATCCAGAACTGAGAAATTGTTTGCCGGTCCGTATGGGTAAAGGTTAAAACGGTTCGATCCT
>CAJUMG010000011.1:23868-54542 GCA_910587335.1 uncultured Oscillospiraceae bacterium
AATACCCTCCCAAAAGCCGTCGCTACAAATTTGCCAACGGAAACATTGGCCGCAGTCCAAAGTGCGGGCCAGGTCAAAACTGCTGACCCCTTGCAGCATGAAACAGCCGTTTTTTTCGATGATTCGCATAAAAAATCTCAAAAGGCCTTTCTAAAGTAAGATTTCATACACACCATTATAGCACCTCTTTTCAAAATGTGGTATACTAAACTGTACATAAACCGACTGGTATGGCGCGGATAATCTGCGCCGTTAAACGAAAGGGCTGTTTTATCATGAAAGATTCGATTTATACCATCCCGCTCAGCGAGATGTTTGAGCCTAAAGATGGCTGCCCCATCTGCCGTTTGCGGAATATGCTGGAGGAACGCTGTTTGGAATATATTATGGGCGCGGCGATGATGGAACCTGATATCCGCATACAGACCAATGAAGCGGGCTTTTGCCATGCGCATTTTGAACGGATGCTTAAAGCGAAAAACCGTTTGTCCTTGGCGCTGATGCTGGAAAGCCGGCTGGCTTATGTAGCAGAAAATATGTTGACCGTTCAGCCGGAAAAGGGTGGACTGTTCAGAAAAAAAACGCCGGATGCTGAGAGACAAACGCCCAGCTGCTTTGTCTGCAACGAGGTAGAGCGCGTAATGGAACGGATGCTACACACACTGCTGCACACCTGGGAAAAGGAGGAATCCTTCCGCCAATTGTACGGTGAACAGCCGCTTATCTGTTTGGAGCATTGCCAGCGTTTGACCGCGTTGGCCCCTGCTGTAATGGGAAAAAAGGCGGCGCCTTTTGTAACAGAAACCCAGCGGATTACCCGGCAGTATTTAGAGGAGCTGCAAAAGGATGTGACCCATTTCTGCCGTATGTATGATTATCGAAATAAGGGGAAGGATTGGGGAAACAGCCGGGATGCGATTGAGCGGTCGATTGCGTTTTTGACAACGAGAAAGCCAAGAGAAGAAAAATAGAGTGAAAGCGCATTGCATGGGAATTATGCGGTGCGCTTTTTATTGCGAATGTGTCTCCATAAAAATTGCCCGCAAAAGAAAAAGACCGGACTGGCGCTGAGAACAAAGAAAAACTGAAAATGCATATAGCACGTATCGAAACCTGCAAGATTTTTGTGTAGGATATGCTTTCGACCTTTTACAGCCAGTAAATTTAAAAATCGCCTTTTATCCTATAAACCTGCATGAAAAGAGAATTTTTAATTTATAGAAATTTTCTCCTTTTTTTCTATAATATTCCAGTTTTTCGTGTCAAGTGGAAAACGAGGGTTTCCAATTATTTTTTTAATCAGCGTATTTATCGGAAAAATCAAAGAGATTTCCACGGTTTCCACAGAGCTTTCCACAAAAAAGCTGTGGAAAGGGGAAATTACTGTTAGTATATTTGTGGAAAAGGTGAAAAAGTGTAAAAACAGAAAATTCACCCAAAGAATCTGTATAGTTTTAAATGCCAGGTCAAAAATATTGCAAGGAGTAACAACACCAAGGGGAGGAATGTGCGATGGTACGCGGCGTGCATAAAAAAATTATTGAGGTGGCGGATACACAAAATGAGTTTTTTGAGCGGGCAATTCTGATTGTAAAAGAAGGCTTTCGGGATGAGGATCCAGAACAGCTGCGGCAGAAAGCAGGAGACTATGTATCCCATATGGGCAACATTGCTTTAGCCAAGCGGAAAAAGAGCAATTTTCTTTGGAACCTGGGAAAAGTCTTGGCGGGTGTGGCTGTGGGGATCATCCTGGTATTAGCGGTGGTTTTTTGGGTTTGATTTTTTAGAAAGATGCTTTTTTCCAGGGTAGATTTATGCTATAATAATCTCCAAATAGGAAAAATCGCCCTGAAAAGGCGATTTTTTGTCACAATCGGTCCACGATTGGCCTACAGCGCCGGTTGTGAGATTCAGGCTTTTTAGGCTGTCGTCGGATGAAAAAACAGAAAAATCCAGTAAAAAGATAGCAAAAAGGCGTTTTTTGACAGTTGGAGGGATGGAAAAATATGTTGGAACAGACATCCAAAAAGGATAGTCAGCTGATTTTTGGAAGGAACGCCGTTTTAGAGGCGATAAGGGCCGGTACGGCGATAGATAAGCTTTTTGTAGCGCCGACAGAGCAGAAAGGAAATTTGGGAAAGATTATTTCCCTGGCAAAAGCGGCCGGTATCCCGGTTAAGGATGTGACGAGCCAGAAGCTGGACGCCATGACCGGCAATCAGGTGCATCAGGGTGTTGCGGCGACCATTGCCGCCGCCGCTTATGCCAGTATGGATCAGATTTGGGAGTCAGTACGCCAAAAAGGGGAGAAGCTTTTTTTAATTATTGCAGATGAAATTGAAGATCCGCACAATTTAGGTGCTTTAATCCGTACGGCAGAATGTTGCGGCGCCCACGGAATTGTCGTTCCGAAACGCCGCAGCGCGGGCCTTTCCCCAACAGTGTATAAAAGTTCGGCAGGGGCTGTCAGCTATTTTCCGGTGGTGCGTGTGTCCAACCTGGTATCTTTTATCGACGAGCTGAAGGAGCAGGGCGTCTGGTTTTATTGTGCTGATATGGATGGGCAGACCTGGTGCCAGACAGATTTTGGCGGTCATGTGGCGTTGGTCATTGGATCAGAGGGAAACGGTGTGGGCCGCCTGATAAAAGAGAAATGCGATTTTACCGTTTCGTTGCCCATGTCTGGCCAGATCAGCTCGCTTAACGCGTCGGTGGCAGGAGGCGTGCTGATGTACGAAATCGCAAGGCAACGCATGGCCATAAAAGCGAGATAGAAAGGGGGATTTTCGTATGCCGAATTCTTATGATTTAGATGATATTTTGGACGAAATCAAACGTAAAAAAACAGAAAAGTCTGCGGCGGATGAATTTCCCCAGCGGACAAAACCTACCGCGTGGGATAGGTTAGAAACGACCGCGCCGCCCGAGCCGGCTCCAAAGCAGGAAGAGCAGGTTTCGGCCTTGGAGGGACTGTCGGACTTTTTTGGCAGCAACGCCAAATTTGATATCGGCGCGCAGGATAAAAAAACAGGCAAATCAGCTTCATCCCGGCGCGCCGTTTTGCAGCAGGAGGAACCGCGGCCGGCTAAACCGGCAGAAAGGGAAGAGGCGGTGCGGGAACCAGCGCCGCGGGAAGGTGCCAAGGAGGAAGATGTTAGCCCTCGTCCGGTTATTGATTTTAATTGGGAGAAATGGCAGGAAGAGGAACCGCCCCGTCAACCTCATATGGAAAAAACGCAGCTGAATATTCCCCTGTATACTATTCGTGAGCCAGGTGAAGAGGAGTATGAGGATGATTTGAGCAAAACCCAGGGAATTCCTGCTCCTCAACCTGCGGAACACTTTGATTTTGAAAGTCTTCAGCGTTCTCTGCGTGAGCAGGAGGATTTGGAAAACGAATCCCTTTCTGTTCGTGAGGAGGAAAGCGGAGAAGAAATCGACGATTTCCGTACCCAGGCGGATGCGGCGCCGATCCGGCACGATCTGCGGGCCTCTTTATTTTCTCTTCAGGTCCGCTTGGGAGTTGTAGCGGTGCTGTTCCTTGGCGTTTTATACCTTGCGTTGGCACAAACGGCGGATTTTCCGTTGCCTGCTTTTATGGATCTGGAAAGTCAGCCGCGCATTTATATTATCGTGAATCTGGTATTGGTCATTATTTCAGCGCTG
Organism: uncultured Oscillospiraceae bacterium; assembly: GCA_910587335.1. GTDB lineage: Bacteria > Bacillota > Clostridia > Oscillospirales > Ruminococcaceae > UBA3818. The sequence continues at coordinate 27,535 of CAJUMG010000011.1, forward strand.
GTCTGTAATACAACAGTGGGCGGAGGACTCGCCTCCCTTTTAACGATGCATGCGGACAGCGATTCACTGGCGGCGCTGGCGGTCATCTCTACCATTTTGCAGGGTGTTGCGGTGGCGGCTTTTCCCCAAAGACTGTTGGAGCAGGAAATAGGTCTTTTCTTTGTGGCGGCAGTTTTTGGTCTGCTTTGTAATGTGTGGGGAAAGAAAATGATCCTTTCCCGCATAGAGGGAAACTTTCAGATTGTTTCCTCTGAGCGGCCGAAAAGCGCGGTACTATATCTGAAAAACAAGGAGTTGGCACGAGAATTAAGCCGGGGAATGGACTTAAATCCGCCCAATTTGGCTTATTCCAGCAAAGCGGGCTTTTTAACAAGGTTTTTAGAGCTGTCCTATGAGCCGGACGGAAGCGAGGGCCTATTCCGCATCATTGCGCCGGTGGTTACTTTATGCAGTCTTGCGGTGGGCGGGGTAAGCTATTATCTGACCAAGGATGTATTTACCGCTTTAACGGCTTTCAGTGCGGTGGTCTGCGTTGCTTCTCCGATTACGGCAACTCTTTATGCCAACTATCCGCTGCTTCGCGCCCAACGCTCGCTTTCTAAGGAGGGAGCTCAGCTAACCGGATTTGACGCTGTGGATGCCTTTAGTACGGTGAACGGAATAACCGTAGATGCAAGCGAGCTTTTTCCCAACGACAACGTCCTTTTGCATAATATCAAAATGTTTGAAAAGCGCCGGATTGACGAAGCGATTTTGGACGCTTCCAGCGCGCTGTGCTCTTTTGACGGTACGATTAAAAATGTTTTCATGAAGATTATTCAGGGGAAAATGGAAATCCTCAAAAATGTGGAGAATTTGGTATATGAAGAGGGGATGGGGCTATCCGCGTGGGTAGATGGCAAACGGGTGCTTATTGGCAACAGCGCACTGATGCGCCATCATGAGATCTATACTCCTTCTGGGGATTATGAAGCGAAATATCGGGCAGGCGGGCGAGATTTAATCTATCTTTCCAATTCAGGTGAGCTGACGGCTATGTTTGTCATCAGCTACCGGCCGGACCCGCAAATTGCTGAGGCGCTATATGAACTGGAGAAAAAAGGCATTGGACTGATTGTCAGGTCGACAGACCCCAACCTGACAGCGGAAAAAATCGCCCAGGTGTACGATTTGCCGGTGGAGATGATCCATGTGATCCCGGCAAAGCTGCACAGTGATTTTGATATTATGACCGGCAGGAAGGACACGGCTCCAGCCGGCCTGTCTTTTACCGGCGGCGTTCGTTCCCTGTTCCATGGGGTGACGGCTGCCCTTTCGGTAAAGGGTGCAATCTCTTTGGCTATGGTCCTTCAGATAGTGGGAATTTTACTGGGCTATGGTATTATGAGCGTATTCACTTTGCTTGGCAATATGCAAAATGCCAATGGCTTGGCAGTCGTTGCGTTTCAGCTTTTATGGGGAGCGGGAACCATGCTGTTTTCGAATTTGCGTAAAATCTAGCAGGCAAACTTTGGAAAGAAAAAGGCATCCACCAAAATTGGGTGCCTTTTTTGTTGGAATTTTTTTGTTTTAAACGGGCTGGGAAAATATTTGGAAAATATCCAGAAAAAGTGTTGACTTTTTTCGGATATCTTTATATGATAGCGAGGGAATCAATATGAATTAGTTATAATATATATCGATTCCATACGAAAAAAATATGGATGGGAGGAGCTCATAGAATGAAAGAGCTGCTGGATCTGTTTTGGACCTTTGCTCGAATTGGCGGTCTGACCTTTGGCGGCGGTTACGCTATGCTGCCGATTTTACAGCGTGAGGTGGTGGAAAAACGCCGATGGGTGACAGATGAAGAGCTGATGGACTATTACGCCATCGGTCAGTGTACGCCGGGTGTTATTGCGGTCAATACGGCTACTTTTGTGGGACAGAAGACAAAAGGGGTTATTGGTGGAATTGTGGCGACATTAGGCGTTGTGTTCCCATCGTTGGTGATCATTTCGGTAATCGCTGGATTTATTCAGAATTTTGCGGACCTGGAGATTGTTAAAAACGCCTTTGCAGGGATTCGCGTTTGTGTTTGCGTGCTGATTGTCAATGCGGTATTAAAGCTTTTAAAAAGTTCGGTTGTCGATAAAGCGACCCTGGTGATTTACGCGGCGGTTTCGGTAGGCGCAATCCTGACCAGCGTTTCGCCGATTATTTTTGTCCTGTTGGCGGGCATTGCTGGAATCTTGCTGCAAAAATGGAAGGGGGAGACTTCGAAGTGATTTATCTGCGGTTGTTTTTTGAATTTTTTAAAGTCGGCCTTTTCTCTGTTGGAGGAGGTCTGGCAACGCTTCCATTTTTGTATCATATTTCTGATACGACCGGCTGGTTCACCCATAGCCAATTGGCAGACATGGTGGCTATTTCGGAATCGACCCCCGGCCCGATCGGCGTCAACATGGCGACCTATGTGGGCTTTACCACCAGCGGCGTTTTGGGCGCGGTGGTTGCCACAATAGGCTTGATTACTCCGTCGATCATTGTGATTTTGATTATCGCCGGCTTTTTAAAGGTATTTCGGGATAACAAATATGTTAAGGGCGCGTTTTATGGTCTTCGTCCTGCGTCTACCGGACTCATTACGGCTGCTGGTTTTTCGGTCGTTATGATTTCTCTGTTACAGCTGGATCTATACCGCGCCACCGGTTCTATCTGGGATTTGTTCAACTGGAAAGGACTTTTGTTGGCAGTGGTTATTTTTGCACTGACTCGTGTGTTCAAAAAGCTGCATCCAGCGGTGTTTATCCTCGGTTCTGCTGTTGTGGGAATTGTGTTTGGCTTTGCTGGAGCGAGTGCATGAATATCAAGCAGCTACAATATTTTTTGGCAATTGTCGAAAGTGGTACGATTACAGCGGCGGCAAAAAAACTGGGAATTTCTCAGCCGCCGCTCAGCGCACAGATGAAGCTGTTAGAAGAGGAATTGGGTGTTACGCTAATAGAGCGGGGAGCCAGACGGGTACGGATTACCGAAGCGGGCAGGATTCTTTGCCGGCGGGCTGCATCCATTGTGGAGCTGACCGATCTCACGCTGAAAGAGCTGACCGATTTTCGGACCGGTATTTCTGGTGTGCTGCGATTGGGGACGGTATCTTCTTGCAGTATTGGACTTTTAAAAAGTAAAATAGCGGTGTTTCGAGATCGGTTTCCGGATGTGCGGTTTGAAATTTGTGAGGGAAACACGCTGAATCTGGCGGACCAGATCCGCAATGGGGCTATAGATTTGGCGGTCGTTCGGGCGCCTTTCCGTTCAGAAGAGTTTTCCTGTGTTTTTCTGGAAGAGGAGCCGATGGTGGCAGTAGGGGTAGAAGGCTACTTTGTCAAACTGGCTCAGGATCTGATTACCCTGGCGGATTTGGATGGTCTGCCGCTTATCTGCTATCGGCGGTGGGAGCCGCTGATCAGAGCAACATTTGAAGAAGAGGGGGTCATTCCAAACATCTACTGCTTAAACGACGATGCCCGGACATCTCTGATGTGGGCCTCGGCAGGGCTGGGGGTCGCCATTGTGCCCCGTTCGATCTGTTCGGTTTTTTCTCAAAATGGCATTGCGTACAAAGAACTGAGGGAAAAGGGGATGTACACCCGTGTAGCGGCAATCCGTAAAAAAAATGGATATTGCTCCCCTTTAATGCAGGCGTTTTTGCAGATTTTTGCACAGCCGGAAAGCGCTTTTCCTCCGTTAAAAGATTGAGATACAGTAAATAGCAAAAAGAAAGGACTGCGGTCAACAGTCCTTTCTTTTTGCATGGTGCATTATGATTCTGTTTGCATCTCCGATTGGGAATGGATAACCGTTTTGGAACGCCAATTCCCTTTAAAGTAGTAAATACTAATTAAGACGCAGTTGACGGCCATAGCGCTTGCCATAGCCACAAAAAGGCCCATGTAATTGTGGGGTAATACGGCTACAAAGTATGCCACCGGAATCCGGACAAGCAGGCCGCACAAGGAAGTGATCATCGGGGCGACGGAGGCACCGGCACCGCGCATAGCGCCGCTAACCACCGAACCAATCCCCATAATGGTATAGACAAAAGCCAGAAAACGAAGACCGTTCATCGCCATTTCAATGACCGATGTGTTATCGGTAAATGCCCGGATCAGATAATGGCCAAAGCCCAGGAACAGTATTCCCATTACAAGGCCGATTCCTATGACGATAATCGTAGCGGCCCGTATTCCTTTTTTGGTACGGTCTAATTTTCCGGCTCCCATATTCTGCCCCACAAAGGTTGCGATGGCGCTGCCAAGACCCATCATGGGCATGACCGCAAAGCCGTCAACCTTCATGATAATGCTGTTGGCGGCGATAAAATCGGAACCAAAACCGTTGGAGAAGGACTGGACAATCGCCATGCCGATCGAATAGGCCATTTCCTGAATGCCGGCGGGCAATCCTAAACGCAGGATATGCATGAGACTTTCCTTTTTAATACGCAGATGACGAAACTGAATGCGGGCCGCATAGCCGCCAAAGTGTATGCGCAGAAGGACCAGTACAGCGGAAGAGTATTGGGAAAGAAGAGTCGCCCACGCAACACCCGAAACCCCCATCTTTAAAAAGATGACAAAAACCAGATCCAAGATCACGTTCATCACAGAGCAGAAGATCAAAAAAAGCAGCGGCCAGCGGGAATCACCCATGCCGCGCAAAATACCGCTGCCCATATTGTAGACTAGGTTCCCGATGGTGGCGAAAAAGATAATGGACAGATAGGTTGCAGAGTCATCGAGAATATTTGTCGGGGTCTGCATAAGCATAAGAATACCGCGGCTGAGCAGTACACCCAGCACAGTGATGGCGGTGCCTAAAATCAGCGTCAGGGAAAAAGCGGTGTTGACTGCATTTTGCAGTTGTTCTTGCCGTTTTGCCCCAAAGCACTGGGCAATCAGGATGCCAGCGCCCATGGATAGGCCGAAAAATAATGCGTTAAAGCACATCATAACAGAAAAGCTGACCCCAACAGCGGCCAGCGCGTCGGAACCGACAAAATTGCCGACAACGACCGAGTCCGCCACGTTGTAAAGCTGATTTACGATGTTGCCCGCGATAAGGGGTAAGGCGAACAGTGTCAGCTTGGACACAATATTCCCCTCGGTCAGATCCCCTTTCCGGACCGATGAATTTTTTGATTCTGCCATTGAAAACTTCTTCCTTTCAATTCATATAGTTTAATGTTTCGATTCTATCACAATGAAATAAAATGTCAATAAAAAGAAAATTGTGAAAAAAGCAGGAGACTGCGTATCTACAGTCTCCTGCTTTTTTCAGTTTAACCTTTTGCATTTGAATATGTATGTCGTTAAATTTTTTTACATTCCCCGAATCTTGTTTCGATATTTTTGGCGCAGCAGGTCGGGGAATAACGCCAGTAGGAAAGCGGTCCATTCTCTACAAAATAACGAAAAGGCGGAGCGGGATAAGCAGCATCGAAAGCATCGACCAAAATGAGCTTTACCTTCATTTTTTCGGGAATCAGGCTTTTGATGAAGACGCTGGCGTGTTGGCCGGGAAAAACATCGTTTCTAGGTTCCGCCAATCCCGCAAGATTTGGTGTGAGCTCGATAAAGATTCCATAGCTTTCGCAGGAACGAATGATTCCCGCTACCGTCTCCCCAGGGGAAAACAGCGCGGCGTTTTCCTCCCAGCTGCCCAGCAGCTCCTTGTGGCTTAAACAGATGCGGCCGCCCGGTTCCACCTGGCGCACAACTGCGCGGATTTGCTGTCCGGGAGCAAAGCGGTCTTTTGGATGGGAGATACGGGAGACGGAGATTGCGTCAATCGGAATGAGCGAAGGAATACCGCAGCCAATGTCCACAAAAGCGCCGAATGGCTCCAGATGGGTGACCCGAACGGGGATAACGTCGCCTGGGGATAACTTTTTCACATAGCGCTCCATGCATTCTTCCTGCACCTGCCGGCGGGACAGAATGGCCACAGGCTGACCGTCGGGCCCTTGTTCAAAGCGCAGAATACGAAAGCATACGACCTTATTTACCCGGGAAATCAATGCAATGTCCTTAGTCGACCCATCTATAATTCCAATTGCTCCCTCTGATTTGGGAATCATTCCTTTCATGCTAATTAGATCAACGATCAGGTTGTGTTCTGAATCACATAATGTAACTCGCCCTTCTAGAATCCTTCCGTCCTTCCAGCTTTCCTGTAAGGATGACACGCTTTTTAAGGATGCTGTATTTTCGGGCGTATTCCATAAACAGCCTTCCGGCAGATACTGTTCCATTTTTCCTCCATTCTGCCCGGCTTTGTGTGAGAGGATGCCGTGCATTTTTTGTCTGTGAAAGACATTTGATGGAAAATATATATGAAACAAAAAACCGGGATATGACGGCTTTAGTGGATTACGGCGCCAGAACCGCCGAAGGTCAACAGCCGGCTGCGAATTTTTCCCGCTTGCTCATCTGGGCAGGAAAATTTGACGGTGCATCCCAGTATGTGGGGTGCGTTAGTGTTTTTTGGCTGCAAAAAAACAAATCCGTCCGGTACAGGCTGGGAAGAAAAGGTCATCAGCTGACCGGCCATTGCTACAGGAGAGGTTTTTGTCTGATGCTCCTTGGCTTCAAACTGTTCTTCTAAAATGGAGAACCCCTGCTGACGAATCGCATGTGTAGCCTGTTCGGCTAAATCGTGGCTGGGGAATTCACAGATAATCTCTTTCATCTCATATTTCACTCCTTTTTATGAAAATCACTTTTATTTTTGCCGTATTTGGACAAATAATCGATGAAAAGAATTGGCATTTCTCCATAAAATCTGGTATAATATTTTTATCTGTCAGCAAAGCGAGGTGCGCAGGTTGGACGTTCAGGTTGGCGATGTGCTTACAATGAAAAAAAAGCATCCATGCGGCGAAAACCATTTTTTGGTTTTGCGGGTAGGAATGGATTTTAAAATCCGTTGTCTGGGATGCGGACATGAAGTAATGGCGCCGCGCAGCAAGGTGGAGAAAAATATCCGGAAAATTTCCCGCGAGCAGGAGCACACTTAGGGCGTTTGCCGCGTAAAATAAAGATCTGGATACAGGAACCGATGGAGAATCGGATAGACGGAGGATCATTATGTTTGAAAAATTAAAAGACGTTGCCGCCCGATACGAGCAGATCAATGAAAAATTGATGGATCCCGCGGTGGTGAGCGATAATAATCAATACAAAAGTTTGATGAAAGAACACAAAAATCTGACCCCAATCGTAGAAGCGTATCGGGAATACGAAAAGGCCCAGGCTTCGATGGAAGAGGCCCGGGAGCTTTTGGAAGAAGGCGGGTTGGAGAAGGATTTTAAGGAAATTGTAGAAGAGCAGCTTTCCACCAGCCGCGAGGAGATGGACCAGCTGGGAGAACAGCTGAAAATTCTATTATTGCCCAAAGATCCCAACGATGATAAGAACGTTATCATCGAAATCCGGGGTGGTGCCGGCGGTGACGAAGCGGCGTTGTTTGCTAATTCTCTGTTTCGGATGTACTCCATGTTTGCTGAAAGCAAGCGTTGGAAAACAGAGGTTTTAAGTTCCAACGAAACGGAATTGGGCGGCTTTAAGGAAATCAGCTTTTCCATTGAAGGGGACGGAGCCTACTCTAAATTTAAATTTGAAAGCGGCGTACATCGGGTACAGCGGGTGCCGGAAACCGAGACCCAGGGCCGTATCCACACATCTACTGTCACAGTGGCGGTATTGCCAGAGGCGGAAGAGGTGGAGTTAGAAATTGCGCCGGGTGATTTACAGATTGATACCTATCGTTCCAGCGGCGCCGGCGGCCAGCATGTCAACAAAACGGAATCGGCGATCCGCATTACTCACCTCCCCACCGGGACAGTGGTTGAATGTCAGGATGAGAGAAGCCAGCATAAAAACAAGGAAAAGGCCATGAAAATTTTGCGCTCCCGTTTATATGAACGGATGCTGGAGGAGCAAAATGCCAAAATCGCGTCGGAGCGCAAATTGCAGGTGGGCACCGGTGATCGGTCGGAGCGGATCCGCACCTATAATTATCCCCAAGGCCGTATGACCGACCACCGGATTGGTTTGACGCTGTACCGGCTGGAGGCAATTTTAAACGGTGATCTGGACGAAGTGGTGGACGCGCTGCGGGCATATGATCAGGCGGAAAAACTCAAAAGCCAGGGAGAGGAATAAGGGTGGAAACCAAGATTTTTAAAATCGCTTCGATTTTTGAAAATCCGGACGAATTACAACAGGCGGCGGATATTCTGGCCCAGGGTGGGCTGGTAGCTTTTCCAACGGAAACTGTATATGGTCTGGGCGCCGACGGTTTGAATGAAGAGGCGGTTCGGGCCATCTATCGGGCAAAAGGGAGACCCAGTGACAATCCGTTAATTTTGCACATCTGTGATACAGAGATGCTGCCGCTTTTAGCCAGGGAGATACCGGAAGCGGCGGTTCGGCTGGGGCTGGAGTTCTGGCCGGGACCGCTGACCATGGTGCTGCCCAAAACAGATCGTGTGCCGGACGCGGTTTCCGGCGGGTTGGACACTGTGGCAATCCGCTTTCCAAACAATCTGATCGCCCGAGAGCTCATTCGCCGAAGTGGAAAGCCGATAGCGGCTCCGTCGGCGAATCTATCTGGGAGCCCAAGCCCCACGACGGCGCAGCACTGTATAGGCGATTTAATGGGCCGGGTTCAGGCGATTGTAGACGGCGGCAGTTGCGGCGTAGGGCTGGAATCCACTGTTATTTCTCTGGTAGGAGAGGTTCCAACGGTTCTTCGTCCAGGTGGGATAACGGTAGAGCAGCTGCGGGCGGTATTGGGCGAGGTTCGGGTGGATCCGGCGGTAACACAGCCGATGGAAGAAGGGCAGAAAGCGTCTTCGCCAGGGATGAAATATAAGCATTATGCGCCAAAGGCCAAGGTCGTTTTGATTGACGCTGCACGGGAGGCATTTATTCATTATGTAAATGATCGGAAAGACGAGGGGGTATTTGCTCTGTGTTTTTCGGAAGATCTTTCCGATTTACAAACGCCGGCCGTCTGCTATGGTGAACAGGAAAATCCAGAGGATCAGGCCAGAGGGCTTTTTTCGGCGTTACGGCAGTTGGATGATTTAGGCGCACAGTTGGTGTTCGCCCATTGTCCCGTTAAAGATGGCATAGGTCTGGCGGTGTATAACCGGCTTTTACGGGCGGCGGCATTTGAGGTTGTAACGCTATAGACGACAATAAGGAGTTTTTTGCATGGGTTGCTTGGTGGTAGGACTAACCGGTCAAACTGGCGCGGGGAAAAGTACGGTCAGCCGTTTGCTGGCAGCGGCGGGAATTCCGGTGGTGGACTGCGATCATCTGGCTCGTGAGGCGGTCCGGCCGGGAAGCGAGTGTTTGGCGCAGCTGGCCGATGCATTTGGTCCGCAAATTATTCAGCCGGACGGTTCGCTGGATCGGGCAAAGACAGCCCAAATCGCCTTTTCGGACCCTGACCGCCTAAAGACGCTGAATCGGATTACACATAAGGCGATTCTGGTTTTGCTGGAGCGGCAGCTGGAAGACTGGAAAGCGGCAGGCGAAAGATTGATAGCGGTGGACGCGCCGACATTGTTCGAAAGTGGAGCAAATCGGTTTTGTGCTGTGGTCATTTCGGTGATCGCACCACAAGAGCTTCGCTATGAGCGAATCATGGCCCGGGATGATTTGACGCCGGAGGCGGCGCAAAGGCGGATGGGCGCGCAGCAGCCGGATGATTTTTATACCAGCCGTTCGGACTATGTATTGGTAAATGACGGTTTGGAAAAGGATTTGGCAGAGAAAACCGAAAGCTTGATCCGGATTTTAAAAGAGAAAGCAGGTATTTCATGCGTATTCGAAAAGGCGGAGTGATGCTGCTGACCGTACTGCTTCTGCTAGGCGGTATTTTTGGAGCGGCGAAAGCTGTCCGATTTTTTTACCAGAGGGCGTATCCTTTGGGATATGAACAGATAGTTCGGTCTGCCAGTGCAGAGCAAGGGGTGGCACCTTCTTTTGTCTTTGCGGTAATTCGCACCGAGAGCAGCTTTCGTCCTGATGCAGAATCCAGCGTTGGCGCCCGTGGTCTAATGCAGATTACCGAAGAGACCTTTCAGTGGATCCAATACCGCATGAAGGACGAAAACGGTACGGAATTTGATGATTTGTTTGATGAGCAAACCAATATCCAATACGGTGCTTTTTTGTTGCGGATGCTGCTGGACGAATTTGGAAGTGAAGCCAACGCGCTCTGTGCGTATCATGCCGGATGGGGAAATGCCCAAAAATGGCTGAAAGATCCGGAATGTGCGCCAGATGGCAGAAATATTGAAAACATCCCTTTCGGCGACACAAAACGGTATGTCAAAAAGGTTTTGGATACGAAAAAAATGTATGAAAAGCTTTACGATTTTTCAGATTAAGTCTGCAATCTCGTTTGAGTGAAAGATGGTTTTTACTGAAAATCGAAAAGAACTGATAAGGAGGAAGCAAAAATGCCGCAGGAGAACAAAACCCAAGGCCAAATGTTAGAGGAACAGCTTTTAATGACGCCGAAAAACGGTGGAGAAACGCTTTCAGCGGAGCAAATCGCCAAGGCAGACGCATTCTGTGAAGGGTACAAGGCTTTTTTAAAGTACGCCAAGACCGAGCGGGAAGCGGTGGTCCAGACGGTAAAGATTTTGAAGGATCACGGTTATGTGGAATTTGATCCGGACAAAAAATATCTGCCGGGGGATAAGGTTTACTATAACAATCGGGGAAAGGCCTTGTGCTTTGCCACCATCGGCACCCGCTCGATGAAGGAGGGCGTCCGTCTGGTCGCCTCGCACATTGATTCTCCGCGGGTGGACTTAAAGCCCAATCCCCTTTATGAGGATGCGGAAATTGGTTACTTTAAGACCCATTACTATGGCGGAATCCGAAAATATCAGTGGACGGCGATTCCGCTGTCTTTGCATGGCGTTATTGTGAAAAAAGGTGGGGAAGTGGTGACCGTTTCGATAGGCGACGAGCCGGGTGAGCCGGTATTTTCCATCACCGATCTGCTGCCCCATCTGAGCAAGGATCAGGACGGACGGAAGCTGGGCGACGGCGTACGGGGAGAAGAGCTAAACATCGTCATCGGTTCCCGGCCTTTCCGGGATGATAAGGCCAGCCAAAAGGTGAAGCTGGCTGTCGCGAAGATTCTGTTTGATAAATACGGCATAGTGGAAGCGGATTTTCAGGCTGCTGATTTACAGGCGGTTCCGGCGTTCGAGCCGCAGGATGTTGGGTTTGACCGCAGCATGGTGGGCGCCTATGGCCAGGATGATAAGGTCTGCGCCTATACCTCGCTGATGGCGGCTATTGAAGCGGATGCACCGGAGTATACCCATGTGACCGTGATGGCGGACAAGGAAGAGGTCGGCTCTCCTGGCGCTACAGGTATGGGGTCAGACTACTTTGTGTATTTTATCGCCGATTTGGCAAAACCCTATGGCATTGAGGGACGAACCGTACTCAGCCACACCAAATGTCTGTCGGCCGATGTAAACTGCGCGTTTGACCCGTCCTTCCCGGATGTAGCGGAGCGGCGCAATATCGCCTATGTCAACCACGGCACGGTGCTGACCAAATATACAGGCTCCCGGGGAAAATCCGGCTGTAATGAGGCGACGGCTGAGTTCATGGGCTTTGTGCGGGATTTGTTTGACGGAGAAGACGTTCTTTGGCAGACCGGTGAGATCGGCAAGGTTGACCAGGGTGGCGGCGGTACCGTTGCGGTGGAAATTTCCAAGCACAATGCGGATGTTGTGGACATCGGCGTGCCGGTACTGTCTATGCATGCGCCGTTTGAACTGGTTTCTAAAATTGACACATATATGACCTATCGGGCGTTTAAAGCATTTTTGAAATAGACTCATCTGGAAAAGCAGGCAAAAAACGGAAGGGGAGAGAATTCATGGCTTATGTAACACTTGGAAAAAGCGGTATTCGGTCGCCTAAAAACGCTTTTGGCGCGCTGCCGGCCCAAAGGGTGTCGACAGAATATGCGGTTATGCTGCTGCGAAAGGCTTTCGATGCTGGTTTTACTTTTTTCGACACAGCCAGAGCTTATACAGACAGCGAGGAAAAAATCGGTCTTGCTCTGTCGGATGTGCGGGATCAAATCACCATTGCGACCAAGACCTCCGCTACGGATACAGAGACATTTTGGAAGCATCTACATACCAGCTTGAAAAACCTGAAGACCGATTACATCGACCTGTATCAATTTCACAATCCATCCTTTTGTCCCAAGCCAGAGGATGGAACCGGCTTGTATGAGGCGATGTTGGAGGCAAAGGACAAAGGGTTGATCCGGCATATTGGCATTACCAATCACCGACTGGACGTGGCCCAAGAAGCGGTCCTGTCAGGGCTGTATGAAACATTGCAGTTTCCTTTTTGTTATCTCGCCACAGAAAAAGACATGGCCTTGGTGCGATTGTGCCAGGAACAAAAAATGGGATTTATTGCGATGAAGGGGCTTTCCGGCGGGCTTTTGACCAGATCGGACGCGGCATACGCTTGGTTGGACCAATTCGACAATGTGCTGCCAATCTGGGGAATACAGCGGGAAACAGAGTTGGATGAGTTTATCAGTTATTTTGATCATCCACCTGCAATGACCGAGGAAATCCAAAAGCTGATTGAAAAGGACCGCCGGGAATTGATCGGAAATTTCTGCCGGGCCTGCGGCTACTGTATGCCTTGTCCTATGGGAATTCAGATCAATTCCTGTGCCCGAATGTCCCAGCTGATTCGGAGAAGTCCGTCCGCAGGGTGGCTGAGTGAAAAAAGCAGACAGATGATGATGGATGTGGAAAAATGTGTGGAATGTGGCCAGTGCAGCGCGAAATGCCCTTATGAACTGGACACGCCATCGTTATTAAAACAAAACCTGGAGGATTATAAAAACATCCTGTCTGGAAAAACAAAAATCTAGTGCGGAAAAATTTCCGCAAAAAAGGGCTATATCCGGCAGAATGCGGACAAGCCCTTTTGTTATTTGTTTGGAATTAGAAAATCCTGCCAATACTTAACCTAACAAAAAGTTGAAATAAAAAACAAAACCGCCCAAAAAAAGTCTGGACGGTACTGGAAAAACTCTTGACAAGCTTTTCAAAGTATCATATAATTATTAAATGTATCATAATGGAAAGTTATGCCATCTGATATAGCTATTATAACAGAGAATACGGGAAAAAGCAATAGGATTTTGCAAAAACTGCGGCTTTGGTTTTCCTTCGTAGCATTTGCACAAATCGCATTGGCAATAGATGAATGGAGTGAGTAAGCCTATGGTGAATGTCAAGCCTGTACATCTGGGTAAAAATGTCCGTATGAGCTTTAACCGCATCAATGAGGTTTTGGAGATGCCAAACCTGATTGAAGTGCAGAAAAACTCGTACCAGTGGTTTCTGGATCAGGGCCTGAAAGAGGTATTCCAGGATGTATCCGCCATCACCGACTACACCGGTAATCTGGTGCTAGATTTCATCGATTACCATTTGGACGATACGCCCAAATACACGGTGGAAGAGTGTAAAGAACGGGATGTCACCTATGCTGCGCCTTTGCGTGTTCGTGCCAGCCTTTTGAATAAGGAGACCGGCGAAGTAAAAGAGCAGGACATCTTTATGGGTGATTTTCCGCTGATGACCGAAAGCGGAACCTTTGTCATCAACGGAGCAGAGCGGGTTATTGTCTCCCAGCTGGTACGCTCCCCGGGCGTATATTACGGCATGAGCTACGACAAGACGGGTAAAAAGCTGTTTACCTCCACAGTTATCCCCAACCGCGGCGCATGGCTGGAATATGAAACCGATGCCAACGATATTTTCTATGTCCGCATTGACAAAAACCGCAAAATCCCGATTACCACCTTTATCCGCGCTTTGTTAAGAATGCAGGATGATAAAGCAACCTTAACCGGCGATGGACTGACCGAAAAATACGGCACCGATCAGGAGATTTATGAAATCTTTGGAGAGGACGAGCGGTTGGTGAAAACCATCCAGGACAAGGACAGCACCAAAAATGGCGAGGAAGGTTTGCTGGAGGTATACCGCAAGCTACGGCCTGGCGAACCGCCGACGGTAGAAAGTGCTGTAACCCATTTGCAGAACTTGTTTTTTGACGCCAGAAGATACGATCTGTCCCGGGTGGGACGGTACAAATACAATAAAAAGCTGGGTATTGCTTTCCGCATTGCAGGTAAAACCATCGCTGAGCCGGTCGCTAACCCCATGACTGGTGAGCTGATGGCAAATGTGGGAGATATCCTCACCATTGATCAGGCGCTGGAAGTGGAAAGGGCCGGCGTCTCCAAGGTAAAGCTGTCGGTAGACGACCGGGAGTTTTATGTCATTTCCAACGGCATGGTTGATATCAAGGATTTTGTGGATTTTGACTGTGCTGAATACGGGATCAATGAAAAGGTCCGTTTTGTAGTGCTCAAAGAAATTTTAGAGCAGAACGAAGACGAAGAGTCTTTGCGGGAAGCGATCCGGACCAACGTGGACAGCCTGATTCCCAAGCATATTATTAAGGATGATATTTTCGCTTCGATCAACTATATCAATAATTTGTGCTATGAAGTGGGAAACACCGATGATATTGATCATCTGGGCAACCGGCGCATTCGCTCGGTAGGCGAGCTTTTGCAAAATCAGTTCCGTATCGGATTTTCCAGAATGGAGCGGGTCATCCGAGAGAGAATGACTATTCAAGCCCAGGATACAGATGTGATTACGCCCCAGGCTTTGGTGAATATCCGGCCGGTGGTGGCGGCGATTAAAGAGTTTTTTGGCTCATCTCCGCTGTCCCAGTTTATGGATCAGACCAATCCGCTGGCGGAGCTTACCCACAAGCGGCGTCTATCTGCGCTGGGACCCGGCGGTCTGTCACGTGATCGCGCCGGATTTGAAGTGCGTGACGTACATTACAGCCATTATGGCCGCATGTGCCCCATTGAGACGCCTGAAGGACCCAACATTGGTTTGATCTCCTATCTGGCGACCTTTGCCCGGATTAACGAGTATGGCTTTATAGAGGCGCCCTATCGCCGGGTGGACAAAACGACCCACAAGGTTCTGGATGAGGTGGTCTATATGACCGCCGACATGGAGGACAATTATGTGGTAGCACAGGCCAACGAGCCGTTGGATGAAGACGGCCGTCTGGCGAGAGCAAGGGTCAATGCCCGCTTCCGCGACGAGATTCTCGAGGTGGAGCGTGATCGGGCTGATTTTATGGACGTTTCGCCTAAAATGGTCGTTTCGGTGGCGACGGCAATGATTCCCTTTTTGGAGAACGACGACGCCAACCGAGCGCTCATGGGCTCCAACATGCAGCGGCAGGCGGTTCCGCTTTTAAAAACAGAATCGCCGATTGTCGGAACAGGTATGGAATACAAGGCGGCGGTGGATTCGGGCGTTACGGTCGTATCCAAGCATGACGGTGTTGTGGAAAAGGTTTCCGCCAACGAGATTCTCATCCGTACCGATGAAGGTTCATTGGAAACCTATAAGATTTTGAAGTTTATGCGGTCTAACCAGGGAACCTGCATCAATCAGCGCCCGATTGTCGAAAAAGGCGAGCGGATTACAAAGGGTATGGTCATCGCAGATGGCCCGGCTACCAGCAATGGTGAGATCAGCTTGGGCAAAAACGCGCTGGTGGGCTTTATGACCTGGGAAGGCTACAACTATGAGGACGCGGTTCTCATCAATGAAAAAATTGTACGTGACGATGTTTACACCTCTATCCATATTGAAGAGTATGAAATCGAGGCCAGAGACACCAAATTGGGTGCGGAGGAAATTACCCGCGACATCCCCAACGTTGGTGAAGACGCGTTGAAGGAACTGGACGAACGGGGAATCATCCGCGTTGGTGCAGAGGTGCGGGCCGGCGATATCCTTGTCGGAAAGGTGACGCCAAAAGGTGAGACGGAGCTGACGGCAGAGGAACGGCTGCTGCGCGCCATCTTCGGAGAAAAGGCCAGGGAAGTGCGGGATACATCCTTGCGGGTTCCCCATGGCGAATACGGTATCATTGTGGATGTGAAGGTATTCACCCGCGAAAACTGCGACGAGCTGAATCCCGGTGTCAATATGGTGGTACGCTGTTACATCGCGCAGAAAAGAAAGATTTCGGTAGGAGATAAAATGGCGGGCCGTCACGGAAACAAGGGTGTTGTTTCCCGTATTCTGCCGCAGGAGGATATGCCTTTTCTGCCGGATGGAACGCCGCTTGATATTGTGCTTAACCCATTGGGTGTACCGTCCCGTATGAATATCGGGCAGGTGCTAGAGGTCCATTTGGGCAGAGCTGCCGCCGCGTTGGGCTGGAAGATCATGACCCCTGTTTTTGACGGTGCCCATGAGGACGATATTCGCGAATGCTTAAAGCAGGCTGGTATGCGAGAGGACGGAAAAACCATTCTGTATGACGGGCGGACGGGAGAGCAATTTGACAATCCGGTAACGGTTGGATATATGTACTATCTAAAGCTGCATCATCTGGTTGACGATAAGATCCATGCCCGCTCAACCGGTCCGTACTCGCTGGTAACCCAGCAGCCTTTAGGTGGTAAAGCCCAGTTTGGCGGCCAGCGTTTCGGTGAGATGGAGGTTTGGGCGCTGGAGGCTTATGGCGCTGCTTACACCTTGCAGGAGATTTTGACCGTAAAATCTGACGATACGGTGGGACGGGTTAAAACCTTTGAGGCAATTGTAAAAGGCAACAATATTCCAAAGCCTGGAGTGCCGGAATCCTTTAAGGTGCTGATCAAGGAACTACAAAGTCTGGCACTGGACGTCAAGGTGCTGGATAAGGACAATCAGGAAATTGATCTGAAACAGACCTTTGATGATGACGAGGATGTAGGCTTGGGCCGTGTGGATGACGATTTGATGGATATGGAACAGGTGAAAAATGAGGACGAATTGGCGGATTCTTATACCATTGACGAGCCGGATGCCGACGAGGTAGACAGTGTACTGGATGCTGACGATCTGCTAGGTCTGGATGATGCCGACGATTTGTTTGAGGACGAAAGTTTTTAACCGGTGATTTTGGCCGGTTGCCTTCTCTAAAAAGGCGACCGGCTGCCCCTGTTTTGGAAGACTGCTCACGAGTTTATACAGGAAGAAGGATCGCACTTGGAATTTAATGTTTTTGAATCAATCAAAATCGGTTTGGCTTCCCCGGATCAGATCCGCCAGTGGTCTCATGGTGTAGTGGAAAAGCCGGAGACGATCAATTACCGGACACTAAAGCCGGAGCGGGACGGTCTATTTTGCGAACGCATTTTTGGGCCAACAAAGGACTGGGAGTGTTATTGCGGCAAATATAAGCGTCTGCGCTATAAAGGAAAGGTATGCGAACGCTGTGGGGTTGAAGTAACCCGCGCCAAGGTCCGCCGGGAGCGGATGGGACACATTGAATTGGCGGCGCCGGTTTCTCATATCTGGTATTTTAAAGGCATTCCCTCCCGGATGGGACTTATTTTGGATATGTCTCCACGTCTATTGGAAAAGGTGCTATACTTTGCGTCCTATGTGGTGATTGACCCTGGTCAGACTCCGCTAGAGCCTAAGCAGCTTTTAAATGAAAAAGAGTACCGTGATATGCGGGAAAAATATGAAAACGACTTCAAGGCTGGAATGGGTGCAGAAGCGATTAAAGAGCTGCTGGCCCAAATCGACCTGGAACAGCTTTATAATGAATTGATTGAGGAGCTAGAAACTGCTTCTGGTCAAAAACGGATCCGTCTGTTAAAAAGACTGGAGGTTGTGGAGGCATTTAAAAAGTCTGGAAATGATCCGACCTGGATGATTCTGGATGTTGTGCCGGTGATTCCGCCGGATATCCGGCCGATGGTGCAGCTGGACGGCGGTCGTTTTGCCACCAGCGATCTGAATGATCTGTACCGCCGGGTTATCAACCGCAACAACCGTTTAAAGCGTTTGTTGGAGCTGGGCGCACCGGACATTATTGTCCGCAATGAAAAGCGGATGCTGCAAGAGGCGGTGGACGCCCTGATCGACAATGGCCGTCGGGGCCGTCCGGTTACAGGGCCCAACAACCGGCCGTTAAAGTCTTTGTCTGACATGCTGAAAGGTAAGCAGGGGCGCTTCCGCCAAAACCTGCTGGGTAAGCGTGTCGACTATTCCGGCCGTTCGGTTATCGTGGTTGGGCCGGAGCTGAAAATGTATCAGTGTGGTCTGCCGAAGGAAATGGCGCTGGAGCTGTTTAAGCCTTTTGTCATGAAACGTCTGGTGGATACCGGTGCGGCGACCAACATCAAAAATGCAAGAAAAATGGTAGAGCGTGCCCGGACAGAGGTTTGGGATGCGCTGGATATCGTAATTAAGGACCATCCGGTTCTGTTAAACCGTGCGCCGACCCTGCATCGTTTAGGTATTCAGGCCTTTGAACCGGTGTTGGTGGAAGGCCGTGCACTAAAGCTGCATCCGCTGGTTTGTACCGCGTATAACGCCGACTTCGACGGCGACCAGATGGCGGTCCATGTGCCGCTGTCCGCAGAAGCGCAGGCGGAAGCCCGTTTCCTCATGCTGGCGGCAAACAATCTGCTGAAGCCTTCTGACGGGCGGCCTGTGGCGGTCCCGACGCAGGATATGGTGCTGGGATCTTATTATCTGACGCTGGAGAAGGATGGCGAGCCTGGTGAGGGAAAAGCCTTTACCAGCGTAGATGAGGCGATGATGGCTTATCAGGAGGGTGTCATCGGTTTACATGCAAAAATTAAGGTGCGCAGAACAAAGGTGATCGAAGGGGAGACCTATTCGCAGATTATCGAGACGACAATGGGCCGGATTATCTTTAACGATCCTATTCCGCAGGACTTGGGTTATGTGGACCGCAGCAAGCCGGAAAATATGTTCAGGCTGGAAATCGAATTTTTAGTTGGCAAAAAACAGCTGGGACAGATTATAGAAAAATGTATTCGCATTCATGGAACCGCAACCACAGCGGAGGTTTTAGACAAAATTAAGGCGCAGGGCTTTAAGTATTCTACACGGGGAGCGATCACCGTTGCGGTTTCCGACGCGGTAATTCCGCCGCAGAAAAAGCAGCTGATGGATGAGGCGGATCAGAAGATCGAAAAGATTACCAAGCAGTATCGCCGGGGCTTGATTTCGGATGATGAGCGGTATCAGATGGTCATTAAAACCTGGAACGAAACCACCGACGAGGTGGCGGACGCGCTGAAAAACAATCTGGATAAATACAATCCCATTTTTATGATGGCCGATTCCGGCGCCCGTGGTAGTATGAACCAGATTCGTCAGCTGGCGGGGATGCGCGGACTGATTGCCAATACCTCTGGTAAGGCGATTGAAATTCCGATTCGTGCAAACTACCGTGAAGGCTTAAACATTCTGGAATACTTCATTTCTTCCAGAGGCGCGCGAAAGGGCTTGGCTGATACGGCGCTTCGCACCGCTGACTCAGGGTATCTGACACGCCGCTTGGTGGACGTTTCCCAAGAGGTTATTATTCGCCAGCACGACTGTGGAACCCACGAAGGTATTGAAGTCTGTGACATTAAGGATGGAAACGAGATGATTGAGCCGTTTTCTGAGCGCTCGATTGGACGTTATCCGGTAGAAGACGTGCTTCATCCTGAAACAGGCGAGATGCTGGTTTCCAAAGATAAGATGATGAATGAAGCGGATGCGAAGAAAATCATCTCCGCAGGTATTACAAAGCTGAAGATCCGTTCGATTCTAAACTGTGAATCCAAGTACGGCGTCTGCGCCAAATGCTATGGCGATAACCTGGCCAATGGCAAGCCTGTCGCGGTGGGCGAGGCTGTTGGTATCATCGCGGCCCAGTCCATCGGCGAGCCTGGCACACAGCTGACGATGCGTACCTTCCACACAGGCGGTATCGCTTCGGCAGACGATATTACCCAGGGTCTGCCGCGTGTTGAGGAGCTGTTCGAGGCGAGAAAGCCCAAACACCAAGCGATTATCAGCAAGACAGCTGGTGACGTTCGGATGGAGGAAATCAAGAAAAACCGCCACATTGTGGTATTCAACAAAGAGACACTGGAGGAAGAGAGCTATCTGATTCCGTATGGGTCCCGCCTGAAAGTTGCAGAAGGAGATCGTGTTGAGGCTGGCGATATGCTGACCGAAGGCGCGGTAAATCCCCACGATGTATTGGCAATCAAGGGTCCGCTGGCTGTACAGGATTATCTGATTCAAGAGGTGCAGCGTGTATATCGGATGCAGGGTGTTGACATCAACGACAAGCACATTGAGGTTATTGTCCGTCAGATGATGCGCAAGTGCCGTGTTGAAGATTCGGGAAGCACGAACCTTATCACAGGGTCGCTGATTGACAAGGCGGAACTAAGCGAAAAGAATCGTGAGATTCGCGCGCGGATTGCCGCCGGGGAAGAGGGCTTGCAGGAGGCGACCGCCTCTACACTGCTTTTGGGTATCACCAAAGCGTCGCTGGCTACGGACAGCTTCCTTTCCGCGGCATCCTTCCAGGAAACAACCCGTGTACTAACCGAAGCTGCGATTAAAGGGAAGGTTGATCCTTTGCTGGGCCTAAAAGAAAATGTCATTATTGGTAAACTGGTTCCGGCGGGAACGGGTATGAGCTGCTACTCTGATGTGGAATACCAGGGGGTAAATGCCAATCCGTATTTTAACGATATAAAAGTCGACCTAGAGTAGAAACCAAAACATGGGTAAATACAGAGGGAGTCAGAAAGATTCCCTCTGTATTTCTGTTTGGCTGTTCCAGCTAAAAGTGGTGATTTTTCTTTTGAGTTTGTATAAAACATGAGAAATATACAATAATTCCACTGAAAAACAGGGTGGATTTGATTGATCCGCTATTGACAAGCTTTGGCTTACAATGATAAAATAATGAAGTTGATTTAATGGGTGAAGTGTGCCTGTTAGACAAAAAAGGCAGATTTGTTATCTGCCGGTCGGTGGATATTCTTTTTGTGTAAAAGAAAGAGAATTCTTTCTTTACAATAAATCATTTTATGTAAGGAGGTGCAATATGCCTACTTTTAACCAGCTCGTTCGCAAAGGCAGAGAGGTAGTGGAGAAAAAATCTACTGCGCCGGCATTGCTGAAAGGATGGAACTCCAAAAAGCGTGTGGCAATCGACCAGAATTCTCCCCAAAAGCGCGGAGTGTGTACTGCTATCAGAACCGCGACTCCGAAAAAACCAAACTCTGCATTGAGAAAGATCGCCAGAGTCAAGCTGACTAACGGAATTGAGGCTACCGCCTACATCCCCGGTATCGGCCACAACCTGCAGGAGCATAGTGTTGTACTGATTCGTGGTGGACGTGTTAAGGACCTTCCTGGTGTTCGTTATCACATTATTCGTGGTACTTTGGATGCGCAGGGTGTTGCCAAGAGAATGCAAGCCCGCTCCAAATACGGCGCCAAACGTCCGAAGGCTGGTGCTTCGAAGTAAGAAATTCCGTTTTAAGCTGATGCATGCTGCTGATGCAGCGGTTAACATATATTTTGTTGCCGTCGTATTGGCACAGCGGGAGTTTCGTCACTTTCGAGTACCGATGAATTCATACTATATGAAGGAGGGAAGCAAAGTGCCAAGAAGAGGTAATATTGCAAAACGTGATGTTTTGCCTGATCCGCTTTACAATTCCAAATTGGTAACACGCCTGATTAACAGCGTTATGTACGATGGAAAAAAGGGTGTTGCGCAAAAAATTGTATATGATGCGTTTGAAATCGTAAAAGAGAAAACAGGTAAGGATCCGCTGGAAGCTTTTGAAGCTGCAATGGAGAATATCATGCCTGTTTTAGAGGTAAAAGCCCGTCGTGTCGGCGGCGCTACCTATCAGGTCCCGATGGAGGTTCGCCCGGAAAGACGGGAGACCTTGGGACTTCGTTGGGTAACCTTGTATGCCAGAAACCGGTCTGAAAGAACCATGAAGGAAAGACTGGCTGGAGAGATTATGGACGCCATCAATGAGCAGGGCGGCGCGTTTAAAAAACGTGAAGATACCCATAAAATGGCGGAAGCCAACAAAGCTTTTTCCCATTACAGATGGTAGTTTGTTATCCAATCTGGGTAATGTGCGAATCCTGTGTTCGCTAAAACAAAGAAAAATAAGGCCGGCAGAGCTACTGTTTGAGATTTGCCTGGACCTGTTAAGTGATTATCTTGAAGGAGGACACTATGCCAAGAGACGTTTCGCTTGAGCAAACTCGTAATATCGGCATAATGGCCCACATTGATGCTGGTAAAACTACCACAACCGAACGTATTTTGTACTACACCGGTGTAAACCATAAGATCGGTGAGACGCACGATGGTTCGGCAACAATGGACTGGATGGCGCAGGAGCAGGAAAGAGGTATTACCATTACCTCGGCTGCAACTACCGCTTACTGGAACGGCCATAGAATTAACATTATCGATACCCCCGGACACGTGGATTTTACCGTTGAGGTAGAACGTTCTTTACGTGTACTGGACGGTTCGGTCACCGTGTTCTGCGCAAAAGGCGGCGTAGAACCTCAGTCTGAAACTGTATGGCGTCAGGCTGATAAATACCGTGTGCCGAGAATGGCCTTTGTCAATAAAATGGACATTATGGGCGCGGATTTTTATAACGTTCTGCAGATGATGCATGACCGTTTGAAATGTAACGCGGTTCCGATTCAGCTGCCTATCGGATCGGAGACATTCTTCAAGGGCATTATCGACCTCCTGGAGATGAAAGCTTACATTTACAATGATAGCAAGGCACTGGTCAATTACACTGTCGAAGAGATCCCCGAGGATATGAAAGAAAAGGCGGAGGAATATCGTGCCGCGATGATCGAACACATTGCGGAGACCGATGACGAGCTGATGGAAAAATATCTCGAGGGTGAAGAATTCACCATGGAAGAGATGAAAGCTGCCATCCGCAAATCGACCATTAACAATACGATGGTTCCGGTAGTCTGCGGTACTGCATATAAAAACAAGGGCGTTCAGAAACTGTTGGACGCAATTGTAGATTATATGCCTGCTCCGACCGATATTGAACACATTAAAGGTGTTAACCCGGATACGGAGGAGGAAGAAGAGAGACCTTCTTCTGATGACGAACCTTTTGCAGCGTTGGCCTTTAAAATTGCTACTGACCCCTATGTGGGCAAACTGTGCTTCTTCCGTGTTTATTCCGGTACGGTTGCCGCTGGTACCACCGTTTATAACTCGGTAAAGGACGGTCAGGAGAGAATGGGCCGTATTTTGCAGATGCACGCAAATCACAGAAAGGATCTGGAAATTTGCTATGCAGGCGATATTGCGGCGGCAGTTGGTCTGAAAAATACAACTACCGGCGATACACTGTGCGACCCGAAAGCGCCGATCATTCTGGAGTCGATGGAATTCCCGGAGCCGGTTATCCGCGTTGCGATTGAACCGAAGACAAAAGCCGGTCAAGAGAAGATGGGTATCGGTCTTGCCAAATTGGCGGAAGAGGATCCCACCTTTAAGACCTATACGGATCAGGAAACAGGGCAGACCATTATTGCCGGTATGGGTGAGCTGCATCTGGAAATTATTGTAGACAGATTGCTGCGTGAGTTCAAGGTTGAGGCAAACATCGGCAGCCCGCAGGTTGCTTACAAAGAAACTGTCCGCAAGCTTGTGGAAGTGGATAATAAATATGCCCGTCAGTCCGGTGGTAAGGGACAATATGGTCATGTTAAGATCAAAGTTGAGCCCAACGAGTCCGGCAAAGGGTATGAGTTCCGCAACCAAATTGTCGGCGGCGCGATTCCCAAAGAGTATATTCCTGCTGTTGATGCAGGTATCCAGGGAGCAATGCAG
Organism: uncultured Oscillospiraceae bacterium; assembly: GCA_910587335.1. Taxonomy (GTDB): domain Bacteria; phylum Bacillota; class Clostridia; order Oscillospirales; family Ruminococcaceae; genus UBA3818. The sequence goes on from CAJUMG010000011.1 coordinate 51,447, forward strand.
GCTGGTGTGTTGGCGGGATATCCTGTTGTTGACTGCATTGTAACCTTGTTCGATGGTTCGTATCATGAGGTTGACTCCTCTGAAATGGCATTTAAGATCGCTGGCTCCATGGCTTTCAAAGAGGCAATGCGCAAAGCGGATCCGGTTATTTTGGAACCGATTATGAAAGTGGCGGTTACAACTCCTGAAGAATACATGGGCGATGTCATCGGCGACTTGAACTCTCGCCGCGGACAGATCCAAGGTATGGAGACTCGTCCTGGAGCACAGCAGATTAACGCATTTGTTCCGCTGTCCGAGATGTTCGGTTATTCCACCGATCTGCGGTCCAAAACCCAAGGACGCGGTCAATATGTGATGGAACCCAGCCATTACATCGAGGTTCCAAAGTCCATTGCAGAAGGCATTATGAATGCCCGGAGCAAAAAAGATTAATTTTCCCATATATTTGCCGGAAAAGCCTTGAATTTTTCGGCCTTTATTGGTAAAATAACTCCATAGCATGTACGAAATTTATCTTCTAAATAAGGGAGGAAATTCATTAATGGCAAAGGCTAAATTTGAAAGAAACAAACCCCATGTTAACATTGGTACAATTGGCCATGTTGACCATGGTAAAACAACACTGACTGCTGCTATCACCAAAACTCTGGCGATGAAAGGACAGGCTCAGTACGAAGCTTATGATATGATCGATAAAGCGCCGGAGGAGAGAGAGCGTGGTATTACCATCAATACCGCTCACGTTGAGTACGAGACCGATAATCGTCATTATGCGCATGTTGACTGCCCTGGACATGCTGACTATGTTAAGAACATGATTACTGGTGCGGCCCAGATGGACGGCGCGATCTTGGTTGTTTCCGCTGCTGATGGCCCTATGCCTCAGACTCGTGAGCATATCCTGCTGTCCCGTCAGGTTGGTGTTCCTTATATTGTTGTATTCATGAACAAAGCCGATCAGGTTGACGATCCTGAGTTGCTTGAACTGGTTGAGATGGAGATTCGCGATCTGCTGAGTTCTTATGAATTCCCGGGCGATGATACTCCTATCATTGTTGGTTCTGCGTTGGCCGCTTTGGAAGCGCCGGACGATATTTCCAATGAAGCTTATAAACCGATTCTGGATTTGATGGACGCGGTTGACAAGTATATTCCGACTCCTGAGCGTAAAGCTGATCTGCCTTTCCTGATGCCTGTTGAGGATGTCTTCACCATCACTGGTCGTGGTACTGTTGCTACTGGTCGTGTTGAGAGAGGCCAGCTGAAGACCGGTGAGGAAGTTGAAATCATTGGCTTGACTGACGAGAGAAAGAAGACCGTTGTTACCGGTATTGAGATGTTCAGAAAGATTTTGGATTATGCTGAAGCGGGAGACAATATTGGTGCTCTGCTGCGTGGCGTTCAGAGAACTGAGATCGAGCGTGGTCAGGTTTTGTGTAAACCCGGTTCCATCAATCCCCATACCAAATTCCATGCTCAGGTTTATATCCTGAAAAAAGACGAGGGTGGCCGTCATACTCCTTTCTTCAACAACTACAGACCTCAGTTCTATTTCAGAACGACCGACGTTACTGGCGTTATCGCTCTGCCTGAGGGTACTGAGATGTGTATGCCTGGTGATAATGTTGAGATGGACGTTGAGCTGATTACCCCAATCGCTATCGAGGAAGGTCTGCGTTTCGCTATTCGTGAGGGTGGCAGAACTGTCGGTTCCGGCGTTGTTACAAAGATTAACGGCTAATTTTGAATAGAAATCCCTTTGGTTTTTCCAAAATTTGCATGTTAAAGACGGCACAGCTGTAAAGGCTGTGCCGTCTTTTTGTTTGTGTTGAAGGGAGATTGCTACAAGATATAGCTTTATAATGAGGTATAAGTGTTTAGAAATTGTGGAAAACAGTAGATTTCCAGTAACGAAAAGATAGTTTTTCGCCAACGTTTAGATAAAATCTTTGCCGGTGAACGGGAAAAAGATACAATAAAAAGACGGCCACCAAAAGGAAGCCGCCTTAAAAATTACATAAGATAGGAAATTTTATTAGTCTTCGAAAAGAGATTCGTCATCTTGTGCATTTCCTTGAGATTCGAAATACGGATCGATAGCGTATTTTTTCACGACAGGGTAGGCGTTAAAGGTTATAATGAACAAAGGAAACGTTAGTCCGATAAAGGGAAAAATAAACATAGAAAGAGGGAAAAATTTGTATTCCAGCCACAGAAATCCTACTGCAAACAGCAAACTGCAAAAATTGCGGATAAGATTCAAAAGGGAAAACAAAAAGCAGTTTTTCAAAATGTCTTTCAGTTTCAAATCCACTGTTACGATCATTAAAAAGACATGGAATGTTTCAAAAGCGATCAGCACCGCCATAATAAGGACCATCGCTTTAAATAGATAGTTCATGAATCCCATATCCAAATGCTCGCCGTAAAACAAATAAGAAGCATAGCAAGCGAACAAAGCCAGGGAATTCAGCAGAAAAGCGGCAGCAGACTGCTTGTAGTTTTCTTTAAACTGCTGAAAAAAATCTGATAATAAAAACACCGGTGTTTCGGTGGCAAAATTACGCAGGATATAGACAGCACCTGCTGTGGCAGGACCCGCTGTAAAAGTCCCTATAAGAAAAAAAGCAAGGTATGCAAAAGTCGCGTTATAAGGGGTCAGCAATGTGCCGGCAATTAACGGTGGAATCCAGAAAAGAACATATAAAAGATTTAGCTGGATGAGCTTCCAAAATTTTCGAAAAAACAGTTCAAAAAACAGAAAAAAACGCCTTTTCTGCTGTTGATTTTTCTCAACACCGGGGCCGGGCTTTGCATAGTTAAATAAATTAGAAATAAGTCCCATTGGATTGATCTCTCCCGATTCTTCACATTATGAAAGTTTCTATAGTCTTATGATACCATAAATCGGGAAATTTTCATATCTTTTTTGTGAACAATCGCTTTTTAGCCGGTGAAAGAAATCCAACTGCTACACAAATAGCTGCAAACGCTGTCAATTAAAGCAGATACCAATAAACACGCTTCTAGAAAAGAAAACTCCAGACAATAAGGGCGAGAGGACATTTGCCCAGATCCTTTCATGGCGCCATA
>CAJUMG010000011.1:54552-73856 GCA_910587335.1 uncultured Oscillospiraceae bacterium
AGACCTGTTGAAAATCGAAAAGCGCTTTGTCCGGCCCAAAGAAGAATGATGGCGCTTAAAACACAGTTTGGCAACAAAGATAAGGCTACATATCCCATGCCGCTGATTCCATAGATTTGATAGACTCCGCCTGCGGTTAAGCCGTATCCCATGCCGCGAAACAGTAGAATCAGGCAGACTAATGGCTGTCCAACTGCGCAAAATCCACATAAAAAAATTGCCAGTAAAAAGGTCGATGATCCGACAAGAGACTGAAAAAAGGTAGCTGCAAAAGCTTGCTTTCCTCGTGCATCGGTAAATCCTGACACAATTTGACGGATAAAAATTTGCCAATTGGAGCTATTAGAGCGTATTAAGCAGGCTCCCAGAAGAATACCGATGAAAAACAATGCTGTCAATAGAAAAAAGATTTCATTGCGATAGAGAAGCCTTAGAATGCTGCGACGAAACTGTTGTCTCTTTCCTACTCCTTTGACCAATTTGAGAACCTCCGTTTCTTTTCAAGACAAGCTTTATAAGTCCAGTATATGGACAAATACGAAGAAAAAGACCAAAGAAGGGGTCGAGCAGAAATAGAAAGTGAAAAGCGTAGACAGTCTGCAACAATACCATATAATTTGATATAGTCCACGGTCTGGAAAAAATAAATCAGATGAACTGTTTTATTCCTGTTCTGACAAAAAATATTTGTAGTAATTCGTATCCGCTTTCGGATATTACGCAGCTTTAAATCTGCTGTAATATCGGAACTTTCTGAGTCGTAGAAAAATCCCTTGCGTCTATAGTAGAGAAAGGTGTATAATAAAAGACAAATTGAACCTTACCCTATGAGAGGAAAAAAAGATGAGGTGAATAATAATGGATATTATGGAGCAATCCTTAAAAAAGCATGAAGAGTGGCAGGGGAAAATCGAAATCGTTTCCCGCGCCTCGATTCACAGTAAAGAGGATCTATCTTTGGCATATACGCCAGGTGTCGCGCGGCCCTGTTTGGAAATTCAGAAGGACGAGGATAAATCCTTTTCCTTGACCCGTCGCGCCAATTTAGTAGCGGTCGTTACAGACGGAACCGCCGTTTTGGGATTGGGCGATATCGGTCCTTCTGCTGCTATGCCTGTCATGGAAGGTAAATGCGCGTTATTCAAAGAATTTGGAGGGGTAGATGCATTTCCCATCTGTATTGATTCCAAGGACACGGATGAAATTGTCCGTACTGTTTCGCTGATTTCCAAAAGCTTTGGCGGTATCAATTTAGAGGATATTGCTGCGCCACGCTGCTTTGAAATTGAAAGAAGATTAAAGGAATGCTGCGATATTCCCGTATTCCACGACGACCAGCATGGAACGGCGATCATTGTTGCTGCCGCGTTGTTAAACGCAATGAAGCTGACCGGCCGGAAAATGGGCACAGCGCGCATTGTGATCAACGGCGCAGGGGCTGCGGGGATTGCAATTGCCCGGCTACTATTGCAGATGCATTTTGGCGATATTGTTTTGTGTGATAAGCAGGGAGCGATCTATCGCGGTGCAGAATGGACCAATTCCGCTCAAAAGGAAATGGCGGAGCAGACAAATCGGGAAAATAGACAGGGAACCTTAGCGGACATGCTGAAAAATGCAGATGTATTTATTGGTGTTTCCGCGCCGAATATTGTCAGCCGTGAGATGATTTCTTCTATGGCGCCTAAGTCTATTGTGTTCCCAATGGCGAACCCTACCCCAGAGATTATGCCGGATGAAGCAAAGGCGGGCGGCGCTTATGTCATTGGTACAGGCCGGTCTGATTTTCCGAATCAAATCAACAATGTAATGGCGTTTCCTGGTATTTTTAAAGGTGTACTGCGGGTTCGAGCCAGAGATATCAGTGAATCAATGAAGATTGCAGCGGCATATGCTATCGCAAATATTGTGAGTGAGGAAGAATTGTCCCCGGATTACATACTGCCCAATCCCTTCAATGAGAAGGTGGCAGATGCTGTGGCCGACGCGGTGGCAAAGGATGCGATTGAGCATGGTTTAGCAAGAATGAAATAGTAAATGTGAGGAAAAACAATGGAATATATCTATAAGCCTACAGGCGTTTGTTCTAAGCTTATTACAGTTGAGTTAGAAGAAGAAACGATCAAAAAGGTTGTTTTTACAGGCGGGTGCAGCGGCAATTCCCGAGGAATTTCTCAGCTGGTTAAGGGAAGAAATGCAAAAGAAGTGATCGAGTGTTTGCGCGGTGTTCGCTGCGGAACGGGGAAGACTTCTTGTCCTGACCAGCTATCTCTGGCGCTTGAGAAAGCACTGGAGCAAGGAGTATAACGAAAGAAGTGAGAAAATGCTTTGGATTTTTCTGTTTTCAGCAATAGGTCTGGCAATGCTATGCAATCTGCAAATCAGACCAAAGAATACTGGCTTGCTTTTGGCTGTTGCTTCGGACGACAGCGACATGAAAATTGTCCCTCCCTTTGGTGCGGCGTCAGTACCAGAAGATGATGGGGAAAAAGCGGCCAGAGAGTTTGTCGTCCAAAAAGAAAATGGAAATATTGATAAGGCATACGGTTTGGGAAACCGGATCGCAGATGTGTTTTTTGATGAGAATGGGTTGTTTTCGGTATCCGATGAAACCGCTTTACAACCGCTTGTCCTTCTGCAAAGAAAGATTCTGTTTGCCTTTGTGGCAGATGCTGTTCTTGGTGCAGAATTGCCGTCGGTTTTAGCGGAGACAGCTTCGCAGCGGTTTTCAGCTAGAATGCAAGGGGCCGATTCAGATCTTTTTGATAAGGTAAATGATCCGAAGACCCTTTCTTATTACCTGCTTTGTACAAAAAAAGGAAAACCTCAATTTGAAAATATTGGGAGAGCCTTTGCCCGGTCATGCTGCGAGGAAGACAATGAAAACTTACGCGCTTTAGGGGAAAGCCTTCATCGGGAATATACTGACGCGTGTAAAAAGATGATCAAAGACACACACTTTGTTTAAATGTAAGAAAAAGCCCACGGAAGGCCGTGGGCTTTTTCTTTTTTTGTTGCTGGTTTAGTCGCAGCAGTACGGAGGATTATTACGGCCGCAGCCACAATTGTTGTTATAGGTAGCGCCGCAGTTGCCGCCCAAAAGGCTGCACAGATCAAAATCACAGTACAAAACGTACAAAAGAATTAAAGCCAAAACAATGATCCAGGTTTTGTTTTTGTTTTCGTAGCAAGACATAAAAAAGCCTCCCAAATAAAGTATTGTACCTCATTTTATGAATTTTCACCGGAAAGTGTTCCAAGTGAAAATCGTATAAAATGGCGGGTAAAGACCAATAGTAAGATTGTCTAATAGATGTTACCCATCAGGCAGATCATATATTGGTGTTGCTATATCATATGATGGGGCGGGAGGATGAGTTACATGTTTAAATTTTCTGGCTTTACCAGCAAAGCCAATACCGCCGTAAATGCTGCATTATCCCAAGCGAGTGTATTGGGACATACTTATGTAGGAAGTGAGCATCTGCTTTTGGGACTTTTGGAAGAGGAAAGTGGAGTTGCAGCAAATATTTTGCGGGGCAGAGGGGTGGAATGGGGAAAAATCCGCCAGAAATTGATTGAAATGATTGGCCGCGGAATAAAAACGCAGATGTCCCCAGAAAACTTTACGCCGCGATGTCGGAGAATATTGGAAAGCTCCCTTACAGAGGCCCGCATGATGGGAAAAGAAGTTGCTGGAACAGAGCACATCCTGCTTTCGATGCTAAAAGAGAGGGAAAGCTACGCTGTTCGTTTTTTAAATGAATTGGGTGTGGACTGCGACAGTATTTATCGGGATACAATTGATTTAATTGGAAATGAATTGGTTGAAAGCCTTTATTTGAAGGGCAAAAAATTTGGGGGCAAGCAGAAAACGACGGTGCCCAAATGCCCGAATTTGGAAAAATACAGCCGAGATTTGACCCAGTGGGCCCGAGAGGGAAAACTAGACCCGGTAATTGGGCGGGACGAAGAGATTTTGCGAACCTTACAAATTCTTTCCCGGCGCACAAAAAATAATCCCTGCCTGATCGGAGAGGCAGGCGTTGGCAAAACAGCAGTGGTAGAAGGTCTGGCCCAGCTACTTTTAACCGATGCAGCGCCGGATCACATGAAGAATATGCGGCTGCTCTCCCTGGACTTAACCAATATGATTGCAGGAACAAAATTCCGTGGAGAGTTTGAAGAACGTGTGCGGTCCTGTTTGCAGGAAGTTATTGGCATGGGAAATATCATCCTTTTTATTGATGAGATCCATACCATTATGGGAGCGGGAGCGGCAGAGGGAGCGATTGACGCAGCGAATATCCTAAAGCCGCAGTTAGCACGAGGAGAGTTACAGGTCATAGGCGCTACAACGTTAGAGGAATATCGAAAACATATTGAAAAGGACAGTGCTTTGGCCCGCCGCTTTCAGAGTGTTGAAGTGACGGAGCCCAGCGCGGAAAAAACACTGGAAATTTTAAAGGGCCTTCAGCTGCGATATGAAAGCTTTCACAATGTACAGTTTGACGAAGATGCGCTTAAAATGGCTGTATCCTTGTCTGTTCGCTATATGCCGGACCGCTTTTTGCCGGATAAAGCGATTGATCTAATGGATGAGGCGGCGTCCTATGCACGTTTGGACACACGAAAAATGCAGTCGTGTTCTTCGCGCCGCTATACAATGATTTTTGTTGGCAAACCTTCTTCCGGCACAGCCGGGGAGGAATGGTCGGGGGGAAGCTGGTCGGGGGATCCTTCGATGAAAAGCCCAGCTCCGATTACAGTGACAGCGTTAGATGTTGCACAGGTAGCGGCAAAGATGACGGGTATTCCATCGGAACAGCTGATACGTGACCAAAATAAGCGGCTTTTAGAGTTGGAAGAGCATCTGCATAGGCGGGTTATTGGTCAGGATGAAGCGGTTTGCGCTGTGGCAAAAGCCATTCGCAGAAATCAGTCTGGCATTAACGACCCCAACAGACCGATTGGCTCCTTTTTATTTCTAGGCCCTTCCGGCGTAGGGAAAACGGAGCTTTGTCGGGCTCTGTCTGAATCTTTATTTGCTAGAGAAGATGCTATGGTGCGGATTGATATGTCTGAATACATGGAAAAACATGCGGTATCTAGGCTGATTGGTACACCGCCAGGCTATGTTGGCTATGAGGAAGGAGGACAGCTCACCGAAAAGGTTCGGCGGAATCCCTATTCTGTCATTTTATTTGATGAGGTTGAAAAAGCGCATCCGGATGTCTTTCACCTTCTTTTACAGGTGCTGGATGAAGGTCATTTGACCGATTCAATGGGCAGAAGAGTTAACTTTAAAAATTGTGTGATTATAATGACCTCCAATATCGGAGCGCAAAAAATTGCACAACAGAATCACTTTGGCTTTGGGACTGGCAGTATCCAGGAACAGGATATGAAAAGAGAGGTCCAAAAAGAACTAAAAGAATTTTTTCGGCCTGAATTTTTAAACAGAATTGACGAGATACTGTTTTTTCAGTATTTAAATCGTTCACAGCTGGAGCAAATCGGAAGAAAAATGATTGAACAGATACAAAAAAGATTAAAGGAGATTGGAGTAGAGGCGACCATTGACGCGGGTGCTGCTGCGTGTTTGTTAGAGCAAAAGGGAATGGATCCAGCAGAGGGAGCACGGCTTTTAAAAAGAGAAATCCGAAAGCAGATTGAGGATCCGTTGGCACAACAATATCTGTCCGGTGTCTTTTCAAAAGGAGATACGATTTTTTGTGAACTCGGATCGGAGCTGACAGTTCACAAAATTCTTTCCTGATCTCTTTGAAAGTTATTTGGGCTGTGTTATAATAGCTACAGGCTTGCTATCATGCTCAGGTTTTTGTGGTCGCGTTTTATAGGCGCTAGGTCGTGATGGCTGCTTCTAACCCTGAAATTCGGTCCCAACGTATGAGACGAGATGATAGGGGAACTTGGTCAGAGACAATCGTATTTTATGGACAGGAGAAAAGATGCATATGAGAAGTTTTTCGGTTGAAACAGTTGTGGATGAAGACAATACGGCTTTAGCGGTTGGCAGCGGCGATTTGGAGGTTTTTGCAACCCCTATGATGGCTGCGTTAATGGAGAATGCAGCTGCCGCCTGTATTGCAGAGGAATTGGGAGAGGATAACACCTCGGTGGGGACGGCGCTTGCGGTCAGTCATGTACGCGCAACGCCAACGGGTATGAAGGTTAAAGCGACCGCAGAACTGGTAAAGGTCGAGGGAAGAAAGTATGATTTTAAGGTGACAGCTGAAGATGAGCGCGGTCTGATTGGAGAGGGAACGCACAGTCGGGTTTCGGTCAATCGGGAACGCTTTTTGGCAAAAACCTATCAGAAATAAAGGAAAGGCTTCTTTCAACGAAAGAAGCCTTTTTTGTGTGCCAATGGATTTTTGCTTATGCGTTTGCAGTTTTTTTCTGTGGACGGCGCAGCGTCACCGGGTCAATGGCCAGGCAAAGCAGCGCAATGATCACAGCGGCGATGATCATATTGGGAATCATATATCCGCCATTATAGGTCAAAGAGTAAAACCAGACGGGCTGCCCTTCCGGTGCATAATCTTGCCAGATGAGGATGCCGGACAAAAAACTACAAATAAACCGGACAAAATTCACCGCCAGCGCGCCGACGGTATATCCTACCAGTTTGTTGGAAAAGGGCTTGGCAACCAAATCGGCGGCGCCCAAAATGGTGAACGCGATGACATAGTCCAACAGAACGCACAGAATAAAGGCCAGAATGGTGCCGGCAGGCGGCGCATAGAATCCTGTGATCATCTGCACGATGCTGTAGGCAAAACCGGTCAAAAGTCCCCATTTGGCTCCGTGGCGATAGGAGAGAAATATAATCGGTACCATCGATACCGAAAGGGAACCGCCATTTGGCCATTTGGGTAGTGGAAGAATGTCCAGGACGACCGCCAAAGCGATCATCAGGGCGCATTCTACCAGGATGCGGGTTTTGCTTGTTTTTTGCATATGGGTCATCTCCTAAAAAAATCTACAAAAAAACGCTGCATGGATAAAACCACACAACGCGCACATAACACATTTCCTACGCTGGCATTATCCAGATCAGGTTATGGGTTTCGGATATCCATCTATCCGCTCTCAGCCGCGTATACGCAGCACCCCGCTATTTAGTTCCCGCAACGTTTCATTGCGCTTTTATTATACCGGTTTATTTAAAAAAGTCAAGAGATGGGCAGATTTTGTAAAGAAAAAAGATTTCTTGGCGGATTTTTGTAAATCTGCCCATGCTTTCCCATAAGATTCAGGAAATAAATTTTAAATTTCATTTGTTTTTGCAGTAAGAATACCAAAACGCTCGTTTATTTTTGTGAAGGCAGCTAAAAAGGCGGTGATGCAGAGGAAATGACAGATGAAGAATTTAAGGACTTGGTCATACAATATGAAAAGCTGGTCTTTACCGTTTGTTACCAGTTGGTCCATGATTATCATGAGTCACAAAACCTCACCCAGGAAACCTTTCTTGCGGCCTACCGCCATATTGATACGTATCAAGGAGAAAATTATAAACCCTGGCTGATCCGCATTGCCAGCAACAAGGCAAAGGATTATTTGAAAAGCGCTTATGCACGCCGGGTCCAGCTAGACTATGACTCAATTGGAGAACAAATGGTAGATATGCGCGCCGGACCGGACGAGGAATATATCAAGCAGGAAACGCAAGCTGCCGTCTTAGAAGCAATCCAAAACCTGAAAGAGCCTTATCAAAAGGCTGTATCGATGTATTTTTTAGAGGAAAAGTCAACGGAAGAGATTGCGGAAATTCTGTGTCGTCCTGTTAAAACCGTTCAGACGCAGATTTATCGGGGAAAATTTCTTCTGCGAGAAATGCTAAGAGAAACTGTCGGAAAGGAGAGGGGTCTATGATATTGGAATTGTTTTATGAGGATGGACATTTGACCGATGAGGCCTTACAGGCGCTGATTCGTGAAGAGGAGCTAGATACGCTGCAGCGGCTGGAAGTGTCAGAGCACCTTTCTTTTTGTGACATGTGTACCCTGCGTTATACAGATCTTTTGTGTGAAGAGGTTTTACAACCACCGCCTGTTCCGCTTTATGGCGAAGTGATGAAGAAGATCCGGGAGCGGGCGCGAAAAGCGTTCCTTCGCAGGCTTACAACAGTGACTGCTGCTGCCTGTCTGGCCATGATTTTCTGGTGGAGCGGGGTTTTTACCTTCCCGGCGAGGAACATCGAGAGAGAAGGGCGACCCAATGTTACAGTCCAGGCCGATCTGGCAAAAGAAAAACCTTCGGGATTGACAGAGATTCGAAACAATCTGCAGCAGCTTACTTCTGGCTTAGGAGATTGGATGCAAGGCTTTTTTGATTCGCCGGATAAAGCGTTTATGAGTGAAAAGGAGAATTTGCATGGAAAGAAATAAATTTTTAGTGTTTTGCTGCGCCTTTGTTCCAGGCGCCGGACAGATGTATCTGGGAATGATGAAAAAGGGAATGGCGATTACAACGCTCTTTTGGGGAATTGTTGGGGCGGCCATTTTGCTGGAACTGGGCGTTTTGTGCGTCTTTCTGCCGGTGGTTTGGTTTTACTCCTTTTTTGATACGTTCAATAGCGCCCGTTATAATGCGGATCAGCGCCTACAGATGGACTACCGATTTTGGGAAGGATTAAAAAATGGCGGATGGGTACCGAAAAAGGTTGGGATGAGCGGACAAATTTCCGGAAAAGTGCCTAAATTTTTAGGATTAGGCTGTATTGTTTTAGGCATTTATTCTCTGTATGGGTCCATTATTAGACCTTTATTTTGGAGATTTGATCTGCCGGATTGGCTTTACTTTATTTTGAACCGTATTCCAAGCTTTATTGTTGCTGTGGCAATTATTGGTTTGGGGATCTATCTGCTAAATAGAGAGAGAATGCCAAAAGAGGCAGGAGACTTTATAGAATATCAGGAGGGACATCATGAATAATTTTGGACTGGAAACAGAAAACACCACAGAGGAAAACAAAAATGCAGCTTCAGATAGTGCGGCCCAAGGTGAGCAGGCAGCAAGAAATGAATCGGCTGTGCCGCCGAGATATCCGCAGCCGCCGGTAATTTATCCGGTGCAGCCGGTACAGCAGCCAAAGGGCCGCCGGGTTGGAACGATTACCATGGCGTGTGCACTGATAGCCGTTGGCGTGTTGCTTCTGATCGGCACCTTTAATCAGTCAATCAGTGTTTTGCTGATGGCAAAGCTCGCGCCGATTATTTTAATCGTTTTGGGCGTAGAAATTCTACTTCGTTATTTTCTGTCAAAGGGTGAAAAACTCCGTTACGACTTTTTGAGTGGATTTGTCTGCTTTGTCCTGATTGTGGGCAGCCTTGGAATGGCGATTATTCCGGAGCTTTGGTACACTTGGGGACCACACCGGAGCATGCTGGAAGAAGATCTCCGCGCTCAGGCCAATCAGATCTGTGCAAAGGCTCTGAAGGACGAGACAAATGTAACCAGCATGGATATATATTTTGATCTGCGGCGTGCGGAAGTGCCGGAGACCATGTCTATAGATGATCTGCGTTCGGCAGATTACGTTAGAGCAGAACTGAGAATGAGTAACACTTTTGCCAGCGCTGACGAATTTGTGAAAGTGGCGCAGTCGGTTCTTCAAAAAATCACAGCAACGGGTATTCCCTTTGACCATATCAATATTATGACTCCTTCGGTAGAGCAGCGTTACGGATATAGCTTATACTTGGATGATGGTCTGGGGTATGACCTGACGGTGGAACAGCTTTTGGACAATACATCCATATACTATGACGGGTATGATGAGGAATACACGTATTCGGAAGATGTAGTGGGCTTTGCGGAGAATTATATGGAGCAATTCCATGTATTTGTGGAAAAATATGCAGACGCTATGCCTCCGGAATATCCGGCTAGATGCCGAGCCTTTGCCAGCCACTATCAGGAGCAGTATAATGCCTTTTTAAGCGGTGAAGAGGTTGTTTTCCCGATAGAAGAGTATAATAGCCCCGAAGACAATTTAGTCAAACCGGATGAACCGATTTTACCGGAGAATTCTTCGGATATTGAGCCGACCGAGACCCCTTCTTTACCAGAAGGCGCGACGGCATAGGACTAAACATAAAAAATCCCCTGCGAAAGCGGGGGATTTCTATATGATTCAATAGAGTAAAAGGGAATCATAAAAAAGGCTGGATAATTTATCCAGCCTTTTTTATTTCAAAGATTTATTCGTATTTCATACCAATCTCAATCGCACGCAAATTTGCTTCAATCAAATGCCGTTTTTTGGGTGGAACGCATTTGTCAATCGCTTTTTTGACCGCTTCAAAATCGGCAAAATCCGTATGCTTTAAAATGGTACCGACCAAAATGATATTCGCAAGCCCTTGCAGATCATTTTCATTGGCGAGCGCAGTAGCGGGAACATAGACTGCGGTAATATCTGTTCGGCTGCTTTTTTTATCCACCAGCGTGCTGTCAATCACAGCGATTCCGCCAGGAGATACCGCATCGATAAACTTATCAAAGGATTGCAGGTTCATAGCCATCAAAACATCCGGAGAAAGGACCAGAGGCGAACCGATGGGATCATTCGAAATGCAGACGCTGCAATTGGCGGTGCCTCCGCGCATTTCCGGGCCGTAGGAAGGAAGCCAAGAAACCTCTTTGCCGTCCATCAGACCAGAATAGGCGATAACCTTACCGGAAAAAAGAATACCCTGTCCGCCAAATCCAGCCAATAAAAAGTTTTTCAGCGCCACTATTTATCGCCTCCTGTGATGTCTTTATAAACGCCCAGCGGATAATAAGGAATCATATTATCCCGCAGCCAATCCAACGCTTCGACTGGTGTTAAGCCCCAGTTGGTGGGACAGGAGGAAAGGACCTCCACAATCGAAAATCCTTTTTTGTCAATCTGGTTTTGGAACGCCTTTTGAATCGCCGCTTTTGCCTTGCGGATGTTGGACACACAGTCCACCGAAACGCGTTCAGCGTAGGCGACACCGTCAAGTGTGGAAAGCATTTCGCAGATGCGGACCGGGTAGCCGGCAGTGGAGGTATCCCGCCCGTAAGGGGTAGTTTGGGTGATTTGGCCGGGAAGACTGGTGGGAGCCATCTGTCCGCCGGTCATACCATAAATGGCGTTATTGACAAAAATAACGGTGATATTTTCTCCGCGGGTGGCGGAATGAACGGTTTCGGCCGTGCCGATGGCAGCCAGGTCGCCGTCACCCTGATAGGTAAAGATGATATTATCCGGAAGCGCCCGCTTCAGCCCGGTTGCGATAGCAGGAGCCCGCCCATGAGGCGCCTCGACCATATCGCAGGTGAAATAATTATAGGCCATTACCGCACAGCCAACGGGTGCAACACCGACTGTCTTTCCCTCGATACCCAACTCCTCGATGGCTTGGGCTACCAGCGTATGGATGATACCATGGGTACAGCCGGGACAATAGTGCAGGACCGCATCGGTTAGAGTTTTCGGTTTTTCGAATACGACTGCCATTATTTTGCGCCTCCCATCATTTTTTCGATTTGCTCCAGCACTTCAGCAGGAGAGGGGATTACGCCGCCGGTCCGTCCGAAAAAGTATACCGGTTTTTTGCCGTTAACTGCCAGACGAACGTCGTCAACCATCTGGCCCATGCTCATTTCCACGCTCATAAAGCAAGAGGCAGTATCAGCGGCCTTTTGAATCGTTTTTTCCGGGAAAGGCCACAGGGTAATGGGGCGGATCATGCCGGCCTTGATTCCCTTTTCCCGCGCGCTGTTGACGGCGCTTTTGACAATACGGGAGGTGGCGCCAAAGCTAACCAGAACAATATCGGCGTCATCCACCAGATATTCCTCGGCCATCGGCTCTTTTTCCTTGATGATCTCATAGCGCTTAAACCGCTCTACAACGGTGCGTTCCAACTCATTGGGATCCAGGTAAAGAGAGTTGGTGATGTTGTGGACACGCTTATTTT
Organism: uncultured Oscillospiraceae bacterium; assembly: GCA_910587335.1. Classification (GTDB taxonomy): domain Bacteria; phylum Bacillota; class Clostridia; order Oscillospirales; family Ruminococcaceae; genus UBA3818. The sequence continues at coordinate 66,534 of CAJUMG010000011.1, forward strand.
GATGACCGTTGGTTGCCCAAGGCTTTTCGATTTTTTGTTCCGCTTCCTTTTCGGGAAATTCCACCGGCTCCATCATCTGTCCAAGCATACCGTCGGCCAGAATCATAGCGGGCATACGGTATTCGTCCGCTTTGTCATATGCCGTATAGACCAGGTCTACCATTTCCTGGATTGTAGAAGGCGCGAAAACAAGAATGTGAAAATCGCCATGTCCTGTGGCGCGGGTAGCTTGCCAATAATCCGCCTGAGAAGGCTGAATACCACCTAATCCCGGCCCGCCGCGCTGTACGTTGATGATCAGACAGGGCAGATCGGAACCAGCTATGTAGGAAATTCCTTCAGTTTTCAGCGAAATCCCGGGAGAGGAAGAAGAGGTCATGACCCGAACACCGGCGGAAGCAGCTCCCAGCACCATGTTGATTGCAGCAATTTCTGATTCTGCCTGTAGATAGGTGCCGCCAATTTTCGGCATTCTTTTTGCCATATAGGCCGCAACCTCGGTCTGAGGGGTAATCGGATAACCAAAGAAATGGCGGCATCCGCTTTTGATAGCGGCTTCTGCTAGCGCTTCATTTCCTTTCATTAGTACACGTTCAGCCAAATGATTCACTACCTTTCCACTTTAATTGCACAGTCGGGACACATGGTTGCGCACATTGCACATCCAATACAAAGACTCATATCTGAGACCTGTGCAGGGTGATACCCTTTTGCATTCAGAATATCATGCGCTAAAACAACAATTTTTTTAGGACATGCGGTGGTACAAAGACCGCAGCCCTTGCAGATGTTTTCTGATATTGTTACCTTCGCCATAGCAATCCTCCTTATTATTTTGGTTAACCAAAACCGATTGACGGTCGATTGGCAGGTAAATGACTTGCTGCATAAAAGTGATGAAAACAGCAGGTTTTTATTTTTCCCAAGGGGGTAATACATATAAATCGATGGGATAAATGGTCGCCTCCGGCACTTTTGCGGCTATTTTACGCTCTGCTGTGGTTGCAACCAGGGGAATCCCGGATAGAGATGCGACAGACTGTCCATACTCCAATGCTGTCAGGACATCCTGTTCGGTGGTCTGCTCTCCCAAATTGGAATTGTTTACAATACCGGTTGCAGAAAGCCGGGAAGCAGTCTCAATCTCCCGCAGAATCTGGAGCGCTTCCTGCGGCTGTCGGGTCAGATAACGATACCGGTTCACCACATACAGCATGTCAAACGGCTCTTCGCAAATAAGCTTTGCGTATCGGCCCAAAGCAGCGGCTCCCGCGTCATCTCCACCAACATCAAAAATGACAAAGCAGTCATCTTCTTTTTGAAAAACAGAGTAGATATCTGCGCCCAGTGCGGGAATATCAAGATTTGTGTTTGCATAGGTAGGGCAAATCATTTCGATGCCCATTTGCCCAAGCTTCTCTTTAAAATCAGCAGAACGAAAATAGGGGTTTACAATGTCCAGGTCCACTAATACCACCTTTTTTTTACCCTTGCAAAGATCGACTGCAAGATTGACCGCAAAATTGGTTTTTCCACTTCCATAATGACCAGTAATAATGGTAATGCGCTTTATGTCTTGGATCATTCAATTCCCCCTTACTGAAAAAGCCTTTTTATCTGTTTTGCGTGTTTGAACGACAAAAAAGCTAATTACTAGTATAGCATGATTTAATGCTTTACACAATCGTAGCAACGCCGTTACAATTCATTATTTTCTGGCGAAAAAAACAGTAAAAATTAGTTTATTTGTCAAAAATAAAAAATTCCTGCTTTATCTTGAAAATGGGTAAGATGTTAGGAGCTATAGTACATGTTTTCCGCAAAAATGCCGTATCCTTTGCTGGGATCGTTGACAAAAACATGGGTGACCGCACCAACTAGCTTGCCGTTTTGAATAATCGGACTGCCGCTCATTCCCTGAATAATCCCGCCGGTTTTTTCCAAAAGAGAAGGATCGGTAATGCGTATAACCATATTTTTTGTGGGGTTATTTTGCCCAAAGGATATTTTTTCAATTACGATGTCAAAAACCTGTGGGGTATTTCCAGAAATGGTAGTCAAAATCTGAGCGGGACCTTCCTGTACTTCCTGACGAAAGGCCATAGGAATTTCATATGGATTGGAATAGTCAAAAAATAATTTGCCAAAAACACCGGTATCGCGGTTTGCGGTTAGCTCCCCTAAGAGGGTGTTTTCGTGAAATACTCCCTGTAATTCTCCGGGACTGCCTGGGTGGCCTTTCACAACATCATTGATAGAAACATCTACAATTTCTCCGCTCATCAATGGCATAAGCTCCCCGGTATCTACATCACACACACCATGTCCCAAACCGGCAAAGGTTTGAGACGAAAAATCACAGTAGGTTAAAGTTCCTATACCGGCTGCAGAGTCCCGAACCCAAATGCCAATGCGATAAGCAGTCCCGGCCCGGCTCTGCTGGGGAGTCAGTACGGTGGTTTTGTATTCTCCATTATGGCGATAGGTGCATTCGATCTGACGTCCCGCACTGGCGGAAATAATTTTGGATACATCCTCATTGGTGCGCACGGCTTGGCCATCTAATGTGCAGAGGATGTCTCCAATTTCCAAGCCGGCTTCTTTGGCAGGATTTGCGGCCCCCATATCCGTTTCCAAATTACTCATCCCTACAATTAGCACCCCGTCGGTAAACATCTTAATACCAAAAGGTGTTCCGCAAGGGGACAACATAACAGTAGACGTGTGCTGTACTGTAACCGTTTTAACAGGGATGACGCCAAAAAGCTTTAAATCCAATACATCGGTATTGGAGCGTGTACTGGAAACCTGTGTGCCGACGGTAGAGGAATTTTTGTCCATTTGAATATAGGGCTGGGAAGCAATGGTAAAGAAAGAATCCTCTTGGGCACGGTATTGGTCAGGTAGCGTCTGCTCCAGATAACCGATTGTACCAAAGAGGGGAATGGACAAGGCAAAAAGGGAAAGAGTAAGTACATGAAACACTTTCTTGCATTTGTTCAAGTTTATCAACTCCTTTTTATTGATATGGCGAAAAAGTCTGTGTTTTTGTTTGCACAAATTCGCTCACTATAAATGTTCCTTTCTGCGCTTCGTTTATGAAAGGCAAAATAAGCATTGCCACATTACCGAGATTTGTGCTATAATGACAGCGTCTTTTGGAGTGTTTTTCCAAAAAATCTCAAAAAGGTAACAGCGGCCGCTGTGTCTGTTTGTCGGCAGCGCGTTGGCCAAATCCGGCTAGGACAAATGGAGGAATCGGAGAATGAGGACAAGTTATGAAAGCCCTTTTAGCACTCGCTATGCCAGTCAAGAGATGCAGTATCTGTTTTCCGCGGAATTTAAGTTTAAGACTTGGCGCCGTTTGTGGATTGCATTGGCAAAGGCGGAAAAAGAATTAGGGCTAGAAATTACCGATGAACAAATTGCAGAATTAGAGGCGCATCAGGATGATATCAATTACGAGGTGGCGCAGGAGCGGGAAAGGGAAGTGCGCCATGATGTAATGAGCCATGTTTACGCTTATGGCGTTCAGTGCCCAAAAGCAAAAGGAATTATCCATTTGGGGGCAACCTCTTGCTATGTGGGAGACAATACGGATATTGTGACGATGTCTCAGGCGATGAAGGTGATTAAAAGAAAGCTATTGAATGTCATTTCTCTGCTTAGTCATTTTGCTCTTCAATATAAAGATCTTCCTGCATTGGCATATACCCATTTGCAACCAGCACAATTGACAACGGTTGGAAAACGGGCGACATTGTGGATCAATGAGCTGTTAATGGATCTGGAAGAGGTAGAATATCGGCTGGATCATTTTTCTCTGCTGGGCTCAAAAGGAACGACCGGAACCCAGGCAAGTTTTGTGGAATTATTTGACAATGACACAGAAAAAATAAAAAAATTGGACCAGATAATCGCCCGGTCTATGGGCTTTGATAAGGTAGTGCCGGTGTCTGGACAGACCTACTCCCGAAAGGTGGACGCGCAGGTTCTGAATACTCTTGGAGGCATTGCGCAAACTGCCAGCAAATTTGCCAACGACCTGCGCATTCTGCAAAATTTTAAAGAGATGGAAGAGCCGTTCGAGACGCATCAAATCGGTTCGTCCGCTATGCCGTATAAGCGCAACCCTATGCGCAGCGAGCGGATTTGTGCTTTGGCTCGTTATGTCATCATCGATACACTTAACCCTGCTTTTACCGCGTCGACCCAGTGGTTCGAGCGCACTTTGGACGATTCGGCCAATAAGAGGATTTCGGTTGCGGAAGGGTTTTTAGCGGTGGATTCCATCCTGAATATCATGATCAATGTGTGTGATGGCCTGGTGGTATATCCCAAGGTCATTGAACAGCGGGTGATGCGTGAACTTCCATTTATGGCGACAGAAAACATTATGATGAACGCAGTAAAAAAAGGCGGAGATCGGCAAAAGCTGCATGAAAAGCTGCGTGTTCATGCGTTGGCCGCGGCCAAGCGCGTTAAAGAAGAAGGACTGGAAAATGATATGATCGACCGTGTTTGTTCCGACCCGGATTTCCAGATCTCAAAAGAGGAGCTGGTCGGGGTGCTAAAGCCAATTCATTATGTAGGGCGCAGCGTGGAGCAGACCGAAGAGTTTATTCACGAGATTATTCATCCAATTTTGGAAAAAAATAAAGATGTTCTGGGAGAAAAGGTTCAACTGGATGTCTAGGTAGATTGGGGTAAGAACAGGGCGGCGGGGAGTGCTGCGCCCTGTTTTTACATTTTCGGCCTAAATCTCGGCGGCTTTTTGGGAAAACGAAGATTCTTTGTTGACTTTTCGGGGCTTTTCACCTATAATCAAGTTTATGAGTGTCGGGCCAAAATTGGCTGAAAATCCCTTTTTATAATGGGACAAGACATTGAAGAACATTGGAGGATTGCACATGAAACGAGTTGGAAAACCAGTATTTTTCATCGTTGTAATATTGATTGCGATCCTTACTTATCTTTCTTTCTTTGGTATTACATCTTATTTTGGAGATGTTGAAAGGACGATAATTAAGGGCGCGGACGATATTCGGTGGGGAATTGATATTCGTGGTGGTGTGGACGTTACCTTCAGCGCGCCAGCAGACGTCAGCCCGACAGAGGAACAGATGGCGGCAGCTGAATCCATTATCAAGCTTCGTCTAATCAATCAGAATATCACAGATTATGAAGTATATACAGATTTAAATAAAAATCGTATTATTGTCCGGTTCCCTTGGAAAGAGGATGAAACGGATTTTGATCCGGAAAAAGCGGTTGCCGAATTGGGTGAAACCGCATTGTTAAGCTTCCGAGAGGGGTACGAGGTAGACAGCGGCGGACATCCTACTGGTGTTACAGCGGAAAAGGTGATTTTGACTGGAAGCGACGTAAAAAGAGCTGCGGTAGGAATTGACGATAACAACCAGTATGTGGTTTTACTGGAACTGGAGTCCTCGGGCGTTGAAGCTTTTTCCGAAGCGACGGGGCGTCTGGCTGGGACAAATATTCCAATTTCCATTTGGATGGATGAAAATGTTATTTCTTATCCGACCGTCAGCACGCAGATTACCGACGGTTCTGCTACAATTACGGGCAATTTTACATTGGCGTCAGCTACTGATCTTGCCAATAAAATCAATGGCGGTGCGCTGCCTTTTCGTCTGGAGACAGAGAATTTCCGCTCCATTTCTGCCACTTTGGGTATGGGTGCTAAGGATGCAATGGTTTTGGCTGGGGCAATTGCATTTGTCCTTGTAGCGATTTTTGTCATTGTTTTCTATCGTCTGCCCGGTGCAGTGGCAATTATTGCCTTACTGGGACAGCTGACTGGAACGATTGCCGCAATTACCGGCTTTTTCTCTACCATCCCGAGCTTTACATTGACGTTGCCTGGTATTGCAGGTATTATCCTGTCATTGGGCGTCGGCGTGGACGCGAATATTATTACAGCAGAGCGAATCAAGGAAGAGATGAAAGCAGGCAAATCTTTAGACAGCGCACTAAATATCGGCTTTAAACGCGGCTTTACCGCTATTTTTGACGGTAATATTACAGTGATTTTTGTTGCGATTATTCTGATGGGCGCTTTTGGACCGACTGATAGTATTTTTGCTACATTGCTCTCTCCCGTGTTTTTTGCATTTGGCGCCTCGACTGCTGGTACAATCTATTCATTCGGTTATACACTGTTGGTCGGTATCATCATGAATTTTATCATGGGTGTTACCGCTTCCAGACTGATGTTAAAGTCTCTTTCCAAGTTTAAACCCTTCCGCAAGGCTTGGCTGTACGGAGGTGACAAATAATGATTAACTTTGTTGGAAAACGAAAATGGTTTTATATCATTGCAGCTGTGTGTATGGTGGTTATTTTCGCTACAGCAATTATTTTGGGTGTTCCGTTGGATATCCAGTTTAAAGGTGGTTCGATGGTTACCTATTCTTATACGGGTGAAATTTCCTCCGCGGAGGTTTCCAATGTTGCACAAAGTGTCGTTGGGTCTGTGAATGTACAGGAGTCACAAGATGTTTCAAGCGGCATTCATTCTGTTGTGATTACCGTAGCCGGATCGGGTAGCCTGACGACAGAACTGCATGAAAAACTGACGCAGGCAATGGAAGAAGCCTTTCCAGATAACAATATGAAAATTGAGCAAACGGATAATGTTGACCCGACCATGGGTAAAGAGTTTTTTACAAAATGCTTGGTGGCGGTGGCTTTCGCTTCTTTGCTGATGGTGGTTTATATCGCGTTTCGTTTTCGCAAAATTGGCGGATGGTCTGCGGGCGCTATGTGCGTTGTAGCGTTGGTCCATGATATGATCTGGGTGTTTGCTGCGTTTTTATTCCTACGCATTCCGCTTAATGATAACTTTATTGCGGCTGCTTTGACGATTTTAGGTTATTCTATCAATAATACGATTGTAATTTATGACCGTGTACGGGAAAACAAGCGTCTAATGGGTGGTACCACACCGTTAGACGAGCTGGTCAATACAAGCATTAACCAGACGTTAAAAAGAAGTGTTATGACGACGATTACTACAATGATTGCTTTGATAACAGTCTGTGTTGTGGCGGTTGTGTATCAGCTATCCTCCATTCTTTCTTTTGCTTTCCCCATGGTTGTGGGTATGATTGCTGGTTTGTTCTCATCTTTGTGTCTGGCACCTGAGCTTTGGGTGTCCTGGAGAGGGAGAAAAGGTCCTCAAGAGAAAAAAGCTTAGTTGCATTCCAAACAAACGCAATTTGTTTTGTTGAAACGTAATTTTTCAAAAAAATGGAGCTCTATAGCAGAGCTCCATTTTTTTGAAAAATTTTATCATAA
>CAJUMG010000011.1:73866-74852 GCA_910587335.1 uncultured Oscillospiraceae bacterium
TTGCCCCCAACATCATTTGTTTATGTTTTATACAAAAATTATTGGTAAAATCAGATTATCTCTTTAGAAATTCTTATATGTCGGAATAGCCTGTATTTCCGGGCTTTTCCGGCATTTTAGATATGGGGAGAAGTTCACATATACACTCATAAACCTTTAGGTTTTCCCTCTGGGCGGTAGTAAAAAAGTAGTAAATCTGTCTGCGGCTATGCAATCAGCCGTTCCATTTCAGCCCTTGCGGAAGCGAATGTTGCGTGTGCGTAGTAGTTCAGCGTCATGGTGATATTGGAGTGTCCCATGATATACTGTAACGCTTTCGGGTTCATTCCGGCATTGGCTAAGTTGGTACAGAACGTATGCCTAAGCTCGTGGAAGCGGAAAATGAGGGTATCTCCATGGAAGCGGAAAACAGAACATGATATAATCCTTCCAAGGGCTATGGTTTGCGCCATAGCCCATTCCTATTGAGGAGGTACTATCATGGCACGAAAAAGCAGGAAACACCCAAATATTGAGCCAGCTATCCAGCCACTCCGAGAAATTGTAGGATATATCCGTCTATCTGTTCCTAACAACGACTCTGCCGACTCTATAGAAAATCAAAAGTTGATTATTGAAGAATGGGGACGTCAGCACCAAACGCCCATCTCATATTACTATATCGACAACGGATTCAGCGGTAAACGCTTTAACCGCCCAGCATTTCAGCAAATGATTCAAAACATCCTCGCCGATAAGATAGAGTGCATTATCGTCAAAGATCTATCCCGATTAGGGCGTGATCATATTACCGTTGGATATTATATCGAGATGTTCTTTCCAGCAAGGCGTGTCCGGTTCGTATCAGTTAACGACCAGTTTGATACCGTGGATGGCATGACAAATCAAAATCCAGATGCCATCCTTCAATCCAGTAGCCGTATCCCGCTTATTAACCTATTGAATGAGCAAATATCGATCGAAACTAAAATGAATGTGGAGGTAAT
>CAJUMG010000012.1:0-9635 GCA_910587335.1 uncultured Oscillospiraceae bacterium
GGGCAAGCAAAACCGCCCTGCTGAATTTGTCGTTCAGCAGGGCGGTTCGCTTGCCCTTTGCAATCATTCTCTTGTGTGACCGGGTTGAAACGAATAGTATCAAACCAGTATCACAAGGCAAAGTGACAGGTCAAAAACCCTGTATTCATGCGGGTTTGCGCCGTTTTGACGGTCATTCCCACTCGATGGTTGCCGGAGGTTTAGATGTAATATCATAGACGATGCGGTTAATTCCACGTACCTCGTTAATAATTCGATTCGACACCTTTTCCAACACTTCATAAGGGATTCTCGCCCAATCAGCGGTCATGAAGTCGGTGGTCGTCACCCCGCGTAAAGCCAGGGTATAATCATACGTGCGGACATCTCCCATAACGCCCACAGATCGCATAGAGGTCAGCACAGCAAAATATTGGTGGATGTCTCGATCAAGATGCGCACCGGCAATTTCCTGACGGAAAATCGCGTCTGCGTCCCGCAGAATATCCAGTTTCTCTTTTGTAATTTCACCAATGACCCGAATCGCAAGCCCCGGGCCCGGGAACGGCTGCCGCCATACCAGATAATCCGCCAAGCCCAACTCCTTGCCCAGTTTTCGCACTTCATCCTTAAACAAGGGGCGGAGCGGTTCAATAATCTCTTTGAAATCCACATAATCCGGCAGACCACCTACGTTGTGATGGCTTTTAATCACCGCCGCATCGCCAGCGCCAGACTCGATTACATCCGGATAGATCGTTCCCTGTACCAGATAATCGACCCGGCCAATCTTTTTCGCCTCTTCCTCAAATACACGGATAAACTCTTCGCCAATAATCTTTCGTTTTTTCTCCGGCTCTGATACGCCAGCCAGCTTATCCAGAAAACGTTTTTCTGCATTTACCCTGATAAAATGGATCCCTTTATCCGCAAAAGCGGCCTCCACCTCATCCCCTTCGTTTTTGCGCATCAGACCATGATCCACAAAAATGCAGGTCAGCTGCTCTCCAACCGCCTTTGCCAGCAACGCTGCCGCCACGGAACTATCCACACCGCCAGACAGCGCCAACAAAACTTTGCCGCTTCCAACCTTTTTCCGGATTGCGTCAATGGTGCCCTGGGCATAATCGCCCATTGTCCAGTCGCCTTTTGCACCGCAAATTTTGTAGAGAAAATTGTGGAGCATTTTTGTACCATTCTCGGTATGAAGCACCTCTGGGTGGAACTGTAAGCCATACAGCCGCTTTTCTTGATTTTGCATTGCCGCCGTTGGACAGGATTCGGTGCGGGCAGCCATAGAAAAGCCCTCCGGCATTTCATCCACATAATCCGTATGGCTCATCCAGGTAATTCCTTCGGCGGGAAGCCCTGAAAACAGCGGACAGGCTGTATCAAATTCTGTTTTCGTCTTCCCATACTCTCTGGTATCGGGAGACATGACATGTCCGCCCAACACATAGGTCATGACCTGAATTCCGTAGCAGATGCCCAGCACCGGAACGCCCAAGTCAAATACCTCTTTGCCGCACCGAGGCGCGTCTTTTAAATACACGCTGTTAGGACCGCCTGTAAAGATCATGCCGATAGGATTTTTTTCAAGAATTTTTTCTACCGGCGTGTGGTATGGAAGCACCTCGCAATAAACGCCGCATTCCCTGACCCGGCGCGCAATCAGCTGATTATACTGGCCGCCAAAATCCAAAATCACGATTGTCTGATTCACACGTATCCTCCCGCTTTCTTCCCTTTTATTCTTTTTATTTTGCCATAATCCCTATGAAAATGCAAGTAAAATCCGAAAGTGTTTATTTTTACAAAGCCTGTATAAAAAGCCCGAAATTTCAAAGGATATGGATAGATTAAAAGAGGAAGTGAATTTTATTTTGAATGCATTTTATAGTTTATTTTTGTCTTTTCTGTTAGCGCCCATTCCTTTTTATGAAGATACACCGTTGATCCAGCCTGTATCCGCTGACTCTGCCGAAAATTCTTCCCAGATATCCGTTTGCCGGGAAGAGGTTTTGGAACTGTCCGCCCGGCAGCTGGAGATTCGGCTGGGCTTAGAGGAAGGCCAACTCCCTGGAATCACCATTACTTCTTTGCCGGACAATGGCCGTCTGATTTTAGACGGCGTACCGGTCAGCGAATTTTCTCAGCTGAGCCGGGAGGAATTGGACCGCCTTTGCTTTGTTCCCGGAGAAAAAAACCGTCTTTCCGATTTTTCTTTTATTCCAGACTGTTCCAACCGCTCGACTGCCACTTTATCCATCGCTGTAGAAGATCAGATTCCCCAGCCGCCGCAGGCCAAGGATTTACAGCTGTACACCTGGTCGGACGTATCGACCGGGAGCTATCGCCTGTCTGACGGGCTGGCACAGGCCCTTAGCATCCGCATTACCAAATCCCCCCAAAAAGGCATTGTCCAAACAGACGGACTCTCTTTGTCTTATCTACCCTTTTCGGGAATTAGCGGTCAGGATAGCTTTTCCTATGTTTTAATGGACAGCTACGGCAATTTTTCCACAGAGGCTACCGCTACAGTGACCATTCAGGAAAACAAAAACGGTTTTTCTTTTGCCGATCTGGTCGGCAGACCAGAGGCGGCCTCGGCCATTACTCTCCACAAAAACTCGATTCTTTGCGGAGAAAAGGTCGGAGAAAACTGGTACTTTTACCCGGATGAATCTATGAATTACGGGCAGTTTCTCATCTGTTTGCTGGCAGCCAAAAACACACCAATCTCCTCTCAGACCATCCCTTCAACCGGCCTTTCCAACGACGGATCACTGCCTTTATGGATCAAGCCTTATTTAAAATCCGCTATTGATGCAAAAATCATCACCGAAACGTCATTTTCCCCCGATGAAACCATTACGCTAAGGCAAGCCGACGCCATTTTACACCGGGCGTTCGATCCATCTTTGCAAAAATCAGCTTCTTCCGCTCTTTATACCGCACTGGGAGCGGCGGCAGAAAACTTCTCTGCGAATTTAGAGGAGGATGTTCCACTTACCCGCGCCGCTTTGGCTGTTATGCTTACGGAAATGACCAACAATTTCCCCTCATAAAGCTGGTGACTGCGGAAACACTACTATCAGCCGGAATCACCCGACAGGGCTTTTTCGGCAAATGAGCGACAAATCATAAAGGAGTGGAAACCATGCTGGATAAAACCGCTTTAACGCTGGCAATTATCGGCGCGTTGAACTGGGGCTCCATCGGTATCTTCCAGTTTGATATCGTGGCATGGCTGTTCGGCGGTCAGGACGCCATGCTCAGCCGAATTGTCTATACCCTAGTCGCCCTGGCGGGTGTTTGGTGTATTTCCCTGCTGTTTCGTGATACAGAAGCCGCAGAAATCACAGAATAGACCGTCTATATAAAAAGCGTCCGTGTTTAATCGGACGCTTTTTATTGTATTGTTACAGCTTTAGCAGCTATATGCGCTTTTCATCCGTCTCCTGGACCAGCGCCGCAAAGTCCGCCGGGCGCATGATTTCCCGCAGGATCGGAAGATACTGTGGATAATCGTTTTGATATTGGGAAAGTCCACCCTTCTGCACAAGGGTAAATCCCAACGAAAGATACAGCGCCACCGCTTTATGGCTCCAGGTTTGGGTGTGCAGATAGATGCTTTTCCCCTCTTCCTCTGCCGCCAGGGTTTGCAGTGCCCGAATGACGATCGCCCGTCCCAGCCCCTTTCCCTGATAGGAAGGGTCCGTACTGACCCAATGCAAGGAAGCGGTTCTTTTGCCTTCCATCTGGTCGAACCAAGCGGTAGCCGTTGCCGCCGCCTGCCTTTTCTCTTCATCCCAGATAAACCAACAACGCCTCTCCAGCAATTGAGACATTGGCAAATACCGTTCGGTAAAATAGTGCAGCGCCTCCTCTTCCGAGGGAAATTCGTCTACCGACCGCTCCAGACGCGCCCACTGCTTTTCATCGCCCGGGCAATACAGCTTAAAGGCAAAACCTTCCGGCAGCTCCGGCGGCTTTTGGCCCGAAAAGCGACTTTTTTCCGCGCGCATAATGATATTTTTATACGGGATTGACCTATCCAACAAGGCGTATTCCTCCTATCCTTTTATCAACGAGGCCGTAAAATCCAAGCCGCAGGGCAAAGGCTTGGGCATTCCTAAAACATATTGATCGGTAGCGGATGCCTCCAGGCGGGCAAAGCGCTCTGCGCTCCCGCCCTGATTTTGCAGCCGGTACAAAGATTGGGATACCGGAACCTGCGCTGTGTTTTTCATTCGCTTTAAAATGTCTTCTCCTTTCGCGCCAATGCCCAAAACGCGCAGATAAGGCGGCGTTTCCCTTTGCATTTCCGCTGTTACGCCCAGAAAGCTGTGCAGCACCGTCCTTCTGATTCTGCTTTGGGGATACCGTTTGGACTGAACCAGCTGGTATAACTGCGGAATCGAAACCGCCTGACGGATTCCCGCGTAAAGACGGTTTTCCAGCCCTTCGCTCATATCCGGCAATCTTTCTAACTGTTCCAGTGAACGGGCGCGCAGGACAGACAGCACACTCCGTTCCATCCATTCGATTCGGACCGGTCCCTTTCCCGACACAAAGGCTTGCTGATAAAGGGGCAGGCAAATCTCTGGCAGTCCCTTACCCGCTTCTGCCCAATCTCCCCGCTCCAACAGCAAGCGCAGATGAGAAGCGCTCATCCGTCCATTTTGCAGGCCAGGCTCGTCATGTCCCGCGCCGCGCCTTAAAACCGCTGTCCACTGGGGAGAAAAGGCCAGCCGCCGGGCAGCCTTTAGATATTCCAGGCCCAGAATGTTATTGGGTCTTGTCAGGACCGCCGCCAGCTCTTCGCCGGCAAGATCCGCTACAGCCCGGGTGCGGGCAGCAGCATAAGAGCACCCCTGCGCCAGCCGGCTTTGGAGCGCCGGCTCAAAAGCCGGAGAAAACAGCACCTTTAGCGCATCTTGCAGATGGCCCAAAAGATCCTCCGCCCCAAAGCTTATCATATCTACACATCCTGCCGCCTGCATCAAGGATAGAGCACCATAAGCAAATGTCTCCGCAGAGGCGGTGGCAAAGGGCAAAGGAAGCTCTACCACCAGATCCGCTCCACCATATAGCGCCGCCCGGGTCCGCGTCCATTTATCCAGCTGGGCAGGCACGCCCCGTTGGACAAAATTCCCGCTCATCACTACAAAAATATGGGTCGCTCCCGCCTGGCGGGACTGGCCGATCTGATAGGCATGTCCCTTATGAAAAGGGTTATACTCCGCTGTAATCCCACAAATTTTCATTCTATCCACTTTCTCATCATGAACTGTTTCTATTTTATCATATGAATTGAACGTCTCACAAGGATTTTCCTTGCTTTTTTTCCTTTCTTGTAATAATATAAAAATATACGACAATCGTCAATGATACAGAACAGGGAGGAATTTATACATGAAGGTTTTGGTTATCAATGCTGGTAGCTCGTCCTTAAAATATCAGCTGATCGACATGGAGGATGAGTCCGTTTTAGCCAAAGGCAACTGCGAGCGGATCGGGGTGGATGGTCTGATCACCCACAAAACGTCTGACGGGCGTACCGTGTCCCGCAACACGCCTTTCCCCACCCATAAGGAAGCGTTTATGGAGGTTGTCCAGATCCTTACCACAGGCGAAGGAAAGGTCATCGATTCGGTGAAAGAGATTTCCGCAGTTGGCCATCGGGTACTCCACGGTAGCGAGGTTTATAAGACCTCTACGCTGGTCACCGACAAGGTAATCGAAGATATCTTCTCCTTCTCTGAATTGGGCCCTCTGCACAATCCGCCTCAGGCCACCGCAATGAAAGCCTGTCAGGAGGTTTTTGGCAAAGAGACGCCTATGGTTGCGATTTTCGATACCTCCTTCCACCAGACCATGCCGCCAAAAGCCTATATGTTCGGCGTTCCCTATGAATATTACGAGAAATATTCGATCCGCCGCTATGGGTTCCACGGCACCAGCCACCGTTTTGTCAGCGGAAGATACGGTCAGCTTCATGGCTCTATCGAAGGAACGAGGATCATTACCTGTCATCTGGGCAACGGCAGCTCTATCTCCGCTATTAAAGACGGCAAGGTAGTGGATACCTCTATGGGCTTTACCCCTCTGGACGGCTTTATTATGGGCACCAGAAGCGGCGGTATTGATCCTTCTGTCGTTACCTACATCATGAACAAAGAGGGTTTAACCCCTGATCAAATGTCCGATTTGATGAACAAAAAGTCCGGGTTCCTGGGTCTGTCCGGCGTTTCCAGCGATTGCCGCGATCTGTGGGCCGCCGCCAAGGAGGGCAACGAGCGGGCAAAGCTGACGTTGGAAATTGTCAGCTACCAGATCAAAAAGTTCATCGGTTCCTATGCGGCCGCAATGGGCGGCGTTGACGCGGTCATCTTTACCGGCGGCATCGGCGAAAATGATAGTGCGATGCGTGCGCTGGTTTGCGAGGATATGTCCTTCCTGGGCATGAAGCTGGATGCCGAGCGCAATAAAGTCCGCGAAGAGGCGAAGATCTCCGCCGATGATTCCAAGGTGGAAATCTGGGTTATCCCGACCAATGAAGAGTTGCTGATCGCCCGGGATACTATGGAAATTGTTTCTAAAATAAAATAATTCCAAATGATTATGAAAAAGGGACGCTTTTTACAAGCGTCCCTTTTTTAGTCACAAACTTATATACCTCTGCGTCTGGTCCATAAAACAGCGGCAATCCTTTTGGGAATCTTCCTATTCCTTTTCCATGCAATAGACTGTCACTCCAAAAGACTCGTTTCCCGGCATTTTTCCCGAGCAGGTCTGCAAAACGGAAAATCCCATAGACTGGTAGAGTTTCAGCGCCGGATCATTTCCTTTTAATACCTCTATCTTTAACGGCCGTTTTGTACGATTTATCACATACTCTACAAGGGCTTTACCCACACCCAGCCTTTGATGCGCCGGATCCACATACAGCCACCCAAGCTCTTCGTCAGAATAGGCGGCAAAGCCGCACAGTTTTTCCTCCAAAATGGCAACGCAGACCGTATACTCATCAAACAGCCTTTCCCGGACAGAAGCCTCGGCAAAAGGGATAAACGCATCTAAAAGACCGGCCCATTCCAGCTCCTCTCGCCTGGCTCTGTCGTGGATGCGGGCCAGTATCGGCCAATCTTCCTTTTGATAGGGGCGTATTTTAATCTCTTTCATAGAATAAACCCTCTTATTTTACGCCTGGGGAAAGCTGGCCTTTACAATCGCGTCAAACAGCTCCATCTGATACGCATAATGGTCGATTATCTTTTGCTTATCGTGATTTCGAATATGGGCAAGATCCCGCACCACAAAAAACAGCTCATCGCTGACCACTAAAAAATCGTTTGCAAAAATCGTATCCCGCACCATCAGCTTACAACCGTCCACAATCGGCAGATCTGGGTATTTTTCGCTCAGATTGACAAAAATAGGGCGGCCTGCATCCTCTATCATTTCATTGTACTGCACTTCGTCAAAAATATAGATCGCCGTATCGCTGTCCATTTCTCCGGCCAGCGCCGTAGTAGCCGCCAGATATTCCCGTATGTCTTCCGTATCCTCGTCCGGCCGAACGATATCCGATTCCAGCCCATCGACTACGAGGTCTTCCTCATTCACCACCGGAAGAGCCGAATAACCAAAGTAGACGTTGATACCGTCCTTGCCGTCATAATCTCCCGCATAATTCTCCAGCTTGCTTTGAATCCGTTCCACATCCAGCGCTGCGGCTGTATCACTGCGGCAAACCAGATAGACCGTTGCGTCGTATTCCATTTGATTGCACATACTATAAATGATACTGCCGCCTAAAATCAAAACGCACAGGATTATGACTGTTGGCCATTTATAATAAAACCAGTAGTTGTGAAGCCACTCTTTCCATCCTCTTTTTTGGATATCCTCTTTGTTAAATCGAAACCGGTCCATACTTTAACCTCAAATCTCTGATCGCTGTTTGCATGAATCATATCATAATTTTATCATACTCGATTCCCCTGCAAAAGCCAGCTGTATTTTGTGAACAATCCGCGAATTTTCTTTTTTCCAGCCGGTTTATGTCAGAGATCACCATAAAAAATCTACGATAAAAATGCCCCAGAGATAGAAGACGGCAGAAAAGTCTGTAGCGTCCAATCTCTCAGGGACATTTTTTATCACATTTTGATTCCTTTATTTGGAGATCTCTAAAATTTTCAGGTGCATGATACCGGCAGGGATTTCAATATTCATTTCTTCATCAATTCGGCCGCCAATCAGTCCTTTTCCCAACGGAGATTCATCTGAAATCCGATTTTCCATCGGGTCTGCTTCGGCTGAACCAACGATTTGATATTCCTCTTCTTCTTCTAAATCCATATCGAAAATCCGCACCTTAGAACCAACACTTATCACATCGGTAGACAGTTCACTTGTATCGACCACCTCAACCACCTTCAGCATTGCTTCCAGCTGGGTAATTTTCGCTTCAATAATTGCCTGTTCATTTTTCGCTTCATCATACTCACTGTTTTCAGACAAATCTCCAAAAGACAGCGCCAATTTTATCTTTTCGGCAATTTCTTTACGCCGGACTGTTTTCAAATTTTCAAGCTCCTGCTCGATTTTCTTCAAACCGTCCTCTGTCAGACGTTTTTTCTCAGCCATATACATCTTCCTTTCTATCCGTGCCGTTGCAGACAGTAGTTGTATTATAATTCAGCCCCCCACTTCTGTCAAGCCACAAACTGAAAACCTTCTGTGAACAAAGTGCTACCGGCTCTGGCAGCTTTCTGACGACAGGCGAATCAGTTCCTCCCAAGAAAAAACCATACCATTCTGCCGCCCCTGACAGGCTATCTCGGCTGTAGAGAGCCATCCTTCCTGCAAACAGGCTGCCAAAAAATCCTGCGGCAAAATCCCTTCCGGCGGATTCCAATTTTCAAATACAGATAAGGAGGGTTCCAGGCAAATCCCCTTTCCCCTCTCCTGCACCGATGTGAAAATCACTCCTTGGAACCCTTTCCAGGGGCGCTGCCAGCCTTCTGGATCCAACAGCAATCCTCTGGAGTGCTTGGGCAATTCTTTCGCGTGCAGCAGTATGGCGCCGTATTCCTCCAACAATTCCTTTGCCAGAGCCTGGCACCGATCTTCTCTTTCACAGATCAGTTCAAAAACAGGGCTATAGAAAATCCACTTTTCCAACCAATCCCGCCTTGTCCCGTCCTTGTCCGCCAGGATAATCCTTCTGCCATTCATGGGGCAGTTCAGCTGCGCCAACAGACGATTTGCCGCCTCATGGAAAAAGCTCTCTTCCCAGGATTTTGCGAAAAAAACCGGAAAGCCCTCTGGTGTTTCCAAATCCTTCGGGACCAGAAAATGCACACCTCTCTGGACAAATCTCTCGATCTGGTCCCACCTTACCCTGCGGTCGCAAACCCGAAGGACCTGATACTCTCCCCAAGGGCTTTGGGCGGTCTCTTCTGCCACAGCAAATCGGTGAAAACGGAGCTTTACCTTTTCCCAAAATCTTTTGTCTTTCCAGCGCTCAACCTGAATCACAGCAATCATTTGACAGTCCTCCTGGTACAGGCTGTTATACTGTATGCGCAGATCAGCTTATAATATGCGTCCAGATACAAAAAACGCTGGGATAAAATATTCCA